>CAXTLS010000013.1:0-68032 GCA_964245235.1 uncultured Acidobacteriaceae bacterium
GTTCACGTGCGGCTTCGACCGGTCAAACTTTTCCTTGCCCATGATAAATCTCTCCTAATATGTTGGCCGGCCGTGCCGGGGATGAAGAGGAACAATGATCTGTGGAACTCAGTAGTACGCGTACAACTTGAAAAACTTCTGCCGGAGTGCAGGGTCGACCTGCTCCAGGCTGGCGAGATAGAACTCGCGGATCTGGCCCTGGTCGGAGTTGCCGAGTTGCGCATACTCCACGACAGCGGCTTCGCCCAGGACTTTCTTCTGGAGGACGGTCTCAAAATCCCTGATTCGCAGGCCGGAGCGATGGAGCGACTTGAAGAACGCGGCCACGTTTGAAGTGGAGAACGACGACTCAATGGCCGAGTGGACCGCGCCAAACCGCTGGGGGTCTTCGACCGAGAGTACTGCCTGCTCATACATCGTCTTCAAAACACCTCTCCTGCGTACTTCGTTTGAAGCTACCGTCTACATGATGGAGCGGGAGACGGGAATCGGACCCGCGACCAACAGCTTGGAAGGCTGTGACTCTACCACTGAGTTACTCCCGCGTTACAGACCCGCACAACACCTAAACTGAAACTCTGGAGCTGACGGAGAGGCTTGAACTCTCGACCTCTCCCTTACCAAGGGAGTGCTCTACCACTGAGCTACGCCAGCGCGTTACATTCAACCTTACAAGCCTACCAAAAACGAGCGGTTGACGCATGACGTTTTCCGGTGCGGCCTGATTCTACCTTTACCTTGCGCGCATTCGTCCAAGGACGACGCGAAAGGCGAAGAAGCCTAGCAAAACAAGGCAGAGTGCACGGTACTTGCCTGGGTCCATCGTGAACCAGGCGGATGCTGCCAGGGCTGCCAGAACGGCGAGCGCAACGATCATGCGTCCGGTGCCGGCGGGGCTGAAGTCCAACGTGTGCCTAACCTGCCTCATACGACTTGTGCTGCAAAAATGGTGCACAACAAATGAGTGGTGCACAGGGGAGGATTCGAACCTCCGTAACTCGAAGAGTGGCAGATTTACAGTCTGCTGCCATTAACCGCTCGGCCACCTGTGCACGTCTGCTGCAGCTGCCTGAAACGCAGCCTGTACGTCGTCTGTCAAGCTCCCGCAGGCCGATTTGAACAGCGAATCGTGGCGGGTGAACTATGCGCTTGATGGAGTGGCAGCAGGCCTGCGCGCCAGAACGGCGGCAGTACAACCAAATCCGTGTGTTGCGGCTGAGAAGAACTGGAGCTGGCGAAGGGACTTGAACCCCCGACCGCCTGATTACAAATCAGGAGCTCTACCAGCTGAGCTACGCCAGCTCGAAACAGCCTTGCCTTACCCTCTGCAGACCGGACGTTGACACGTGCAGCCTTGTCCACGCAGAGTGCGCCGCAAGATCAAACTTTAGCATAGCCGCGTTGACGCTGCAACGAAGATTGCCGATGCGGCTTCCCGGCCACTTTGACGGGCGATTGTACGACCAAAGCGTGCATCCATCTCTACAGATGCTGAACGCCTGCCAGCGATTCACATCTCACTGTTGGATTTGAGCTACGGGCGGAAGTATGGCGCCAGCGATGTTGAGGATGGAGCGGAGCCCGAGAGCTCCGGGAGGTTGGTTCGGGGATGAAGAAGTCGGACACAGAGACGTTCGCGCGGTCTATCTCCGAGCAGAGTGCCGAGTCTGCGGGGTCAAGCGTGAGTGTGGGGATTCTGGTACAGGACCCTACAAATCGCCGGCTGATTGAGAGCGTCGCCTCGCAACTCGAGCTGACTCCGACACTTCTCGACGAATCCTCCCTGAATGCCGGTCTGCTGCACCGGCTGGGTCTGATTATCGCCGATGAGAGCATTGCACGCAGGATTCGTTCCGTTCTGCAGGGCGGCGAGGAGCAGGCAGACCGGCTTAACCCGGCACTGATCGCTGTGCGGTCCAGAGATAGCGGCCCGCTGCCTGCGGTTGCGACTGGGGGCGAGCAGGAGTTTGAAGGCATCATCGTGCTGCCCCAAGAGCCGGCCGCGACCCTAGCGCAACTGAGTGTAATCCTGTACACGCATCGCGCTTTCGCTTGGCGGTACCAATCGGCGCTTGAGGAACTGCACCTGAACCGGCGTATCTTCCGCTCAGTCACCAACGGGATTACGGTGGCAGACGCAGGCCTTCCGGATATGCCGCTGGTGTACGTCAACCCGGCGTTTGAAGTGATGACGGGGTACAGCCTGGAGGAGGTCCAAGGCAGAAACTGTCGTTTTCTGCAGGGTGAAGATCGCCAGCAGCCTGGACTGGCTCTGATTCGCGAGGCCATCCGGACGCAGCGTGAAGTGGTAGTGGTGTTGAAGAATTACCGGAAAGATGGGACTGCCTTTTGGAATGAGCTATCGGTTTCGCCGATTCGTAATCGCGAGGGAGAGCTGACTCATTACGTGGGCATCCAGATGGATGTGACGTCGCGGGTCGAGTTTGAGGCAGCACTGCGCGAGAGCGAAAAGCTGGCGGCGGTGGGGCGACTGGCAGCATCGATCGCACACGAGATCAATAATCCTCTGGAATCCGTCATGAACCTGCTTTATCTCGCCGAGCATTCAGACGAGATGAGCGAGATGAAAAAGTACATGGAGATGGCGGACAAGGAGCTGCAGCGGGTCGCGCTGATCACGTCGCAGTCGCTGCGGTTTTACAAGCAGTCAACGAGTCCGCAGGCGGTACGGCCGTCGGCGATTCTGGGGTCGGTACTGGAGCTCTACCAGGCGAAGCTGGACAGCGCACGCATTACAGTGGAGCGACGAGAGCGGGCGACGGAGCCAATTGTCTGCCTTGAGAGCGAGATCCGGCAGGTGCTGAGCAACCTGGTCCGCAACGCGATTGAGGCTATGCACGGAGTAGATGGCTGCCTGCGAATTCGGGTGCGAGAGGCGGTCGATCGGCACACTGGTGCGGGAGGCGTCGTGATGACGGTGGCGGACACAGGGAGCGGCATCAGCGCGGAGACTAAGAAGCATCTCGGACAAGCGTTTTACACAACCAAGGGCATGGGCGGTACAGGCCTGGGGCTGTGGGTGAGCAAGGAGATTGTAGAGCGGCACAAAGGATGGCTGCTGGTACGCAGCAGTCAGCGACCGGGAGATAGCTGGACTCTCTTCCAGCTGTTCCTGCCTTATGCGGGCGTTACTACGTAGTACCCGCGTACTGGATCGGCTATGCTGCTGATGAGGCTTTGTTGATTAGTCGATGAGCGATTACGCGGCCGGTAAGTTTGTTCATTGTGGCTCTGCGGGTGACCGTGCGTAAGCCGACGCGCTACTCGATGCTGGTAGTGCTGGGCCTGGTTGCGGCGCTCGCAGGCGCTGTGGCGCTGCGGGCGAAGGCTCCCCCTGAAGCGGCGCGGCTGCTGCCTGAGTGCGATGCGATTGTCTATGCCAACCTGAAGCCACTGCGGGCGGCGACCCACTTTGACAAAACGACGGTGGCGCGCAGCCCGGATTTTCAGCAGTTCATCGACGCGACCGGGATTGTGCCAGAGCGGGATCTGGATGCGATTGCCTTCGCGCTGCACCGCATGGATGATCCGCGAGGGCCAAACGGGCCGGTGGCCTACTCCGAGGTCTTTGAGGGGCGGTTTGATGGGGGGCGGCTGGAGCGGTACCTTACCGGCATCGCTACGTCCGAGGAGAGCTATGCCGGGCACAAGATCTTCACAATCCCGGTTGGCGAGATTGCGGGTTCGCAGGGACGGCACCTGCGGGTGACGCAGCTTGGATATGACACGATTGCGGCGAGCAATATGCCGACTACGGAGCAGATTCACGCGATGCTCGATCGCCATCGTGCGGCGGCTTTGCCATTCAGCGGCGCTTCCCTGCTCTCGGCGCGTTACAGCGATGTGCCGGTGCTCTCGAGCGCGTGGGCAATCGGCCATGTGGGCCTGCCATTCTCAGATAGCGGGTCAATTACACTCTTTGGGCTGCGGCTGCCAGTGGGCGAGGACACGACGCTGGTGGCCAGTGTGCGCTACCTTGGAACGATCCGGCTGCGGATCGAGGAGCTCTCGTCGAGCCAGGCGGATGCGGCGCAGTCGACCGAGGCGCTCTCTGCTGTGCTGAACCTCTTCCGTTCCATCCAGCAGGTGCAGATGGACGCGCAGGTGCGGGCAGGAACGTCGGCGGCGCCGAATGCGGCGATGCGCCAGATGGTGGATTCGATAAAGATCGGCCAGAGTAAGGACCGGACGGTGCTTACGGCGAACATACCGGTCGAGCTGTTACGTGAGCTGGCGGCGCCTGAGAAACAGGCACCATAGGCTTCGTTCGCCGCATCTGACTAGATGTTTCTACCGGAGATGATTGCTATGACGCCAAGACGACGCCCAACTTCTGCACTCCTCGCCACGCTTCCACTGCTGCTGTTTTCTGTGCCGGCGATCCTGGCGCAGAATGCGACAACGATTACCGGGCAGGCGGCCTTCGCCGATTACTCACAGCAAAAGCCGGGTGTCTTTCGCAAGATTACGGTTGCCGACCTGCCGGAGCCTAAGGAGGACGAATCGGTCGATAACGGGCCGAGTCTTGTCCCGCGCCCGGATGGCGCGATGCCGATAGCGCCGGCGGGCTTCAAAGTCCAGATGTATGCTGATGGCTTCACGGAGCCGCGGTTGATCCGGACAGCGCCGAACGGCGACCTGTTTATGGCGGACTCACACGGCGACAAAATCATTGTGATGCGCGGGGTGGGGCCGGACGGTAAGGCAGAGAAGATCTCCACCTTCGCATCAGGACTGAACCTGCCGTTCGGGATTGCGTTCTATCCTCTGGGGCCGAATCCCAAGTGGATTTACGTCGGGAATACAGACTCGGTGGTGCGCTTTGCTTATAAGTCGGGCGACCTGGTAGCTAGCGGCGCGCCGGAGAAGATCGTGCCGCAGCTGCCGGGCTTCGCGCAGCTTCGGGGCGGCGGACACTGGACCCGCGATATTGTTTTCATGCCGGACGGAAAGCGCATGCTGGTGTCGGTCGGGTCGGGTTCGAATCTGGATGATCCTGACACGCACCCCAACGAGTTTCATCGGGCCGACGTGCTTGAATTTACGCCCGAAGGCAAGTTCTTGAAGGTGTATGCGAGCGGCATCCGCAACTGCGTCGGTGAGGCGATCAATCCAATCACCGGGCAACTGTGGTGCTCGACCAACGAGCGCGACCGGCTCGGCAACAATCTGGTTCCCGACTACATTACGAGCGTCAAAGAAGATGGCTTCTATGGCTGGCCGTGGTACTACATGGGCGAGCACCAAGACCCGCGCCTCATGGGCAAGCATCCAGAGCTAAAGTCAAAAGTAATTACACCGGATGTATTGGTGCAGCCGCACATGGCTTCGCTGGAGATGACCTTCTATCCCGACGCGGTCAACGGCCCGGATGCTTTCCCGAGTGAATACCACGGCGATGCCTTTGCAGCCGAGCATGGATCGTGGAATCGCGCGCGACGGGGCGGGTATGAAGTAATCCGTGTGCCGATGAAGGATGGACACGCAACGGGTGAGTATGAGGACTTCCTAACGGGGTTTGTTACGCCGGACGGTGGTGTCTGGGGCCGGCCGGTCGGTGTGACGGTGGCGAAGGACGGGTCACTGTTTGTGACGGATGATGGTTCGAAGATCGTCTGGCATGTGACCTACACGGGTGGTAGTACGGCGACGGCCAAGGGCGAGTAGATCCTGTAACCAGTAGTCCTGCACAACAATGCCCCGTCTGCGAATCGCGCAGGCGGGGCGTTGTTTCGGTCGAGTAAGGTGCTTAGCTACCGCTGTGGTTTTCACCGCCTGCTTCAGCCAGTGTCATGCGCAGGAACTTGTGCGGGTTGATCGGGGTATTACCGATACGGACTTCGTAGTGAAGGTGTGCGCCAGTGGTGCGGCCACTGTGGCCGACATAGCCGATCACCTGCCCGCGACGAACGCTCTGGCCGCTCATGACAGCAAATCCGGACATGTGGCCGAAGAGGGTAGCTACACCGTGGCCGTGGTCGATGATGACCTCGCGGCCGTAGCCGTTGGCCATTTCGGCGGAACGAACAACACCGTCGGCGGTAGCGATGATTGGAGTACCATTCGGCGCGCCAATGTCAATACCCTTGTGGAACTCCCCTTCGCCGTTGCCGAGGACGGGGTCTTCACGCTGGCCGAAGCTGCTGGTAATGGGCCCGATGACGGGCCAGATGGAGGGGGCATCGGCGCCAGCGTCAAGATCGTTGAAACCGGAGATGCCGCCGAGGCCGGTTGCGGCGCCGATGCTGCTTGAGAGGCCGCGAGTGGTCATGCCGCTCATGGCCGAGTTGCGCAGGGCGTAGAAGGAGTCAAGCGACTTGAAGTAACTCTCGTCGGTGAAGTTGGCGGTGGTGCCGGCCGAAGGGGGCGCGGTGATCGAGGCATCGACGGCCTTCGCGCCTTTTTTGTTGAAGCTGATGCGGCTCATGGGAACGGCGAGCTTGCTGGCGGTGAGGCCGTAGAGGACTGAGACTTCGCTGGCGAGCGAGCCAAGCGAGGCGGCCTGGACATCTTTCTCGTGCTCCTGCTTCTCGAGCGAAGCGTAATCCTTGCGAAGCGAATCGTGATCGCGCCGGAGATCGTTGAAACGAGAGGTTTTGATGAGCATACGGGAGTACGATCCAGCGAGGCCAACGATGCTAAAGAGTCCGATAGCAGCGACGGCAACGAAGACGTATGCGTAATAGAGCGGGACCGGAACCTTGCGAAGGCTGCCGTCAGTGTCGCGCGTAACGAAGAGTATGTAATGGCGTTTTTTGAGACTCAAGCGGAGACCTTAGCCCGGATTTGACCGCGAATTGCAGCGGCACGAGGACTAACGCTGACGCCGGACGATATAACAAACACCAATCGTCATTCGGGATGCGCAAATCCCTTGGGTACTAGGTAAGGTTACCAAACCGTTCGCGGCCTTGCAACCGGGGTGGGCAGGTAGTAACCTCAGCGGTCCAGTCCAGAGTGGTAGCTGTATGCTCCTTCAAAGATGAGGAAAGCTACCCGACAGCTGGGCGAGGTTGCGCTGATCGAGCGTATACGGAAGGAGTTTGCGGGCCACCCGAGTCGCGCGGTGCGGCTGGGCATCGGGGATGATTGCGCCATTCTGCGGCCACCCGCCGGTGCGGAATTGCTGGTTACGACGGACTTCAGCCTGGAGGGCAGGCATTTTCGGCGGGACTGGCACTCACCGGAGTCGGCGGGCCATCGCTGCCTGGCGCGCGGGCTTAGCGACCTGGCGGCGATGGGGGCTGCGCCGATAGCGGCGTTCCTCTCGCTGGCGCTACCTGCCGGGACGGCGCAGGGATGGACGGACGGATTTCTGCGAGGGCTGCGGGGGCTGGCGGAGCGGTATGCTGTTCCGCTGGCTGGCGGTGATACGGCCGAGGCTCCGGGGAAGTCGCTGCTGGCCGATATCGTGCTGATCGGGAGCGCGCCTGCGGGTCGGGCTTTGCGGAGGAACGGAGCGCGGGTTGGGGATGTCCTGTACATGACGGGAGCGCTTGGCGGAGCAGCGGCAGAACTGGCGTCGATCGAGGCGGGAGGCGGGCGGCGGGTGAGGGCGGGGACGTGGGAGCGGCATCCCCAGATGTTTCCTGAGCCACGGCTGGCGGTTGGACAAGCCCTGCTACGGAGGCGGCTGGCTACGGCATGCATGGATATAAGTGATGGGCTGTCGACCGACCTGGCGCACCTGTGTCGTGCTTCGCGGGTCGGTGCGAAGGTTAATGCGGCGGCGCTGCCGTTGCATCCCCTTGCGGCGCGGCTGCCTGCGGGGCGTGCACTTGAGGCGGCGCTGCATGGGGGCGAGGATTACGAGTTGCTGTTTACGGCCGGGCCGGGGGTAAAGGTGCCACGGCGGATCGCGAATGTGGCAATTACGGCCGTCGGGAACATTGTTCGGGCGAGACTGGGTGTGACACTGGTGCGGGACGACGGCGGGCGCGAGCCGCTGCTGCCGGGCGGTTGGGAGCACTTCCGAAGTTGAGGCGACCTGAGAAGATAGGCTATGCGCGATGAGACGAAGATTCTGCGGGCTACGCTGACTCCGATGAGGGCCGGGGAACCGCTGCATGCCGGGCCGGTATTTGCGGCGCCTTTTCATGCGCCGGGTGATCCGACAAACACGTATAGCTATGCGCGCTCGCATAATCCAACGTGGACTGCGCTCGAAGGGGCGATCGGGCTGCTCGAGTCGGGGCCAGGACATGAGGCCGAGGTACGGGTCTTTGCCTCGGGCATGGCAGCGTGCGCGGCGGTCTTTGGCGCGGTGCTGCGACCAGGCGATGCGGTGGTGCTGCCGTCGAATGCGTACTTCATGGCACGGGCGCTGCTTGAGGAGTACTTCGTCGCCATGGGGGTGACGCTGCGGATGGCGCCGGCGGGTGAGGCGCAGGCGGGACTGCTCGCTGGGGCGCGGCTGCTGTGGCTGGAGACGCCGAGTAATCCGACCATGGAGATCTGCGACATCGCCGGGCTGTGCGAGCAGGCGCATGCGGCAGGGGTACTGGTGGCTGTCGATAATACGACGGCCACGCCGTTGGCACAGAAGCCACTCTCGCTCGGCGCGGACTTTTCAGTGGCTTCGGATGCAAAGTCGATGTCGGGCCACAGCGACCTGCTGCTCGGACACGTGGCGGTGAAGGATCGCGAGCTGCTGACGAAGATCGATCGCTGGCGGACGATGACGGGCGGGATCGTTGGGCCGATGGAGGCGTGGCTGGCGCTGCGATCGCTGGCGACGCTGCCGCTGCGACTGGAGCGATCATCGGCCAACGCACTGGCGATTGCGCGATTCCTGGCTGGACGGCGGGAGGTGACGAATGTGTTGTACCCAGGGCTGGCGACGCATCCGAGGCATGCTGTGGCGGCAGGGCAGATGCGGTACTTCGGGCCGGTGCTGTGCTTTACGCTGCGTGACCAAGCGACGGCGGAGCGGTTTCTTTCGCGGGCGAGGCTGGTGACGGAGGCGACGAGCTTCGGCGGGATCACGACGACGGCCGAGCGGCGGGCGCGATGGGGGTCGGATGCGGTAGCAGAGGGATTTATCCGAATGAGCGCGGGATGCGAGGCGGCGATCGACCTGATCGAGGACATGGAGCAGGCGCTTGAGGCGATGGGCTGATGGCGTTTCAGCAGAGCTGGACGGCGGAGGTGCTTGCCCGGCCGCCGATGATCGCGCCGGCACGGCAGTTTACCTATCCGCTGCAGATTGCCGGCGAAGAGGATGCGCTGGCGCGAGGGGCGTTGCTGCTGATGGTGCGGCCGCGGGCAGGAGGCAGCTTCCTGGCGACGTGTGCGCTGGGGTTTACGAGTGCGTCCATGCCGACCGGGGTATTTGCGTGCCCTGATCCGGATGAGTTGTGCGCGGTGGCGGGCGGGTATGCGTATGTGGTCAAGACGATGGCGCCGGAGCGCTGCACGCATATTGGATTGAAGCCGGTGGTCTCGGTCATCGCGGTCAAATCGCGGGGGTTGTTGCTCTTTGTGGGTTTCCACGCGATGGTGGCCTGGGGTGCTGACGGGCTGGCGTGGCAGAGCGGGAAGCTGAGCTGGGAAGGCGTGCGGGTGACGGAGGTCTCGGACGACGAAGTGGTCGGGTTCGGGTGGGACCTGATGACCGACCGCGAGGTGGAGTTCCGGGTGGAACTGCGGACGGGCCAGCATCAAGGCGGGGTGCTGTAGCTGGCCTTGCCTGGATAGCGGTTGCTCGCTAGGGACGGGTAAGGAATCAGGTATTGACGACGGGGTTTGAATCGCCGTAGTGTTTCGTCTGCTTTTAGAACCTAGATGAATCAGCTTTGAGTCTGAAACCATCGTTGGAGGCTTCCGTGCAGCTTCGCTTGCGTCTTGCGCTTCTTTCCTTTGCCCTGGTTCTACTTTGTGGCGTGCCGTGCGGGTTTTCCCAGGCGGTGAATGGCACCATGCTGGGAATGGTGACGGATAGCACCGGCGCGACGGTCGCCAATGCAAAGGTGACGGTGACGGCGACCGAGACCGGCGTTGTCCAGGAGACAGTTACGAACGCGAGCGGCAACTACAGTTTGCCGGGGCTGCAGCCGGGGAACTACACGGTGACGGTCGAAGCGCCGGGATTCAAACGCGACTCGCACGAGCACATTGACCTGCTGAGCAACTCGTCGACCCGGGTGGACGTTGGTCTTGTCACGGGCAGCGCGAGTGAGACGGTGCTGGTTACGACGGCTCCGCCGTTGCTACAGACGGATCGCGCGGATATCAGCACCAAGCTTGAGCAACAGCAGGTAGCTGACCTGCCGCTCGGCACCAATCGGAACTTTCAATCGCTGCTGAACCTGGTTCCGGGAACGACGCCGGCGACCTTTCAGCACTCGCAGTTCTTCAACGCCCAGAGTGCGCTACAGACGGAGTCGAACGGGGTTCCACGCATGGGCAATCTGTACCAGATTGAAGGTATCGACGATGATGAGCGGACAGGGCTGCTGCAGATCATCATCCCTCCGGCGGAGGCTATTCAGTCAGTGGATATTTCGACAAACAATTTTGAAGCGGAGCTTGGGCGCGCAATCGGTGCAGTGACGAACGTGACGCTGAAGTCCGGCACCAACGCCTTTCACGGGTCGGCGTTTGAGTTCATCCAGAACAGCGCCGTGAATGCGCGTTCGTACTTCGCCGGCCCGCTGGGACACCTTTCGTATAACTACTTTGGCGGGAGTATTGGCGGTCCGGTGATCAAGGACAAACTGTTCTTCTTCGGCGACTATCTCCGCACGTCAGATCATGAGGCGGTTTCGAATACGTTTACGCTGCCGCCGCCGTCGTTTTATACGCCGAATGCTGCCGGCTTCATCGATCTCAGCCCGCCGCTTACCTCATCTGCGGGCCAGATCTACGATCCGGCAACGGGCAATCCGGATGGCTCGAATCGTGCGAAGTTTGCGAATAACCAGATTCCGATCAGCCGGGTGAACCCGGTCTCGCTGGCGATAATGAAGCTGCTGCCGCAGCCCAACCAGAACCAGTCGAATCTCGCTGCACCGACAAACAACTACGTCACCAACCTGCCGTTTACGAAGACGACGGACAGCTACGACATCAAGATCGATTACGCGCTGAATGAGAAGAACCATCTGAGCGGGCGCTACAGCTGGCAGCGGGTGCTGACCTATCAACAGGCGGCATTCGGTGCGTTTGCCGGTGGACCAGCGGGCGGCGGCTTCCAGGGTACGGGAAACCAGAAGGCGTACAGCACCGGGCTGAACTACGATCACGTCTTTTCGCCGACGCTTTTTACGGAGGCGCGCTTCGGCGTGGCTCACCTGCATAACGATGCGCAGCCGAGTGATTATGGCTCGAACGACGCGACGACGCTCGGCGTTCCGGGTGTCAACATCAGCCCATTTACGAGCGGGCAGGTGGGGGTTACGCTTGGGAACTTTTCGAGCCCGATCATCGGCTACTCGGCTTCGGTGCCCTGGATTCGCGCTGAGGCAAACATCGATTTTGTGAATAACTGGACGAAGACGATTCGCAACCACTCGGTAAAGTTTGGTGTCGACCTGCGCCGGGTGCGGGACGACCTGCTGCAGGACCAGACGTTCAGTCCACGCGGCGCGTACACCTTTGGGGAGAATCAGACGGCGTCGATCTTCAGCGGGGTCGGTACGAAGACGAACGTGGCAAATGATATGGCGAGCTTCCTGCTTGATCTGCCGAGCCAATCGGGCCGCGATCTGAACACCTTCTTTCCGGCGTATCGGCAGTGGTGGTTCTTCGCCTTCGCAAGCGACAAATGGCTGGTGTCGCCGAAGCTGACGGTGGATCTTGGCGTGCGGTGGGAGTTTTATCCGCCAGCGACGCCGAAGATTGCAGGCGGGTTCTCGAACTACGATCCAACGACCAACCAGCTTGTACTGGCCGGGCTGGGCGGCAATCCTTCGAACCTTGGCGTGCAGACGCGGTATAACTACTTTGCTCCGCGTACCGGCTTCTCGTACCGGGCGACGGACAACACGGTAGTTCGTGGCGGCTTTGGCCTGAGCTATACGCCGTTTCCGGATAACAGCTACGCGTATAACTACCCGGTGCGGGCGAACAACAGCTTTCAGCCGGGCTTTACCTATGGACCAGCACTGCTGAGCGATGGGACGACGTCCACCTTCGAGAAGGGCTTTCCGGTGCCGGTGCCGGTGGCAATTCCGGCAAACGGCGTGATCCAGATCTCTGCCACGACGACGCCGCAGCTCAACAGCCAAGCTTATAACGTCATTCCGCAGAACTACTACAATCCCTATGTTGAATCGTGGAACGTTGCAGTGCAGCAGGCGTTTCCAGGTGACCTCTCGTTTCAACTGGCGTATGTGGCGAACCACGGTGTCCATATGCCGGTGGCGCAGAACATTAACTATCCGAGCTTTCTCGGAGGTGGGGTCGCGTCCGAGCCGGAAAACATTGCCTTCAAGCGGACCGCGGGAACGACGGTGCTGTATGCCGGCTTCTCTTCCAACTACCAGTCCATGCAGACGCAGCTGACGCGGCGTTTTTCAAAGGGCCTGTCGCTGACGAGCGCCTTCACCTGGAGCCGGACACTGAACTACGCCAGCGGGGATGATGGCGGGCTGCAGTTCTTCGCGGAGCTTCGTCGCAACTATGCGCCGGCGGACTACGATCGCACGCTGAACTACGAGCAGAGCTTTACCTATGAGCTTCCGGCAGGCCGGGGTCATCGCTACTTCAGCTCGGGGCCGGCACAGTTTGTTCTTGGCGGCTGGAAGGTCTCGGGCATTATCTCCGCTGTCTCGGGGTTGCCGTTCATTGTGAACGCCAACAGCGGCTCGCTGAACACGCCGGGGACGGCGCAGACGGCGAACCTGGTCGGGGTGTATCGCAAGCTGAAGGGCATCGGCACGGCTCATCCGTGGTTTGATCCGACGGCATTCGCGCAGCCTACCGGAGTGACGGTCGGCAACACGGGGCGAAACCAGTTCCGTGGTCCGGGCTATATCCAGGATAACTTTTCTCTCTTCAAGAGCTTTCCAATCTTCCGTGAGGCCTCGGCAGAGACACGGATCGAGGGCTTCCAGCTGAGCAACACGCCGCAGTTTGCGAATCCGAATACCGGAACCCTGAGCGCGTCGAACTTCGGCACGGTGACCAGCACGCTAGGAAGCGGCCAGGGCAGCGTGAACGGTGTGGGCGGCGGCAGGACGCTGCAGGCGTCGGTAAAGATCCTATTCTGATCTTCTAAGTGAAGCCGCTCCTCGGAGCACAGCGCCAGGCGCGGCCCGGATTGACTACACTGTTGCGAAAGCTGTATCGCCGGAGAAGGAAGGATTGCCTTATGCCCATCATCACTCGTCGCAGCTTTGTCGCCAGGGCCTACACGGCCGCGGGGGCACTTGCCACGGCTCGGCGCAGCTTTGCCGCCATGGCTGCCGGCAGCCCGTTTCACATCGCGGTCATCTCGGATGAGATCTCGAACGACTTCGACCATGCCTGCTCAGTCATCGCGAATGACTTTGGCCTGCAGTGGGTGGAGCTACGGGGGATCGGCGGGAAAAATCTGCAGAAACTCTCTGATGCGGAGATTGCGGACGCCAATAAAATTCTGACCAAGTACAAGCTGAAGGTGACAGACATCGCCAGCCCGTTGTTCAAGGTAGATTGGCCCGGGGCTCCACTTTCGAAATATGCCGAGCAGCGCGATCAGTTCGGCGCGGATGAGAACTTCAAGCAGCAGGATGAGGTACTCGCGCGGTCGATTGAGCTGGCCAAGGCATTTGGGACGAACAAGGTTCGGTGTTTTGATTTCTGGCGGCTTGAGGACGTGACGCCCTATCGGAAGGCGATCAATGACAAGCTGCAGAGCGCAGCAGAGACGGCCGGCCGGCAGGGCATCCTTCTGGTGCTGGAGAATGAGTTTGCCTGTAACACGGCTACCGGGCGCGAGTCTGCCGCGACGCTGGCCGGCATTCCGTCGCGTCATCTTGCGTTGAATTGGGACCCGGGCAACGCAGTGATGCGGGGTGAACTGGACGCCTTTCCCGCGGGCTGGGAGGCGATCCCGAAGGACCGCATCCATCACTGCCATTGCAAGAATGCGATCAAAGACGCTGCGGGTAAGACAGAGTGGGCACCGGTCGATAAGGGCTATATCGACTGGGCGGCACAGTTTCGCGCGCTCAAGCAGGCGGGCTATCGCGATGCGGTGAGCCTCGAGACACACTGGAAGGGCGGCGGCACACCGGAGGCCTCGACGCGCGTCAGCTGGGCCGGCATGAAGCAGGCCCTGCAGCAGGCGAATGCAATTTAGGCTTAGAGGATGACCCAGGCGGCGACCTTCGATGTGGCTGCGGTTGAAGCTGGAATCCGGGCCACGCAGTTTGCCGGCCTCATTCACCACTTCCCTTCTGTCGGCTCGACCAGTACGCTGGCGCTCGAAGCCGCACAGGCCGGTGCGGCTGGCGGCGTCTGGACGGCCGATGAGCAGACTGCGGGCCGGGGACGCGGAGGTCATGCGTGGCACTCTGCGGCCGGCGATGGGCTCTATGTCAGTGTGCTCGTGCGGCCGCGGCTGGCGCTGGCGCTGGCCCTGCATCTCTCGCTGGCGACGGGTCTTGCAGCGCGGGCCGCCATCGCGGGGATGATCGGCCTGGAGCCGGATATTCGCTGGCCGAACGACCTCATTCTCCGTGGCAGGAAATGTGGCGGCATCCTGGTCGAGACCGCCATCGCTTCCGCGGCCAAGGGCGAGCCTGCGACGCTGCGGTATGCCGTGATCGGGATCGGGATCAACGTCAACCACGCCGAGTTCCCCCTGGAGCTGGCATTACTGGCGACTTCGCTGCGGCGCGAGACGGGTACAGCATGGCTTCGGGAGCCTCTGTTGGCGGCGCTGCTGCGTGCGCTTGACCGGGAGATCCATCTGCTCGAAACAGACGCTGTTGGGCTTCTCCAGAGGTTCTCGAGCGCTTCCAGCTGGGTGCGGGGCAAGCGCGTCGAGGTGGACGAGGCGGGCGGCTATACTGGCGTCACGTGCGGCCTCACGGCGGATGGCTTCCTCATGGTCGACGGCGATGATGGCGTGCGCCGTATAGTTCTCTCAGGCGGCGTCCGCAGCAGGTAGCCGCCGGGCGCAAGGGGAAAGACGATGCTGCTGGCGATCGATGTAGGGAACTCCAACACGGTGTTCGCGCTGTACAAGCTGGGCACGGGCGGCGCGCCGGCGGAGGTTGCAGCGGACTGGCGGATGACGACGCCCTCCGGCCAGACCACCGATGAGTTCGGCAGCACGCTTCAGAACATCTTCGTGCAGCGCAGCCTTGAACTGAGTGTCGTCGACGGGATCGCTGTCTCCTCGGTGGTGCCGCCGCTGGACTGGATGCTGCGCCAAGTCTGCGAACTTTACTTCAAGGTTAAGCCACTCTTTATTGAGCCCGGTGTGAGGACCGGTCTGCCGGTACTGACGGATAACCCTGCGGAGGTCGGAGCGGACCGAATCGCCAACTGCGTTGCCGCGTTCGACAAGTTCGGTGGCCCGACCATCGTGGTCGACATGGGCACGGCGACCACCTTCGATGTGATCTCGAAGAAGGGCGAGTTCCTTGGCGGGGCCATCGCGCCGGGGCTTGCAATCTCCGCAGAGGCGCTCTTTGCGAAGGCGGCGCGTCTGCCCCGCATCGAGGTAAAAAAGCCGGCGAAGGTGATTGGCACCGGGACGGTCGACAATATCCAGATCGGGCTCTATTACGGCTACATTGGCCTGGTCGACGGCATTCTCGAACGCATGATCGCCGAGATGGGTTCTGAGACAAAGACGGTCGCGACGGGCGGCCTGGCGCGCCTGATCGCGGGCGGCTCGAGGTATCTGAAGAACGTTGACGACATGCTGACACTGACCGGCCTGCGCATCATCTACGAGCGGCACCTGGAGCGCAACCGCAAGCGCGCCTAAAGCGCTCGTGAGCCGGGCCATGCATAATTACTTCAATTACTTCACCGAGATCGAGGAGCGTTTCCAGCAGCGACGTGGCTCACTGCTGATGCTTTCGACGCTTGACTGGGCGCTGATCGAGACGTGGCGCGAGGCGGGCATCCCGCTCGAGGCCGTGCTGCGCGGCATCGATGACGCGTTTGACAAGCATGACGCGAAAGTTCGCCGCGCGACTACACGGCCGCGCAAGGTAAATGGGCTTGCCTGGTGCGCACAGGCGGTGATGGAGGCGGTCGAGCAGGCCAGAGAAGCTTCGATCGGCGCGGCCAGACCTGAGGATGACTCTCGCGAGAGCGGCTTTGAGATGGAAAGGGTGGGGCAGTATCTGCTGGGGAACGCGGCGCGTATCGAGACCTCGGGGCTTCCTGCACCGGCGGATGGGATCGCGGTCGAGATCAGCGCACGACTGCGAGGATTGGCGGAAGGCCTGCGGGTCGTGCCCACGACGTCGCTCGAGGAGCTCGATCGCACCTTGAGCGTCCTTGAAGAACGTCTCTTCGCGTCGCTGATGACGGCCGCTCCTGAGGCGGAACTCGTTGCCCTCAAGGAACAGGCGGCGCGCGAACTTGCACCGTATAAGGGCAAGATGCAGGCGGTGCAGATCAGGCAGGTACAGCAGCAGTTCCTGCAGAAGAAGATGCTCGAGATGCGGAATCTGCCGCGACTTAGTCTCTTCTACATGAGCCTCGATTGACGCAGATCCGCATCGATACGATGGTCTATGGCGGCACTGGCACTGGCGTGGCGAATGGCTCGCGTGTCGCTGTGCCGTTCACGCTACCGGGTGAGATCGTCGAAGTCGTGCAGATTGCAGGCCAGACCGGCGCCGCCGAGTTGGTTAAGATCCTGGAGCCGTCAAAGGACCGCATTGCGGCACCTTGTCCGCACTTTGGCCCATGTGGCGGCTGCCAATACCAGCACGCCGATTACCCAGCACAGGTGCAGATCAAGCTCGGGATCTTACGAGATACGCTGGATACGGCAGGACTTACAGGAGTGCCCGAGCCTCAGACTCATAGTGCGGAGCCGTGGGGCTATCGCAATCGCATTCGCCTCCGCGTGGCGACCATCGACGGTGCGCTGCGCTTTGGCTACAACCGGCGTGGCTCCTACGAGATGCTGGCCATCGTTGGGTGTCCCATCGCTGCGCCGATCCTGCTGCGCGCGGCTGAGGCTGCCCTGATTGTCGCCAGCGACTCCGTTGCGTGGACGCGCCAGCTCACGGAGATCGAGCTGTTTACCAATGGCGACCGGTCATCGCTGCAGATGACGTTTTTCCTCCGCAGTGAGCGCGGTATAGAATTGCAGGCCTTCTGCGGGCGGCTCAGGGCTAAGCTTCCGGAGCTCGCTGGAGCTGGAGTGATCGTCGTCGGCGACTCCGGTCGCAAGGAGCAGCCGGGCGCGCGCTGGGGCGCTTTAGGGCTGCAATATCGTGTCGCCGACCGCGACTACTGGGTAAGCCGCGGAAGCTTTTTCCAGGTGAATCGCTTTCTGGTGGACGCGCTCGTTCGGTTGGTTACGGCGGGGCGCAGTGGAGCGCTTGCGTGGGACCTGTTTGCGGGCGTGGGGCTCTTCTCCCGTGCGCTTGCCGGGAGCTTCAACGACGTTATCGGGGTCGAGACATCGGTGGGCGATCTCGCGGCTGTGCTGAAGACGGGAGCGGTCGGCGCAACGGCCGCTGATTTTTTGCGCGCCGCCGTCTTGCAGCGCGATCGGCCTGACCTGATCGTAATGGACCCGCCCCGCGCCGGGTTGGGCGTCGAGGTGTGCATTCTGCTCGGCCGTATTCGGGCACCGCAGATGGTTTACGTCTCCTGCGATCCGGAAACGCTCGCGCGCGACCTGAAGGCGATGGTAGACTCCGGCTACACGATCCACGAGATCCATCTTGTCGATCTGTTTCCGCAAACGTTCCACATGGAGACAGTTGTCATTCTGAATCGCTAATCGCGACTGCGTGTCGCGACTCTCTGAAGGCCGCTACGTAGAGCAGCACTATAGCGGGGCATAGATGGCGGCAGCACGCACCCTTCACACGGGCGCAGATACGCAACGCGAGCTCTGGCCCGAAGCGGTTGTTGAGCGCCTGCGATTCGGGCGCGCTCCCTTGCTTGCCGCTGCGCTTTGCTTTGCGACCGGCATTGTGCTGGCCAGGCATTGGCATCCGGCGATTGTTCTGCTTATAGCGATGATGTTGCTGGTTGCGCTGATATGGCCCGGCTTACGCGGGAGCGCCTGGGCATCGGTGGCGGCTGTCGCAGCGATGTGGATCGCCATCGGGGTTGCATGCGCCGAGCTCCAGCCGGCATCTGGCGCCCAGCAGGAACTGCTAACTTACGCGGATGGCCTCAGCCGGACGGTGCACGGCCACGTCATCCGCATCCAGGAACTGCCTGCCGCCGCGCCGGGAAGGGACGTCGACACCGAGGGCCGGGACTGGACGCAGCCCCAGTCTGAAGACCAGCCGGAGGGCCAGCCAGTTGCACTCTCGCTTGACCTCTCCGTGGATGCGATTGAGCAGGTCACGCCGGACGTCGCCTGGATGGTCCCGGTGGCCGGGGGCGTCCGCGTTACGGTGATCGGGCCTGCCGCGGCCTTCGCCTGTGGCGACATTGTTGAAGCTCCGCTGCGCCTGAAGATTCCGGAGCGCTATCGCGATCCTGGCGCATGGCAGTATGCAGACTACCTACTTGATCAAGGCATCGGTGCACGCGGAAGTGTCAAGGCTGCCCGCCTCAGCCGGCTTGGAATGGACGCGGCTCATTGGAGCACGATGCGCCTGCGCTGTCGGCTGTACGGGGGGCAGGCCTGGGCCGCCGGTCAGCTAGTCCGCTATGTGCATTCGCGGGCCAACCACACGCTGCCAGCGGTCATGCGGCTGGGTCCTGATGACGCCGGCATGCTCAATGCGATGCTCTTCGGCGACCGCACCCGGCTGAGCCACACCCTTCGTGTCGGCTTCGAGCGGACCGGCTCCTTTCATCTCTTTGTGGTCTCGGGGATGCACGTGGGGCTGCTTGCCGCCGGCGTCTTCTGGCTCGCGCGGCGACTGCGTTTGGGCGACCTCAGCGCCACACTTCTCACCATTACGCTTACGGCTGGGTATGCCTTGCTGACCGGCTTCGGCGCGCCGGTACAGCGTGCGCTAGCCATGGCAACCCTCTTCCTGCTGACGCGGCTGCTCTCCCGGGATCGCAGCGTCTTGAATGCCCTGGGAGCCGCGGCCCTCGGGGTGCTTGCGTGGTCGCCGCGCAGCCTCTTCGAAGCCAGCTTCCAGATGACCTTCCTGGCGATTGTTGCGATCGCCGGCATGGCCATTCCGCTGGGGGAGTGGAGCTTCCTGCCATACGCCCGCGTCGCGCGCAGGATCGATGATCGCTGGCTCGATGTTGGCATGCCGCCGCGCCTTGCGCAGCTGCGGGTCATGCTGCGAGTCTTTGGCGAGCCCCTCACGCGGATCTTCGGACGCCGTGCCCTGGGAGTACCGGCGCTCTTCTTCCGTTGGAGTCTCTGGGCGCTCGAGTTGTCGCTGATCGGCGTAGTTGCGGAGATGGTAATGGTGCTTCCCATGGCGCTTTACTTCCATCGGGCGACGGTCTTTGCGCTTCCTGCAAACATGCTTAGCATTCCGCTGGTTGCTGTGCTCGCCCCTGCGGCCGTCTTCACCTTCCTTACATCGCTTGTGAGCCCTTGGCTTGCGGCAATTCCAGGAGCCGGTACGGCGCTGTTGCTGCACGGCATCGTCGGCCTGATTGGACGCATCAGCCGGGCCCACACGGCCGATCTGCGGACGCCCGGTCCAGGGCTATGGGTGGCACTCTGCGTGACCGGCTGCTGGGCGTTTTGTTGCTGGGCCGTACGCCGGTCGCGCCGCTGGGCTGCAGTCGCTACCTTCATCCTTCCATTGGCCGCTGCAGTCGTGCTCTGGCCCGAGCCCCCGGTCGTTTCGCCAGGCCTGCTCGAGGTGACGGCCATCGATGTCGGACAAGGGGACTCGTTGCTGATCGTATCGCCTACTGGCCAGAGTATGTTGATGGACGCCGGCGGACCGATTGGCGCGATCAAGGAATCAGCTGACGCCACCAGCCGCTTCGACGTGGGTGAAGAGGTCGTCTCGCCTTACCTGTGGTCGCGCCGCATTCGGCGGCTCGACGTACTGGCGCTCAGCCATGCGCACAGCGATCATATGGGTGGGATGGCGGCGGTGATGCGCAATTTTCGCCCGCGGGAGCTGTGGGTCTCGATTGATCCTTCCTCAACTGCGTACAGCGCGCTCCTGCTTGAGGCGAAGGATCTCGGGGTCGTGGTGCGCCACGTGCATGCGGGCGATAATTTCGGGTGGGCGGGAGTGGATGCGGAAGTTCTCGCGCCCGCGAGTTCGTATACGAACGTTCGCGCCCCGACCAATGACGACTCGCTGGTGCTGCGACTGCAGTATAGGCAGGCGTCCGTGCTGCTGGCAGGTGATGCCGAGGCGGCAAGTGAGCGCGCCATGCTGAGGGCAGGGCTGGTTCATCCGGTCACGCTGTTGAAGGTCGGGCATCACGGCAGCCGCACTTCAACCAGCGCTGCTTTTCTGGCTGATCTGACGCCGCGAGACGCGATCATCTCGGTTGGCCGGAATAATACATTCGGCCATCCCCGACCGGAAATCATCGCTCGTTTTGCGGAGGCAGGAACCCACCTCTACCGGACAGATGAGTTCGGGTTGATAACGTTCCTGCTTGGACCGGACGGTCAGATCAAGGAGGTCATCGGGGCGGCCGATCACTAACAGAAAGGGTAGATGGCGTTGGCCACCTACCCCGTGTCAAACCTTTTGATTGAAGCTTACGCGGCGTCTGAAAGCGCCTCGCCGAGTTCCTGGATGTGCTTCGCCGTTGCGCCCTCTGCCTGACCTGCAACGGCAACGGTGTCCTTGCCCATCTTTTGGAGCAACGTCTTGATGGTCTCGCCGTCAAGTTCCTTCGCATGCAGCAGCTTCTTGAGCTTGCCAAGGTCGGCGACAACCTTCTTCACACCTTCCTGGTCGTGCTTGGAGAGGTACTCTTCCCACCCTTCGATATTGGTGATCGCCTTGTCTACCGTGAAGGCCTTCGCGCCCTGCTTGAGCGCATTCAACGTGGTCGTGAAACGTGTGGTCGGCATACTCGAATCTCCTGATCAAACCGTGACAGGAACACCGTTCAGTCCTGTTCATCCGGTACGATGCCGTGGTATTCAGGACGATACGTAGATGCTTAACCCATGCTGTAGCGAGATGCACAAAGGACGGGCGGTTATCGAGGAGACGGAAAGCTGGTTGCTACTTGCCGAGGCCGAAGGGCAGGTGAAAAACAATTCCGGTACTGATCGATCCTACGGGATAGGTATGCGAGTTGCCCTCGATCGCTCCATAGCCAAGCTCGACGACGCGGAAATCGAGCACCGGCAAGATCGTGATATCAAGGCCGGCGAAGGCGTCGTACTCAAAGTTGGTTGTGTACTGGACTCCGTTCTGGTTCGAAATCCCTGAGGATGTAAGGGAATTGTTGTACTGGGTCCCGAAGTTTGTCTGGGCCGCACCCAACATTCCCTCGACGTAGGGCTTCAAGGGAAGGAATGGTGTGTGGAAGGTTGCGCGGACGCCGGCGAGACCGGAGCCGATGTGACCTCCGCCCCCGTTGTAAGCGGTGTACGCGCCCTGCTTGCTATTGACAATGGTTCCCCGCGCGTCGATACCAAGTCGGACCGGGCCGACATTGCGGAAGTCGTAGAAGACGCCGCCGGTGCCGCCGACCGGATCGAAGCTGCCGTTGGTGTAGTTCGTGGTCCCCTGCGTGTAGGGGATGTCCGTCATGCGGCGGACAGCTACGGTGCCGTAGACGGCGAGTTGCGCGTGCGCAAGGGGAGCGGTAAGCCATACAGAGGTGAGGGCGAGGAGGAGTTTCGAAATGTTCATCTGACGAGATTTTACCTTCTTGGCTCCATCGTGGGAGAGGCTGACCTGTTTTAGAAGAGGTTCGCCTAGCAGCAACAGGATTCCTCTCCTTACCCCACAGCGTTTATTCTGGAGCAGGGATAGATCATGGAGCCAGAACCGACAGATAAGGCACCGGACGTTATCACGACGACCGCCGAGGAGCAGGCCGAGGAGCAAAGACTTCTTCGCCGGCTTCAGATGATGATGAACATGGTGATCCAGGTAATTACGCAGGACCGGACGCTGACCATTGAGGAGGCCGCGCAGATGATCGGGGACAGCCGCAAGGCCGCGCTCGCGATGTTTCCCGGCAAGGAGCTCGCCTTCGACCTGATCTGGAAGCCGCGCTTCCAGCGCCTGATGCGCGAGCGCTTCCACATTCAATAGCGTTCCAGACCAGTTCTGGTTTGATACGCTGGGCCATGCAGATCCGGCAAGCGAACCTTGACGATATTCCGGTCATTCTCAGGCTGATCGCCGCGGTGATCCCGGCCATGCGCTCCGCCGGCAACTTCCAGTGGAGTGACCACTATCCAGGAACCGACGCCTTTACGAGGGACGTTGAGCTAGGGCAGCTTTGGATCGCGGAGTTGGACTGCGTGCTCGCCGGGGTGGCCGCAATCACGACGGAGCAGGAACCAGACTACGCGCAGGTAGGCTGGGATCTCGATGAGCCGGCCATCGTTGTCCATCGGTTGGCCGTTGACCCGGTCGTGCGGGGCAAGGGCGTTGCAGCTTCCCTGATGCAGCAGGCTGAGGCGGTCGCGAGGACGCTCGGTATAGCGGTTCTGCACGTCGATACCAGCACGGAGAATGAAGCAACGCAGCGGCTCTTCCCCAAGCTGGGCTATACGCTTGCCGGGGAGATCAGCCTGCGGGACCATCGCGGCCTGCGGGTGCTCTGCTATGAGAAGCGCCTCGGTATCCGCTGACGAGGAAGCCTACTGCGTGGCTGCCTGCCTGCTGCCCTTCGGCGGTACGGCAACCATCACGCCGCTCATGTCGCTCTCGACGATCAGCGACTGCTTCTGCGTGCCGTACTCGCGAACCGTCGTCTCCTTCGTATCAGAGGGAGGGAAGGAGCCGGGTGGATTCGGGATCTCTACCCTAGTGACGTCTTTCACCTCGGACACAGCGAGGGTATAGGTTCCTTCCGGCACAAAGTCGAAGTGGAACATGGCGTCGTCCTTGTCTACGTTGGTCGAGACAAGCTGCGTGCCGTCGTCGTAGGTCAGCACAGCTTTCCCGGCGTTAACGATGTGGCCGCTCCGTAACTCCGTAATCGTTCCGGTTACGGTATGGAGCTTGCTGACTGGAATGGTAAGGTCAGCGCCATCGTGCTGCTCGCCTTCTGTAATCTTCACGGACTTGGCCTTGCTTTGCTGGGGTGTATCCCCTGAGTAGAATTCGAGCGAGTATCGGGTGTTCGAAGAGGAGCTGCGGGAGCCGTCGATCACGGTGCTGACATACATATCGGTAAGCGAGAGGCTGACCCGCAGCAGGTATTCTCCTGGTGGAAGGCCGGTAATGCGGTAGTGGCCCTGGTCGTCGGTCGAGCTTCCTTCGTGGCGCGAGACCCAACTATCCTTCTTATCCTTTGTCTCCTTGGCCAACACGGTCACATACGTTGAGGCGACCGCTGTGCCGTCGTCGTAGCGGACCACGCCCGTCACCGCCGCGCCGCGATCGAGCCGCGTTTCAAGATTCGTGGTGTGGCTTGCTTCCACCGTCACCGTGGGCACGACCTTCATCACCTCCGCCAGGATCTCGGGCGTGGGCTGCGACAGTTCGGCCCGCGTGAACTCCGTGATGGGGGAGAGGTATCCCGCCATCTGGATGACGACGTAGTAGGTTCCCGGCCGCACCTTTGGGATGACAAAGCTGCCATCGAGCGAGGTCTGGTAGGTACGCAGGACCTCGGTCGGCGGTGCCTTCGCCCCAGGTACGGGATCACCGGGAACATCAATCGACTGCAACGTCACGGACGCAATGCGGGCCGGGAGGTTCGTATCGCTGCAGGAGATGTGCCCAGCGACAGCTCCGGTCAGCACTGCAGGCTGTCGAGCGACGACGGGCTGCTGGGTCCGGGCAGATGCCCCAGGCACACTGATCGCAACGAGAAGGCAGGCTGCAAGGCGCATCGAAAATAGCTCCTCTGTTCGCGACGGTAGTGTAGCAGCCGACAACCTCCGTCAACTCGGCAGCAGCTGTTCCCGCCCCGCCTGTATCGTCTAGCTTGTAGCGTCTCTAAAGAGCAGCATCAACCCAGGGAGGACGATTGCCGTACATCTTCATCGACAAGATTCTGAACGAACTGCGCGACGATCTGATCGCGGCCATGCACGCGGCGGTGGAACGCGAGATGCATGGTGGCCGTGTGGACGTCGCCAAGCTTTATCGCTCGTTCAACCGTGCCGCCAGCGGTAAGGTGGCGAACCCGGTATGGGTGTCGGAGAAGTGCGTCTCCGAGGCCGGCGGGGGTGGGACACGGAAGAGCCGGCGGGGCATGGGTCAGGACGAATAAGGACCTCCCTTCATAAGAGACGCAGCAATAACGATGTATGCTTCTCTCCTATGACTGTCCCGCTCACATCTGCAGAACGCTTTGCCCTGGGGCGTCATAAACGCAAGCAGCTTCCGCGAGCCGGCCACGCCAGCTGGGATCTGGCAGCGCGCAAAGAGGATGCTCGCAAGATCCTCGATGTCGCCGAGAAGGGCCGCATCCCCGCCCTCATCGAATACAAGCACAAGCTGATGGCCTGCTCGCCCTTCGGCTACTTTCGCGGTGCAGTGCCTGTCATCGCGTATGACCTTTCGCTGGTCCCAAACACCGGCCTATACACGCAACTATGCGGCGATGCCCACGTGCGCAACCTGGGTGCGTTCGCCGGTCCTGACGGGCGGCTAGTCTTTGACATCAACGACTTCGACGAGACCATCACGGGCCCCTTTGAATGGGATGTGAAACGCATGGCCACCAGCCTTATTCTTGCCGGGCGCGAGGCCGGCGGCAAGGATGCCCACTGTCGCGAGGCCGCCGGCAGCTTCGCCAATCAGTACGTCGGCATGATGCACGCGTTCTGGAAGATGCCCGTGCTCGACGTGGCGAAGTACCAGGTTCATCGGCTGCAGAACGTTGCGCTGATCGAGCAGATCCTTCAACTGGCCGGGCGCTCTACGCCGATGAGCAGCCTGAACAGCCTGACCGAGGAGCTCCCGGCAGCGAAGAAGACCACGAAGAAGCAGCCATCCCCCGCTGGCACAGCGAAGAAGGCCCGTGGGCATCTGCTTGCAGGCACCCAGCAGACCGTGCTTGACCCGGCACCTGGCGGGACCGCAACCGGCAGGATCTTCCGCACAGAAAGGCCACAGCTTGAACGCATGACCGGCACCCCCGCCCAGCATGTGATCAATTCGCTTGTGCCGTATATCGACACTCTGCAGGTGGAGCGGCAGCGTTTCCTTTCCCAGTATCGCGTCGTAGATGTCGCCTTCAAGGTGGTTGGGACCGGCTCGGTCGGGCTGCGCGATTTCTGCATTTACATGGAGGGGAACGGGCCGAAGGACCCGCTGTTCCTGCAGATCAAGGAAGAGGTGCACTCCGCGTATGCGCCTTACCTGACCAGCCCAACCCCTGCCCACCAGGGCCAGCGTGTGGTGGACGGCGAGCGAGCCATGCAGATCCAATCCGATCCGTTCCTTGGCTGGACCACCATCGAAGGTCGTGACTACCTTGTTCGCCAGTTGAACGACCACAAGGCGTCGATCAACCTTGCCGATCTTAAGGCGACTGGCCTGATGGAGTACGCCGCGGTCTGCGGTGAGATGCTTGCCCGCGGTCATGCTCGGGGTGGGGACTGCGCCGTCCTGGCGGGATACATCGGCGGCTCGGATCGCTTTGAGGATGCTATTGTCGACTTCGCCATGGCTTACGCCGACCAGACCGAGAAGGACTGGAAGGCACTCGTCAAATCCACGAAGAAGTAGAGTCTCGCGTTCATCTCGCATGAGTATGCGGGTCCTTCAGCCTCTGCTCTACTTCTACTGATCAAGCCAGTGGTTCAATTGCGGTTCCTGGTTGGCACGAAGCTGGATGCAGGCGTTGATGCTGTCGACTGACTTCGCGAGCGCCCGCTCTGCTCCATTTACCGGGTGCGTATGAAAGAAGCTTGACACCTGGTCGCGCGACGCTGTGGTGCAAAGGTGTCCTGCGGCTGCGACGATGCGTTCACCGGAACTGGCCGTCAGCTGCGCATGGACCTTATCCCAGTTGTCCTGCACGTAGCGCCATGCCTGGTCTGACGTCTTCTGCTGCTCGAGCAGATCGGCAATCAAGATCCAGCTGCTCTGGTTTCTTACCTGCCCCGAGACGGCGTAGTCGAGCGTTCGAGTGACCAGCGCCGGATCGCCGAAGAAGCCCAGAGTTCGCAGCGAGTCGGACTGTAGCACAGGGTCGCGCTCATCTTTGCTCATCGCCATGAACTTGTCGTAGAGCGACGCATCGCCGTTCCTGGCGGCGATCTCAATCGCTACATTCGTAAAGAGCGGGTCACCCGCCCGGTTATCTCTGAAGCTCTGATCCGTAATGGTCTGCGCCTCAGCGAGCACTGCTGGATCCTGCGCTTCCCCGAGCATCTCGAACAGTGCAGCGCGACGCGCGGATAGAGCATAGCTGTCGCTTGCCTTTGCTTTGCTCAGCGACCTGTAGACAGGACCAAACTGCGCCCGGATCACAGCCGCCAATCGTGTGCGATCGTCGTCCGTGGCTATCTGCGCGTTGATCGATCTGATCTTCTTGCGCACATTATCAAGCACCGGCCCATTCGGATCTTGGCGAAGCGCGAGCACCAGCGACAGATAGTCGTTCACGGAGCGATCATCGGCTGCCATCAAGGCCCACTGGTCGCCGAGCAGCCCGATCCTCTCGGGCGGAGCCAACGCCGTCTCCGCACCAGCACTGATCGCCGCCAACTCTGCCGACGTGTATGCGGTGCGGTAGTAGCCCGCTGAAGCCGTGTTCGCGTAAGGCACGTTGCCTGCTGAAAAACTGAGCGACGTCGTCTCCGGTGTCAGCAGCTGGCACGGCCCGCCTTTGAAGCAGACGGGGATCGCCCATTGCTGCGCGGTCTGATTGCCTGCATTCTTCACCAGGAAAAAGCGGCTCTGCGCGGTGGGGACGCTGCTTCCCTGCCTGTCCGAAAGCGTGAGCAGCGGTACGCCTGGCTGCACAACGAAGCTCTTCATGATCACGTCGACTGGCTTGTGACTGGCCGCACTTTGCGCACCCCAGAAGTCCTCCGCCGTTGCGTTCGCGTACAGGTGCGCCTGGAGATAGTTGTGGACACCCTGACGGAAGACTTCCTCGCCCAGATAATGTTCAATCATGCCGAGCACTGCGCCAGCCTTGCCATAGGCGATGCCGTCGAACATCTCGTTGATCTCGGCCGGCGTTTCGGCGGAGGCGCGAATGGTGCGGGTTGTTCGCTGCGAATCGTAGTTCAGCGTCGTGTCCTGCTCGTTCGCGCGGTCCTGCGCAAAATTCCACTCGGGGTGCCACTTGTCGACCGGCTTGAAGGCCATCCAAGTGGCAAATCCCTCATTCAGCCAGAGATTATCCCACCACTCCATCGTCACCATGTCGCCGAACCACTGGTGTGCCATCTCATGTGCGACCACGCTGGCGACTTCTTTTTTGGAGTTAATCGAACCAGTCTTCGAATCGACCAGCAGGTCTGTCTCGCGGTACGTGATGCAGCCGAAGTTCTCCATCGCACCGGCCTCGAAGTCCGGGAGCGCGATCATGTCCAGCTTTGGCATGGGGTACTTGATGCCGAAGTAGGTGTCGTAATAATGCAGGACGTACTCCGCAGACTCGACCGCGAACTTCGTGTATTGCACCTTGTCCGGCGTTGAGCACGCACGGATCGGCACGTCATCCGCTTTGCCCGTAGTGCACTTGAAATCTCCGACCAGGAACGCTACAAGGTAGGTCGACATCTTCGGTGTGACCGCGAAGCGGACCAGGTGTTTTCCCGGTCCGGCTGGCTTGTCGGCTATCTGGTTGGTGTTTGAAATCACCGTATCGGAGGCGTCGACTGTCAACGCGATATCGTAGGTCGCCTTCAACGCGGGCTCATCAAAGCTGGGGAACGCCCGCCGCGCATCAGTTGATTCGAACTGAGTTACGGCATAGTTGCGGGCCTTGGTCTTCGAGAGATAGAAGCCGCGCAGCTTGTCATTGAGGATGCCTGTGTACTGGATGGCGAGCCTCAGCTTACCCGCCGACAGGGGCTGCGGAAAGGTAAAGGTGGCCTGCTCCTTACCGGGATCGAGCGAGACCTGCGCTGTCTGCGATCCGCTGGTCACGGAATCGAACTTGATCTCAAGGGAGTTCAGCGTGATCGTCGTACTCGGTTGGTCGAGTGTGAGATCAATCGTCTCGGTCCCGGCAAAGGTTGCGGCCTTCAGGTCCGGCGTCAGGGAGAGACTGTAGTGTTCGGGATGGACTCCGCCAGGAAGACGCTGCGCGTAGGTAACACTCGAAGTGGTAAGAGCGAGGGCAGCGACAAGCAGGGTACGACCAGGGAACATGTGGGAGCCTCAGGTAAATTTTCAAGCTATTTCAGCATACGAGCTTTTAAGTACACCGTGCCGCGGCGCGGCTCACGCCTTGATCCGGCCAACACACAGCCGTGCCGGGCGATACTCCCGGATGGCCACGTCCGCGAGCGACAGCCGGGCCATGCGGCATAAGCGCTGCCAGTCCTCCGCCAGGAAGCTGCGGCGGATCGAGACCAGGCCGTCGTGTTTGACAAACGAATGAAAGGGGACCACGTGGGTCAGCAGCCGAAAAGCCCGGTACGGAAACGCCCTCCGGTGCAGATCATTGACAAACCATCCCAGGCGGGCAGTCTCCTCCATCCAGCTAAGAAATCGTACAATCTCCGGCTCGGCAAGATGATGCGTCAGCAGGGAGCTCAGCACGATGTCGATTCCGTTAGACGGCTCATACGAAAACGCATCGCCGTGGACCCACCGGATTCCGAGGCCTGCCGGAGTCGCGGCTGCCGCCGCACGGATCGCATCTCCGTTCAGGTCGATGCCTGTAAGTTCGAGCGCGACTCCACGCTGCGCGGCCCACGTGTGGATGCGTCGCAGACTATCACCGTATCCGCAGCCCACATCGATAATCTGCAGGGGCGTTGCAGCTCGTGGCAAACGCACGATCAGTTCGCCAAGCCATGCGAGCGTGGGACGGTGCGCGAGCGTCAGCCGATTCACACGCGCAATATCTCGGAGGCAGGCCCGCAGCTCCTCAAAGCTGCATGGCTGATCCATCAGCTCAGGAAGGCCTTCGGGATCAGCACGCCGCGCCAGGTCAAGCTCAGGCAACGTGGCTCAGGCTCCGACGGTTGACGCTACACGCTCCGAGTGACCCGACAGCTCCGACGCCCTGTCCTCCGCATAGGCGGCTGCGCCGAGAAGAGCGCATGTGTCGTCCAGAATGACGCGGACCGGGATCGACTGCAGCAGCGCGGACAAGCGCCCCTTGTCGAGAAAAGCCGCTGTGAACGCTCCATTCTGCAGCGTTTTGATGATCTTCGGCGCGATGCCCCCGCCCAGGTACATGCCTCCCGTAGCCAGCACCTTCAGCGCGATGTTCCCCGTTTCGGCACCATACGCGCCGGCAAAGAGCTTCATCGTCTCGAAGCAGATCCAGCTGGAACCATTTTCCGCGCAGGTTCCGATCACGGCGTTAGGATCTTCCGTCGCCAGACGATCGCGCAGCCATTGCGGCTCGTCGATCTTCTCCACATCGCGCAGGTACGCATACACATTCTTGATACCCAGCCCCGAGACGACACGCTCGAAGCTCACCCGTCCATTCAAAGTGTGGCGCAGATATTGCAGCAAGGCTATCTCTCGGTTGGATCGCGCTGCGAAGTCACAGTGTCCACCTTCGGACGGGATGGGTCGATGCCGCTTGCCGTCCCAGATCAGCAGGGCCTCGCCCAGCCCTGTGCCTGCCGCGATGAGACCGCGATGACCGACTGCCGTTGCATCCCCCTCATGAAGCGTGAAGATCTGGTCCGGAGCTAGCTCGGGGATGCCGTAGCCGTTCGCCTCAAGATCGTTGATCAAAAAGATATGCTCGATACCGAGTGACTTTTGCAGGTCGCGGGAGTCAAGCGTCCACGGCAGATTCGTCAGCTTCAGACGTCCGTTCCGCACTGGCCCCGGGCACCCGAAGCACGCCGCTGCGATCTCTCCCTTGCCGGTCGGATGTTCGCCGCCATCGGCGAGAAACTTCGTCACCACGTCATCGAGCGACGCATACTCATGTGCCGGAAACTTCTGGTTGCGCAACGGTTTCAGCCGGCCGGCAGCAAATTCGTAGAGCGCCAGGTGGACCTTGGTACCGCCGACATCGCCCGCGAGAATCATTTAGGAAAGCTCCAGTGTGCCGACTGCAACCCCGTCGTGCGCTGGTGCAGCCGGTGCTGGCAGCTTAGCGGCTGCAGCTGCGTCGAGCAAGTACAGCAACTCTCCACTTGCCGGACGAATGAGCTGCGAGGGCTTTGTCTCGGGATCATAGCTGCCTAGCAGGACTTCATGGAGTATCCCCGCCTTCGCCTCACCCTCGATCAAAAAGGCCACCAGGCGCCCCTGGTTGATCACCGGCCAAGTCAGCGTGATGCGCCAGGTATTCTTTTGCGCTACGTGGTTCGCAACCACCAGGCGGCTCATCTCGTCGAGCGCCGCCGTATGCGGAAAGAGCGATGCCGTGTGGCCATCATCGCCCATGCCCAGCAGGATCAGGTCGAAGGTCGGCGTCTCCGCTCCCTCCAACTTGAACGTATTCCGCAAGGTCGACTCATAGCGGGACGCGGCAACTTCCGGATCAAATTCACCTTCCATCCGGTGTACTCGCTCAGGCGCTAGTGGCACGTGCAAGAGCATGGCCTCGTTCGTCATCCGGTAATTGGACTCTTTATCGTCCGGCGGCACACACCGTTCATCCACCCAGTAGAGGTCCAGCGCCTCCCAGGGCACTTGCTTGAGGAACGGCTGTTCGGCATTGGCGAGTAGTGCAAACATTGCCTTCGGCGTCGACCCGCCGGAGATGGCGACTCGCGCCCGTCCGCGAGCCGCAACCGCTGACAAAATGCTGTTTATAAACAACTTCGCCGCGGCCCGCGCAACGGCACCAGAGGTTGGTGCAACTTCATATGTAACAGAGACCGGTCGCGGCATGATTCGGTCAGCTCCTGAACACGATTGGGGTTACAATTTGCGCCAAGTCCGGCCATCTTTTGCGAGCAGGTCGTTCGCTGTCTCAGGTCCCCAGGAACCTGCGGCGTAGTTTGGAAAGTTGGTATTGGTATCTGCAGCCCAAGCCTCGAGAATCGGCGTAAAGAGCGCCCATGTTGCCTCAACGCCGTCGCGATGAGCGAAGAGGGTCGCATCGCCAAGCATCGCATCAAGCAGCAGCCGCTCATAGCCGTTTGCCGAACTCTTCCCGAAAGCCTCCGCATAGCTGAAATGCATTGTCACCGGCCGCACATTGGTCGTTGGTCCCGGGATCTTTGCCCCAAAGCAGAGGCTGATTCCCTCGTCCGGCTGGATGCGCATCGTCAGAACATTCGGCTCGATCTCTTCGCTGTTGCTGCTCTTGAAGAGGTGCATCGGTGGCTGCTTGAAGACAACCGTCACCTCCGTCACGCGCTTCGCAAGCCGCTTCCCCGCACGAAGGTAGAACGGCACTCCAGCCCAGCGCCAGTTCTCGATCTCCAGCCGCACGGCGGCATAGGTCTCCGTATGGGACTCTGGATTTACCCGGTCTTCCTGCCGGTAGCCGATCACATCCTTGCCGTCCACCTTACCCGGACCGTACTGCCCGCGCACCGTATCCTCAACCGGAATCCCTTCGATCGCCTTCCAGACCTTCAGCTTCTCCGTCCGAACAGCGTCGGCCTGGAACGAATCTGGTGGCTCCATCGCCACGAAGGACATCACTTCCATCACATGATTCTGTAGCACGTCGCGTGCAGCGCCAGCCTTCTCGTAGAACGGACCGCGGCCCTCGATGCCGATCGACTCAGCAGCCGTGATCTCGACGTGGTCGATGAAGTTGCGGTTCCAGACTGGCTCAAAGATGCCGTTGCCGAAGCGGAAGACGAGAATATTCTGTACTGTTTCTTTGCCCAGATAATGATCGATGCGGAAGATCTGATCCTCTGACAGTACCGCATTGACAGCATCATTCAGCTCGCGTGCCGAGTTGAGATCGGTCCCGAAAGGCTTTTCGATGATCACCCGCACCCAATGGTGCTCTCCCTCGAAGGCCTTTGTCATTCCATGAGCGCCGAGCCGGTGCGTAATATCGGCAAAGAACTCCGGCGCTACGGCGAGGTAAAACAGCCGGTTGCCTTTGGTGTTCAGCTCGGTATCGAGGTCGGCCAGGTATGCCTTAAGTTTTTCAAAGCCCTCATCGTTGTCGAACTCGGTTGCGAAGTACTTCACGCGGTCCATGAACGGCTTGAGCTTGGGGTCATTCTCCTCAACGCCACCACCCTTCAAGATGCCGTCCTGCATGTCCGGTCCGAAGGTCGCACTGAGATCTCGCCTCGCAACGCCGACCACAGCAAAATCCTTTGGCAACAGGCCCGACTGATCCAGGTGGTAAAGCGCCGGCAGCAGCTTACGCTTGGTCAGATCACCCGATGCGCCAAAGATAACCACAATGCAGGCCTCCGGTATGCGCTCACCCTTTTTGGTTGCATCCGCTTCAACAGGCGGAATGGTCACTGTGCTCGACATGATCTACTCCTTCACATTTCTAAAACTTAGATGTCACATCAGTATGCAGCGAGCGGCTACAATCCATCACTCACGCCCCTGATGACCGTATTCCTATGCAGCTTGTATGCCGATTTGTGCGAGCGCGACGGTAAGTTGCGCCGGTGAGGTGAAGCGAATCGCGTTCATGCCGAATGCGAGGGCGACATCACAGTTCTCCTGCTTATCATCGATGAAAAGGGTGTGTTCCGGCGCCACACCGGCTATCTCGATCGCTGTCCGAAAGATATCCGGGTGAGGCTTCATCTCGTGCACATAACCGGAACAGATGAAGAAGTCGAAGTAGGGGCGCAGACGAAACGCATCCAACCGGTGGGCGTTCAGCTCCCGCGATTCGTTGTTGAGGGTAGCCAGCTTGTACTCACGGGCGTCATGCAGCTTTCCCAGGATATCGATACACTCGGGATGCAGTACCTTGCTTTCCGCGCATACCAGCGACCAGAGCTCGTCATAGCTGAAATCACGCGAAGGCTGGTCGGCGCTGAAAACCGTTTTACGAAAGAACTCCTCGGCCGTCGAAAGGCCGCGCTCCCAGAAGAAGTTTGCAGCTTCGTGGCGCAACTCGTAGTCCGCCACATCAACCCCGAGCGCAGACAGCACGTGGGCACGCTGGTCCCCGTCCCACCCATTCGTGAGAACCACACCGCCTAAGTCCCAGAAGATTGTATTCACTAAGCCCACCGCCTACTCACCTTCCGGGAAATCAGCGCCAAGAGTGACCGGCTCCCACGCAGCAATCTCTTTCTGGAAGGACTCGATCTTCCCCCGAAAACGCTTAAGCGCGATGGCCCCGAGAATTAAGTGCACCGGCGGGTCAGCTGAATCGACGACCTGCATCATCGCGTGAACCCCTCGGACCGGATCGCCGGGCTGCTTGCCCACGTTCTCGTGAAAGTAGTCGCGCGTCTTGCCGGCGGTCGCGTCGTAGTCCGAGATCCTCTCCTTCGCTTCCACGCCTGAGCGGCCAAGGAAATCCGTTCGAAACGGGCCCGGCTCAACGATCGTCACGTAGATACCAAGCGGCTTTAACTCTACGGCGAGCGCCTCCGAGAGACCCTCCACTGCAAATTTCGTCGCGTTATAAAAGCCCCAGCCAGGCAGGCCCATCAGCCCGCCGATCGAGGAAAGATTGAGGATGTGTCCTGACCGCCGCTCCCGCAGGTGCGGCAAGAACGCTCTCGTCACACCAATCAGCCCAAAGACATTAGTTTCAAACATGGGCTGATACTCGGTCTCTGAAACTTCCTCGAGTGCACCGGCTACACCGTAGCCAGCATTGTTGACGACGACATCGATATGGCCGAAATGCTCGATCGCGGCAGCCACCGTCAACTTCACCTGCTCGGCATCTCTTACATCGAGCGGCAGTGCCTTGGCGGCATTGGGATACTGTGTTTCCAGGTCGGCGACCTGATCCACCTTGCGTGCCGTCGCAACCACCTTGTTGCCAGACTTGAGCAGCTCTTCAGCCAGAACGCGACCGAAGCCGGTCGATGCACCAGTAATAAACCAGTTACGAGCTTGCGCGTTAGTTGTCATACTCTCCAGATGCTGTGATCGGCTGGCACGATGCGATGGCAGCAGATTTTGCTGTCAAAATCAGGAGGCCAGAACCGTTCCAGCAGCTGCGGGCATGTACTGCTTTTCGATCGCCAAGACCTTGTTTAGCCGCCGTACGAATCGCTCTTCCGTGGCAATGAAGTGAGCCTTTAGATACGCTTCGACACACTCGAACGCAAGTGCCGGCCCAATGACGCGCGCGCCAAGTACCAGTACGTTCATCTGGTCATGCTCTACACCCTGGTGAGACGAATAAGTATCGTGACACATGCTGGCACGGATACCCGGCATTTTATTCGCCGCAATACACACGCCCACGCCCGAGCCGCAGATCAGGATTCCCCGCTCCGCCGCACCCGCCATTAGCTCCTTGCCGACGAGTACCGCAAAATCTGGATAGTCGGATGCTTCCGTGTTGAATGCGCCGAGGTCGTGGACTTCATGGCCCATCTTCGCGACGAACTCCCGAACTTCTTCTTTCAGCGGAAAACCTGCATGATCCGCGGCGATCGCAATCTTCATAGATATTCTCTCTTGGCGCTACAATCTTAGTTCCAGGCCTAATCGCCTACTCGTCCTCGAGCTCCCAATCGTCATCTGCCAATGGAACGCTGTCCTCATATGTCGGCTGCAACGAGGTCGAATTCTTTGCTCCGGGCGGCTCAACCGGCTTCTTCACCATCTCGCGCTCACTCGTCACCATCTATCATCTCCACCACTCTCCTGGATGGTCGGGAGTGAGGGCGAGCCACATCACCTCACCCTCACTTCCCGTGCCGTTACTTCTTGACCAGCTTCTTTGCATGCGCGACGACGTTCTCCACGCTGATGCCGTACTCTTCCATTACTTTCGGTCCTGGGGCTGAGGCGCCAAACTTATCAACGCCAATGATGCCGCCATTGTGCCCGACATACTTCCACCAGCCCATCGTTGCACCCGCTTCAACCGCCAGCTTCGGCGTATCCTCGGGCATGAGCTTAGCCTTGTAGGCGTCATCCTGCTCATCGTAGATCGCGAAGCTCGGCATCGAAACCACCGAAGCATGGATGCCTTCTGCCTTCAATTTCTCAGCAGCCTGCAGAATCAAGGAGACTTCTGAACCGGTCGCAATCAGGATGATGTCCTTACCCGAGTCGTCAAGCGCGTACGCACCATGCGGCACGCCCTCGGCTACGTTGTACTTTGCCGTGTCGAGCACCGGCAGGTCCTGACGCGAGAGCGCCATAAACGCCGCCTTGTGCCGCTCAAGTGCCAGCCGCCAGCATGCAGCCGTCTCGTTCGCGTCCGCAGGTCGGAAGTCTGTAAGCTGCGGGATAGCGCGCAGACTCATCAGGTGTTCCACCGGTTGATGCGTCGGACCATCCGCGCCGAGACCGATCGAATCGTGGGTGAAGATGTAGAGCGAGTGCGACGATTGCAGGGCTCCCATGCGCAGGGCAGAACGGCAATAGTCGGAGAAGGTGAAGAAGGTTGACCCGAACGGAATCAGTCCGCCATGCGCCGCCATGCCGTTGACCGCAGCCATCATGCCAAACTCACGCACGCCAAAAAAGACATTGCGGCCTTTGGGATCAAGGTGGAAGTTCTCCGAATCCTTGAAGATCGTCTTGGTCGAACTGGTCAGGTCGGCCGCACCGCCGAACAACTCCGGAACCACGCCTTCAATTGCATTCATCACCATCTGTCCCGCATTGCGCGTGGCGATCGGCTTATCAGGCGGGAATACCGGGAGTTTCTTCTCCCAGCCTTCCTGGAGCTTCATTGAAGTCCGGCGGTCAAACTCTTCTGCCTTCTCCGGGTAGGACTTCGCATACTCCTCATACTTCGCCTGCCATGCGGCATGCTCCTTTTTACCCTTTTCGACCAGCGAGCCCCAGTTCTTCGCTGCAGCCTCCGGCACGTAGAAGCTCTTATCCTCAGGCCAGTTCAGGTTGCACTTCGTCGCCTTGGTCGCTTCCGGTCCGAGCGCCTCGCCATGAACACTCTTCGTCCCTGCCTTCGGGCTGCCATAGCCGATTACCGTCCGAACCTTAATGAGCGAGGGCCGCGTCGTCTCTGCCTTCGCGTTCTCGATGGCCATCGTTAGCGCCTCTAGATCGTTGCCGTCCCCAACCGTCTGCACGTGCCAGTGGTACGCCTTGAAGCGCTCCACAACATCCTCGGTAAAGGAAAGATCCGTCGGCCCATCCAGGGAGATCAGGTTATCGTCGTACAGCACGATCAGCTTGCCCAGCTTCAGCGTTCCTGCCAGTGAAGACGCCTCGTGCGAGATTCCTTCCATCAGATCGCCATCGCCGCAGAGCACGTATGTATGGTGATCCACCGGAATCTGATTCTCGTGATTAAAGACGGCTGACAGGTGCTTCTCGGCGATTGCGAGACCCACTGCCTCGGCGAACCCCTGGCCCAGGGGTCCGGTCGTTACTTCAACGCCTGGCGTCTCGCCGTACTCCGGATGGCCGGGCGTATGCGATCCCCACTCGCGAAACTGCTCGAGCTGCGACATGGGCAGGTCGTAGCCAGAGAGGTGCAGCACGCCGTAAAGCAGCGCGGAAGCATGGCCATTCGACAACACGAAGCGGTCCCGGTCCGACCACTTCGGATCACTCGGATCATGTTTCATGAATTTGTGAAACAAAAGGTACGCAATCGGTGCGCAGCCAAGCGGGGCGCCGGGATGGCCGTTCTTGGCCTTCTCCACCTGGTCTACAGCGAGAAAGCGGAGCGTATTGATAGATAACTGGTCAAGTTCCTGCTGTTGCTGGTCGCTCATTCTTCTCCTCAAGTTCCGCGCGGCGCGGCTTCTACTTCAAGTTCACAGCGCAGCTAGCGCGCTGTCTGACAGTGTACAAGCGAGACGTCTTCAAGCACTGCGCCTCACCCAGCGGGTCGGGGATCGGGGCTGGTGAGCTTAACATCAATGTTGCGACCAAGCCACTGGCCGTCTCCGTTTTGGTCGTGCCCCGTCCATTGCAACGTGAAAATGATGCTGCCGGTCTGCTCCGGGGTGGTGAAGATATCCGCATACGATCCGGGGTAGCCGACCGCCTTTCCCTCTACTTCTGTCTTCGTCTTCCAATCGTCCATCGTATAGATGACGCGAAAGGGCTTCGCGTCCACAAGGCGCAGCATCAACCCCGCAGTTAAGGTCGTTACCGGACGCGAGATCTGGTAGATCTCCACCAAGCTATGAAAATTTCGGTCCTTTACTGGCCGGCTATATCGATCCTCGACTACCGAGATCCGGTCGAAGACGCGGCCGTCCACCGTCGATCGCAGCAGCTTCAGGTACTCCGAGTGAGCCCACACCAGGGGCTGCGCCGAGCCGGCCGACTTGCCAAAGTACAGCCCCTCGGACGGCAGATCCTCGGTGTCCCAGACTTGCTCCGGCAACATCCCTCCCACGGAGCTGAACTTCTCGTACGCGGCGATAAATGGCTTCACGTCGCCGCCCGCTTCCAGCTCATAGTGCGCCCGCTCGCCTCCCAGCAGCGGCCAGGCGCGCCCCTGGCCCCATCCCTCGTAGGGTCCGCCATCCTTCCGCTGGCCATAACCGTCATGGTTATAGCGCCGCCACGCCGCACCATAGGGCGTTTCGATCTTCAGACAATGGTCCACAACCTTGAGTGAATCGACGATCAGCGGGTCGTCTGCCCGACGAACTCCGTACCGGACCAGCTCGAGAAATCCTGCATCGATAACTTCCCGCGCTTCAAAGTTGTATTGCTCCCCCGGTCCGCGGTTTGCAAGATGGATATTCCCAAGCGGAATCTGGTCATTGTGGAACGGCTCACCGGGAGCTGGTGGACGGATGCGCATGTAATGCCGTTTTACTTCGGGCAGCAGCACGCCATTGTTCGTCGTGGTCCACTGGTCCAGATTGGCCTCGATCCAGTCCGCATACGTTTCGAGGAAGCTGGCCAGTTCCACTGCGCCATGGGCGCGCGCTATATCGGCAGCGCAGACCAGCCCTGAGATCACCGCCGCCAGGGTGGACGGCGAGTACCCGGCGTTCTCCTCCCACCGCTCCTGCTGGGTCACCGGCGCATACCGGACCAGAAATGCTGCCGCTGCTTCCACAAAAGAGAATACGTCGAAGCTCCCCAGCCCATCCAGCTTCCACAGCCGCCAGGCGAGCATAATCGGGAAGGCAACCTCGTCCAACTGGATGCCCGTCCAGTAGGGCGTTCCGTCGATCCAGAAGTTTTGCGCGAAGCTGCCGTCCGGCTGCTGCGTACAGGCAAGATAGACCAGTGCCCGGCGGGCCGTATCCGTGCGGCCGCATGCCAGGAGCGCCGTCGCTGTCTGCACCATGTCCCGGGTCCAGACCAGGTGGTAGCCACCTAGATCGTCATCGCCCTTTGACGCTCCCCAGGGGATCGATGCTGAGGCGATAAACGCGCCCGAGTACGTCTTGTCCTCATGGGCAAGCAGGACGTTTTCGCTGATCCGCGTCAGCGTTCCGGCGTCCATCGCCACCGTTGCCAGCTTATCCGGCGCGCCGGCCCGCTTCCACTGCACCACGAATCGCGTCGCATGCTCCGGGTACGGAGTTGACAACGTCTGCATCATCCCTGCCAGCGCCGCATGGTGGCCATCGCCCAACGCCACTGCGATCGTAAACTCCCGGTGGCTGGCTACGTCGATCTCACCCATGACGGCGATATTGCCATCCATCGCCTGGCCAAACTGCCAGTCCATCTTCATGTTGCTGATGAGGTCCTGGAATCCGTCGCTTGTCCCCGCGTAACCGCAAGATGATCGTGTAAAGCCGCAGTCCGCACCCAGGGCCAGCGACGTGTTGCCCTTCCACGCCAGCACCGCCCGCTGGCCCGCAATTAGGATCGACCGAGCCGAGTTCCCCGCCCCGCCGCCATCCAGATGGGGCGCCAGAAGTGCATAGCACTTCAGACGCGACAGAACTGCCTCGTCGCCGGTTACCTTCACGTTCATCAGCACCACCGGATGGTGCGGGTCGCTGATGAACTCCTTGGTTACGCGGTATCGCCCTTCGCGCTCGCCGCCCGACACGCGTACGGCCAGCGCGTCGGCATCGATGTAATTGAAATCGTAGTTAAAATCGCGCTTCTCTTCATGAAAGAAGCTTTCGCCGTCGGTAAACAGCAGTTCCATGTCGCGTGTCTGGGGCCGATCGATAGTCGGATAGTAGATCTCGTTCATTGTTCCGTGCGACGTCGTAAACCAGACCCGGCTGGAGGCCGCATAGGCTGTAATTACCGCATCCTTGCGGCTGGAAGTCCAGCGCGGCGGCAGGCCAGGAGCCCCAAACGCGGGTCCCTGGTCATCGAGCCAGCGATACGAAACGGCAAGATCACTCATCGAGATATTAGAAACCAAAACCGGGCGGCGCGGGAGAACAGACGACAAATGGCTGTCCCGCTCCAGGCGACTCACGCCCCATGGAATCCCGCGAAGATCTTCCCTGCGCTATGATTCGGGTGTCGCATCGGCCGCCAGCAATCTGCATTAATCGAGACCGCGACCGCATCGAAGAACGACATAGACCTTGAGGTCGACTTCCTCAAGCACCGAGCCACACCCACGACCGTGCCCTGCACAGGAGAACACAATGGCCTTTGAACTTCCCCCGCTTCCTTACGACTACGCCGCGCTTGAGCCCTTCATCGACGAAGCAACCATGAAGCTTCACCACGACAAGCACCACCAGACCTACGTCACCAACCTGAACGGAGCCGTTGAGAAATATCCGGAGCTCGGCAAAAAGACGCCCGAAGAATTGATTAAGGACCTCCCGAGCACCCCCGAGGACGTCCGGAAGGTCGTCCAGAACAATGGCGGCGGTCACGTCAACCACACTATGTTCTGGCAGATCATGCAGCCGAAGGGCGGCGGCGAGCCGACCGGCAACATCGGTGAGCAGATCAAGGCTGACTTCGGCGACTTCGAAAGCTTCAAGAAGCTCTTCAACGAGACCACGGCCAAGCAGTTCGGCTCCGGCTGGGGGTGGCTGGTCTTCGAGGGCGGTAAGCTCAAGGTCATCACGACGGCGAACCAGGACAATCCGCTCACGCAGGGGCTCTACCCAATCCTCGGCAACGACGTCTGGGAGCATGCCTACTACCTCAAGTACCAGAATAAGCGGCCGGACTATCTTGCCGCCTGGTGGAACACGGTCAACTGGCAGGAGATCAACAAGCGCTTTGAAACCGCCAGCAAGTAGATCTGAGCTGTTGACGGCCTGATCGGGTGCTGCCTCCGGGCAGCACCTTTCTATTTGATCTCCACTGGTCGACCTCGGATTGTAGGTACAAATCCTGAGTAGTAGGACCACGAAAGCACCGCTCTATCGTGTGTCGTCTAGGCACGATCCGAGTATTTCGCCTGACTGCACTGTGATCTCTTCGCAGTCACTTCACAGGAGCGACAGTCAGTAATGGCCGTTTGCGCTAAACTAGGAAAGACGCGCATTTCCCTTCCAGCATCAGCCTCAAGCGCCAAGCCCTCCATAGAACAGGACGTACACCCGAAGTGAGTACTCAGACGACCGCCCAAGCTATTCGTAATATCGCTATCATCGCCCACGTCGACCATGGTAAGACCACCCTCGTCGATGCCATGCTCCGCCAGTCCGGCACCTTCCGTTCGAACGAAGCCGTTGCCGAGCGCGTGATGGATTCGAATGACCTCGAAAAAGAGCGTGGCATCACCATCCTTGCCAAGAACACGGCGATTCAGTACCACGACTCCAAGATCAATATCGTCGACACCCCGGGCCACGCGGACTTCGGCGGCGAGGTCGAACGGGCGCTCAAGATGGTCGACGGTGTCGTCCTCCTCGTTGATGCCAGTGAAGGTCCCCTGCCGCAGACCCGTTACGTCCTGTCGAAGGCCCTCGAGGCTAAGCTCACCCCGATCATCGTCATCAACAAGATTGATCGGCCTGATGCCCGCACCCAGGAAGTACTGAACGAGGTCTACGACCTCTTCATCGACCTCGACGCCGACGAGTCCATCCTTGAGTTCCCGGTCATCTATACGAACGGTAAGGCCGGCACCGCCACCATGGACCTCGCCGTCCCTGGCACCGACCTGCAACCCCTCTTCGAGCTCATCTTTAAGACCATCCCGGCCGCGCCGGGAACGCCGGACGGCGACCTGCAGGTCCTCGTAACCAATCTCGACTACTCTGATTACCTCGGCCGCCTGGCCATCGCCCGCGTCTTCAATGGCACGCTGAGGATTGGGCAGGAGGTCAACCTCGCCAAGCTGGACGGCACCATGCAGCCGGTCAAGGTCACCAAGCTCTTTACCTTTCACGGCCTCAAGCGCGAAGACACCACCGAGACCGAGGTCGGCGACATTGTCGCCATTGCCGGCATCCCGGGTATTACCATCGGCGAGAGCTTCTGCGACCTTGTTGACCCCAAACCGCTGCCGCCGATCAAGATCGACGACCCGACCATTGCCATCGTCTTCTCCGTCAACAACGGGCCATTCGCAGGCCGCGAGGGCAAGCTCGTCACATCGCGCAACATTAAGGAGCGCCTCGAAAAAGAGCTTCTGACCAACGTCTCGATCCGGGTCGAAGACACCGGCACCCCGGACAACTTCAAGGTTCTCGGCCGGGGCGAGCTACAGCTCTCCGTTCTCATCGAGATGATGCGCCGCGAGGGCTTTGAGCTCATGGTTTCGCGTCCCACCATCGTCACCAAGCGTGTGGACGGCGCCCTCATGGAGCCCTCCGAGGTCCTCACCATTGACATCCCGGAGAACTTTGTCGGCACCGTGATCGAGCGTCTCGGACCGAGAAAGGGCGAGATGGTCAAGATGGCGAATCACGGCTCCGGCCGCGTCCGCATGGAGTTCAAGGTCCCCTCAAGAGGCCTCATCGGTCTCCGCAATGAGATGCTGACCGAGACCCGCGGCACCATCGTCATGAACTCCATTGCCGGCGAGTACATCCCCTATCAGGGTGAGATCCCGCAGCGTCCCTCGGGCGCCCTCATCTCCGACCGGACGGGCATTACGACGACGTACGCGCTTGACGGCGTCCAGGAACGCGGCATCCTCTTTATCGGCGATGGTGTCGAGGTCTATGAGGGTATGCTGGTCGGCGAGCACTCGCGCGATAACGATCTGGACGTCAACGCGGTGCGCGAAAAGAAGCTCACCAACATGCGTGCCTCCGGGTCGGACGATGCTCTCCGCCTCGTCCCGTTCAAAGTTCTCACCCTCGAGCAATCGATCGAGTTCATTGCCGATGACGAGCTCGTCGAGGTCACGCCGAAGTCCCTGCGTATGCGGAAGAAGGTTCTCCAGGCCAACCGGCGTCCCAAGGGCACCCGCGGCGGGTCCGTCCTCGAGTAAGCCGTTCTTTCCTCCAAAAAGGCTGGACGATCACTCGTCCAGCCTTTCCTGCATCAGGGGACGAGAGCTTGCTTAGAGCTGGCGAAGATTTGCCAGGTAGGCACGCCAGACCTCGCGGCGAGGCGTCAGCAGCTTGAAGCGGCCGTCCTTGGTAACCTTGATCAAGTCGGCGTTCTCGAGTTCACGCAGATGATGCGAGCAGGTCGCAGCCGAGATCGGAACCTGGCTCGCAACGCCGCCGCAGGTCATCTCGGTGCTGGCATAGATCTGGCGTAGCATCTCGTACCGGTTTGGGTCGGCAAGGGCGCGGGCAATGCGCTGAAGCTGCTCGGGCGTAAGAGTTGCGGCGGGCATAGACATGGGTCTGCGTTGAGCCTCAGCGAAGGCGCGCAAGGAGCATCTGATGCCCCTCGCGCACGCTTCGCTACTGGGCTGTGATCTTGACGAACTCGTCGGTCGTCTCCCACCTGATGTGCAGCTCGGTCGAGGCGCCGGCAGTGTGCTCGAAGGAGAGCGACATTACCTCCTGGGGCGAGCTGAGCGGCTTGCTGGTCATCGGTGTGCGCCCAAGGTCCTGCTTCTGGTCATACTCGGTACCCCATTGCCCGGTCTGCTTGTTGATAATTAGCAGCCACTTGTCTGCACCGGGCAGAGAGTAGATCGTGTAGGTGCCGGCCGGAACATCCAGCGTGCCGATCTTGAGATTGGTGGCGGTCTTCAACGTGGTGGCGGGGTTAGCACCTGTGCGCCATACCTCGCCGTAGGGGACGAGGCCGCCCATGATCTTACGGCCACGCATGTGGGGCGTGTTGTAGTCGATGGTAACCGACTTGCCGTTCAACATTACGGAGGCCTTCGCGGCCGGGCTGGGCAGAACCTTGGAAGCGGCCGCCTGAGCGAAACCTGCGGTAGCGACAAGAAGACTACAGGCAAAGGAAGCAAGTGGGCGGAGCAGCATGGGCGCGTTCTCTCTTTCGATTGGTCAGCTGGTGTGATCGTGCTACGCTTAAGGTACGCGCCTGTAGCTCAGCTGGATAGAGCGGCAGCCTCCGAAGCTGTAGGTCGCAGGTTCGACTCCTGCCGGGCGCACCATCTTTATATAACGCAACAACAGGAAATGCGGCCCGGAGTTCGAGGGCTGTCTTTCTGTTGAGGGTGCAGCTTCAGCCTAGAAGAACAACTTCGCCGAAACCTGCAGCTGACGTGGTCCGTACAGCGTGTTGTTCGTACTGGACGGAGCGTCAAATGCTGCCGTGCCCGTTCCGGCGAACGGCGTGATGCAGCCCTGGACAGGTGAGCCGGCAGGAGCAGCAGACTTGGTCGAACAGGTCGTCGACGTCGCAGTTGCGGCGACGTAAGTCGAGTAGGTAGAGTTCACACCGGTAATAATGCGGTGGTTAACCAGGTTGAACGATTCGCCGATGAACTGCAGCTTGATGTTCTCGTGAATCGGCACATCGCGGGAGATGCGGAAGTCCAGGTTGTTGAATCCCGGCCCAATGATGCTGTTGCGACCAATCTGCGGGGGACGGCCGGTGGTCGCCGCGCCCGAGGAGGAGCTCATGGCGCCGCCATAGATGCCGCCGGCCGAGCCATAGCTGCTCGAGCTGCCGTTGTAGACCGTACCGCTCATGCTGGCGACGATCGGCTGCCCGGCAGAGGCGGTCTCCGTTCCGGAGAAGACAAAGCCGTCGATGATCTGCTTCGCCCACTTATTGTCATGAAAGAGCTGCGGCTGGTAAACGAGGCTCAGGACGAAGCGGCTGCGAACGTCGAGGTCCGACAAGCCATTCTCCGCACGAACGTTGTTCGGATCGAGCACGGTGTTGCCGCCATAGAAGGTTCCGAAGGCGCCCTGGACCTGATCCGTATCAGTTGCCTTGGCCCAGGTGTAATTGCCGAGGACCTCAAGCCCATTAGCGAAGGGACGGCGCACGGTGACGGCAAGCGAGTTGTACCAGGCGTTCGCCACGCTGAAACCGGTGTTGTAGGACTGGAGCAGCGGGTTCCGGCGATCGGAAAGAATATACACAGGCACCGTAATCTGCTCAACCAAGGCGTTCGACGCGTTCAGAACGTTGTAGCTGCGTGAGCCGTGCGGTGTCTGGCCGACGAGGTTGGCATCGAGGAAGACTGGCAGCCGCAGTGTACGCGAGCCCACATAACCGACTCCAAGCGAGATTTTGCCGGGCAGCGCCTGCTCCACGCCGAGCTCCGCCTCATGCGAGAGCGGCGGAACGAAGTTCGGATCGAGGCCGTGGAAGCTCTGCACGCCCAGGTTGCCGGCACCCGAGACCGCAGGAGCCGTTCCGCCCGAGGGATAGAGCGACGTCGAGAGTGACGGACCCGTGGGAATGAAGGGCACATTGGGGAAGGTGAGACCGGCAGCAGCTGCAGCAGCAGCCGTGCAGCTGGCTCCGCAGCCCTGATAGTTGTAGTTGATCTGCACGACGCCGTTCTCGACCCGCATCGCGTAGTACGTACTGCCCTGGTTCAGACCGGAGAAGAGACCGTAGCCGCCACGCACCACCGTGCCCTCGTGGGGCGAGTAGCTGAAGCCAATGCGCGGTTGCACGCGGTCGGTAACGTTCTTGATGGTGCTGCTGTAGTAGGTCGAGAGCGGGGCGTAGTTGGTGTTGTTCTTGATCGGCGGCGGTGTGAGCTGGACGTCGTAGCGAACGCCGATGTTCAGCGTAAGATTCTGCCGGAGCTTCCAGCTATCCTCGGCAAAACCGTCGAAAATCTTGAACCAGAAGTCGTCCTTGCCCTGCGTGTTGGCAGCCGTGTTCAGCACGTCAATCGTTTGCACGAAGCTCGTGTAGTGATAGCCGGCGTACCGATCGGTATCACCGGGCTGGCCGCGGAAGCTGTCCGCAGCCCAACTCTGAAAGTTCTGCAGTGCGGTGGAGCCGGCGTAGGAATAAACACCGCCGCCCTGGAAGAGATTAATCATCACCTCGTGGACCAGGTTCGCGTCGCCACCAAACTTGAAGCTATGGTGGCCATGAACCGTCGAGAAGACGTCGGTAAATTGCGTGCGGTGCTCATTCGGCTCCGCGATGCGCGGCAGTGCATTCGGCATACCGTAGGTCAGCAGGTTGCTAAGGCCGATGGACGGGCCGGCAGCGTTGGCGCCCGCAGTCTCGAGATCCTGTCCGTACTGGAAGTGAACCTGGTTCACCGATCGGCCGGAGACCTGCGTAGTCAGGCCGGCAATGAGAAAACGCTCGTGGTAGCTGGTGGGCCCATTGGTGCTCGGAGAGCTGTTGCTGAAAGTCGGAGCCGAAGAGTACCCATAGCTGCTGTCAAAGTCAGCGAAGTTGTAGTTCACAAACATGTCGTTCTTGCTGTTGATGTGGAAGTCCAACCGCGGGAAGAAGATGTTCTCCTTCGCAAATCGTACCGGCGGCGGCGCGGTGGCATCGGAGGTGGACAAGAGAAAGTTGATGGCGCTGAGGCACTGCGCGGAGGTAATGGTGGCAGGGCACTGCGTCGGCGTGATGGTGGTCGTCGAAGCGGTCATTCCAGAGGGCGTCGTCGCAATGATGTTGGTGTTCGAGTAGAGAACACGGCCGACGCGCCGGAAACCATCATAGGTAAAGAAGTAGAACAGGCGATCCTTGATCACCGGCCCGCCGACGCTGCCGCCAAACTGCTGCTGCTGATGGATGGGCTGGGTCAGCAGGAACGGATTGCCGCCGTGAAGCCCCTGGTACTTGCTGACCGGATCAAGCGCGTTCAGAGTCGGGTAGCGTAGATAGTAGAATGCATCGCCGTGAATCGCATTCGTACCAGACTTGGTGATCGCGTTGACCTGGCCTCCGACCGCCTGGCCGAACTCAACCGAGTAGTTCGAAGTCTCGGCCTGGAACTCCTTGATAGAGTCGAGCGAGTAGACGTAGGGAGCACCCGAGGAGCGGCCCCGAGCCTCCGAGAACAGCATTTGGTTATTATTCGCGCCGTCGACGTAGTTCTGGTTGTAGAGGCCACTGATGCCGTGAAAGCTGACCAGGCCGGTGCCGCCATCCTGCACAACGTTGGGCGTCAGCAGGACGAAGTCGCTCCAGTTGCGCCCGTTCACGGGCAGGTTCGAGATAAGCGTTTGGTCGACGGTCTGCGAAACCTCGGTCTTCTCCGTGTCGATCAAGGGGGACTGGCTGGTGACCACGACCTCGGTCGAGACGGACGCCGCCGGAAGAGCCGCGTCAACCGTCAGGATCTGGCCGACGGTAAGCACGAGGTTCTTGCGATCCACCTTACCGAAGGAACCACCGCCCAGGACGACTTCATAGCGGCCAGGCTGCAGGAAGCTCGCCGAATAGGAGCCATCGCCGTTCGTTGTAATCGAACGCGAGACGCCCGTATCCGTGTCCGTGACTGTGACCGGCGCATTGGGAACAGCGGCGCCACTCGCATCCGTAACGTTGCCCGTAATGTTGCCGACGCCGGAGGTCTGGGCGTGAAGCGAAAGAGCCGTCAGGAAGATCAAGGCAGAGGCACAAGCCACGTGGAACAAGCGTTTCGAGAGGCTGGGACAAGTCATACGAGCGAAGCTCCTAAGTGCGGACACCGGACAAGCGGACAGTCGAAGCCTGGCTGGAGATGAGGGAGCAGTTGCAGGGCAAGGGGGCGCCTGCCTTCAAATCCGGCCAGAACAAAAGTTATCTGATTCCTCTACGTTCAGGCAGCCTGGAAACGATGTCAAGTAGATAGCTGGGCTGTAACTGCGCGGTTCTTCACCAGAGCAATGCGAAACTGCAGCTTCCCAGAGGAATCTATAGTTTCTGGAACCGAATGCGTGAAAGGACGTCAGGACACGGCTTTCCTGACGCTTGGACACGCGCATTAAATCACGGTCAATTCAGCGTGCTCGGCTTTAGTGAAGCTGGTCGGGAATGATGGCGTACTGAATCAGCAGCTCAAAAGGAACGATACGAAGGGTCGCCTCGTGCGTCGCTTCTAGGACGATCGGGCACGCCGCTCCAGCCTGCTGTACTTGGAGCCAGCGAGCAGCGCAGACGCACCAACGATCGCCCGGCTTGAGTCCTGCAAAATAAGACCTCGGTGTGGACAGGTCATTGCCAAGTGCCTTTGAGGCAGCCAGGAATGGCTCGTCAACGACACAGCAGACAGTATGAACGCCCAAATCGTCCGGCCCTGTCTCGCAACAGCCTGTGCGATAGTAGCCAGTCATCGGCTCGCAGCCACAGGTGGCAAGCGGCTGACCAAGAACATTTTTTCCCTGCGGCTTATGCGGTTCGACGGTCGGCATGGTTCGGTGTCCTTACTTGAGATCATGATACAGACGCGCGACCGATCGTGGCGGTTGTCAATGAGAAGCGCTCCATCGTGACCCGAGTCGCAGCAACGATGGAGCGCCGGGATGATCACCGCAACTACTTTGCCGAGATTGCCATCTGCTGCTGGTATTCCTCGTAAGGCCCCTTGTGGTCGGTGACGTGAAAGTCGTTCGGACCACCTTCAAAGTGCCAGATGCGTGTACCCGCCTCTTCGATCAGATCCTGGTCGTGCGTCACCAGGAAGACGGTGCCTTCATACTTCTGGATAGCCTGGTTGAGCGCATTGATACTCTCAAGGTCCAGGTGGTTCGTCGGTTCATCGAGCACCAGCACGTTCGGCTTCTGCAGCATGATCTTGCAGAAAAGCAGGCGTGCGGCCTCACCACCCGAGAGCGAATCAGTCTTCTTCAAACCCTCCTCACCCTTGAAGAGCATCTGCCCGAGAATGCCGCGAATGTCCTCCTTGGTCGCCGATGGGTCGAATTGGTGCAGCCAGTCGGAAGCTGTCATCCCGAGTTGGATCGAGCCCTTATGGTCCTGGGCGAAGTAGCCGATCGAGACCTCGTGCCCCCACTTGACCGAACCTAAATCGATGGCGACATCCTTCTCTTCAATGCCCGGCCCGTTGGCGAGCAATGCCTTCAGCAACGTCGTCTTACCTTGGCCGTTGCGGCCCATCAGGACCACCTTGTCGCCGCGCGTCACCGCCGCCGAGAAGTTGTTGATTACGTGCTCGGTCTTTCCGTCCTTCTGAACATACGACTTATTTACCTTCTCGAACTCGAGGACATTTTTGCCGGATGGCCGCTCCATCTTGAAGCTGATGAACGGACGCGCGATGTTGGAGCGGGCAAGCTCAGAGGTAGCGAGCCGTTCAACCTCCTTCTTACGGGAATTTACCTGGCTGGATCGCGTGCCAGCCGAGAACCGAGCGATGAAGTCGTTCAGCTGCGCAATCTTCTTCTCGCGCTGCTCGTTCTGGCTCTCAATGCGGGTGCGCACACTCGTCTTCTGAAAGACCATGTCGTCGTACCCGCCGTTATAGGTAATGATCGTCTCGTAGTCAATGTCCGCAATGTGGGTGCAGACCTTATTGAGGAAGTGGCGGTCGTGCGAGATGGTGATGACGGTGCCGTTGTAGCGCACGAGAAAGTCCTGCAGCCAATGGATCGACTCAAGGTCGAGCGAGTTCGTGGGCTCGTCCAGCAGCAGACCTTGGGGATTGCCGAATAGGGCCTGAGCCAGCAACACGCGGACCTTCTGGCCGCCCTGCAGTTCGGCCATCTTGCGCTCGTGCAGCTCATCAGGAATGTCGAGCCCCTGCAGCAGAACGGCGGCGTTCGACTCCGCCTCGTATCCATCCTCGTCGCCAACGATGCCTTCCAGTTCACCAAGACGTGAGCCATCCTCATCGGTCATCTCGGGCTTCTCGTAGATCATCTCCCGCTCCTCAAGTGCAGCCCAGAGCGCCTTATTGCCCATGATGACCGTGTCGATGACGCGGTAGGAGTCGAAGGCGTACTGATCCTGCGAGAGGACGCCGATCTTCTTCGGCCGGACGACAGTGCCCTTCTGTGGGTCGATCTCGCCCGTTAGGCACTTCATAAATGTGGATTTACCGGCGCCGTTGGGACCGGTCAGGCCGTAGCGACGGCCCGTAGTAAAGGTGACGGAGACATCCTCAAAGAGAAGCTTCGAGCCATAGCGCATGGTGACGTTCGATACGGAGATCATATGTACTTCCTATCCATAGCAGATATCGATATTAAAACGATGATTCGATCGTGCCCACTTTGAGTGGCTTACGACTGCCCGATCAGCACGTCGGCAGCGAAGACCAGGCCGCCGCCAACAATCACCTGCAGGCAGGAGAGCGCGATGCTGGTTCTTAGGTATTCATAGCGGATGAGAGCAATACCTGCTCCGACCGCGGAGGCTGCGCCGACCACGAGATCGGTGATGCCGCTCAACTTGAGAAGTAAGTCAGGCGTGACTTCCGGAGCGGTTTGAGGCAGGTCATATACAAACAAACCGCTCCCGCGCTGCCGTGGGTTGACGCGCAGAGTGGAAGCGGTTGAGTTCAAGGTTTACTGACCGCGGCGAGCCGGGCCGGAGCGGCTGCTGCCAGGACGATTGCTGCTGGCGCGTCCGTTCAAACCAGGCCGTCCGCCGGAATTTCTTCCGCCGGCAAAGCCGCCGCCGTTGCCACCACGGTTGCGGAAGCCGCCGCCGGCTCCCGCGCCCGCTGACCGGAAGGGAGAGTTCGGGGTCATGGGAGCTACTGGGTCGTTGCCCTTCCAGGCCCGCGTCTCCAACTGCATGAGGTCGCTGGTCTGGTTGAGATCGAGAGGCTTGTTGCGCTCTTCCTTCTCAAGATTCTTATCGGCTTCGCGCCACTCAAACTTGATCTTCAACTCACGCTCGAGCTTCCGGGCGTCACCACGCTCCTGCGGCATCACAAACGTCGTCGCCACACCCTTCTTGCCGGCGCGTCCGGTACGGCCGATCCGGTGGACAAAGTCATCCGAGGCGTTCGGCAGATCGTAGTTGATGACGTGCGCGATATCCTGCACGTCGATCCCGCGGGCAGCCACATCGGTTGCCACCAGCACGCGATGCTTACCATTGGCAAAGCCCTTCAGGGCCGCCGTCCGCTGCGATTGCGAACGATCGCCATGAATCACGTCCGCATCATGGCCCAGCTTCTCGAGCTTTTTCGAGATGCGATCGGCGCCGTGCTTGGTCCGCGAGAAGACGAGGAAGGTTCCCTCTTCCTGGCGCAGCATCTGGTCAAGCAGGCCGAGCTTCTGATCCTGCATGACGGTGTACACCCGCAGTTCGACGCGGTCAGACGGTTTTGACGTGGAGCCGATCTCGATCCGGACAGGGTTGTTGACGTAGTCGCGAACGATCTCGCGGATGTTCGCGTCGAGCGTGGCCGAGTAGCACATCGTCTGGCGTGCCTTCGGGATGGCACCAACAATGCGACGGATGGCAGGCAGGAAGCCCATATCCAGCATGCGATCGACCTCATCGAGGACGAACATCTCCACCGCGCCCAGGTTGACGGAGCGGCGGCGAAGGAAATCTTCGAGACGGCCGGGCGTGGCGACCACCAGCCGGGGACCGCGCTCCAACTGATCAAGCTGCGTGTTTTCAGAGAGACCGCCGCAGACCAGCACGGCGTCGCCACGTGAGCCCGGGACAAGCTTGCCATAGGCCTCAAGAACCTGCATGGCGAGTTCGCGTGTCGGCAGCAGGATCAATGAACGGATTGGGCCACGCTTGCCACGGGTGCTTGGGACCGAGGTCGCATCCATGCGCTCGATCATCGGGATCAGGAAGCTGAGCGTCTTGCCGGTGCCGGTTGAGGCAGTGGCAAGAATATCCGAGCCCTCAAGCGCCGGCGGAATCGCCTTCGCCTGGACAGGAGTCGGCAGGGTAAAACCGGCAGACGCGAGGCGGCTCTTCAGTGAATCCGAGATCTTGAAGTCGTTGAATTGGACATCTTTGACGAGCGTGAGGCGGGTTGCTGTATCGATGATGCTGTCGGGCTGTGCTGCAGGCATCTGTGGTTCGAGAGTTGCGGAGTTCAATGGTTGTCCTTAGGTGTGTTGATAATGCTGCCGTTCGTCATGAACGTAGGGGCGCAGGGATGCCGAGGCACCATGGATTGATTGAGTCAGCATTGCTGTCGTAGCCGAAGCGCTGCTGCTGCACGGCGAAATCTGTCCGGTGACAAATCTCCAGCCAGAGCAACCAGCGCGGCTTCCAAGATAAAGAAGGTTTGCGACGGTTAGGGCGGATCGCAGTCTCTGGCCAAACTCAAATCCATTCCAAGTCTTTGCCTGCGAGGCCCGTGTCAGTCTTACCTGAGCACATAGAAATAATAGCACACCTGACAAGGGGGAAGGAAATGATTGAGCTCGCATCCTCCGCCCGTCAACTGCGTTCAAATTCGTAAAGCTTGCTGACATTTTATGGCTCACGCGAGTCGAATACGTATGCTTGGAAGAAGATGATATGGATCTGATTCCGGCAAAACGCGCGCCTCGCAGCAGAACGCTGCCGAGTGTCATCTTCCTGTCGCTGGGATTGATGCTCCGTTGCGTCTCGAGCACCACAAGCGCTCAGGAGACGCCGACAACCCCTGCAACCGAATCCGCCAGTAAGGCTGAGATCGGGAGCGTGCGTGGCTCCGTCACCGATGCAGACGGCGCTGTCATTACAGGGGCGCAGGTCCTGTTGACAACCGGCAGCACTTCAGCCCAGACGGTATCGGGGAGCGATGGAAGCTTCAGCTTTGCGCATATAGGTCCGGGGCCCTTTCGGCTCACCGTCACCACCACGGGATTTGCCGCCAAGGCCGTGAGCGCCACCTTGCCGCCGAACGAGTCCTACGACGTACCGCCGATAGCCCTGGCCGCAGCCGCCGATATCGACGTCCAGGTAATCCTCTCGCAGCACGACCTTGCGCAGGCACAGGTAAAAGCTGAAGAAAAGCAGCGTCTGGCCGGCTTTCTGCCAAACTTCTTCGTTACCTATGATTGGCATGCCGCACCACTCTCCCCGAGGCAGAAGTATGAGCTCGCGTGGAGGACAACGCTCGATCCGGCAAGCCTGATTGTGGATGGCGCGATTGCCGGTGTTCAACAAGCGCAGAACGACTACAGCGCCTATGGCCAGGGCGCAGCGGGCTACGGCAAGCGATTCGGTGCGGCCTTTGCCGATTCGGCCGTCGGGGATTTTTTGGGAGGCGCAATCCTGCCGTCACTCCTGCACCAGGATCCACGTTACTTCTGCAAGGGCACCGGCACCATTCAGAGACGGGCGCTCTACGCGCTCTCGGCCGCTGTTATCTGCCACGGCGACAATGGACACTGGCAGCCAAACTACTCCGGAGTCTTTGGGGATCTGGCAGCGGGGGGAATTTCCAACCTGTATTATCCGTCAGCGAATCGTAACGGCGCGCGGCTTACCTTCGAGAACGGCCTGCTCGGCGTTGTAGGGGATGCTGTCGGAAACGTCATCCAGGAGTTCGTCTTCCGGAAAATCACGCCTCACCTCCCCCCGAGCAATTCGGTAAGGCCCTGATCTCGGCGGTCATAACAGCGATGCCCTCCAAAGAGGGGCATCGCTGGCTTGTGGAACACAGAACCTAAATATGGCAACTCACCATGCCACGTTTCTCGAGGTATCGCTGGTGATATTCCTCTGCCTTCCAGAAGATCGTAGCGGGAACAACCTGGGTTGCGATCGGCTTGCGAAAGCTGCCCGCGGCATTAAGTTCCATGATCTTCGCCCTGGCTTTCTCCAACTGCTCCTCGGAATGGGTAAAGATCACGCTGCGGTACTGCGTACCGTAGTCCGGACCCTGCCGATCGACCTGTGTCGGATCGTGCAGAGAGAAGAACGCATCCAGCAGCGTGTCATACGAGAGTCGCGTTGGATCGAACGTTACATCCACGACCTCTGCATGCCCGGTGCGGTCAGTACAAACTTCCTTGTACGTCGGATGTTCCAGGTTACCGCCCTCATAGCCAGCGGCGGTATCGATCACGCCGGTAAGTTCACTGAACCGGGCCTCCACGCCCCAGAAACAGCCTGCTCCAAATGTTGCCTTTTCGATTGCCACGGTAATACTCCTTTACAGTTCATTGGATGTTCGTCGATATGCTTTGTCATCGACGAGTCTATGAATCGCAGAAGTATTCTGGGCGCGCTGTGACACCGCCGTCAAGGCGTGCGCCGACGATACTTTGGCGACGGTAACAGCCTGGGAACGTTAGCCCGTCCCCCTGCTTTGACGTGGAGATTTGCTGCCGGCAGGCTGCCGTCGAGGCTTGCTCGAGCGCGCCTTCTTCACCGGCGCCTTGAGCTGCGCGAACTCCGGCAGCTTGGCCTTGGGAACGACCTTCTTTCCTTTGGCGGCGCGGTCGAGCGCCATTACCTCGCCTAATGTCAGCTCGCGAAACTCACCCGGCGGCACATCCAGACGCAGCGCACCATACCCAATGCGCCGGATCTTCTCGACATGGTGGCCGGTCTCTTCAAACATCTTGCGAAGCTGGCGGTTGCGGCCCTCGGTCAGGGTGAGTTGGTACCACGGGTTGTCGCCGCCGCGCACCAACTCTACTTGCGCCGGTGCGGTGATAACACGATCACGCCGCCCGGAGCGGACTTCGTCAAGGCGCCCGCGGTCAATCATAATGCCGCGCCGCAGCTGGTCAATGCTCTCCGGCGTAGGCTGCCCGCTGACCTTCACCAAGTACGTCTTTTCAACCCCTGCGGCGGCCTTCGAGAGCGCATTGGCGAGCGCACCGTCGTTGGTCATCAGCAGTAGACCCTCGCTCAGGTAGTCGAGCCGGCCAACGGGATACAGCCGCACATTGTCGCCATGCGGCCCCGACTTCTGCCTCGCCATCAACTGCATGACAGTAGGCCGCTTCTCCGGATCGTCCAGCGTCGTCACATAGCCACGTGGCTTGTTGAGTATGTAATAGCGCTGCTGCTCCGGGCCTGCCAGCAGTTTGCCATCGACACGGATGTGATCGCGCATCGCATCATGACGCGTACCAAGCGTGTTGACGACGGTGCCATTGACCTTCACGCGGCCTTCAAGAATGATCTCCTCGGCTTTCCGGCGGCTGGCGATGCCGGCCTGGGCAAGGATCTTCTGGAGGCGATCGCCCTGGGGCTCAGGGGTCTTCGGAGCAGGAGAGGTGTGCTTGGTGCTCATAGTATGACTTTCCGACCGCGGAGCTGCTCATCGCGGTTCAATCGAACGTACAGCAGCCGGGAAGCTACTGGAGGTAGTGTCTCCATTGTAGCCGCCCGGCTGTCATTCTCGTTCGTAAAGCTCGCCACCGTTCTAGACTTTGTTAGTGTCAATCGCCGGCGTTCGCTGCAGGCCTTCCGGCGCAGGCTCCAAGGGCTGGTTTGGAGCGTATTCATTGTCGCCTTCAGGAGTGCCCACGGTATCGGGCTCCTGATCTTCGGGAGTGTCCGGAGAGTTGCGAGGATCGCTCTCAGGATCAAGCGGCGGATGCTGATCCGTCATCGGCTCTCCTCCTTCTGCTCGTCTGATCGCACCTCGGCGTCGTGCTCAGGCGAGTCAACTATATCGCCATCGAACGTTGCCTGACCCTTGTCATACGACGGGGGAAGCCCCGATATCCTGCCGTCCACCGGAGTCGTGTCTACGTCGGAACTGTCGCCATCGCCCTGCGGCTCCGTTGCCTCACGCTCCTCTTCAAGGTTCGCGCCTGTAATGCTCTCTGCGCTGGACCGCACCGTATCTGCCATGGGTATCTCCTCCTGGATTGGCTCGGCATCTGCAAGCTCACCGGCTATCTTTTCAAACTCTTCGATGCTGGGAAGCTCGTTGATGTCTTTCAGCCCGAAGCGTAGCAGGAAGTCTCTTGTTGTCTTATAAAGTATCGGCCGCCCGATCACCTGTTTCCGGCCCGCGGTGGTAATCAGCTTGCGCGTCAGCAGGGAGCCGAGCACGCCGCCTGAATCCACACCACGGATCTCCGAGATCTCCGGGGCTGTCACCGGCTGCCTGTACGCGACCACCGCCAGCGTCTCGAGTGCCTGCAGGGTCAGCTTTAACGGCGGCTTCAGCGACTTCACAAAGCCGCGCACCGCGTCGTGATACTCGGGCTTAGTTGCCAGCCGGTACCCACCTGCTATCTCGCGAATCTCGAGTCCCCGGTCGCCCATAGCGTAATCGCTGATCAATTGCTCAAGCAGGCTGCGGAAGTAGTCACGCAGCCGCACGGCACGCGCTCGCTCGTCACGTGCGACCTGCTTTTTGTCAGCATCTCCGTCTCCAACCCTGGCAGCAGAAATCCCTTCCAAGAGCGTCGGAGCAGCGGTCGGCGACTCACCGCTTTCCGGCAACCGGCTGCCGTCAGGTAGGACGTCCTCAATCTCGTCAGGCTCGAGCACCTCGTCGTTCAGCAAGTCCGGCTCTGCCGGCGTATAGCTTCCGGCCGCCTCGTCCAGCGCGAGGCTGCGCTGGGCAGAGTCAAGCCGGTCGAGTTCCGCCTGCGCCTCGTGGCCCAGCAAACAGGCAAGTTGCCCGAGGGTAACGGGCTCTTCAGATGCGTAAATTACCGCTTCGATCTTTGCTTTCAGGCTCAAGGCTTCACTTTCAGACTAGCGGTGTCGCAGAACGCACTCCTAAGCATACCAACGCCGCTTATGATGAAGTTCACGTACGCCGACGGAGACCGAGAGATGGACCGCAGGACACTGCTCACGACAGGGCTTCGCGCCGGTGCCGGATTAGCCGCGACGGCTCTTTCCACTCACCTCGCATGGACGCAGCCCGGGACCTCCAAGGACATCACCGGCATCCACTCACTCAAGTCCCACGCTGCCGCGCGAGGTCTGCTCGCCGGCTGTGCGGTCGACATGCATGCCCTTCAGAGCGACGCGATCTACCGCCAGACCATCGTCGACCAGTACAGCATCCTCGTCGGCGAAAACTGCATGAAATTTCAGGCGATGCAGCCGAAGCCTGACACCTATAACTTCACCGAAGCCGACACCCTGCTCGCCTTTGCCCAGGCGCATGGCATGAAGCTGCGTGGGCACAATTTCGTCTGGCACGAGGCGCTACCCGCATGGTTCGCCGATACGGCAACGAAGGAGAACGCACGCAGGATCCTGACTGATCACATCTCGACCATTGCAAGCCGGTACAAGGGCAAGATCCACAGTTGGGACGTCGTGAACGAAGCAATCTCGATCAAGGATGGTCGGCCCGACGGCCTGCGCAGTTCCTCCCCGTGGTTTCAGCTGCTCGGCCCGGAGTACCTGGAGATCGCCTTCCGCACTGCCCGGCAGGCCGACCCCACAGCCCTGCTTACCTACAACGACTACGACATCGAGTACGACGATCCGGACCAGGCAGCGAAGCGGGCGGCGGTGCTCGGCCTGCTCCGTCGACTGAAAGCTGCCAACGTTCCTCTCGATGCGCTCGGCGTTCAGTCGCACCTGCATGCCGGCGGCACCACAGGCTTCACCAAGGGACTACCGGAGCTGATGGCCGGAGCTCACGAGCTTGGCCTGCAGGTCTTTGCGACCGAGATGGACGTGAAGGATGACGGCGTGTCCGCAGACGAAATGCCCGCACGAGACCAGGCAGTCGCAGCTGTCTACGCGCGGTACCTGCAGGGAGTCCTGCGCTCTTCCGATGTGAAGGCGGTTCTCACCTGGGGAGTCAGCGACGGCCACACCTGGCTGAATCAGGGAACCAAGTTCCGCGGTCAGCACTCCAGCCGCGACCAGCGTCCCCTGCCGTTTGACCCGGAGTACCAACCGGCCCCTGCATTCTTTGCCATGCGCGATGCATTCGATCGTGCACCGCCCCGCTAACAAGAAGGAGGCCCGTCATTACGGCGGGCCTTCTTGGACGGTTATGTTTCTACTCTAGCGTCTACTTCGCGATGGTATTGAAGAGACCGAAGAGGCAACCCGAAAGCAACGCAGCAACCGGAAGCGTCAGCACCCATGCCAGCGCGATGTCCCGTAAAGTCGACACCTGCAAACCGCTCTTGTTCGCCGCCATCGTTCCCGCCACACCTGAGGAGAGCACGTGTGTCGTACTGACCGGCAGACCGTAGCCATCTGCTGCGAGGATCGTCACCATCGCAACCAGCTCCGCCGACGCGCCCTGCGCATACGTCAGGTGCGTCTTGCCGATCTTCTCGCCGACCGTGACCACGATGCGCTTCCAACCGATCATCGTTCCAAGACCAAGAGCCAGTGCCACCGCTACCTTGACCCATGTAGGGATGAACTTCGTCGATTTGTCGAGGAACCCTTTGTAGTTGGCGAGGACCTTCTTATCGTCCGCGCTCATCTTCGGTCCCAGCTTTGGCATAAGACGGAGCGTCTCGCTGACCAGGTACATCTGGTTGCGAACGTTCGCTTGCATGTCGGCAGGCACGCTGCTCAGCGCACCGTACGAGCTCGCCTCGTTACGAATGTCGGTCACCTGCTGCTGGAGCGCAAGCATAACGCCGGGCTCATACTTTTTCGTGCTGATAAAGTGTTCAAGCTCCGGACCGGAATCCTGCAGCACCGAGCCAGGCTCGACATAATTGCCCAGTGTGCCAGCAACCTCTGTGGAAACGGCCGCAAACGTTTGAACCTCCTGTGCATTCACCGTATGGTTCAATGCGTATGCGGTCGGCACCGTGCCGACCAAGATCAGCATGATCAGACCCATGCCCTTCTGGCCATCGTTTGAACCATGGGCGAAGCTGACGCCAGTGCAGGTCAGCACCAGTAAGGCGCGGATGTAGAACGGGGGTGGTGCCGTGCCCTCTGGCGCCTTGTACAGACGAGGATCCTTGGCGACCAGTTTGAACAACAGGAAAACCAGCCCGGCGAGTACAAAGCCGACCACCGGCGAGATGAGCAGCGCCTTGAAGACCTTGGTGACCTGCTCCCAGTCCACGCCAGCCGTTCCGGAGTTGCCCTGCATCAGCTGGTTTGCGATACCGACACCAAGGATCGAGCCGATCATGGTGTGCGAACTTGATGCCGGAAGACCGCGCCACCAGGTTGCGAGGTTCCACAGGATGGCTGCAACGAGCAGCGCAAACACCATCGAGAAGCCCGAACCCTTGCTGACCTTGAGGATCAGCTCGACAGGTAGCAGTGAGATAATGGAGAACGCGACCGCACCCGAGCTGGTCAGAACGCCAAAAAAATTCCATATACCGGACCAGACCACGGCAATATGCGGCTCGAGCGAATGCGTATAGATGACCGTCGCAACCGCGTTTGCGGTGTCATGGAAGCCGTTCACAAACTCGAAGCCCAGGGCTATCAAGAGTGCAAGGCCGAGAAGAATGAACGGAAACACCGTAGCGTTGTGGACAACCGAAAGATCCTTCGACAGCTTTATGGCGATGTAGATCAGGCCGCCCAGAAGCATGATTCCGAAGACGACTCCGCCGATTACGCCCGGAGAACCTTTCTTCAGCTTCTCGTCAAGCAACGAACCGGAGGGTACAAGTGTGGGAGCCATATAGAGGATCGCCTGCATATCAGGATAAGTGCGTGCCCCTAAGGTAGGCGACGATTGCAAAGGGAGTGTTACAGAAGCATGAAGTATCGCTATATAGCAGTCATCCACGGGCAGATCACGATCCGGTACTATCCTGCCGTCAACCCAACTGCGCCCTACCCCTCGACCCGCAGTAAAACTCCACCACGCTCGAAATCTGCTTATTTGATTGCTGGCCAGTGGCGGTTCTATGATTCATCCTTCGGCGATTCATGCTTCAGCCCGGATGATGCGCCGACCGGAATGTCATGTCCTGCCTCGAAAGGTTCAACCTGTCATGAAGCTTCTGAAGATCGCCCCTGCCTTTGTCGTGTTCCTAATGCTGTGGATCACGTTCTCCCACGCTCTTCTGGCGCAGGATGTAACCTCGGCGATGCTGCTGAAGCCACCCGCTGACAGCTGGCCGAGCTACCACGGCGACTACTCCGGCCGGCGCCACAGTAGCCTGACCCAAATCACCCCGCAGAACGTTAAGAACCTGGGCCTCTCCTGGATTTTTCAGACCGGCGGGACAGCGACCATTAAGTCTTCTCCCATCCTGGTCGACGGCGTCCTGTACTTCACCCTGCCCGACAATCTCTGGGCGATCGACGCACGATCCGGCCACCAGCTCTGGCATTACACCTATCCACCCAACAAGGGTGACCACATCGGCCAGCGTGGCGTCGGTATCTACAAGGACTGGATCTTCTTTACCTCGCCCGATGCGCACCTGATCTCGCTGAACGCCAAGGACGGCACGGTGCGCTGGATCGTTCAGATTGCAGACGTCGAGAAGGGCTACTGGGCCACCATGGCGCCTCTCATCGTGGGCAACCACGTCATCGTCGGTGTCGGGGGCGATCTGGATAATCTGCCGACCTTCGTCCGATCGGTCGATCCGGATACGGGCAAGACGCAATGGCAATGGAATGTCACCCCGCCTGCCGGAACCAAGGAAACAACCACCGGGGGCACCACATGGATGGCCGGAACCTATGACCCCGAACTTAACCTCATCTACTGGGGAACGGGCAACCCGACCCCTGTGCTTACCGGCGTCACGCGTCCAGGCGACAATCTCTATACCTGCAGCATCGTCGCGCTGAGCCCCGATACTGGAAAGCTGGCGTGGGCGTTCCAGGCCTCCCCGCATGACACTCACGACTGGGACGCCGTCGAGACCCCCGTGCTGGTCGACGCCGACTTCCATGGCCAGCCACGCAAGATGCTCATGCAGACCTCGCGCAATGGCTATTTCTTTGTGCTCGATCGGACCAATGGCAAAAATCTCCTGACAACGCCGTTCGGGCCCGTCAACTGGACCACAGGCGTCGATAAGCAGGGCCGTCCTATCCCCAGCGTCGCAAAGGAGCCTGCTCCGGATGGGCGCCTGATCGCGCCGGATGAGGGAGGCCTCACCAACTTCAGGTCGCCGAGCTTCGACCCGAGGACAGGCTTGTTCATCGTCGACGCGCGCCCCAGCTGGAGCCTCTACTTTTCAAAGCCGGCCGATGGCACCTATGGATGGGCGGGAGGCGACTACAGCCTGTGGAGCAAGGGCGTCATTGAAGCCATTGATTACCAGACCGGAAAGCTACGCTGGACCCATGAAGTAGGTCCGGGTGGATCAGGCGCAGGCGTCCTCACCACTGACTCCGGCCTGACCTTCACCGGCGACGCCCATGGAAATTTTCTGGCATTGGACACCAGCGACGGAAAGACACTCTGGCACGCGGGTGCAGGCGCGGGCATAGCCAGCTCTCCCGTCACCTACGAGCTCGATGGCAGCCAATATCTGCTGACCAGCGGCGGCGGGGTACTATTCGCCTGGAAGCTGCCAAGCGCGACTCCATGATGCCTGGCCGGCCTGCGTACCTGACTCGTCATAAGCAAGGCAGTTCGAGCCGGGCACGCTGCAAAATATAGCTCACCGAGCGAGCTCTCCGGATGACTAAGAAGACGGCGGCTGCTGCGAAACGGCAGGCTGCGCAGAAGTCTTCTTAGCGGTTGGCTTTGTATTGACAGACCTGACTGCAGCGGCTTTCGTCCCGGAACGAGGTACAGACGTCTTTGCAGCAGATGGCGTTTTGCGTTCCGCCTTCGCGGCCCTCTTCGATGCAGCAGGCTTGGCAGCGATCGAAGGAGCAGCTATACGCTTTGCCTGCTTCACCTTATCCCAGCGTGCCTTCTGCCCCGCTGCCATCTTCGCCCGTGCCTCATCGCTAAGACCGCGGACCGCCGGTGTCATACTTACTTTCTTCGCTGACGTAGTACCTGCAGGTCGCCCACGCTTCCGCGTGATAGTTGTCTCGGTACCTACCAGAATGGCTCTGGCCTGTTGCAGCCGACCTATCTCAAGATCGAATTCGCGCAGTATCTGATCTAAGTTCATGCGACCTCCGTAGTTCAGCATAGCTCACAGTAAGTCACGCAAAGCCTGCATAAAATCATTGTATCTATTAGAGTTCCATTCTCGGCAACAATACAGTTGAGCAAAGATCAGTAACTCCAGCCTGCACCTTTGCATACAAGAGACATGCATCCCAAAGCTGAGCAGGAACCAGTGAGGTCCTTACTGGTATGAGTAACAGGTCGCCTGATAACCATGCTGAAGATGCTGTGCCCCGTCCCGGCATGTGTTCGAATGCAGGAGTGCGCGCATAGATCGGCAATCCATCAGAAACGACACATCTTCCGAGCGAGTCGTCTGTCAGCGAAGGAAATCATCATGGCCGATCGATCATTGTTCTCCCCGACGATTCAGCAGAGCCCTTGTTGTACGCGATTGCCAACGCCAAAACCTCGATTCGTATCAAGATGTTTCTCTTCTCAGACCCACGCTCATCAAGGCGGTGATCGCCGCACAGCATCGAGGTCTGGATGTACGGGTGATGCTCAATCCAGAGCGGCGCAACGGCGAAAAGGAGAACGGCGATTCTCGTAAGGTCTCACGGATGGCGGAGTTCAAGTCCTCGACAGTAAGTTTTCCCGCCTTGTTGTTCTCGCCGACCACCCAACAGAAGCCGCCATAAAATAAACGACCAGCCAAATTGGCTGGTCTCATCAGTGCCTCAGGGAGTCGTGCCGTACAGTACAGTCCCTCATTAGTTGAAGTAAATCGTGTACAGCGGATGACCACCGAATATCGTGATCGTCAGGTGATACATGTACATGGCTACCATCGCAGCCATAGGACCCCCAGCAACTATCATCGTTTTGTCCCTCCTTTTCGTGAATTTAAGTTCTGCTTCTTAGGACCGAAACTTCTTCGCGTACGCCTAACACCGGTCAAGCCGAGCCGGTTCCCATTAGTTACGCACCAAGATGTACTTCAGATTCTGGGAGATTGGAAATACTCGAACGTTCGTTACGTAACTCGAGCCGCCTAGCGCAGGTTTCCCGGCACTGCGGCCTGCTCGAAACCCGCAGCAAGCTTTCGCAGTTCCTCCGCAACTTCGGAACCAGCCAGCGGCTTCCCATGGCCCGGTGCAAGGATGGAGGGATTCAGCGTAGCAAGCTGCTCGACCGACTGCCCTGCCGCAGTCCAGTCCGATGTGAAGTACGAAGGCGGTCCATGGAGCTCCGGCTTTTGTGCGAGAGCCGCCTCAAAGAACGATTCAGGCTTCGTCGTACAGAACGCATCGCCCACCAGCAGCACACGGTCGACTGGCCGAAAGAAGGAGACGTGACCCGGCGTATGGCCTGGCGTATGCAGAATCTGCCAGCCGGGAAGCTCCGGCAGTTCCTTCAGCCGCTGCAGCGAAGACCGGTTCCCCGCCTCCACATCCGGCAGCGCCTTTAGCCGCAATCCAACATCAATCGGCGATCGAGGATAGAGCGGCGATAGCAGCGTCATCATGCCGCCGCCCGCGCCAACATTTGGCTTCGGGTACGACTGCTGCCCCGTCAGGTACGGAAATTCCAGCGGATGCGCATAGATCGGGATGTTCCAGCCCTCGGCCAGATCCTTCGCCGCGCTCACATGGTCGAAGTGGCCATGCGTCAGGATCAGGGCGTTCGGCGGAGTCGCAAATTGCTTCTCGGCCCAATTGCGAATCAATGCCGCCGAGAGGGGCAGCGCTGCGTCAATCAGACTCCAGCTTCCATCCGGATGCGTGACTCCAAATACATTAACAAACGCAATGCGCAGGCCGCGAACGCCCGGTGCGATGTCGTCCATCGAAGTGACTTGTTCTTCAGGAATAGCGATGCCGTCCATAAATACCCTCCTCGATTGCACCCATCAGATGCAGGCGCACGGTCCCAGGTGGGCCAAAATGAGGGGACGCCGGCTACTGCCAGTCGTCGCGCGCCTGCGCTTGCTCAGTAAACACCTGCTCAAACACGTCCGTCTTCTTGATAAGGATGTCGCCCTGCTGGACCGGCTGGTGCAGCACTACCGCCTGCAGCCGAACTAGCTCCAGCATCGCCAGGAACATGCAGATCAGCGCCCGCTCCGTGTGCGTATTATGCAGCAGCCGCCGCAGAGAGACCGGCTTGTCTTCCATAACCAGCCGCCGCTTCACATAGTCGATCATCTGCGCCACCGTCACCGACTCTTCATCCACATCAAGCACCGGCCGAGCTCGCATCCGTGTCAGGATCTCCTGAAACACCCGCACTAGGTCGACCGTATCCGCCGCAATCTCGCGCACTTCGGTCTCGATGGCCGAGCCGCCCTCGGCAGCATCTTGCCGCCGGAAGTTCTTCATGCCGGGATTGGTCCACGTGGCTTCTTCAATCTGCTGCTTCTGCATCAGCATCTGCGCCGCGGACTTGAATCGTTCATGCTCCAGCAATCGCTCCACCAGCTCCCGCCGTGGATCCTCCGGATCTGACTCCGCCCCGCTCCCGCTCGGGTCACGCGGCAGCAGCGTCTTGCTCTTGATGTGGATCAGCAGCGAGGCCATGTAGATAAATTCGCCCGCCGCGTCCACATCGGTCTGCTTCAGATGATGCGTGTAGTCAAGAAACTGCGCCGTAATCTGCGCAATCGGAATGTCATATATATCAATATTTTGCTTTCGAATCAGATCAAGCAGCAGGTCAAATGGACCGTCATAGACCTGCCCTACCGTTACCGAAAAGGGGGACTGCGACGCCTCCTCCTTGACCACAGAAGGTCGCTTCGCCTCCATCACAGAAGCCTGAACAGCCTGCGGCTCAAGCACGAATGGAGCATCGGCCGCCGCACTCTCCCCGCTCATTGGAGCTACATCCTTTGCATCATCGGACATTCTCTCCTCATCCATCGCTACTCCAGCCCCATTGCAGAACGGACCTCGTGCATCGTCTGATTCGCACGCGCAATGGCGCGAGCATTGCCCGCATCAAGAATCGCCGCTACCTCGTCAGGATTCGCCTCGAAGTGGCGCCGGCGCTCCTGGATCGGAGCCAGCTCCCGGACCACGCCGTCAGCCAGCCAGCCCTTGCACTGGATGCAGCCGATCCCCGCAGTCGTACATCCCTCCCACACCGTGGCGCGCAGCTCTTCGCTGGAAAACACCCTGTGCAGGTCGAAGACCGGACATACGTCAGGATTTCCCGGATCGGTCCGGCGAACCCGCGCCGGATCAGTCACCATCGTCTTCAGCTTGGCGCGAATCTCCGGCTCTGGATCCGAGAGCAGGATGGTGTTGCCGTAGCTCTTCGACATCTTGCGCCCGTCCGTTCCCGGCAGCTTCGGGCTCGGGGTCAACATCACCTGCGGCTCAGGAAGAATCACATGAAGCGGCTCATCCTGGGTCAACTCCGCCGCGATCTTTTCCTTATCCGACGTTGCATCGCGTAGCGCAGCCGTTGGGCGCGGGCTATACAGATGATTGAACCGCCGGGCTATCTCCCGCGTTATCTCGACGTGCGCTTCCTGGTCCTTACCGACCGGCACAAAGGCCGACTGGTACACCAGGATATCGGCGGACTGCAGTAGCGGATAGCCGAGAAAGCCATACGTCGCAAGGTCCTTTTCCTTTAGTTGCTCCTGCTGGTCCTTGTACGTCGGAACCCGCTCCAGCCAAGTCACCGGCGTAATCATGCCAAGCAGCGTATTCAGCTCAAAATGTGCAGGCACCTTGCTCTGCAGGAAGATCGTGCACAGCGCCGGATCAAGCCCGCCCGCAAGGAAGTCAACCATGACGTCCTTCACGTTCTCCCGCAGCTTCGACAGGTCGGCATAGTCCGTCGTCAGCGCATGATAATCCGCGATAAAGAAGTAGCAGTCATACCGGTGCTGCAGCTGCACCCAGTTATACAGCGCCCCCATATAGTTGCCGAGATGCAGCCGGCCCGTAGGTCGCATGCCGCTCAGCACACGGGCGCGCGGCTGATTCATCACGTTTTCAGAGGTCTCGTCGGTCATTGCGGTCAAGAGACCATGATACCGGAGCGCACCCTACAGCACGGACAGCAGGCCGTTGAAGAAGGCCAGCAGCGGACTAAAAAAATACAGCACGATCCGGAACCCCAGGAACATGAACCCGAACATCAGGTAGAGCCCCATGGTGTCGAACGTCTTCGCCGCGTTGTACGGCAGAAAGTGCCGCAGGATCTTCCCGCCATCCAGCGCCGGCAGCGGCACAAGATTGAAAACAAACAACAGCAGGTTCGTCAGTATTCCAAAGTATAGAAAAAGCACCACAGGAAACAGACTCGGCAGCCCCTCGGTCGGAATCGGCACCCGCAACGCCAGGTACTCGGCCGACTGCAGCGAAGCAGCCGCCGCCGGTACCGCATGCTTGATGATCAGTAGCACGATCAGGCACAACGCAGCCGCCCCAAGATGCGCCACAGGGCCCGCCGCATAGACCAGCATCTCGTCCCGCTCCGGCCGGCGAAAGTTGTTCGGCGTAATCGGCACCGGCTTGCCCCAACCCAGCACCAGCGGGCTGCGAAAGATATATATCGCCGGCCAAATTAGCGTGCCAAGCAGATCGATGTGCCGGACCGGATTCAGCGTCAGTCTGCCGAGCATCCGTGCCGTCGGATCACCCATCCGCGACGCCGCCCACGCCTGTGCACAATCGTGCACCGAAATAGCGAGCACCAGCACCACGAACTCAAAGGTGGCGAGAACAACGTTCAGCGACATAAGACCTGATCGTAGCAGGGAGCGTCTGCTACTCGCTCGATCCGCTCATCCCACTCTGCAAGCAATCAGCCCAGCGTCCATCAGATGCCCGTCCGATCTCCTGTATCCGCCTCGTCCTCCACATGCAGCGCATGTAGCTCCTCCGCCGTATACTCCTCCGAAGTTCCGTCAGAGAACGCCACAACCATCCTGTCGGCGTCTATCCGGTTCACCTGCGCAATCTCGATCTTCTTCTTCATAGCAAGCTCCATTCCGCTCTAAGATGCTCCTAGGTTGCCACAACGATCCGGCAGTGTCAGCCCTTTGCCGCCACGACCGCCTTCGTCAGCGCCGGCACGATTTCGAACAGATCGCCCACCACGCCATAGTCCGCCACCTCAAAGATGGGCGCGTTCTCATCCTTGTTGATCGCGATAACCGCTTTCGAGCCCTTCATCCCCACCAGGTGCTGGATCGCCCCCGAGATGCCGACCGCCAGGTACAACTTCGGCGCCACCGTCTGGCCGGAGCTCCCCACCTGCCGCTCCATCGGCAGCCAGCCCGCATCGCAGATCGGCCGCGACGCCGCCAATTCCGCGCCCAGCGCATCGGCCAGCTCCTGCACCATGCCGATATTGTCCTGCTCGCCGATCCCGCGCCCAACCGACACGATCACCGGCGCCGCACTCAGGTCAACCGTCTGGGCCGACTCACGAAACCGCTCGCCCGGCTTGTTGCGAATCTGCGCCGCCTCCAGCTGCACCGTCGTACTCTCAACAGGCGCCGTGCCCGCCTCAACCGCATCGGCCCGGAACGTCCCCGCCTGGATCGACAGAAAACAAGGCCCAGCACCCGTCTGCGTATAGTCGGCGTTCAGCTTGCCCTGCAACAACTGTCGCACGAACGTCTTCCCGTCGTGCATCGCAATCACGTCCGAGATCAGCACCTGCCGGAACCGCGTCGCCAGCGCCGGCGCAAAATCCCGCACCTGGTACGTATGCGGAAAGATCACGTAGTCCGGAGCCGTCTGCTTCACCAGTTGCTCAAGCGCAATCACATATCCATCCGCTGTGTACTCCCCAAGCAGCGCGTGCTCCAGGCGGTACACCCTGGCCAGCTTCTTCCCTGCAAGCTCCTCGGCCAGGCTTGCGATCTCCTGCCCCAGCACCGCAGCCGAGCACTCCACGCCAAGCCCCGCCGCCAGCTGCTGACCCGCCGCTAGGGCCTCGAAGCTCATCCTGTTCCACTGTCCGCCCGTCTGCTCAAACACCACAAGGATTCCGCTCATAGCACCCTCACATCGAACTTCAGCCTCTCGATTAGTTGCGCCGCAATCGCCGTCGGCGTCCCCGTCAGCATCTCGGTTTTCTTCTGCTTCTCCGGCAGATAAACCCGCGCCAGCTCAATTGCCTTCGTCCCCCAACCCGCCGTCGCTTCGACCGTCTTCGTCTCCTTGGTCTTCGCTTTCTTGATCCCCATCAACGTCGCGTACCGAAGTTTGTTTCCGCCCGACTGGATGGTCAGCAGCGCGGGCAGCGGCATCTCCACGTGCTGAAACCATCCGTCTTCCAACTCGCGCTTCACCCGCATGCCCGGGCCCGTAATCTCGACATGCATGATGATCGTCGCGTGCGGCATCCCCAGCAACTCCGCCAGCACCACCCCCGTCTGCCCCAAGCCCAGGTCGTCCGATTGCAGCCCTGTCAGGATCAGGTCCGGCGCCTCCACCTTCACCGCATCCGCCAGCAGCTGCGCCACGCCCAGCGTGTCCCGCTCACCGAGGTCATCCGCCTCGATATGGATGGCCCGGTCCGCACCCTTCGCCAGCGCCTCCCGCAAGGTACTCAGCACCCGCTCCGGCCCCGCGCACAGCACCAC
>CAXTLS010000014.1:0-68025 GCA_964245235.1 uncultured Acidobacteriaceae bacterium
CGGCGATGAGGGAGAGCTGGACGTTGGTCCAGTCGGCGCCGGTGGTGTTGTCGACAACGGACCAGCCCTGGAGGGTGGCGATGGTATCTCGCAGAGGATGGTCGGGTCCGGAGAACTGGATACGGTCCGTAAGGAGAATGCGGTAGGTGGACTTCCAGACGGGGACTTCGGAGATGTAGGAGACGCGGAGGTCGCGGGTGCCGGTGCCGTTGTCCTCTAGCGTGAGGCGGCGGAGACCTTGGTTGCGGGTGTCGGCGAGGAGCTGGAGGTAGCGGGTGACGTCGCCATAGAGGGTGGGGTCGAGCAGGCGGACCTCGGTGGCGGGGGTGAGCTGGAGGGTGCGGACGGCGCCGTTGTCTGAGACGACGGTGAGGAAGCGGTTCTGGACTCCCGCGGGCGCGGCCGGCTGGCTGTCGTCCTTGCCGGGGGTTGTGCGGAGCTCGATGTTGAGGAGGCGGCCGGTGAAGGCGCCGGTGAGGGAGCGGACCTCGATGCGGGCGCCACGGATGGCGTTGTAGAAGGCGGTGGAGTCGGTGTCGGCGCCGAGGCCGAGGGGGAGGGAGCGGAGCTGCTGCTCGATGGGGGTGGTGGAGTTATAGCTGGCGCCGGCGATGCGGCCGCCGCTGAGGTCGATAGCGGTGAGGGACTGGAGGACGTCGTTGAGCTGGGCGGTGGTGAATTCGATGGTGACGGCCTGGTTGCCGGTGACGCGGCCGGCGTGCTCGAAGAAGCCGACGCCGTTTTTGTAGAGGGCGACGCGGGTGACGGGGAGCTGGCTGGGGGCGGGTTGAGTCTGGGCTGGGAGGGTGTGGGTCAGGAGGGCGGTGCAGAGGGCGAGAGTAAGGGCCGATGCCGGTCTTTTGGCGGAGCTTCTCTCGATGGGGCGGCGAGACGCTTGGCTCAGGATGACAGGTTTGGAGTGGGTGGGAGACGGCGAGTAGAAGGCGGGAGCGGAGGTAGGGGTGGAATGCGGCAGGGATTTCGAGCTCACGTTGGGACGCCTTTCGTCCGGTCGGGCGACTTGCTGGAGGGGTAGACTCCGGCGCGGGGTAAAAGGTTCCGGCGGGTTGGGTGGCGGGATGAAGGTCGAGCGATTTCTGTGGGGCCTCACCTTTGTGGGGGAGTATGCGTCAGTATGATGAATGCATTAGTTTTTCTTATGTGCCGAGGTGCGGGGATGTTTGGATTGACGGACGAGCAGGAGCAGCTGCGGAAGGAAGTGCGGACGTTTGCGATGCGGGAGATTGCGCCGCATGTGTCGGAGTGGGATGAGGCGAGCACGTTCCCGGCGGCGGTGGTGAAGAAGCTTGGACCGATGGGGCTGCTGGGCGTGATCTTCCCGGACGAGCTGGGCGGCGCGGGGCTGGGCTATGTGGAGTATGTGCTGGCGATCGAGGAGCTGTCGCGGGTGGACGGGAGCGTAGGGATTATCGTGGCCGCTCACAATTCGCTGTGCACCAATCACATCATGCTGGGGGGCGATGACACGCAGCGGCAGCGATGGATTCCTAAGCTGGCGAGTGGGGAGTGGCTGGGGTCGTGGGGGCTGACGGAACCGGGGTCGGGCTCCGATGCGGCGGGGGCGCGGACGACGGCGGTGCGGCGCGATGGGGGCTGGGTGCTGAACGGGTCGAAGACGTTTATCACGAACGGGAGCTATGCGGACTGCGCGGTGATCCTGGCGGTGACGGACCGGGAGAAGGGGACGCGGGGGATCTCGGCGTTCGTGGTGGAGAAGGGGGCGGGTCCGGAAAGAACGAAGGGGTTTCGTGTCGGCAAGAAGGAGAACAAGCTGGGGCTGCGGGCGAGCGATACGGCGGAGCTGATCTTCGAGGGATGCTGGATCCCGGAGGAGAACCTGCTGGGGCGGGAGGGTGACGGCTTCAAGGATGCGATGCGGGTGCTGGACGGCGGGCGGATCTCGATTGCGGCGCTGAGCCTGGGGATCGGGCGTGGGGCCCTCGATGCGGCGATGAAGTATGCAACCGAGCGGCGGCAGTTCGGGAAGGCGATCGCGGAGTTCCAGGCTATCCAGTTCAAGCTGGCGACGATGGCGACGGAGCTGGATGCGGCGTGGCTGCTGACGATGCGGGCGGCGCGGATGAAGGATGCCGGACAGAAGGTCACGCTTGAAGCGAGTATGGCGAAGCTGTATGCGAGCGAGGCGGCGTGCCGGATCTGCGATGAGGGCGTGCAGATTCATGGCGGCTATGGGTTTATTAAGGACTATCCGGCGGAGAAGTTTTATCGGGATGTGAAGCTGTGCACAATTGGCGAAGGGACGAGCGAGATCCAGCGGATGGTAATTGCGCGGGAGCTGCTGAAGGCGGTTCGCTGAGGGCGGTTGAGGGCCGCTGGGCTTAGGTCAGGGTGGTGAGCTGGCGGCGACGGATTGCGGTGAGCCGCGCGATGAGCCAGTGTAGATCGGCGAGCGTGGGAATGATCTTGGGGCGAGGATGACCGAGGGTCGGGCCGAAGCGAAGGAGCGTGAGCGCGAGGCGGATGATGGTGGAGCCGAGCACGGCGAAGGCGGCGCCGAGGACGCCGAAGCGCGGCACGAGGACGAGCAGGAGCGGGACGGCGGTGAGCAGGCCGCCGAGCTGGAAGAGGGTGACCTCGCCGGGGCGATCGAGCGCCATGAAGGCCTGGGCGGCGACGGTGACGCAGCCGCTGAGTACGGCTTCGAGCGCGAGGACCTGCAGTGTGGTGTTGACGCTGCGGTAGCGGGGGCCGTAGAGGAGCGTCAGGAGCATTGGGCCGGTCAAGATAAGGAACAAGGCGCCCAGGCCGGAGAGGATGAGGCTGGCGCGGAGAGCGCGGCCGGTAAGCTCGACGACCTCTTCGGACGGAATGCCGACCGACCGGGGAAAGAGAACCATGGCGATGGACTGGTGGAGCGCGTTGAGGACGCGGGAGAGGCTGAGGGCGACGACGTAGACGCCCATGCTCTCTGGCGAGAGGAGAGTGATGACGAGGACCTGGTCGACGTAGAGCGAAAGAGTTCCGCAGAGCTCGATGCCATAGGAGCGGACGCCGTAGGAGAGGAGCGTGCGGGCGGCCTGCAGGCGGGTGAGATCGAAGCCGCGAAAGCTTTTGCTGAGACCGATGAGGACCAGGAGGAGCGAAGGAAGGCCGGCGACGACGTAGCAGATGGAGGCTGAGATCGGCGTGAGGATGTGGAGCGCCTGGCAGAGGACGAGGCCGACGATGGTGAGGCTGGGCGGAAGGATGAGGATGATGTTGGAGCGGCTAAAGCGATCGTTTGCCTCGAGAGCCGAGCGCCCGATGAGGAGCACGACGCCGGTGATGGTATTGAGGACGACCCAGCGTGCGGCCACGACGATGGAATGGCTGTACTGCCGGAGGAAGTAGGGCATGCACCAGATGACGACTGCTGTCATGATGAGGCCGAAGGCGCTGCCTATGAGAAGAGCGGCGGAGAGCAGCGCACCGCTGGCGTTTGGCTTGCGGCGGAGCTGGAAGGTGATCGAGCTGGGCATGCCGAGGGTGCAGACGCCGGAGAGGATCTGGGGCCAGAGCAGGATGGCCGCGAGTTCGCCGCGTCCGCTGGGCTGCAGGAGGCGCGCCGTAAGCATGCCGGTCGCGGCGTTGAGCGCCACAATGCCGATCTTTGCCGCGAAGGACTGAAGGACGGCTTTGGATCCACTTTGCACGGTTTAGATCTTCCTTAAGGTCGGCTGCTGTTCGGTGGTTTCGGCTGCATATGGCGAGCTTTGCCTGCGGCCGGGCCGGGCGAGAGCTGAAGGTGACTGCTTGAGGGTGGGGCTGGATTGCTCCTGTTCGACGCACGGGGCTGCGAGCGCGAGAAAGCTCCACAGGAGAAAGCCGGAGGCGCCGAGAAAGACGCTGCCAAAGGCCACCTGGGTAAGCAGCGCGGCGGCGGCGATGCGGGCCGCTCGCGCGGAGACCTCCTCAATGCGAAGGCTGTCCAGAGGGGCGAAGACCAAGGCGAGAAGCGAGAGCAAAAAGACGGCGCCGCCTGCCCAGCCGAGTGAGAGGAAGGCCTCGATGAAGCCATTGTCATGCAGGCTGAAGCTGCCGTCGTTGGCGATGATGCTTTCCTTGACGCCGATGCCGAGGCCGGCGGGACTTTCGCCAATGAGGTTGACGGCTTGCGCGAGGCCGCGTCTGCGCTCGACGAGGCTGGCATCGTCGTTGGCGGTCGTGACGGAGGAGACCCTTGCCTGGAGGAGGTCGCGGGCGGGACCGGCGATCAGGACCGGCGAGAAGACGGCCGTGGTGAGGGCGACGATGGCGAGGGTCTTCAGAGCGTCCTTGAACGACCATAGGGTCATAAGGGTGAGGCCGAGGAGCAGACAGAGCCACGCGGACCTGACCTGGGTGAGCATGAGACAACCGAAGCTGCACGCAATGGCGAGGGTGACGCGCCAACCCCGGAGCGGTGTGAGTAGGAGCAGGCCGGCGGCAAGGAAGAGGCCGCAGACGCCGGCGGAGTTAAGGGTGCTGAAGACGCGGATCTGGTAGGGCTCGGGCACACCCATGCTGGTGACGTCGGTGGTGGTGCCGAGTTGCAGGAGCCAGTTACGGTCCCACGAGGGGTCTATTACGAACTGGAGGATGCCGTACGCGCCAATCAGGAATAGACCGGAGAGAAAGGAGCGGCGCGTAGACTGAGCGATCTGCAGCCGCTCGAAGGGATCGGCGGAGGCACACCACCAGGCGAAGAGGATGGGTACGGCCCAAAAGAGGAGACCGGAGATGACCGCCTGCGGCGGCTGCAGCGCCATGCCGCGGAGGGTGCCGTAGGCGATGGCGACAAGGGCTGCAATGTAGGGGGCAGCCGAGCGCAGTGATCCGAAGGCGAGCCGCTTCCAATCGCAGGCGGGCGCGATCAGGGCGACGACGTAGGGGATGAGCAGGATGACGCTGGGATCCTTCCAGCCGGCCTGGAGATCGACGACACGACGGAGGAACGGGCTGAGGAACCAGCACCAGAGAACGAAGTCGACGTAGAGCTCGCGGGCGCGGAAGAAGAGCAGGATGCCCAGGGCGATGGTGATGGGCGGCAGCAGCAGGCGCACGCCGCCGCCAGCGCCGAGGAGCAACAGCACGGCGGTGAGGATGCCAAAGGCGAAGAGGACGCGACGCATCATCAGGTCGGCTCCCGGAGGCTGGTGCCTGCTGGGTAGGGAGTGGGTGGCGCCGGCCGTTTTTGCGAGCGGCGGAGCGAGAAAGGCTTCTCGACCGCAAGAAAAAGGACCGTGGAGGCGAGAAAGGTGCCACCGATCGCAAGCAGAAGCAGGATGGGGCTGACGGCGACCGGATGGCGTCGGGCCCAGGCAAGATGCGCGACGATGACGGCGAAGACGTTCAGGGAGAAGCCGTGGATGAGGTAGAACGAATAGCTGATATTGCCGGTCCAGCGAAGGGATCTGGTGCTGAAGTACGGGGTGAGCACGCCGTCTGGCCGAAGCGCGGCCAGCACCAGGCTGGTGTAGAGAACGATGACACAGGCGGCGCGGGTGGCGGCGTGACCGGTGAGATCGTGGCTGGGTGTACCGACGGTGAGCCATTCGCTGCGGAGGAGAAGGCAGAGTGCGACGGCGCCGAGCGCGAGGAGACTCCACTGGGCGTTGCGGGTGAGGAGGGTGAGGCCGCGTTTGGAGGCGAGGACCTCTTCGATCACCATGCCACAGAGGAAGAGCGTAAAGCGCACGTAGGAGCCGTCGAACTCGGGCGACTGCGGAAAGAAGCCGGGTTTGAGCGCGACGAAGAGGAGATAGGCGAGCAGGATGACGGCCCAGAAGCCGGCGCGGGATTGGCGACGCCAGGAGGGGACGGCGAAGAGTCTGACAAAGATGGGGACGACGAGGTAGAAGCAGAACTCGTAGCTGAGCGACCAGGCCGCCGAGATGATCGGCGGGAGGTTGACGATGCCGGGAAGGAGGAAGAGGTTCTGAAGGAGGTAGAGGATCTTTGCCTGGAGGCCGGTCGCGGCGAAGTGCTCGCCCAGGTGGAAGACCATGGACAGGACGACGTAGAGGAGAAGCACGACGAAGAAGGTGGGATAGATGCGCTGCACGCGCCGGAGCATGAACTGGCCGTAGTGGAGGCGCGGCCGCATGGCGGCACGATAGATGAGCATGCCGCTGAGGATGAAGAAGAGGTCGACGCCGGTGCCGCCGATCTGCGCAGCGGTGAGAAAGAATCGCGAATGGAAGGTCGCTGCGAGCCGGCCGAGAATGACGATCTGGAAGTGGCAGAGGAAGACGAGTAGGATGGCCAAGCCGCGGAGGCCTTCCATCGAGAGGATGCGGTGGGGGGACTCCTCGCTTTCGAACCAGTGGTGAAGTTTGTGGGCGCTGTAGGCGCGGGCGGCGGCGAATTGCGACGGCATCAAATCACCTCCGGTGCCGGAGCGGGCGCGAGGAGATCGCGGTAGAGGCTCTCGAGGCGTTCGATGACGACGTTCCAGGAGAACTCGCGCACAGCGCGGGTCCGGTTATGGGCGCCCATGGTGCGTTGGAGCTCCGGGAAGACAAGGATTTCGTGGAGCGCGGCGGCGAGGTTTTGGACGTCGCCGGGCGCGACGGTGCGGGCGCCCTCTTGATCGAGGAGCAGGCCGAGGCCACCGGTGCTGGCGCCAACGACAGGCTTGCCGCAGGCCATTGCCTCAAGGGCGGTCATGCCGAATGGTTCGGCGAAGGAGGGCAGACAGTAGAGGGTGGACCGGTTGAGGGTGCCGGGGACATCGTTGCGGGCGACGTGGCCGCGGAGCACAATGCTCGCAGCGGCCGGGCTCTGCTGGACGCGTTCGCGAACGAGGGCTTCATCGGGTCCGCTGCCCGCGATGATGAGGCGACAGCCGGGATGCTGGGCGTGAATCTGCTCGAAGGCCTGGATGACTTGGAGGACGCCCTTGCGCCGGACGAGATTGGCGAGAAACAGGATGGAGGCCGGTTGTGAGGGAAGGTTGAGTTCGGGCTGGAACAGGTCGGTGTCGACGCCGTAATTGAGTGGCCGGACCTTTTGCCGGATTGCGGGGTCGGGCGGAAGGATGTCGAGGCTTTTCGCGGTCGGGATGAGGATGAGCGAGGCATCGCGCAGTTGGCGGAAGAGGATGCGGTCCCTGATGCGGTGCTTGAGGCTCTTCGCTGTTGCGGTTGCGGATGCCTGTGACCGGCCGGGTTCCGCGGGCAGGTGCGGCGGAAGTGGACCAAGCACGATGGGCAGACCGCAGCCGCTGAGCAGGAGGCTCATACCGGGGACGACGGGATTGAGCTGATGGATGAGCTGGAGCGGAAACTGCTTTTGGAGACGCTTCAGGAGGCGGCGCACGCGGAAGGCGTACTCGATCCGGTTGAGATAGGGCGGGTTGACGGCCGAGGATTTGGTCAGGGAGCGGATGGGGTAGAGGAACACGTTTGACGGGAGCGGCTGCGAGAGGCTCGACAGGGGAACGGCGACGTGGAGCTGGTGTCCGCGCTGGGCCAGCCGCAGGATGTATTGGAAGGCAAGCAGGCCATCGCCGTGCGGCTCTGAGTCGGTGAGGAAGTGCGATGGATGCGAGATGAAGATGTGGAGGGGCCCGGGTGTGCTCATGCGGTGTGGCCGCTCCGGGATGGCTGGATCGAGACATCACCGGCGATGGTCTGGCGGTAGACGGCGGTGAGCGCGGCGGCCATGACGTGAGGGCCGAAGCGCGCCTGCACCATGGCACGACCTTCCGCGCTCAGGCGGGCAGCACGGGGCGTATCGGCGAGAAGGCCGGTCAGCAGAGCGACGGCTGCGTGCTCTTCGCCGAGCGGGTACGTGCTGGCGGCGAAGGCGTCGCGAAGGATGTCACAGGTCCCGTTGACCCGGGTGGCCACGACGGGGACCTCCATGGCAAGGGCCTCAGCGACCATGTAGCCGAAGGACTCGTAGGCTGAGGTGCTCAGCAGCGCGGTGGCGTCGCGGAGGTAGGGGCGAACGTCGTGCTGCCAAGGCACGAGCTCGATGGCGCCGAGCTCCGGATGCTCGCGGCACGCCAGGCGGAAGGCGTCGGCGAGCTCGCCGTCGCCGAGCCAAATGCCGCGTGTGCCGGGGGAACGGCGCTGCACCTCGCGCACGATGCGAATGAAGCTGAGCGGATTCTTCTGCGCGGTGAGGCGCCCGATGCCGAGGATGATCGGCGACTGCGGGTCGGCTTGCGAGTCTATCTGTGGGGTAAAGTAATCCGTGTTGATCATGGGGTAGGCGACGCTGATGTCGGCCGCGGGAGCCAGGTGGTGGCCCAGGATTTCGGCGGCCTCGCTCTCCGAGACGGCAAGGTAGCGGTCGGTGAGCGAGGCGAGGCTCTTCTCGATGAGAAGGAATTTCTTTCCGAGAGCGATGGCGAGCGCGTGGGGACTATAGATGACGCGGGGTGAGGGACGAACGAGCCTGGCGACGACGCGGCCGGTGACGCCGGCCTTGGAGCTGTGGCAGTGGAGGATGTCGGGACGAAAGCGCCGGATGACGGCTCTGAGTTCAAGCAGGCTGCTGATCTCGGTGCGGGGGGCGATCTCGCGGCGCAGCGAGAGGGGAAAGCGGTCCCAGCCGGCGGCCTCGATGCGGGCGAGAAACGGAGCGAGCCGGGAGTCAGCACGGCTGCTGCCGTAAGCGAAGCCGAACTGGAACTCGGGGCCGGTGAGGGCCTCGGCGATGTTTTCGAGATAGCGCAGGGTGCCGCCGAGGGTGGCTTCGAGAACATGGAGAACGCGGAGCGGCGTGCTGGTCGAGAGATGCTCTCCTTCGCTCGCCTGGAGGGTGTGGGTTACCATGCGGGCCTGTGCGCGGTGCGCTCGAGCATCGCCATGTAGATCGCCTCGAGGCCGTCGAGGTGATGGTCCAGTGTCTTCGGCGATTGCCAGTAGGCGTCGTGGGCCTTCTGTCCGAGGGTTGCGGCGAAGGTGGGATCTGCGAGCTGTTGCAGCTTTGCCTGCAGGTCGTGCGCGTCGCCGCCGCAAAAGAGCAGGCCGGTTTGGCCATCGACGATCATCTCCCGGGCTGCCGAGGTATCGGCGACGATGCAGGGGACACCCTGGGCGAGCGCTTCGAGGATGACGAGCGGCTGGGCCTCATACCATAGGGAAGGGAAAACGAGGGCGCGGGCCTGCCGCAGCCTGGCGAGCGACTCGTGGTATGGCAGCCAGCCGGAGATGGTCGCTTCGGGGAGGATGGCGTGGATCTCCTCGCGACAGCTGCCATCCCCAAGGAAGACGGCGGAGACGGACAGAGCTTTGGCGGCCTCCGCAAAGAGCAGGGGGCCTTTCTCTTTGACCAGCCGGCCCAGGAAGATGAAGTCACCGTTGGTTGCGACGGGGGCCGGCTCCTGCCGAGCGATGTCGACGAAGTTCGAAAGCCGGTGAATCTGCGCGTCTGGCGGGAGATACGGCTGCATGACGGAAAGCACGAGATCCGAGATGGCGACGATGTCGGTCAGCCCGGAGGGAAGCCGGCCGGCGGAGTTCTGGATCGTGCCGCGTGCGACGCGCCAGAGCTTATCGCCGTAGCCGCGGCTGTCGCAGCGGGCGGTGATGCAGTCCAGGCTCATGGGGCGGCGCAGGCAGATCTGCTGCCGCGGGTGATCGAAGAGGGTGCCGGTGGGGCAGGCGAGCATGTAGTCGTGCAGCGTGCAGGTTACGGGAAAGCCGCGACTGACGGCCGCGCGGATGACGCTCGACGAGAGCGCTTTGGCCCAGAGATGAAGGTGGACGACGGTTGTTTTGGGATCGAAGGAGGCGAGGAGCTCCTCGGCGATGCGTTCACTTTTAAAGTTCCACAGACCCTGGGCTACGGCGCGCAAGCGGTTTGGATCATGGAGAATTTCGAATTGCCCGGTGCAGGTAACGGTGAGGTGGGGCACACCCTGGAGCTCGGGATCGACTGGACCAACGGCGGTGAGCACATGGACGGAGTAGCCGCGCCTGGCGAGACCGATAGCACTGGTGAGGGCAATCTTGTCGGCGCCGCCGGTGATGCGCGCATTGTCATTGATGATGACGATGTTCCGGACCGTGCGGGGAGACGCCCGGGCTGAGCCAGGGTGTGGGTCGATCTGGTCCACAGGGGGCCTCACGACAGGGTTGCCGGACAAGTGAGGGACGGACACTGCATCAAAACTGCCCTCCCAGAGGGACGTACACTCCGGGATTGACGAGCTTCACGACGCGCTGCACCCTGGTGAAGGTGTTCTCCTTGACGATGAGGATGTCGCCGCTTTGGACTTCGATCTCCGCGGACCGATTGCTGGTCTGCTCGAGATGTTTGAGGTCAATGATCCTGGTGGTGGCCATGCCATCGGCGATGGGGTGAAGCAAAAGCACCTTGGAGGCCTGGGCTGTATCTTTGAGGCCGCCGGCGATCTGGATGGCCTGCAGGGCGGAGAGCGGGCCCTCGATGTTGTATTTGCCGGGACGTCCGACCTCGCCGCCGGCGAAGAAGTGCGGCCGTTCGAAGTCTTTGAGGGAGACGGTGATCTCGGGCTTGTTCAAGCGCTGCTCGGCCTTGGCGGTGATTTCGGCGGTCGCCTGATCGAGGGTGAGATTGAGCAGATGGACGTCCCCAATATTGGGGATAGTGGCGAAGCCGTCTGGCTGGATGACGACGCTGCTGTCGAGCTCGGGCGTGAGGTGAAAGCTTACCTGGATGACGTCGCTCTTATGGAGGCGGTAGCGGCCGTCGGCGGGGGTCAATGCCTGCTGTGCCTGAACACTTCGCAAGGTAATGGAAAGCAAGAGGATCAGGAGAACGTAGGGAAGCGTGCTGCGGTTGCCCTTCGGTTCAGACATAACTCACCTCTCTGGCGACTCGATTGAAGCGCAGGGTTTCAAGCAGCCAGGAGATGAGAAAGCCGAGCAGGGCGCCGCTGCACAGGCCGATGAGGAGATCGAAGCGGAGCGAGGGCGAGATGGGGATGGGGGAGGCCACCGGGTTCTCGACGACGGCGACGTTGGCTATCTTTTGCTGATCCATCTGCGTGGCGATGCGGGACTCTTCGAGGCGCTGGTCAAAGAGCGTGTAGCTGTTCTGTGCTTCACTCTGGGTGCGCTCGAGGTTTGCGAGCGAGACGGCCTTCTGATCCAGATCGTTGAGGCTGGCCAGGACGGTTGCCTGCTCGGAGCGAAGGGCATTCTCGCGGGTGACGAGCGCTTGAATGAGGACGGCGTTCGTGGACAGCTCCGCGATGATGCTCTGCTGCAGCGGGTTGAGATCGCTGGTCTGGTCGGTTACCCGGGGCGTGGAGATCTGATTGAGCTGCTGCGTGGTGTTCAGTATCTGCTGATCGACGGTGGTGATGAGGGCATCATCCTTCTTATACTTTGCCGAGAGCAGGATGCGATTGGTCTTGAGATCGTTCAACCTGGCCTCGAGGTTTTCGATAAGGGGCTTGTTGACGGAGGTTTGTTCCTGGGTGGCGATGCGGTTCGGGAGGCCGGTGCTCTGGCTCTGCAGAGCGTGGCGACGGCTCATCTGCTCGGTCACCTGGGCGATGGTGTCCTGGAGGCGCTCGCGAATGGACGAGAGCTGACCGACGAGTCCGGTCCGCTGCTGGGCGGGATCAAAGATCTTCGAGGCCAGTCGGAAGTCGGTTGCCTGCTGCTGGGCGAGCAGCATGCGGCGGCGTGAGCCTTCGAGCTCGTCGGTAAAGAAGCGGGTGGAATCCGGGGCGCCATGGGCGGCGATGCTGAGCGAGAGGTATTTCGCATTCAGATCGCGCAGCACGGAGCCCGCCACGGCGGCGGAATCGGCATAGTAGGCAATGTCGATCACGTTGGTCTTGCGAACCGCGCTGATCTCGAGGTTCCTGTAAAGCTTTTGGACTGCAAGCTCGGTGGCTCTTTGCTGCCGGTCCGGGCCATCCAGGTGCGGCGCGAGGTCACAATCGCGGACGACGGCTTCCAGCAGATCGTGACTGCGCAGGAGCTCCATCTCGGAGTTGACGTCTTCTTCGCTGACGTGCCGCAGCGAGGCGTCGGCCGTCTGCTGGCCGGACGCCATCACGGTCTCTTCCCGACCGGTGCGCACCAGCAGCTTCATGTGGGAACGAAAGACACGGGGCTGGACGACGGACAGCAGAGCACCGAGGACGGTTCCCACGACGACGAGAAGGGCGATAAGCTTCCAGTGCTTGTGGAGAAGGCTCATGATCGATGGGGCAGGTTTTGTCATAGAAACAAACGATCGTGCAGAAGCCTGCCGAGCGACGTACGTTGCGGTGTAGCTTTATCGTATGAGAATTGACCCGGCGTCACAATACTTATTGCGCCTGCGCCGCTTATTTTTCGCCTTGAAGTAACCACTTGGGGTAACCTAAATCGGAATCCCTGAATGCGAGTCAAGCAATCCTGCCTGCTCTTCTCCGCGATGACCCGAAGAGGAGAGATCATGTCTTATTACTGAAGTAACGACTCGCCTTGCGTGCTTACCTGACCACCAACAATGTCGATCTCGAGGTCTGTAAGAGTGACAAGGAGCGGCTATTAACGTGGTTTATTCCTGTGCCAATTGCGAGAAAGAGAATGTCTCATGAGACTCAGCCTGACCGCTGCACTGATCCTCCTTTTGCAAGCCGCGCTCTCCGGAGCTGAAGTCGCAAAATCCGCGGACACGGTCGCTGATGCTGTCGGTGTGAATATTCACCTGGACTTTGGCAACACCAATTACGGCTACTTCCCTGGGCTTACGACCTCTCTACTGAGCACATCGGGCATCCGTTACTATCGCGCCGGCATGACCGTCTGGGATCAGGACGCCGTGAATGCGATTTATAACCGTCTTGGAGCCCTTGGACTCAAGGGCGATTACATCTTCCAGTCGACCGACTCTGTGGCGAAGCTCCAGACGTTTGTGAACTCCGTGCACAACGTCGCCGCCTTTGAGTACCAGAACGAGCTCGATAATAACGGTAATCCTGCCTGGCCCGCGCAGGCCCGCGCGCTCGGCAGCACCTTCTACCCGGCCATCCATCAGCTGCTGCCCAGTGTTCCCGTCGTCGGCCCGTCGCTGGTGTATTCCGGCTCGTCCAAACAGCTTGGTGTGGTTCCGATGGACGCAAACAACCTTCACTTCTATGTCTGGAACTACCCGCCAGATATCGATTACGCGCCCGGCTCGGCCGCCAGCATGGACGCTGGCCAGGGGCCCTGCATGCAGAACAGTGCAGGGGGCTGGGACTGCTTTCCTGGTCTGAACTACGCGATGGACAACGCCGCCGCTGACAGTCCCGCCGTGCAGTTCTGGATCACCGAGACCGGCTACCGGACGAGTGGTGACCCATTTTCCGTTCCGGTTACCTACGAGCCGTCCTACTTTACCCGCGAGGTGCTCTGGGCGCTCAAGAATAATGTGCCCAAGGTTTTCTTCTACGAGCTGCTGGATGAACAGTTCAGCGGCACGTACGGCATGGTGGATGCGCAGATGCAGCCCAAGCCCGGCTTTGAAGCGCTCTCGAGTCTGGTGCACCTGATGGCCGATCCCGGCACCACGCCGTTCACGCCGGGCAATCTCGACTACACCCTGACGGGCGGAGATCATTTCATCAAGCACGCTCTCTTCCAGAAGCGCGATGGCACCTTTTACCTCGTGGTGTGGCAGGCATGCGCCGAGTGGGATGGCAAGCAGGACATCACCCCGCCCGCCGAACCAATGAGCTTGTCGGTCTCCGGCAAGGCCATTGCAACGCTGTACACAATGCAGAAGAGCGGGGACTTCGCGGCGTCAACCGTTGGGAGCTCTTCGACCACGATCAACGTCGGCACCCAGCCAATCTTCATCGCGATCCGGTAAGAGCCTGCCGTTTCCTGCGGCCAGGACGATGTGTCCTTTTCAACGCCGCCTGGCCTTAGTCACTTGCAAGGAAGGATTAGCCTAGGCCCGAGCCGTTGGGGTAGAGAGCCTTCGAAGCTGGCTGTTGCCATGTAGGATTGGCCACGGCGCGGTAGGATGGCGTCTGGAGGTAGTCAGCACGATGCGCATTGGCGTCGATGTAGGTGGCACGAAGATCGAGGCGCTGGCCATGGATAGCGCGGGCCAGGAAGTGATGAGGCATCGAGTCGCGACGCCGCGCAACTATGACGGAACGATCGCGGCGATCGTGGGCCTGGTGGAGCGGCTCGAGGCAGAGACGAAGCTGACGGGCAGTGTGGGTGTGGGGATACCAGGGACGGTGGAGAGCTCGACGGGCCTGGTGAAGAATGCGAACTCGACATGGCTGAACGGGCGGCCGTTCGACCGGGACCTGAGCACGGCGCTAGGACGCGAGGCGCGGGTGGCGAACGATGCGAACTGCCTGGTGGTCTCAGAGGCGACGGACGGCGCGGCGGCGGATGTGGGGGTGGTCTTCGGGGTAATCCTGGGGACGGGATGCGGCGGCGGCGTGGCCATCCACGGGCGCGTGCATGCGGGCCGGGGTGGTGTGGGGGGCGAGTGGGGTCATAATCCGCTGCCGTGGCCGGAGGAGAGCGAGTTCCCGGGGCCGGCGTGCTACTGCGGGCGTCGCGGGTGCCTGGAGACGTGGATCTCGGGGACGGGGCTGATGGCGGACTTTGAACGCCACACGGGCACGGTGCTGAAGGGCGCGGACATTGTGAAGGCGAGCGAGGTGGGCAATGCGGAGGCGCTGGCGGCGCTGGCGCGGCTCGAGAACCGGATTGCGCGGGGGCTGGCGACGGTGATCAATGTGCTGGACCCGGATGCGATTGTGTTTGGCGGCGGGGTGTCACGGATTGACCGGATCTATGCGGAGGTGAGCCGGCAGCTGCCGGAGTATGTCTTTGGCGGACGCTGCGATACGCCGCTGCTGAAGGCGATCCATGGGGACTCGAGCGGGGTGCGCGGGGCGGCGTGGTTATGGCCGCGGAAGGCGACGGGGGAGTAAGCCCGGGTTACGCGAAGAGGATGCAGACGGGGGCGTTGAGGGGGTAGGTACGGCCGGTGGGGATGAGTTTGCCGGTGGTGTAGTTGCGTTCGAAGACGACGATGTTCTGGCTGTCCTGGTTGGCGACGAGCAGCCAGCGGTTGGTGGGATCGAGGGCGCAGTGGCGTGGGGTCTTGCCGCCGCAGGGGGTGTCCTCGATCAGGGTGAGGGTGCCGTCCTTCGGGTTGATGGCGAAGACGCCGATGCTGTCGTGGAAGCGGTTGGAGACGTAGAGGAACTTGCCGGTGACGTCGACGGTGAGCTCGGCGGGGGCGTTCTTCTGACTGCGTGCGCCGGACGGCAGGGAGGAGATGGTGGCCTTGTGGGTGAGGGCGCCGGTAGCTTTGGTCCAGTCGAGGAGATCGATGGTGGAGTTGAGCTCGTTGACCGAGTAGACCCAGGGGCGGCGGGGATGGAAGGTGGCGTGGCGGGGGCCGGAGCCAGGTGTGGCTTCGTAGAAGGGCTTGGCGGCAGGGGTGAGGCGGGCAGTGGCGGGGTCGACGTGATAGACCATGATGCGATCCACGCCGAGATCGTTGACGAGCAGGAAGCGGTTGTCGGGCGAGAGCAGGACGCAGTGGGTGTGAGCGGCGGTCTGGCGGTCAGGATCGGTACCGTGGCCGGTGAAGGGAATAACGGAGACTGCATCGCTCAGGCCCCGGGGCGTGATTTGGAACGATGAGACGATGCCGCCGGCGTAGTCGGCGACGAAAAGGGCGCGGCCGGTGTGGTCGGGGGCGAGATGGCAGGGACCGCGGCCGGCGGAGGTGACGACGTTGAGGGGCTGAAGTGTGGTGCTGCCGGTAAAGGACGAGACGGTGCCGGTCTGGTCGTTGCCGAGCTCGTTGACGGCGAAGAGGCGGCCGGGCAGTTTGGGCGAGAGAGCGAGGAAGGTCGCGTTGGGGCTGGCGGCGGCGAGGGTGAGCTCGCCGAGAACGCCGGTCGCGGGATCCCAGGGGCAGGTGTAAATGCCCTTGGCGCCGGGGCTGGCGCCGACGGGGTCAGTATAGGTGCCGATGTAAAGCCGGGAGGCACGCGCGGCGTGGGTGGCGGCAAGGGCGCGCAGGGCGGCGGGTGCAACGGCGAGAGACGAGAGCGCTGACCGGCGTGTGATGATTGTCATCGGCTTACCCTAAATGGTTCAGGCCGGGGTGGTCTATGCCGAGAGCTAGCGTGGCACGGTAGAGTGTGTTTCGATAGACGAGCGGTTGAAGCGTGGCGAAGGAGAACGGTTGACGGACGTGGTGAAGATCATCGAGTGCCCGCGAGACGCGTGGCAGGGACTGCCGAAGGCGATGCCGGCGGAGGTGAAGGCGGACTATCTGCGGACGTTGATCGCGGCGGGTTTCAAGCATATTGACGCGGTGAGCTTTGTGTCGCGGACGGCGGTGCCGCAGATGGCGGATGCGGAGCTGGTACTTGAGTATCTGGACCCACCGGATGACGTGGAGATCATTGCGATCGTGGTGAATGCGAAGGGAGCGGAGCGCGCGGTGAAGTCGGGCGCGGTGCAGACGCTGGGGTTCCCGTACTCGATCTCGGAGACGTTTTTGAAGCGGAATCAGAACCAGACGGCGGAGGAGTCGCTCGAAGCGCTGGAAGAGATTGGGACGCTGGCATATAAGGGGGGCCTCGATGTGGTGGCGTACCTGTCGATGGCGTTCGGGAATCCGTATGGCGATGCGTGGGAGATCGACGAGGTAGTGGCGGCGTGCGATCTGCTGGCGGACTCGGGAGTAACGCAGATCTCGCTGGCGGACACGGTGGGGTTGGCGACGGTGAAGCAGATTCGCGATGTGTTCGCGGACGTGACGGCGGTGCATGACGGGATCGAGTTTGGCATCCACCTGCATGCGCGGCCGGAGGATGCGGCAGCGAAGGTGCGGGCGGCGTACGCGTCCGGCTGCCGGCGGTTCGATGCGGCGCTGGGCGGGCTGGGCGGATGCCCGTTTGCGCAGGACGCGCTGGTGGGGAATCTTTCGACCGAGGTGCTGCTGGCGGAGCTGAAGGCGCTGGGCGCGGAGTTGCCGGAACTGCGGCCGCTGGAGGGGCTGGTGCATGCGAGCCACGAGATCGAACGGAAGTACGGGGCGCGGGTGCAATGACTGAATACGCAACGATCGTGGTTACGGAAGCGAATGGGATCTGCCGGATCAAGCTGCATCGGCCGGAGCGGCGTAATGCCATGACGCCGGAGATGCAGGCGGAGCTGATTACGGCGATGGGCGAGGCGGCTGCGGGCGACTGCCGGGTGGTGGTCTTCCAAGGGGCGGGTGAGGCGTTCTGCGCGGGGCTTGACCTGAGTGCGCTGCAGGCGATGCGGGACCAGACGGCGGAGGCGCATCGGAAGGACGCCGAACGAATCGCGCTGCTGTTTCGCACGCTGTACGAGCTGCCGAAGCCGACGATTGCGGCGGTGCAGGGCGCGGCGGTGGCGGGGGGGACGGGGATCGCGACGCTGTGTGACTTTACGCTGGCGGTGCCGGCGGCGAAGTTCGGCTATACAGAGGTGCGGATCGGGTTTGTGCCGGCGGTGGTGTCGGCGTATCTGACGCTGCAGATCGGGGACAAGCGGGCGCGGGAGCTACTGCTGACGGGGCGGCTGTTCGGAGCGGAGGAGGCTCAGCGGTTGGGGCTGGTGATGGAGGTTGTGGAGCCGGAGCGGCTGGCGGGGCGGGTGGTGGAGCTGGCGGAGGTGCTGAAGGCGCATAGTCCGGAGTCGCTGGCGGGAACCAAGCGGCTGCTGGCGGCGCAGAATAAAGCGTGGCTCGACGAGGCGATTGCGGCGGCGCTGGCGGCACAGGCGGAGGCGCGGGGGACGCATGACTTTCAGGAGGGGATTGCAGCGTTTCTCGAGAAGCGGAAGCCGGTCTGGAAGGCCTGAGCTGCGAGCCTCGTCTGGGAATGCCGCCCGGTAGACTGGAGGGATGAGCGAAATCGATGCGAAGGTGGCGGAGGCGCGCGTGCGGGTGCGCTATGCCGAGACGGACCAGATGGGCGTGGTCTACCACGCGAACTACCTGGTGTGGTTTGAGGTGGGGCGGGTGGAGCTGATTCGCCAGATGGGGCTGAGCTACAAGGAGATGGAGGCGGAGGGCGGCTGCAAGATCGCGGTGGTCGAGGTGACGGCCCGGTATCGATCGCCGGCGCGCTATGACGATGAGCTGGTGGTGGAGACACGGCTGACGGCGGCGCGGCAATCGGTGATCAAATTCGCGTACAGGGTGGTGCGGGAGGGGGACGGGATGCTGCTGTGCGAGGGGCAGACGGTGCATGTGGCGGTGGATCGCGGGATGAAGAAGACGCGGCTGCCGGAGAAATATGCGGAGCGTTTCGCGGCTTACCTCATCTGATAGGGGAAGCGAGGAGAGACGATGAGCGAAGAGAAGATTGCGTTGATTACGGGTGCGAACAAGGGGATTGGGCTCGAAACGGCGAAGCAGCTGGGGCGGCAGGGCGTCGTTATCCTGGCAGCGGCGCGTGACCTCGACAAGGGTGAGGCGGCAGCTGCGGAGCTGAAGGACAGCGGCATCCATGCGCGTGCGGTGAAGCTGGACGTGAATGAGCCGGCAGACTACCCGGTAGTGGCGGCTATGATCCAGAAGGAGTTTGGACGGCTGGATATTCTGATTAACAATGCCGGCATCTTTCTGGATAGCCGGGCGGGAAATGAGACGAGCACGGTATCGGATGAGGTGCTGCGGAAGACGTTCGATACAAACTTCTTTGCGGTCGTGGAGCTGACGCAGGCCCTGCTGCCGCTGCTGCGGAAGAGCGAAGCGGGGCGGATTGTGAATCTGTCAAGCGTACTGGGATCGAACACGCTGCATGCTACGCCGGGTTCGCCGATCTATGACGCAAAGACGTTCGCGTACGACGCTTCGAAGGCGGCGCTGAACTCGTTTACGATCCATCTAGCGCACGAGTTGAAGGATACGAAGATCAAAGTGAACTCGGCGCACCCGGGCTGGGTAAAGACCGATATGGGTGGCGCGGGCGCGTCGCTCGAACTGGATGAGGGCGCGAAGACGAGCGTGGAGTTGGCAATGCTGGGGGAAGACGGGCCGACGGGTGGGTACTTCCATCTAGGGCAGACGCTGCCCTGGTAGGGCTCAGGATGTGAGCAGGCCGCGGGGTTTAATGTTTTCGCGGATGAAGGTAATGGTGGTTTCGAGTGGCGTCCCCGGGCCGAAGATGGCGGAGACGCCGCTTGCTTTCAGGGCGGCGGTATCCTGCTCGGGGATAGTGCCGCCGAGGATGAGGAGGATGTCTTCGGCATGCTGCTCTTTGAGGAGGGCGGCGATGCGGGGGACGATGACGTTGTGGGCGCCGGAGAGGATGGAGAGGCCGATGCAGTCGACATCTTCCTGGATGGCGGCGGAGACGATCATCTCGGCGGTCTGGCGGAGGCCGGTGTAGATGACCTCCATGCCGGCGTCGCGGAGGGCGCGGGCGATAATCTTGGCGCCGCGGTCGTGGCCGTCGAGTCCGGGCTTGGCTACGAGGACGCGGATAGGCGGGTTCGGCATCGTGGTGAGTATACGGCGTTGGCGGGTGGTGCGGCTTTAGAGGGTGCGCGGGATGCGGGTGGTCTGCCAGGCTTTGGCGTATTTCCAACTGGTGTAGGCGGCGTGGTAGAGGTGGAGCAAGAGACCTTCGCGGCCATCGAGGAAGCCGAGGCGGCAGAAGTAGTTCCAGATGAAGTTGAGCTGCGGGACAAGCAGGATATTGATGTGGAAGCCGAGCAGGGTGCGGCTGGTCTGGCCGCCGTCGACGAGCAGCTGCGCGCCGAGGGTGCTGTAGCGATCCATGTGTTCAAGGTAGCTCTCGAGCGTGGGATAGGCGTGATGGATGAGGTCAAAGTCGAGGGTGGCCGATTCGCCATCGAAGGCGATGGTCTCGTGGACGGGCCGGTTGGCGAACGGGGGCGAATGGGCGAAGTTGGCGGCGTCGCGCCGGAAGAGGCGGAGCTTGGCGTCGGGGTAGTAGCCGCCGCGCTTCATCCAGCGGCCGAGAAAGAGATTGCGCCGGCGCAGGTAGTAGGCGTCGTGCGGGGGATTGGAGGGCAGGAGGGTGCGAATCTGCTGCTGCAGCTCGGGGGAGAGCTCTTCGTCAGCGTCGAGCGAGAGGATCCAGGTTCCGGTGCACTTGGCGATGGCGGAGTTTTTCTGGGCGGCAAAGCCCTGCCAGGGCTCATCGTAGACGGCGGCGTTGAAGGCGCGGGCAATCTCTACGGTACGGTCGGTAGAGGCCGAGTCGATGATGATGATTTCATCGGCGAACTGGACGCTGGCGAGGGTGCGGCCGAGGTTGTGTTCTTCGTTCTTGGTGATGATGGCGACCGATAGTAAAGGGGGCATGACTACCGACCTCCGGGGGTCTGTTGTACCATCGTTCACTTCATTCATTCGGTAAATAAGGGGGCTGGTTTGCGGGCTGCAGTACGGCGAGTCAGACGAGCATAATGGCGGGATCGGCGAGGTGCTCGCGCAGGAGCCGGGCCACGAGCGGCTTGAGGGCTTCACCGGTTTTGGGCAGCGTAAAGGTGCTGGTCAGCTCGGTCCACTCGAGTTTGTAGCTGGTGGCCTGGGCGGAGATCCAGATCTGACGGACCGGCGTGTTGGGTGTAACGACGAACTTGCTGGAGCCGTTTTCAAAAATAATGTTCATCACGCCGTTGTTGTCTTCAAATTCGAAGCTGCCGGAGTCGTCTTCCGCCTTGATGAGGGCCTGCTTGAGCGACTCGAGGGCGCGGTCCGATACCTTGCGGAAGGTGGCTTCATCCATTGTGCTCATTGGGGCTAGTCTACTTGATTGCCGCGTCTCAGGAGCGCTGGTGGAGGAAAGCGTCGGCTGATCGCAGGGCCAGGGCCATGATGGTGAGCCCGGGGTTGGCGGGCAGGGCACTGGGGAAGACGGAGTTGTCGGCGATCCAGAGGTTAGGGATGTCGTGACTGCGGCCGTTGGCGTCGACCACCGAGGTGGAGGGGTCGGTGCCCAAGCGGCAGGTGCCGATGGTGTGGGCGGAGCGCCGGAAGGTCCAGAGATCGGTGGCCCCCGCTGCCTGCCAGATCCTGGTCATGAGCCGCTCGGCGTGGGTTGACATGCGGGTCTCATTTTCGCCGTAGCTGTAGCAGATGAGGGGCTTGGGCAGCCCGGTATCGTCGATCTCGGCGGAGAGTTCGAGGCGGTTGGCGGCGCTGGGGAGGCAGTCGCCGTTGATTCCGAGGCCGGCGACGTAGTTGTACTGACGGATGTAGTCGACCAGCGCCTGGCCCCAGAGGCCGCGGCCACGCGCGACCTGTACGGCCCACGTGATGGGAACGATGCCGAGGCTCTGGATAAGGTAGCCGCCGGCGAAGTCAGCGTCGGAGGGGCGGATCATATCCTCGGTGATGAGCGACGCGGGGAAGCCCTTATTGGGGCGCATCTCGTCGGCGAAAGTGCCCCAGACCTGGGTGGCGACGTGGGCCATGAAGTTGCGGCCGACCTGGTCGCTCGAGTTAGCGAGGCCGGTGTGGAGAAGGAGGCGCGGGGTTTCGATGGCACCAGCGCAGAGAAAGACGGAGCGGCAGGGCTGGCGGATGTCTTGGCCGCGGTGGCGGTAGACGACGGCGGTGATGCGGCCCTGGGTGTCGCGCTCGATGGCGTTGACGAAGCACTCGGGGCGAATCTCGGCGCCGGCGTTGAGGGCGGCCGGGAGGTAGGTGACGTCCATGCTGGCTTTGGCGCCATTGCGACAGCCCTGGTGGCAGTAGCCGCGGTTGACGCAGGCGGCGCGCTGGCCGTACTCGGGCTGGCTATAGTCGCGGCTGAGGGCGGCGATGGGGGCAGAGGCGGTGGTGACGCCGATGCGCTCGCAGCCGAGGCGCATGGCCTGGGCGGGGGCGTTGAGCGGGATGGGGCCGAGGGGGTAGGTGCGGTCGGCATCCCAGGGATAGGTGGCCGGGCCGGAGATGCCGAGGAAGGATTCGACCTCCTCGTAGTAAGGCTTGAGGGTGGAGTAGGCGAACGGCCAGTCTGCGCCGACGCCGAACTCGGAGCGGATCTTCAGGTCGCGCGGGTCGACGCGGGGTACGTAGGCTCCCCAATGGAGAGTTGATCCGCCAACGCCGGTGCCGCTGTTATTCAGGCCGAAGGCGGTGGGGGTGTTCCCGCTGCTGAGGCGTTCGCCGAGCCAGTAGAGCTTGGCGGCATCGATCTCGTCGGTGGCGAAGTCGGTTGCGGGATCCTTCCAGCAGCGGCCGGCTTCGAGGGCTACGACGCTGAGGCCGCCGGCGGCGAGGCGAGCGAGAACGGGTGCTCCACCCGCGCCGGTGCCGATGACGACGGCGTCGACGACTTCAGTGTTGCTGTAGCGCTTGCTCTGGTCGAGATTCATCATTGGGGTTCGGGCTCCCAGGACTCACGTTCGCCGATGCCGATCAGAATGAAGCCGTGCTCGCTGTCAGCGATGCCGCTGTAGCCGAAATCGGCGAGTGTCTGCGGGTGGGCGACGAAGACCTGGGTGGCGGCGGCGCGCATGTCTTCGAACCAGCGCTGCAGATCGAGTTGCTCGGACATGAGGATACCGGAGGCGAGGGCGTCGAGGATGGTGTCCTGGGCTGCGGGGGTGAGTTGGTCGAAGGTGGTGTGGGCGGTGGCTTCAGCGAAGTGGTTGAGCAGATCGAGGCCGATGCGGCAGGCCTCGGTGTCTGAGGGTAGATTGGCGTAGCGCCAGCCGTCGCCCTTGCCTTCAGCAAGTATGGTATCAATGCGGGCCGCAAGATCGATCGCGGGCTCGCCTGGTTTGACTGGCTGCGGGATGATGCGGGCCGTCAAGGCGCGAAGAGTTAAGAGTCGTTCCGGTGTGATGGCTTGCGGGATGTAGCCGGCGGGATCGGGCTCGAGCCGCTTGAGCAGCGCGGCACGGGTCTGCAGCGAGACGCGCGCGGACGCGATGAGATCGAAATATTCAGTTGCCACGAAGCTCCTGCGCTTTTTGTCTGGCTAGAAGACCTGGATGAAGTTCGAGATGAGCGCAATCAGCTCCTCTGGTGCTTCGAGGGGGATGAGGTGATTGGTATCGACGGCGATGAGGTGGGCCTTGGGGAAGAAGGGCATGGTGCATTCCTGCTGGGCGGCGGGGCCAAGCGAGCCATCGTTTGCCCCGGCAACAAGGAGAGTGGGGAGATCGATGATGCCGACCTGCGCTGCCCAATCCTCTTTGCTGCCGCTCTCGAGCCAGGCGGTCCAGGCAGCGGGGTTCATCTTGAGAACATCGTCTACGGTCCGCTTAACCACGGCCTGCGGGATGTCGCGGGTACTATTCTCGGCGATGTATTTCTCGGCGTGCTTACGGGCATCGGCGGTGTTGAAGCTGGTTGCTGGAAGGAAGGCTTCGAGCATCTCTTTGCGTTTCGAGTCGCTCATCGGCTCGGAACCTGGAGGCGAGGGTGCGACGAGGACGAGGGCCAGAGGCCGTGGGACCGGCGAGTCACCGTCGGCGATATGACGAGCGATGACGGCGACGAGCTTGCCGGCCATGCTGTGGCCGACGAGCAGGTACCGTTCGAGGTTAAGGCTGGCGAGGGTCGCTGTGACGGCAGCGACCATCTCGGCTACGCTGTAGCCGGGGACGGCAGCGGCTTCGCCGAAACCCGGGAGGTCGACGGTAATGCAGCGGTATCGCTTGCTGAGTTGCTCGACGACCTCGGTCCACTCGCGCTGGCTTCCTGCGAGGAAGGGCATCATGACGAGAGTGGTCGCTCCGGTTCCGTACTCGGTAAAAGGCAACATACCTATACGATGCGCGCCGAAGCTGTTGGTGAGCGACGCGAGGTGAGCTTTGCGTGAAAGTGAAGAAATCCCGCGATTCTTACAGAAGTGAGAAGTGCGGGTTGCGGGGAGCCCTCGCGAGCTGGGATGGCGTCGCTTGCGTTACGGTCCTCGTTCCGATAGAAGGAAGCGTCGGGCAAGCGAGGGTGGTCGAGTGAATCATCGAGTGAAAACAGGGTGGGTGCGGTTTGTTGCGGTGCGCGTTGGTGCGGCCCTTTTGGGCATGGTTGCGACGGGCTCGGCGTTTGCGATAGCGGGGCAGCCGGCACCGACGACGCTTTCTGCTGGGTGGCAGCTGCAATATGCGGAGAAGGTGACGGGGGCGGGCGGCGCGGTCTCGACGCCGGCGTTCTCGACTTCGGGGTGGTATGCGGCGGCGGTACCGGGGACGGTGCTGACGAGCCTGGTGAATGCCGGCGTTTATCCGGAGCCGCTGTATGGGGAGAACGACCGGGCGGAGAAGATTCCGGAGTCGCTGGCGCGGAGCTCCTACTGGTACCGGACCGTATTTACGGTGCCGGCGGAGTATCGCGGAAGACATACGTTTCTGAACTTCGAGGGGATCAACTACTCGGCTGAGATATGGGTGAACGGGACGCAGGTGGGTACGATGCGTGGGGCGTTCAAGCGCGGGATCTTTGACGTGACGGCACTGGTGAAGCCGGGGAGCAGCGCAGTAGTGGCGGTGCTGATTACGCCGCAACCGCATCCGGGGAACCCGATCGAGCACAACATCCGCAATGGTGTGGGGACGAATGGCGGGATCACGGCGATCGATGGGCCGACCTTTCTGTCGACGATCGGGTGGGACTGGATTCCGGGAATACGGGATCGGGACTCGGGGATATGGGAGAAGGTGTTTCTTTCGGCGACTGGGCCGGTGCTGGTGAAGGACCCGCTGGTGACGACCGACCTGCCGCTGCCAAAGCTCGACAGCACGGATGTGGGGATCCAGGCGCGGCTGGAGAATATCACGGGCGCGACGCAGAAGGGCGTGCTGCGGGGGAGTTTTGGGGCTACGACGTTCGAGAAGCAGGTGGAGCTGGCGCCGCATACCGTAGTGCCGGTGGCGCTCGATGCGCGGTCGACGCCGGCACTGCATGTGCTGAATCCGAAGCTGTGGTGGCCGAATGGGTACGGGCCGCAGAACCTGTATGACCTGCACCTGACGTTCGAGGTGAAGGGCGAGGTGTCGGACAGCCAGGATGTGTCCTTTGGGGTGCGAAAGATCCAATATCTGGTGCCGGATTCGGAGAACCTGACGATCTCGGTGAACGGGGTGCGGGTGTTCATCCGGGGTGGCGACTGGGGGCTGGACGAGGCGTTGAAGCGGATTCCTCGAGAGCGGCTGGAGGCGCAGATCCGGATGCACAAGGTGGCAAATATGAACATGATTCGCAACTGGGTGGGGCAGAGTACGGGTGAGGATTTTTACGAGCTGTGCGACAAGTACGGCATTCTGCTGTGGGATGAGTTTTTCCAGCCGAACCCGAGTGACGGGCCGAATCCTACAGACCTGCCGACGTACATGGCGAATGTGCGGGATAAGATTCTGCGGTACCGCAATCATCCTTCGATCGCGGTATGGTGCGCGCGCAATGAAGGGTATCCGCCGAAGGAGATTGACGACCCGCTGCGGGTGTTGATGGCGGAGCTCGAGCCGACCAGGTTGTATCAGCCGAGCTCAACGGCGGGGCACGGGGTTAACTCGGGCGGGCCGTACCACTGGCGGACGCCGCGGGAGTTCTACACGTTTGACGAGGCGTTCAAGACGGAGATCGGCAGCGTGTCGGTCCCGACGATCGAATCGATCAAGGGCATGATGCCGGAGAAGGACTGGGAGATTATAAACGACGACTGGGCGGAACATGACTTTGCCAAGGGAGCGTCGGGGGGCGATACGTATCGCGCCGTTATCGAGGCGCGGTATGGGAAGCTGGCGAACCTGGCGGACTTTGTGCGCAAGGCGCAGCTGGCGAACTACGAGGCGTTTCGGGCGATGTACGAGGGGCGCAATGCGAAGCTCTTCAGCCCCAGCACGGGCGTGATTACGTGGATGAGCAACCCGGCCCAGCCTAGCTTTGTGTGGCAGCTCTACCATCACGACCTGGAGCCGAACTCGTCGCTGTTCGCGGTGCAGAAGGCGGCGGAGATGACGCATCTGCAGCTGAATGAGAGCTCCGGGGATCTGCAGGTGATCAATAATCTACCGGCTGCATTGGTTGGGGGGACAGCGCATATCGCGATTTATGGGCTCGATGGGGCAGTGGCGTATCAGCATGACTTTCCGGTGACGGCGCCGCCGAGTGTGGCGATGAGTCTTGGGGTGGTGGCGTGGCCGGCGGGACTGTCGGCGGTTCATTTTGTGCAGCTCGAGCTGCGTGATGGAACGGGAAGCGTGCTGTCGCGGAACTTCTACTGGCGTGGGTTGGCGGCGCACCCGGATGACCTGACGGCGCTGAACGAGCTTCATCCGGTGATGGTCGATATCAGGGCGGTGCGGCGGGATGCGGAGGGCAAGGTGCTGATCGATGCGACGCTGCACAATGCGGGCTCACAGGTGGCGCTGATGACGCATCTGCAGCTGCGGCGGCAGGGTTCGGGTGAGCGGGTGCTGCCGGTGTACTACACCGACAACTACGTCTCGCTGGTGCCGAATGAGACCCGCACGCTGACGATCGAGGCGAGCGCCGCGGACCTGAAAGGGGAGACGCCGCTGGTGGTGGTGGATGGCTGGAATGTGGGCGTGACGGCTTCGAGTGCGGGGCCGGTGGCGATAATGACGAACGTTGGGGCGCAGGTCGATCACTGGCCGGTAACGGGAATCCCAATGTATGTGCCGGAGGGGAAATAGCAGCCCGCATACACTGGGGACACTGATGATTGTAAACTCAGCTTTCTGAATTCAGGAGCCTTTATACATCGAAGCATTCTGCTGCTCGCGTCTGCGTTATGCGTTACGGCTGCGTGCGCGCAGGCAACTATTCCTGCAAGGAAACAGGTTGGATTCAAGACCCTGCAGCAGGCCGACCTGCGGCGTAACCTGACGTATATCAGCTCCGATGAACTCGCCGGGCGAATGAGCCTGCAGCCGGGCGATACCTCTGCGATCGCGTGGGTGCTGAGCAGTTTGCGAAGGCCGGTCTGCAGCCGATTGTGAAAGATGCTTCGGGGAAGCTGAGCTACCTTCAGCCGATTACGCTGATTGAGTTCCGGCCCGACCGAGCGACGACTACGATCACGCTGACACGCGCGGGCAAGGAGACGGTATGGCATGCGCCCCAGGCCTTCGGCAGCTATAAGCGAGCGGTGGACCTGACGGCACCGGTCGTCTTTGCAGGCTTCGGTATTACGGCTCCAGAGCTTGGGTATGACGACTACGCTTCGATCGATGTACATGGCAAGATCGTGCTGATCTTCGATCATGAACCGCAGGAAGATGATGCCGGTTCGATCTTCAACGGGACGGGCAATACGCGCTATGCGACGGCGCGTGTGAAGGTGCTGAATGCACAGGCGCATGGTGCGGTTGCGGTTTTGATCGGAGTCGAGCCGAACCGCAAGCACCTGACCAATGCCGAACGATCCTCGCGCATCGGCTCCAGCGTTATACGGTCTGTGCCGCTGCCTTTGCAGGCGATCCAGGATGACGAGATTCATATCCCTTCCGCGCTGGTGCTTGATGCTGTCTCGAGCGAGTTGTTTCAAAATGCAGGGACAACGCCTGCTGCCGCACAGACCACAATTGATCGCGACATCAAGCCGCAATCCCGCGTTCTGCCCGATACGACGCTGACCCTGCATCTACGCAACAGCTCAGAGACGACGGGGGTGACGAGCAACGTTGTCGGCCTGCTGCCCGGGTCTGATCCGACGCTTGCAGCGGAGACGATCCTGATTACGGCGCACCACGATCATGACGGCTCGGCAGTATGTGTTGATCCGGAACACCCGCCTGTCAGCACACCACCTGATCCTCATCCGTGCCCACAGATCTGGCATGGAGCGGACGATAACGGCTCAGGCACAGTAGGCGTCGTCGCGCTGGCTCATGCCTTCGGCGCGAACGGGGAAAAGCCGAAGCGGTCGATACTTTTTGCGGTGTTTGCGAGTGAGGAACGAGGGCTGCTCGGCAGTTATTGGATGGCAGCGCATCCGCTGCGCCCCTTGGCTACAATCCGCGCCCAGATCAACTTCGATATGATCGGCCGGGACGAAGCGGCGAGTCCGCAGACGGACGGCTTGATCGAGATCCCGAAGGGATACGACCAACCGGCTGAACCTCATCGGTGCGCTTTATTCGCCTGATTATGACCGAACCGTGAAGGGGGCGAACAAGGCTGTCGGCCTGACGCTCGACGACCGGTTCGATCACGAGTCCGCGCTGAATGTCTTCTTCCGCTCGGACCAGTTTCCTTTTGTGCTGCACAACGTGCCAGCCTTCTGGTGGTTCACGGGCTTCCACCCGGATTATCACCATACGACGGACACAGTGGAGGAGATCGACTTCGTCAAGATGCAGAAGATCCTGCAGCTTGCTTATCTGACTGCATGGCAGTTTGGAAGTGAAGCGACACCGCCACGCATTGTCGCCGATCCGAGTGGCAGCTCTCATCAGCAGTAGGTGAACCCGTTTACAATTCTCCAGCGACGCTTCGGTATCGCTGGAGATCTGTGAATGTTGCTTGCTTCCCTGCGCTCGTGTTTGATGGGTTCGCTCCTTGCCGCGACGGTCGTGGCACAACAGGCGGAGCGTCCGCCGGCTACGCCGCTGATTGCGCATGATCCGTACTTCAGTGTGTGGTCAAACACGGACAAGTTGACGGATTCGCCGACGCGGCACTGGACGGGTCATCCGCAGCCGCTCGATGGGTTGGTGCGGATTGACGGGAAGCCGTTCCGCATCATGGGCCGTGACCCGAACGACGTTCCTGCGATGGAGCAGGTGGCGATGCGGCTGACGCCGACGCACACGGTGTACAGCTTTGCCGGGGGCAGCGTGGCGATCGACCTTACGTTCTTTACGCCGGCGTTCCTCGATGATATGGACCTGCTTTCGCGGCCGGTGACGTACCTGACGTGGACGGCGCATGCGACCGACGGCGGGCAGCACAAGGTGAGCATGCTGCTGGCGGCGAGCGCGGAGATTGCGACGAGTATGAGCGGGCAGCAGGTGGTGTTCTCGCGGCACCAGACAGGAACGACGGCGGTGCTGTCGGTGGGAACGCGCGACCAAGCGGTGCTGAACCGGTCGGGCGATGACCTGCGGATCGACTGGGGCTACTTCAACATTGCAGTGCCGAACGACGAGGCGGCGAAGAGCACGATTAGCGTGCGGCCGGACCGTGCATTTGCGAAGGATGGGATGCTGCCGGTGGCGGATGACATGGGCGGCGCGGTGGCTTTGAATCGGCAGGCACCGGAGCTGGCAGTGTCGTTTGACCTGGGATCGATGGGGACGAGCCCGGTGTCGCGGCACCTACTGGTGAGCTATACGGAGGGGAATGCGGTCCAGGTGCTGGGGCAGAACCTGCGGCCGTACTGGCAGCGCGATAACAAGCCGGTGGCGACGATGCTCGACGAGGCAGCGCAGCAGTATGCGGGGCTTGATGCGCGGGGGGTGGCGTTCGATCAGCAGCTTACGGGGGACCTGACGCGGTCGGCTGGTGAGCACTATGCGTGGCTATGCACGCTCGCGTATCGACAGGCGATTGCGGCGCACAAGCTGGTGGCGGATGTGAACGGGACGCCGATGTTGTTTGCCAAGGAAAATTTCTCGAACGGAGATATGGCGACGGTGGACGTGCTGTACCCGTCGGCACCGCTCTTCCTGTTCTTCAACCCGAGGCTGCTGGAGGCGCAGGTGCTGCCGGTGCTGCAGTATGCGGCGATGCCGAACCGGTGGCGTTTTCCGTTTGCGCCGCATGATTTGGGCCAGTATCCGCTAGCAAACGGGCAGGAGTATGGAGGCGGCGAGAAGACGGAAGAAGACAGATGCCCGTGGAGGAGACGGGCAACATGCTGATCCTGATGGACGCGATTGCGCGGACGGAGGGGAACGCGGCGCTGTCGCAGCGCTTCTGGCCACTGCTGACGCAGTGGGCCGATTACCTGAAGGACCATGGGCTCGATCCGGAGAACCAGCTGTCAACGGATGATTTCGCCGGTCACCTGGCGCACAATGCGAACCTTTCAATCAAGGCTATTGACGCTCTGGCGGCGTATGCGGACCTGGCGAAGATGCTGCACCATACGGCGGAGGCAAAGCAGTACGCTGCCACGGCGAAGACGATGGCGGGCAAGTGGATCGCGCTGGCGAAGGACGGCGATCACTATAAGCTGGCGTTCACGACGCCCGGCTCGTGGAGTCAGAAGTACAACCTGGTATGGGACAAGGTGCTGGATTACAACCTGTTCTCGAAGAGTGTGCGGGAGACGGAGCTGGCGTATTACAAGACGAAGATGAACACGTATGGGCTTCCGCTGGACAGCCGCGCCGACTACACGAAGCTGGACTGGACGATGTGGACGGCAACGCTTGCGGATACGCCGGCGGGCTTCGACGCGCTGGTCGACCCGATGTACAAGTGGGCGAACGAGACGGTGACGCGCGTTCCGCTGACGGACTGGTATGACACGAAGACGGGTAAGCAGGTGGGCTTCCAGGCACGGAGTGTGGTGGGTGGTCTCTTCATCAAGGCGCTAGCGGATCGGCCACTCGCGGAAAAGTGGCGGGGCAAGAGCGTGACGAAGTGAAGCGGCGGGAGGTTCTGAAGCTGGGGGCGCTGACTGCGGGAGCAACGGCGCTGTCGGGACCGATGTTTGCCCAGGCGCAGCGGGCTGTGAAGCGGGTGCTGGTGGTGTTCAAGTGCCACCTGGACGTGGGGTTCTCGCTGACGCAGGCGCAGGTGATGCGGAAGTATTTTGATGTTTACTTTCCCGTGGCGATTGAGCGGGCGGCACAGCTTCGTACCGGCGGTGGCGACCGGTATATCTGGACGACGGGCTCGTGGCTGCTCTACGAGTATCTGGAGCAGGCGACGCGGGCGCAGCGCAAGGCGATGGAGGAGGCGGTAGGCAGGGGCGACATCGCGTGGCATGCCCTGCCGTTTACGTGGCAAACGGAGATGCTTGACCGGTCGATGATTAAGGGCGGACTGGGCTTCGCGGCGGAGCTGGACCGTCGGTTTGGCCGGACAACGACCGGGGCGAAGATGACGGATGTTCCGGGGCATACGCGGGGCATTATTGCGCCGCTCGCAGCCCATGGTGTGACGATGCTCGATATTGGCGTGAACGCCGCGAGTACACCGCCCGATGTGCCGGATGTATTTCTGTGGAAGGACGCCGCAGGCAAGTCGCTGGTGATGCTCTATCATCGCCATGACTACGGTGGAGTTGTTCAGGTTCCGGGCTCGGACCTGGCGATTGACGTGCAAGTGCGGGAGGACAACAGTGGGCCGCATACGGAGGCGGAGATTGCAGCGATTTATGCGAAGCTGCGCGCCCACTTTCCCGGGGCGACGGTTGAGGCGGCGAATCTCACCGATGTGGCGCGTGCGGTCGAGCCCTATCGGGGCGGCCTTCCACTGGTGACGGAGGAGATTGGCGATACGTGGATCTACGGGATTCCGAGTGATCCGCCGAAGGTGGCGCGGTATCGCGAGGTGGCGCGGCTGCGCGAGGGCTGGCTGACGCAGCGGAAGTTTGCGGTTGGGGATGCGACGGATCGGCAGCTGCTGCGACGGCTGCTGCTCTCGGTGGAGCATACGTGGGGCACGGATACGAAGAGCTATCTCGACAAGGATCACTATCGGCCGGCGGATCTTAAGAAGGTGCTGGATACGGCGCCGTACAGAGTTATGACGACGAGCTGGCAAGAGAAGCGCGACGACCTGGATCAGGCGGTGACTACGCTGCCGGCGGCGTTGCGGGAGGAGGCGCTGCAGGGGCTGGCGGCGCTTGGCGTGGGTGCAGCGCCGATTGATGGGATGAGTACGCATGATGCTGCTCGGCCGATTGAGACGACGCATTTTATGATGGCCGTGGATGCGCAGACGGGCGCGATTGTACGGCTGCAAAATCGGGCAACGAAGCGGGAGTGGGCTTCGGCGGATCATCCACTGGCTCTGTTTACGTACCAGACGCTTTCGGCTGAGGACTATACGGATTTTCTGGCCCGCTACATCGTGGTGAAGTCGTGGTGGGCTCCGGGCGATTTTGGGAAGCCGAACATTGCGGCGTTTGGCGCGCTCTCCCAGCAATGGCACCCGAAGCTGCTCGCGTGCTCTGTTGGAAAGCAAGGGGCGGCTACGCGTATGCTGCTTCGGCTTGGCATCGATGATCCGGTTGCGGCAGCGACGGGCAATGTTGCCTGGCCCGCGGAGATATATCTCGAGGTGCTGCTGCCGGATGTGGAGCCGGTGGTGCTTCTGCGCTTGGTGACGCGCGGCAAGATTGCCAACCGGCTGCCTGAGGCGATGTGGCTGACGTTCCATCCATCAGGGGCGGAGCGTCGTGGCTGGACGCTCGACAAGGTGGGCGAGACGGTTGCGGTGTCGGACGTGGTGCGGGGCGGCGGGCGCGCGATGCATGCGGTTGCGGGATCGATTGAATACAAAGATGCTGCGGGGCCGGTGTTTCGGATCGATACGCTCGATGCGCCTGTGGTGGCGCTGGGGGATCGGACGCCGCTCGATTTCTCGAGCCAGCTTCCCACGCTGGCGGATGGCGTCCACTTCGGGCTGTTCAATAACGGCTGGGGGACGAACTATCCGCAGTGGTGTGGGGGCGACTGGACGTATCGCTTCTCGCTGTCTGCCTGAGAGCTTTCTTCGTACGACATGCCGGGTGGGTGCGCTACACTCGACGATGTGCGGCGAACCCTGTCCATCCTCTTGTTGCTGCTGGTCGCTATGCCGTTGCTGGCGCCGCTGTTTGCCGCGCAGGCGGCGGCGACGCTGCCGGTCTGCTGCCGCAGGGCTGGCGCGCACCAGTGTGCTGGCGGCGACATGATGATGCGCGCGATGAGTGATACGGGCCGCACACTCTCGATTATCCGCACGAAGTGCCCGGCCTTTCCCAAGGCTGTGGCGGCTACGCTGCTGCAACCGGCCCTGTTTTCCCAGGTGCAGAGTCGCTTCGCTGCGATTGTTGCTCATCCCTGCGGGCAGCCGCAGACCGAAGCTCGGTATCGTATCGCGTTCAGCCGGTCGCGGCAGAAGCGCGGCCCACCAGTAATCCGTCTGTAGCTTTATCCGGCAGCGTGTGGCTCTGCACGTTTCGAGTGCGGAGACGCGATGGGTCTGCTTGCTCACAAAGCTTTGACAGGTCATGTGTTCATGACGAGGATTGCGATTGATGCGCAGGGTACTTTATTGCGCGGCTGTGCTGTTTTGTCTCTGCGGCCGGCTGCTTGACGCGAGTGTCTTTGGACATGTACAGGGTGTCGTTCACGACGCGCAACACCATCCTTTGAGTGGTGCGCAGGTGACGGTGCGGGCGGCTCATTCTGACCTGCTTCTGACCGCAACGACTAGCCAGGATGGCGTTTTTAGCCTGGCTGCCGTGCCGCTTGGCGAGTACGTTGTCACAGTGACGCTGCCGGGCTTCAACGCGCTGCGGGAGAGCCTTACGGTGGCTTCAAATACAACACCCAGCCTGCACTTTGAGCTGCAGGTAGGCAGTGTGAACGAGTCGGTGACGGTGGTGACCGAGACGCCGGCTTCGTCTGTCGAGAGCGTGACGCCGACAACGATGATCGATCGCCATGAAATCCAGCAGACGCCGGGCGCGGATCGGACCAATGCGCTGCAGATGATTACAGACTTTGTGCCGGGCGCGTATATGACGCACGATATGCTGCACATGCGCGGCGGCCACCAGGTAAGCTGGCAGATTGATGGCGTGCAAATTCCTAATACGAATATCGCGAGTAACCTGGGCGCGCAGATTGATCCGAAGGATATCGACTACCTGGAGGTGCAGCGCGGAAGCTACGCGGCGGACGTGGGCGATCGCACGTATGGGGTGTTCAACATTGTGCCGCGCACGGGCTTCGACCGGAACAATGAGGGCGAGGTGGTGCTGAGCCTGGGGAACTTTTTCCAGACCAATGACCAGGTGAATTTCGGCAGCCACACGGAGAAGTTCGCCTACTATGCGAGCCTGAACGGGAACCGTTCGGACTACGGGCTGGCGCCGCCGGTAAGTGCGGCGTGCCACGATGCGGCGAACGGCTACGGCGGATTCGCTTCGCTGATCTATAACCGGACGCCGCGGGACCAGTTCCGGCTGGTGACGCAGCTTCGCGCGGATTACTTTCAGATTCCGTACGATCCTGATCCGGAGAGCGCCGAGAATCAGCAGTTCGATTCGAGCGGGCTGCGCGATGGGCAGCACGAGGCGGACGGCCTGGTCGACTTCTCGTGGATTCATACGTTCAACGCGTCGACGCTGCTGCAGGTGTCGCCGTTCTATCACTACAACCGGGCGGACTACGAGCCGGGGCAGGCGGACCTGCCGGTGGCGACGACGGCGGACCGGACGTCGAACTATGCGGGGCTGCAGGCGTCGCTTACGGGGCAGATTGCGCGCAATACGTTGCAGGGTGGCCTGTATGGTTTCGGGCAGCATGACCGCTACCTTTTCGGCTCTATCTTCAATGACGGCAGTGCGGCAAGCTTTCTGAGCGCGGACCTGGCAACCGGCGGCCTTGTGGAGGAGTACGTATCGGACACCTTCAAGGCGGCATCGTGGCTGACCCTGGTCGGCGGTCTGCGCGAGTCACACTTTACGGCCAATATTACGGAAAGTCATCTTAGTCCGCGCATCGGCGTGGCGGTGCAGGTGCCGCGGCTGCACTGGGTGTTTCGCGGATTCTATGGCCGCTTCTACCAGCCGCCGCCGCTACTAACGGCGACGGGGCCGATCGTGCAGTTTGCGAACAGCCAGAACACCAGCTTTGAGCCGCTGTATGGTGAGCGCGACGAGGAGCACCAGTTCGGCGTACAGATTCCGCTACGTGGCTGGCTGCTGGATGCGGACACCTTCAAGACGCGCGTGAACAACTTTCTCGATCACGCGAATGTCGGGGAGTCGAGCATCTACTACCCGGTGACGATTGATGGGGCGCTGATTGAGAGCTGGGAGCTGACGTTGGGGTCGCCGCGGCTGTGGAGCTTTGGCCGGGCTCATCTGGCGTACTCGAACCAGATTGCGCAGCAGCGGGGAGCGATTACGGGTGGCCTGGTCTGCTATCCGGTGACGTCGCCTGATTGTGCAGCGGGCTTTACGTACTCCCCGGTTGACCACGATCAACGCAACGCGCTAAGCGTCGGGTTCGATGCCATGTTGCCGTATCGCGCGTATGCTTCGGTGAACGTCGCGTACGGGTCGGGATTTCACAACGGTTCGCCTAACGCGCAGTATCCGGGTGATTATCTGCCGCGGCACACTAGCGTTGATCTGTCGCTGGGCAAGACCTTTGGGGAGAGTACAACGGTGTCGGTGACGGCGCTGAACGTTGGGGATGCGCGCATGCTGCTCGACAATAGTCTGACCTTCGGGGGCTTTCACTATAACGATCCGCGCCAGGTGTATGGCGAGGTGCGGTATCGGTTCCACTTCTAGTCACTATTAATCCTGCGAGAGGATGATGCAGCTGTACGGGCCGAGAGCGGTGGAGCCGCTGGGGGACGGACCATCGGCGTCGAGGTCGAGTGAGGAACAGTTGCCGAAGTCGCTGCTATAGCCGCTCCAGTCGCTGTTGAAGCGCACGCGCCAGCGGCCTGTGGCGGGGAAGCCGACGGTGTAGCTCGGGTAGACGATGTTTGCGAAGTTGAGGACGATCACGACGTCGTCGCCTGGGCCGCCCTGGTCCCAGCGATGGAGGGCGAGCACCTTGTCGGTCCCGTTGGGTTGATAGACCTCGCACCCCTGACCGCGCAGGCCGCGCACGGCAGGAGACGAAACGCGGAGGCGGATCAGGTCGCGGTAGAGATCGTGGATGCCGGCGTACTGGTCGAGGTTTGCCCAGTCGAGCTGGTGGTTGCCGTCGAAGGCCGTGGTCTCGAGGAACTCCTGGCCCATGAAGATCATGGGGATGCCGGGGGCGGTCATGAGGAGCGCTGCGCCGAGGGTGGACCGCTTCTTGGAGGCCCAGCTGTAGGGGATGTCCGGCAAGATCCGGGTAGGCACGCGGCCGTTGCCCCGGTCGGCCTTGGTGTCGGCTGCGTCGTGGGTCTCGGTGCAGATGATGCGCGCGAAGGCGTCGCCGTTGTAGCGCTGGTCGATAATCCGGCGCAGGGAGTCCATATCGCGGTCGGCATCGTTGGGCGTGATGAGGGCGTTGCGCGCGGTGCTAAGGAAGTCGGCTCCCCACTGCGCGCTGAAGCCCAAACCGCCGGTGTCGATCGCCTGGGTGATGGCGGCGTTCTCCTTCATGTCTTCGGCGATGGTGATCCTCCAGCCCTGGCGCTGCTGGATCTCGCCGTTGATGCGCTGCAGGAGCGACCAGGCCTCGAGGATATCGTGGGCCGGATCGTTGGGCTGATCGAGCACGTTACGCATGGTGCCTACGGAGTCGAAGCGGAGACCGTCGGCGAATCGTTCCTCGAGCCAGAGCAGGGCGTTGTCGCGCAGGTATTGGCAGACCTCGGGCCGGCCGTAGTCGAAGCGAGTGTGGGCGAAGGCGGTGTGGGCGCGCCAGTCGTTATAGAAGTAGATGCCGCCGTTGGTGGTGCACTGGTCATCGGCGAAGGGGCAGATGCCGGGCTTGCCCCAGCCGTCGAACTGCCACATGTCGCCGGTGCTGTCGCCGCCGAGGTGGTTGTAGACGACGTCAATGATGACGGCGATGCCGAAGCGGTGGGCCTGCTGACGAAGCTGCGGAAGCCGTCCGGCCGCCCCACTCGTCCTCGACGGCAAAGATGTATGAGGGGTTGTAGCCGGTGGAGTAGTCGCCGAGAAACTGTCCGAGCGGCATAAGCTCGACGGCGTTGATTCCCAGGTCGGCGAGGTAGGGCAGCTTCGTGGCTGCGGAGGCGAGCGAGCCGAGGCCGTTATAGCTTGCGTCGTCGAAGAGAAAACTTTTGATGTGCAGCTCGTAGATGACCATGGCATTCCATGACGGCGTAGTGTAGCCGGGAGCGTCGTAGGGAGTGGCTGGCGATGTGATGATGCAGTTGTGATTGGGCAGGCTGAGCGAACGGGTGTAGGGATCGACGCGCCAGCCCTGATCGCCGAGCGCCGGCAGGAAGAACTTATATTGCTGATTGATGACGGCGCCAGGGACATTGGTAGACCAGTAGCCATTGCCTTCGGAGGCGAGGGGGTTTGCTGTCTGGGACCATCGGTTGAAATCGGCGCTGATGAAGACGGAGGGGGCGAACGGCGCCCAGACGCGGAATGCTACGCCGCCGGCGTGCGGAATGGCGCCCATGCCGGTCTGCGTCGTCGGACTTACGGCCATACTCACCTCGGTCGAAAAGAAGTGAAGTATGGCGCAGGGGGCGTGGAGGAATCCAGTTAATTTGTGACGCTAGCGGCGGATGGCTCGCTTGATGGCGGCGTACTGGAGGAGGATGAAGCTGTCGGTCATGCCGGCGATGTAGTCGGCTACGACGCGGGCGAGGCCTTCGGCGGGAACCTCGTCGATGTAGCCCTGGGGCAGTTCTTCGGGCTGATTCATCCAGAAGTCGAAGAGGGCCGTGACGACCTCTTCGGCCTTGTCATGCTCGAGCGAGAGGGCGGGGCAGGTGTAGAGGGTGTCGTAGAGGTACTGCTTCTCCTGGCGGCGCTCGGCTTCAACCTCGGGCGAGAAGACGGCGAGACGGACAGGATGCATGCGGATGTCGGCGAGCGATGTGGCGCGGATGGCCTGCGTATTGCGGCGGGTATTAGCGATGAGGTCGTCGGTAAGAACGTTCTGCATCAGCTGCAAGGCTTCGTTGAAGAGGAACTTCGCGTCGACGCCGACGTGCTCCTGCTCGACGATGTCGTAGCAGCGTGCCAGCACGTTAACGTGGCCGCGGATGTGCGCGATATCGAGCAGGCCGGATTCGACGCCATCGTCGAGGTCGGCGGTGAGGTAGGCGATCTCGTCGGCGAGGTCGATCAGCTGGGCTTCGAGCGGCGGCCGCTGGTTGAGCAGGTAGTCGCCGAGCAGGGGGTAGGCCTCGTCGGTGTAGTCGCGCGAGTGCTTGATGATGCCCTCGCGGACGCCGAGGGTGAGGTTGAGGCCACGGTGGGCGGCGTATCGCTGTTCGAAATGTTCGACGATGCGCAGGGCGTGGAGGTTATGGTCGAAGCGAAGGCCATGGCGGCAGAGACAGCGGTCGAGGGCGCGCTCGCCAGCGTGGCCGAAGGGCGGGTGGCCGATGTCGTGGACGAGAGCAAGGGTCTCGGCGAGATCTTCGTTCAGGCCGAGTGCGGAGGCGACATCACGGGCAATCTGGACGACCTCGATGGTGTGGGTCAGTCGGCTGCGGAAGTGGTCGGAGGCACGGCTGGTAAAGACCTGTGTCTTGCCTGCGAGTCGTCGAAAGGCACGCGCCTGAACGATACGTTCGCGGTCGCGCTGGAAGGGGGTTCGCGAAGCGCGGAGCGGTGCCGGGTAGAGGCGGGCGTAGAGCTGCTGACCTGCGAAATCGCTCACCGCACACGGATGCAGGCTGGTTGACATTGACTCATTAAGTGTAGCGGAGGTGGGACTGAGGGCGAGGCCGCTGATGCGCGGCCTCGCCGATGGCACGACTAGTTCTGTTGTACGGTACTTACCTTGGCGAGCTTGACGCGGGCGTTCTCAAGTTTATGCTGCACCTTGGCCACGTCTGCTGGGTCAGCATCGGCGGGTAGGGAGTGGGCGTATTCAGTCATCGACCGCTCCCACTGCGAGACGGCGAGCTTGAGCTTACCGGTCTTCTCGTACACTTCGCCGAGGTGGTCGTGCACGGTCGGATCGCTGTTGCCGCGCTCGTTGGCCTTACGGAGGTTCTCCTCAGCGAGCGCATACTGGCCTGACTTGAAGTAAGCCCAACCGAGCGAATCGAGGAAGGCGTAGTTCTGCGGATCGAGCTCGACGGCCTTGCGGATGAAGGCGAGCGCTTCAGGCAGCCTGACGCCGCGGTCGGCCAGCATGTAGCCGAGATAGTTGAGCACGGTCGCATTCTGGGGATCGATGGCGAGAGCCTTGCGGAACTGGACCTCGGCTTCGTCGTACAGCTTCTGCCGGTCGGCCATCTCGCCGCGTAGGAAGTAGACGTACAGCTTCTCGTCAGGCTTGGCTGCGGAGGCTTCGGCCTTGTCGAGCAGGGCAACCGCATCGGGCCAGCGGCGGAGGCGAATGTAGATCTGGGCGAGCGATACATCGACATCGCGATCCTCGGGCGTGCCGGTGTACTGGGCCTTGGCGAGCGCGAGACCCTCGTCAATCTTACCTGTGTCGGCTAGCTGGCCGGCGTACGCCAGCTGGACAGAGTGATCCTTGGGCAGGGCCTTGGCCGCTTCTGCGGAGACGGCGGTTGCTTCCTTCCATTGGTGCGCATCGCGGTAGGCGTCGACCTCGCCCTGGTAGCCGCGGGGAGCGTACTCGCCACCTAGTGCAACGATCTGCTTGTAGGTAGCTGCGGCTTCAGGAGTCTTATTCTGCTCGCGATAGATGATGCCAAGACGGTCGAGGAAGATGGCGCGATTCGACTTTTCGCCGTCCGCATACTTGCCGTCCGGATGGGCGGAACTGGTGAGGATACCAGTAAGGACGGCGGTGGCGTCGTCATAGCGACCGAGCGAGTCGTAGATGAGGGCTTCGTTGTAGCTGAGCTCTAGGCTGTCCTGGGCCTGCGGCTTCGCCTTCTTCAGGGTGGCGAGTGCCTCGTCGTAGTGGCCCTGCCGGCGCTGGATCTCGGAGATGTGGATCTGCGACTGCGCGTCCTGCGGCTCGGTCGCGACGATCTGCTGCAGGATCTTCATGGCGGCATCAAGCTGCCCGTCAAGCAGGAGGGCACTGGCCAGGCCACGCTCGGTGTCGAGGTTGTCAGGCTCCTGGTCGAGGGCGCGCTGGTATGCGGCGGCGGCCTCCTTTGGCCTCTTGAGCTGGTCGTAGCTGGCGCCGAGGGCGAACTCGATGCGCGCCGTCCGGTCACTCTCAGGCACGGCCAGCAGCGTGTCGGTCGCTCGCTGGATATCGCCCTGCTCGCTGTAGAGCCGCGCCATGTTAAGCACGACCTCTTCCGAGTTGGCGTCGAGCTTTTGGGCGACTTTGAACTCTGCTTCAGCCTTCGCAGAATCGTGGTTGAGGCCGTAAAGCTGGCCAAGTAAGAGGTGCGTCTCGACGTCGTCGGGCTTCAACTGGGCGAGCTTCTCGTACTCTGCAATGGCGAGCTGCAGCATCTGGTTCGACTGCGCGCCCTGCATGTCGCCAAGCGAGCGCAGGTAGACGCGGCCGAGCAGGGAGTGAGCTTCCAAATCGTCAGGATTCTTCTTAACCTGCTCCTGCGCGGCGGTGACTGCCTCGCGGATGCGCCCAATCTTGAAGTAGAGGTCGGCCAGACCGTTCTGCAGCATGACGGAATTTGGGTCGGCGTCGAGCGCGAGCTTGTACTCTTCTACCGCCTGGGTGGCGTAGTCGGGCCGCCCAGCATTAACGGCCATTTCTTCATAGAGATGGGCGAGGCCATAGTGGTAGTAGGAGGCTGCGTGGTCTGGAGAGGCGGTGGCCGATGCGGTGATTGCGGCCTTTGCCGTGACGGGGGCCTGGCCGGCGACTGCGTCGTTAGCTGCCAGCAGCAAGACGGCGGGCAGGAGAAAGCTCGAGCGAAGAAGCGAAGCACGAAACGGCAACGTCATAAAGGGTACTTTCCTTGACTGGCAGAGATGACGACAGTACTGATCCACCCAGATTGGACGATGCCCACGCGCGTTTGGGTGCAGGTGGAACGGAGCGGCTTCGGCCAACCGTTGCCGGTAATTATAGCCCGTAACGCGTGCGCTTCCGACTGTCAACCATGACGGAAGTGTCTAATCGCGGTGAAGACCATGGCGACGCCAAGGCGGTCGGCTGCCGCGATGACCTCTGCATCGCGCACGGAGCCTCCTGGCTGGATGATGGCGGTTGCGCCGGCCTGCGCTACTGTTTCGAGGCCGTCGGGAAAGGGAAAGAAGGCGTCCGAGGCGGCGACCGTACCGGCGAGCGGAAGGACAGCCTTCATGGCACCGAATCGCGCTGCGTCGACCCTGCTCATCTGCCCGGCGCCGACACCGACGGTCTGGCCGTGGCCGCCATCGAAGCGTGCATAGACGATGGCGTTCGATTTGACGTGCTTCGAAATACTCCAGGCGAAGAGCAGGGCGCGCATCTCTTCGGGCGTGGGCTTGCGGGCGGTGACTAGCTGCAGCTCGGCCTCGGTGACGTGACGGCGGTCGGCATCCTGGACGAGGAAGCCGCCGGAGACCTGCTTGACGATGCGCGGGGTCTGGGCGGTGGCGATCTCGATGAGGCGCAGGTTCTTCTTAGCGGCAAAGCGTTGCAGGGCTTCGGGCGTGAAGGAGGGCGCGACGATGGCTTCGACGAAGAGCTTCGCGATCTCTTCAGCGGCTGAGCCGTCGACCTCGCGGTTGATGCCGATGACGCCGCCGAAGGCTGAGACGGGGTCAGCCTCGAGGGCGCGCTGATAGGCCTCAAGGACGGTGTTTCCGGTGGCAGCGCCGCAGGGATTGGTGTGCTTCATGATGGCGACGGCGGCGTCAGCGGAGTCGAGGCCGAACTCACTGACGAGTTCCCAGCAGGCGTCGAGATCAACAAGGTTGTTGTAGCTAAGTTCTTTACCCTGGAGCTGCTTGCCGGCGGCTACACCCTTGCCGCTTCCATCGACGTAGAGGGCGGCCTTCTGGTGTGGGTTTTCGCCGTAGCGGAGGTTTGTCGCGAGCTGCTCGATGATGCGGAGGGTTGGCGGGAAGGCTTCGGTTGAGAAGACGGCCGGATCGGTGGGGTCAGTGATGGATTCGAGGGCGGTGGCGATCCCGGCGTCGTAGGCCGCGGTGACGGCGAAGGCCTGTTTGGCAAGGCGCCAGCGGGTGGCCCGGCTGAGCGCGCCGGCGCTAGCATGGAGTTCTTCGGTCAGCGTCGCGTAGTCGGCGGTGGCGGTGACGATGGCAACGTCGTCGAAGTTTTTGGCGGCCGAGCGGACCATGGACGGGCCACCGATGTCAATGTTCTCAATGACCTCGGCAAAGGCGACGCCGGGGCGCTGGGCGGTCATCTCGAAGGCGTAGAGGTTGACCACGACCATGTCGATCGGCTCGATCTGATGAGCGCTGACGGCGGCGACATGCTCGGGGTTGTTGCGGATGTGGAGGATGCCGCCGTGGACGCGGGGATGGAGGGTCTTGACGCGGCCGTCGAGCATCTCCGGGAAGCCGGTGAGGTCGCTGATGTCGCGCACGGTGAGTCCGGCCTCGCGGAGGACTTTGGCGGTACCGCCGGTTGAGACCAGCTCCACGTTGAAAGCTTCGAGGGCGCGGGCGAAGTCGACCAGGCCGGTCTTGTCGGTGACGGAGAGGAGGGCGCGGCGGATGGGGCGAAGGTCGGTCGGCGGGGTGGTGCTACGGTCAGTGGTCACCCAGCTAGTTTAGTCGCTGGATGGGTTTCGAGCCTGTTGATCGCAGGCGGCTGGCCAGGGCTCAGTGTGCGGGTGGGGCTTTGCCGCCGACGCGGAAGTTCTTTGTCAGCAGCACCAGCGGGGCGGCCATCAGGGTGACGATGCCGATGACGAAGAAGCAATCCATGAAGGCGAGTAACCGGGTCTGCTCCTGGAGTTGATCGTAGTAGCGCAGGTAGGCTGCGCGGACAGCGTCGGTCTGCGAGAAGCCGTGGGTCTGGAGGTAGGCCGATGTCTGCTGGATGCCGCGCCGCAGAGCGGTTGACGAAGGAGCGATATTCGAGCCGACGGTCGCCTGGTGGAAGTTCTGCCGGCGCTCAGACATCGTGGTGACGAAGGCGATGCCGAAGCTGCCGCCCCAGTTGCGGAAGAAGTTGGTGAGCGAGGAGGCCTTGTTGTTCTGATTGGGCTTGAGCTGCGAGTAGGAGATGACGGAGAGCGGCACGAAGAAGAAGGCATAGCCGAGCCCCTGGAGTGCGCGGGCAAGGGCGTAGTGGTCGTAGTCGGTGTCGAGATTGAAGTGGCTGTAGTGGACGAAGGAGATGCCGACGACCATGACTGCGCCAAAGAGCAGGATGCGCGGATGGACGAGGCCGCGTTGGACAAGCTGGGCGCCGACGGGCGCAAGCAGGGTAATGACGAAGGCGCCGGGTCCGAGGACGAGGCCGGCGTCGATAGCGCGGTAGCCGTAGAGCGATTGCAAAAGCTGCGGGATCATGGTCGTCGACGCGAAGAGGCCGAAGCCGAAGACGAAGTAGAAGACGTTGGCGATGGCGAAGTTGCGGACTTTGAGCAGGCGCAGGTCGATGACCGGGTCGGGATAGTGCCACTCCCAGAAGATGGCGGCGGTAAGGCAGCTGACCCCGATGACGAAGCACCAGATAATGAAGGAGGAGCCGAACCAGTCGTCGATCTGGCCGCGGTCAAGAAGAATCTCGAGGGCCGCAGAGCCTAGGCCGATGAGGGCGATGCCGATACCGTCTACGCGAAGCTTGCCGTTCACACGGACAGTCTTGCGTTCTTCGGCATAGGAGGGCGGGTCGAAGACGAAGCGATTGGTGAGAAAGAGCGAGATCAGGCCGATGGGGATGTTGATCAGGAAGACCCAGCGCCAATTGAAATTGTCGGTGATCCAGCCGCCGAGGACGGGGCCGATTGCCGGCGCGGTGACGATGGCGACGGTGTAGAGGGCGAAGGCCGTGGCGCGTTTTTCGGGCGGGAAGGTGTCGACCAGGATGGCCTGCTCGACGGGCGCGAGACCGCCACCGCCGATTCCCTGGAGGACGCGGGCCATCAGCATGAAGCCGAGCGTCGGTGCGATGCCGCAGAAAAAGGAGGTGATGGTGAAGAGCGCGACGCAGGCCATGTAGTAGTTCTTGCGGCCGAAGACGCGGGAGAGCCAGGCGGACATCGGCAGAACGACTGCATTTGCCACGAGATAAGTAGTGAGGATCCAGGTGACTTCGTCGAAGGAGCGACCGAGGCCGCCGGCGATGTAGGGGAGCGAGACGTTCGCGATCGAGGTGTCGAGCAGCTCCATGAAGGTGGCAAGCGTAACGGTGAGGGCGACGATCCAGGGATTGATGCCAACGCGCTGGAGCGTACTGCGGACTGGTGGTGCGAGTACGGCGGTCGCCATTAGGTATCCTCGTGCGGCGAAAGAGACTATTCGGTCGCTTTAGGCATCAGATTCATGTAAAACGTTGGCGATGCGTTTTCTTGGTGGTTCGGGGAGAAAAGATTGGGACTGAGGGAGAGGCTGTGACGAAGGGAGAGCGGACGCGGCAGAGAATTTTGGCGGCGGCGGCGCCCATCTTCAACCAGCGGGGGTATGCGGGTAGTTCGGTGCAGGACGTGCTGGATGCCACGGGGCTTGAGAAGGGTGGGCTATATCGCCACTTCTCGGGGAAGGAAGAGCTGGCGGTGGCGGCGTTTCGCTATGCGCTGGACAAGGTGGTGCGGACGCGCACGAAGAAGGTGGATGAGGTCGAGGGAGCGGTCGAGAAGCTGCGGTACCTGGTGCGTCACTTTGTGGAGGCGCCTTCGGCTGTCCCGGGCGGGTGCCCGCTGATGAACACGGCAATCGATACGGATGATGGTAATCCGACGCTGCGGCGGCTGGCGTGTGACGGGGTCCAGGTGTGGAAGAAGAGGCTGTGCGCGATCATCGCTGAGGGGATTCGGCTAGGGGAGATCGATGCAGACGTTGAGCCTCGGCGGATCGCGAACACGGTGGTGGCGACGCTTGAAGGGGCGCTGATGATCAGCCGGCTGGAGGGGACGCAGACGGCGCTTGAGGATGCGGCCATGATGCTGGACGGAATGCTGCGTTCGTTGTAAGCGTTCTGAATAAAAGGCTTAGCGGATCATGCCACCAGTGAGGGAGCTGACTTTGGCGATGCCGTGGGTGGTGCACCAACGACGGAGATTGGTGGTGATGTTCTCGACCGCGCGGGGGTCGGCGTAGGTGGCGGTGCCGACTTCTACGGCGGTGGCACCGGCGAGGAGGAACTCGACGGCATCTTCGGCGCGGGTGATGCCGCCGAGGCCGATGATGGGGATACGGACGGCGTTGGCGACGTCGTGGACCATGCGGACCGCTATAGGCTTGATGGCGGGGCCGGAGAGGCCGCCGGTGACATTGGCGATGCGGGGGCGGCGGGTTTCGATGTCAATGGTGAGCGAGAGAAAGGTGTTAACGAGCGAGACGGCGTCGGCACCGGCACCGGCGGCGACGGTGGCCATGTGGGCGATGCTGGTGACGTTGGGGGAGAGCTTGACGATCAGGGGACGTTTGGCCGCGGCCTTCGCGGCGTTGACGAGGTCGCCGAGGAGAGTGGGGTCGGTACCGAAGACCATGCCGCCGTGGGTCGTGTTGGGGCAGCTTGCGTTGAGCTCATAGAGAGCTATCCCTTCTGCATCGTTGAGGATACGGATGACCTCCACGGAATCTTCGATGGTGAAACCGAAGATGTTCGCAATGACGACGGCGCCTTTGATGGCGCGTAAACGGGGCAGTTTTTCGGCGATGAAGGCGCGGGCACCCATGTTCTGGAGGCCGATGGCGTTGATCATGCCGGCGGCGGTTTCGACGATGCGCGGGGCGGGATTGCCGGCCATGGGCTCGCGGGAGAGGCCCTTGGTGACGAAGCCGCCGATGCGATTGAGGGAGACGATCTCCTCGAATTCCACGCCGTAGCCGAAGGTGCCGCTGGCGGCGAGGACCGGTGAGGCGAGCTCTACGCCGCAGAGCGTGACCCGCATATCGGGTCCTTTTGGCTGGCTGGCGGAGGAGGGCATACGGGTCTATTGTAGCGGGCGGGACTTGACAACGGGCTGTCGCAGGGGGCGGGTGATTTTTCTGTCGGAGGATGCCGGGCGTAAGAAGTACTACAAATCTGTAGTTATAAAAAAGGCCATTGTAGTTACAGATTTGTAGTACTATAACTACAGTTTTGTAGCTACGGAATTTGGGTAGGGTTGATGGTGGTGGACGCGTGATTTTTTGGGCGGGAGATGCGGGTCCTTCGGCTGCGTAGCTCACGGTGGTGCTGTGTGCGTCTTCGCTCAGGATGACAATTTTTGGGTGGGAGCTAAGGAGGCAAAGGCAGATGCAGGCTTGTTGGCCGGTAGGGCTTCTGTCGCGCGCGTGATGTGAGTCGCAGGTGACTTCTTAACAGCAGAAGGATTGGAACGAAAAGGAGGTGCAGGCGGCGGCGGGCGCTGGCCGGGGCTTCAAGACGCTGGTGGTTCGGGGCGATGTGTCGGAGCGGAGCTGATTTTGCAGATGGCGTGCCGGTCGATGCCGAACGGGCAGAGACTGATCATCACGGCGGGCAGGGGCAGGGTGACGCTTCAATGACGCACATTGCGGCCCAGGACAACCTGGATGGGGACCGCTATGGACTGGCTTGGGCCGGTTAGCGACCAGCAATACAACGGCGGCAGGTGATGCCTGGGGCTGAGCTGGAAGCAGTCGCACCATTCGATCCATGGAACGGCGCGGTTGCGGCAACTTCGACGCTCGGTGGTGGTTTAGGGTCGGTAGACGAATGACTTGTCGGGGTAGGCGGGGGCTTTGGGTACGGGCCTTGGGTCAGCCTGGATCTGCTGTTGCAGGAGCTTGAGTGCGGCTTCGAGTTGTGCGTCGTTGCCGAGGAATGTGGCGCGCGGCAGGTTGTCAACGACAACGTCGGGGTCGACGCCGTGACCCTCGATCAGCCACTTGCCATCTGGCCCGTACACTCCGGTTTCGGCCGCAGTCGCGATGCCGCCGTCGGCCTCATTGTTGTTGCCGCTGAGCCAGATCTCGCCGCCCCAGGTGCGCGTACCGATTACGGGCCCCATCTTGAACTGGTGAAAGCCTGCGGCAAAGGCTTCCCCGTCGGAGGCTGTCTGCGCGTCGCAGAGGACGACGATGTGGCCGCGGAAGGCGCCCTGCATGTTCCAGCTGGGATCGCCGATACGGGGCTGCCAGTAGAACCACGCCTGGCGGAGGAGCTTGCCGAGGAGCCATGAGTCGATGTTGCCGCCCTGGTTGTGGCGGACGTCGATGATGAGACCCTGGCGGTTGAAGACAGGGTCGTACTCGCGGGCCCACTGGTCGATATCATTCGGGCCCATGGCGCGGAGGTGAACGTAGCCGATGTGGGCGTTCGATTCTGACTCAACTTTAAGCCGGCGGGAGTACTCCCATTCACTGTAGCGGAGATTGCCTTCGTCTTCTGCGGAGATGGGGCGGACCAACACATCGCGCATGGCCCCGGTCTTCGACTTGACCTGCAGCATGACCTGGGCGCCGGCCTTGCCGCGGAGCAACTCGCGTTCGTCGGCGACGCTGAGGATGTTGGTGCCATCGATGGTTACAATTGCTTCACCTTCGCTCACCAGGGAGTCGGGGCGGCTGAGCGGCGGTGCCTGGTCGGGAAGATCGGGATCGTGCAGGTAGATGTGTTCTACCGTGTAGCCGCCGGCCTGCTCGTCCCGGCGTAGACGGGCGCCGAGGGTAGCGAGGTCGACCTGGTCGGAGGACTTCCGGATGTCGCCGCCATGCACGAAGATATGCAGGGCGGAGAGCTCGCCCACCATTTGAGCAATGACGGTGTTGAGCTCCTCGCGGTCGGAGACGCGGTTGACGAGGGGCAGGTAGCGGTCGCGCATGGCGATCCAGTTGACGCCGTTCATGTGGCGATCGTAGAAGTAGTCGCGTTCGAGCCGCCATGCATCGAGAAAGATGCCCTGATATTCGGCCTCGGGCGTGGTGAAGAACTGCCAGCGCGATAGATCAAGCTTTGCCTTGCCGAGGACCTTTGGATCGCCGGTTCCTGCGGGCTTTACGTCGGAGGCCAGGATGTAGAAGTCGTCTTCCTTTCGGATGAGGATCTTCTTGCGGTCCTGAGAGAGCTCGTAGTCCTTCACGTCGGACATGACAGTCTCGAGCTCATCCCCCTTGTTCGCGATGTCGAGACATTGGAGGGACGCCTTGGGATCACGATCGTCGGTTGCGTTCAGCCAGCAGAGCCGCTTGTCGGTGGCCTCAAGATTGGAGTAATTACCGGCAGGGACGGGGATCTCGGTGAGTCGCGACTGAATCTCAGTGAAGTCGATCTTTACGTCGGGGATCTTCTTCTTTTCGTCTGTCTTGTCGGCGGAGTCCGTTTTTGTTTTGTCCTCAGGTTTGCCGGCTGCCTTGGCTCTCTCCTGCTTGTCTTTCTCTTCCTTTTCGGCTTTGTCTTTCTTCTCTTCGGTGGGTGTCTCCGGATGAAGTTCATCGGCTGGCAGGAACGCGGAACGGAGCCCTGGGACAAGCGCGAGTTCATAGATCTTTACGGGGCGGTCGAAGTGAGGGTCGGGCAGGCGGGTTCCCCAGGGGGAGTTTACGGTCGTCTTGAGGGTGCGGTCGGAGAGGAAGTAGAGCCACTTGCCGTCGGAGCTCCAGATGGGGTTGATGCTGTTGTAGCGATCGGAGGTGAGGGTCTCGATTGCGTTCGTGTCGACGCGAAGGATTTTTGTCTGAGAGAAACTGTTCTCCGCGGCCTCGACAAACGCCAGCCAGTGGCTGTCGGGCGACCAGCTGAGGTCGGAGAAATCCCCCTTCCTGGACTGGGCGAGGCGCTTGTCCTGCTTCGTCTTGGTATCAAAGAGCCAGAGCTGCTGATCTTTGTCGTAGTGGGCCAGCCAGCGGCCATCGGGCGAGGGAACGCCGTCCCATCGGAGCACCTTCGCATCGTGCGTCCATTGCTCCGGCTTGCCTTCGCCGTTGGCTGGATACTTCCAGAACTCGGTTTCGCCGCTAGCTGTGGAGAGGGCGATGATCGATTTGCCGTCGGGCAGGAAGCGGGCCTCGCGGTAGCGGTTTAGCGAGTCGCCCGCTACCTTGATAATCCTGCCGTTCTGCACGGGGACGGTGAAGACCTCGCCGCGGGCGGTGAAGACGGCGCTGCTGCCGTCCGGGGCGATGTGCATGGCGGTGAGAAACTCGGAGGGCTTCTTGACCCAGTGCTCGCGGAGTTGATCGAAGTCAGAGAGGAGCGAGATGGGGATGACGGCTTCGTGACTGGTCTTCAGATCGAGCGACCAGAGGTCTGATCCGCAGGCGTAGACGATGCGGCCGTCCGAGACGGAAGCGGACTCGATGTCGAAGATCTTTTGATGGCTCTCCTGCTTTACATCGTGGCCGTCCTGATTGGCGGAGTAGATGTTCATGACGCCGTCGCGGTCCGAGAGGAAGTAGAGGCGGCCGTTCCAGAACATGGGGTTATGCGATGCGCCCGCCCAGTCGGCGGTGAGGGGGACGGCTTCGTTGCCGCCGTCGTAGCGCCAGAGGCTTTGGGCCCAGCCACCTTTGTATCGCTTGGTGTTGCTCGACTGCTTGTCGAAGCGGGTGTAGAAGAGCGTTTTGCCATCGGGGGCGTAGGCCGCTTCGGAGCCGGAGGCGAGGGGGATCTGCTCGCGGTCGCCACGCTTGCCGATGAGGACGAGCTTCGGGTCGGGCAGAGTTGAGTAACGTGTGGTGCGCACGATGAGGCGATCGTCGGGCGTCCATCCGGCTGGGAGGGCGTCACCGTCCCAGGTCTTCCTGGTGGGCATGCCACCGGCGATCGGGATGGTGTAGACCTCGCGGGGGCCCTCGTACTGGGCGGAGAAGGCAACGGTCAGCCCGTCGGGTGAGATCCGGGCATAGCGCTCCGTGCCCGGGTTCGAGGTGAGCCGGTGGGCTGCACCGCCCTGAACGGGGACGGCCCAGAGATCTCCCTCCGACGTGAAGATAACGGTGTCGCCGTGCACGGCTGGATCGCGATAGTAGCCGCTGTGGGTCGTGGGGCGATCCGCTGCAAAGCCTGTTGCAGAGAAGACAAGGAAGAGGAGAAGCCGGAGAGCCGGGCGAAGATTCCTGGGCGACAGCATGGGTTAGAAGCGTCCTTTCGGTGCGGCGTATTCCGGGATGTTCGGGGATTTGGAGAGGGTATCACTGGATGAGTGCACGGCGATGGTTAAGAAGGCAGAGAGGCGCCGTGGGACGCCCTCTATTGGTTGCGTGCAGTGCGGGGAGCTAGAAGAATCGTAGCCGAACTTGAAGTTGTGGTGGCCAACTGCCTTCGAGAAGCTCTCATTGAGTTGATAGAACCGAGTCGATGCGGGATTGCGGTCCGTTGGTGCTGAAGGCGAGAGTAAAAGGCACCCGCAACGCTCAGATACGGAACGCCTCTGCCGGCTGTGTTTTGTGGCGTGATGTCAAAGCCGATCGAGAAGGGAGCGACTGGGTTGAGCGGATACACGGCGCCGTACTTGAACCGGGTGTGGTGGACCGAGAAGTCGTTGACCGCCGAGGCGCTGACCTGCCGGGTGTAGTCGAAGGTGTACTGCTGGTTGTGGCTGAGGTCGGTTCGGCAAAGCCCGGGAGCGTGACGCCCGTGAACGGCAGGCCCTCGGTGCTGGGAAAGGTCTGGTAGATGCCGACGAAGGTGAACTGGTTTCTGGTGTGGAAGCTGTAGTCGAGCCGGCCGAGGTTTGGCGCTGATCGACCGTGTTGACGGCGTTGAAGATGTCGCCGCTGAAATGGGCGCTCACGCTCGGGCATTGGAGAAGCGTAGCGACCGTGGCAAGGGAAGTAGCGGCGGGCACGTCGAGGGTGTGCATGGGATTACGGTGCCGTTGCCCGGTGGCGACGTTCCGGTGTGGCGCTTAGGATGCGCCGTGCCGCTTGAGGACGGCGGGCAAGGTTTTTGCCAGAATCTTCATATCAAGCAGGATGGTCCATCGATCAATGTACTCAAGGTCGAGCTTGACCCAGCTGGCGAAGGTGGTGTTGCTCCTGCCGCTGACCTGCCATAGACCGGTCAGGCCGGGCCTGACGCTGAAGCGGCGCATGAGCGATGCTTCAGAGAAGAGATTGACGTCGCGCATGGGGAGCGGCCGCGGGCCGACGAGGGACATCTCGCCGCGAAGCACATTGAGGAGCTGGGGCAGTTCGTCGAGCGAGGTGGTGCGAATGAAGCGGCCGATGGTGGTGACCCGTGGATCTTTCTTGATCTTGAAGACCGGGCCGGTGGTCTCGTTGAGGTGCTCAAGCTGTGCCTGCAGCTGCTCCGCGTTAACCACCATGCTGCGGAATTTGTACATCGAGAAGGTGCGCTTGTTCAGCCCGTACCGTTCCTGTTGAAAGAAGACCGGTCCATCGCTGGTGAGTTTGACCAGGATGGCCACGAGGACGAGTACTGGCGACAGAACGATGAAGCCGAAGAGAGCTCCCGTTATATCCAGCAGCCGTTTCAGGGCCAGGCCACGATCGTTGTGAATCATGTGCAGGATAACCGAGGAGGCATGATGTTCTTCGTGGGTGCGACGCTTGGTGATCTCGGTGGTGAAGAGATCCAATGGATAGCCTGACTGGATGCCGGCACGTTCGCAGGCGGTGATTGCTGTCTGGATCTCGGCGTACATGGATTTGACGGGCAGGGTGATGATGACCTCGTCAACGACCTGCTTCATCAGGATGCTGTCCAGATCAGCGATGCCGCCGATGAGCGGTTCGCCCGGGCATATCAGTTCGTTATCTACAAAGCCGATCAGGTGATAACGCCATTGAGGATGGTTCTGCAGCTTCTGGGCGGCCTGTTGGGCCCGCCATCCGCTGCCCACGATCAGGACCTTTCGCTCGCGACGGAGATGCGGCCGAAGATAGAAGTTGTAGGCCTTCCATGTCGCTCGGCTGAGGAAGAAAAAGACGATGGCAAGAAGCCAGAATGAAGCCGCTCCCTCAAAGGTGATGCGATCAGGGTGTCGCAGCCAGACGGCCAGGCTGAAGATCAGCGTACAAATGGTGACGGCGAGGGTGATCTGCAGCGCAGGATGGGTGACGGGGCGATTCCGATCGCTGCGATGCAATCGGGTCATGTAGAGAGCTCCGCTCCACAGACCGAGGCAGATGACGGCGAGAAGAAAGTTCGTCAGCGAGACACGAAGCGCCAGCACGTTTGCGAACGTCATGTCGTGGGCTGTAACGGGTGACTTCAGCAGAATTACCGACATGGAGACACATAGCGCCAGCAGGTCGAGCTTCCACCAGAATTCACCACCGAACGTTCGCTGGTCTACAAAGAAGTTTTTTGGTACGCAACGTGCAGATTCTTTGTTGGAAGATGCAGTTAGGGCTGGAATCGGGCGCAAGTTGATACCTCATGTGGCTTCGTGCCGGAGCAGGCACAAAGAGTCGTAGGGACTGTTGATCCCTGCTTGACGACTCAGCAATGTGCGATGTCCTAAAGCTAGCTGACGACGGCTGGCTTGCCTAGATCACATGGGTAACCTAAGGGGGAGGTGTTTCGGGAGAATATGGACCGATTGTGGTTACCTATTGACCGGTTGATCTCGCAAGTCAACCACTGCGCCGACTCCAAAGCTGGGCGGGATTCGCTCCAAAGAGAGGCTGGATCAGCGGTTTGCTCCAGAACACACCCTGTCGAGTTCGTGAATGCACATCTACGTAGGTTCTACGAGGTCTCGGGTTCAGATCAGAACTTCTATTTAGAAGTATTCCTTGCAGCTGTCGTCGTTAGACTACCGAGTTGCTGCAGAAGCTTCTCATGTCTATCTTCCTGTTTGCTGATCTGACTAGATTTAATGGTCAAGAAGGAAGCAGAGCACTGGAAGCTTATCTGGATTGTGGTCTGAGGACCTGGGTGAGGACGTGGCCTATGTTGTTGGAAGGAGCGTTGACGCCGAGGAGTGAAGCAAAGGTTGCGGCTATATCGACGGGAGCTACCTGGTCGCGGTAGTAGCCGGGGACGAATTCCGGACCATAGAAGCCGAGGGGGACGTGGCGGTCGTAGCTCCAGGGGGAAAAGTGGGTGGTCTGGATGCCGGAGAGGTACTCCATCTGGTAGGGGGTGGGGACGACCATGACGTACCAGCCGCCGTTAGCGGTGTAGCTGTGGTTGATAAGGCGGCCGAACTCGGTGGGTGGGACTTTGTCGCCGGCAGCGAGGTCGAGGCGGGAGCGGACGAAGGCGAGGGCGGGGTCGGCGTCGAGGCGAGCAGGCGCAGCGGCTGTGTTGGGGGAAGCGGGCGGAGCGGCGAGGCTGCGCAGGGCGGCGGGTATGGCATCGACCATGGCCTGCTCGGCATCCTTCTCGGAGACGGCGGGGGTAAGGGCGGCGAAGGCGCGTGGGTCGAGGGCGAGGTAAGGCAGCTCCTGATTGGGGAAGAGGAACTTCTTATTTTCGGTGTGGAAGCGCTGGTTGAGGGTGGTCTCGATATTACGGGTGAAGGCTTTGAGATCGAGGCTGGCGGAGGCAATGCCGAGCTTGGCGGACTCGGTGGGGATGGGAGAGATGCCGTGGTCGGCAGTGAAGGCGACCATGACGTTGGCGAGGCCGAGACGCTTGTCAAGGTAGGTGAAGAAGCTGTCGAGGTCGCGATCGAGCTGGAGCACCATCTCTTTCTGGGCGTCGGCATCGGGACCGACCTGGTGGCCGAGGATGTCGTTGGCGGAGAGGGAGATGGTGAGGACGTCGGTGACGGGGTGCTGGCCCAGCTTTTCGTTGTTGATCAGCTCGCGGGCGAAGTCGAGCTCGTAGCTGTTGGCGGCGGGCGTGCGGCCGACCTTGGCGTAGAACTGGTTGGTGTCGTCGAGGCCTGCGGCTTTGACGGCAGCGGCTACGCGCGGACCCTTGTTGAACTTCGTGGCCCAGTCAGGGAGTTGAGGCATGTAGTAGGTGGAGGTAACGAAGCGGCCGGTGGCGCTATCGATCCAGAAGGCACCGTTGGCGGTCTGGCCGGAGGGGAGGATGGCGGCGCGGTCTTTGAGCGAGACGCCGTAGAGCTTTGACTGGCCGTTCGTCGCCAGTCTGACTTCATCCCCGATGGTCGTAGCGTGCTCGTTGCGCGGGGAGGAGCCGATGCGTGGGGCGGCGGGTGGGGGAAGGTCGTCGAAGGTGCCAACGAGGGCGTAGCGCTCATCTTCAACGGAAGAGATAGTGTGGTCGGTGTTGCGGGCGAGATCCCACCACTCGTTCGAGCCGATGCCATGGCCATCCGTGTAGGCTCCCGTGCCGATGGTGGCGTGGCCGGGGGCGGTCTTGGTGTTGGCGTAATCGAAGTAGCAGGAGTTGAAGTAGACGCCCTTCTTGAGGAAGAGATTAAAGCCGTTCTCGGTGTGGAACTGGTCACGGTAGCGGTCGAGGTAGTCGCCGCGGAACTGATCGATGATGAGGATGACGGCGAGCTTCGGTTTGGCGGTGTAGGCCTGGGCGCGAGCCCGTTGAACAGAAGGCAGCAGGAGGAGCAGGGTGAGCAGAGCGGCGGCTGGCTTGCGCATGAAGATAGGGTACATGTGGATGTGTGCACCGTTTGTGAAAGCGGTTGATTGGCGTGGCAGGCGGGTGTAGCGTTAGTGGCAGGGCGATGCTGCGTAGTGGTGATGGCGGTGCGCTGGGAGAGTTTTTATGACTGGTAAAGGTCTGGTGCTGGTGGCTGTTCTGGCGGCGGGAGCTTCGGTCTGGGCGCAGGGGACGGTTGCGGTGACGCCGTCGGTGTGGGTGGCGCCGCCCGAGAGTGTGGGCTGCCCGATCCGTGTGGATGCGCAGCGGCGGTCGTTGACGGACCTGAGCTGGGCCGGAGAAGGGGATCGGCCGAAGGCTGGCGGGCAAGGGCTGCACCTGGATTTCGGCCGGTCGGATGCGGACTTCGACCGGCGGGATACGCCGCGGATCGTGAAGGCAGATGTGGTGGTGCATGGGACGTCATCGGCCAGCCGGGTGATGCCGGCGGGCAGCGGTGCGCGGAATGACGTGGCGGAGACATTCGAGCTGGTGCGGCCGGCGGCGGCGTTGACGCTGGCGCGTGCGGATGTGTGGACGAAGAAGATGATGTCGATCGGGTGGGTCGAGGTGGTCGGGCTTGAGTATGCGGACGGGACAAGCTGGCGGGCGTCGAAGGGCTCGGTTTGCCGGGCGGCGCCGAACGGGCTGCTGCTGGTTGCTCAAGGGCATTAGCTTCAAGCGTGGGGTGCTGGGGTCGACCGGCTTCCGGACCAGGTGGTTGAGCCAGTCAGTTTGCCGGCTGCCCGGTGGTCTTCTGGGATGTACTTAGCAGGCAGGGCCACCCCGTGCGGGCGACGGTGAGCGAGATGGGACCGCTGTTGCTGAGCCGGATTTTGAACCTGAACGAAACCCAGGCCGGGGTGCTTACGCTGGTCTTCAGATTGCGGAGACAGCGGGCTGCTGCTGCTGAACCTGAAGGATTTGCTGGGCGATGCTGCAGCACGTAGGTGAGGCAGGGAAGCAGTACCAGGCGGAGTATGGCAACATCTCGGCGGCCAGTGTGGGTGCGATTCAACGAGGGCTGGTGGTGCTCGGGCAGCAGCGCGGCGACCTCTTCTTTGGCAAGCCGGCGCTGAATATCCGAGGACCTGCTACAGGTGGATCAGGATGGTCGGGGTGTGGTGAACATCCTGGCGGCGGATGAGCTGACGCGGGCGCCCAAGCTGTATGCCACGTTCCTGCTGGGCTGATGAGCGAGCTGTTTGAGAAGCTGCCGGAGGTGGGCGATCCAGAGAAGCCGAAGCCGGTTTTCTTTTTTGATGAAGCGCACCTATTGTTCAACGATCGCAGAACCCGGTCGATGTTCCGGATACAGTGCTGGGGCAGCTGGGCAACCGGGTGCAGCGTGCGTTGCGGGCGTTTTCACCGCGGGACCAGAAGGCGTTGAAGGCGGCGGCGCAGATGCTGCCGCATAGCGAGGTCGGGCCGATTACGCCGGAACAGCGGGGTGGCGATCGTGAAGGCTTTGGTGCTGGCGGGTGTGTATGAGACGGCGATCGACCGGGAGTCGGCTTACGAGAAGCTGAAGGGGAAGGTGGCGGCGTCTCCGGCTGCAGGGACGGGTGCGGTTGCGGCGGGATCGGCCCCTGCTACACCTGTCGGGGTGGGAATCTGGGTGGCGATGGCGAGTACGGGAGCCCGGCTCCGCTAGCAATCGTGCAGACCGCCGATGAGGTGCATATTGCCGGGCCCGCAGCTGCCAGCGCAGACGGTGAGGCCGCCGGTGATCTGCGATTCGCCGCCGGCAGCATAGGCTGCAACTTCTTCATGGCGTACCATCATCCAGTCGATGCCGTCGTGGCTGCGGATGGCCTCGGTGAAGCCGTTGAGCGAGTCGCCGGTTACGCCATAGACGCGTTTGACGCCGGCACGCTGGAGGGTTTCGACGAGGATATCGGCGACGTTCGTGGTTGGATTGCGCATGCGCATTTGAATGCGCGTTGTGGGGACGTCGCGGCCGGGCTGCCGGATCAGATTGGCGCACGTTGCGTGCGACTCTCTCTTTTTCGTCTGCGGGCGGCAGTCGATGAGAACGAGAGAATCAGGATGGGCGGGCAGAGATGACGCGAAGCGGCCGATGCTGGAAGACAAGGCTTGTGGGCCTTGATATGGGGAGCCTGACTATGGGGATATCACTTGTGGTCGCGGCTGCCGGGAACGCACAGCCGACGGCGCCGTTCTACCAGTCGGCCGAGTACAGCGTGTCGGGGAGCCGCGTGGTTGAAGGAGCGTATGGCGCGGAGGCCTCGTCGGCGACCGAGATCGTGTCGAATTATCCGGTGCATGGGGGAGATACCGAGGCCAGGCGATGGACGCTCGGGGAGGATGTCTCCGCATACCCGCAGTTTCACTCGGGGCGGCCGCTCTTCGATGCGGTCTACAATCTTTCGCTTGAAGAGCTGAAGAAGGATGTGAGCCACGAAGGCACGTTCGATGCGGGGGCGAAGTGGCCGGGCGTATGGACGCGGGACGTCAGCTACAGCATCGTGCTTTCACTGGCGGCGATTGATCCGGAGCGGGCGCGGGTGTCGCTGCTGCGCAAGGTGAAGCGAGACCGGATCGTGCAGGATACCGGAACCGGCGGATCGTGGCCGGTCTCTAGCGACCGGGTGTGCTGGGCGATGGCGGCGTGGGAGATCTACCTGGTAACGGGCGACCGGCAATGGCTGGAGCAGAGCGCGGGCATTGTCAGGAAAACGATCGGCGACGATGAGCGCGTGGTGATCGATCCGGTGACGGGCCTTGCGCGCGGCGAGTCGTCGTTCCTGGACTGGCGCGAACAGACATATCCGCGATGGATGGAGCCGGTCGATATCTACAGCTCAAAGAATCTGGGAACGAACGCCGTCTACTACCGGACGTACCGGATTCTAGCTGCCATGGACGAGGAGTTGGGGCGGCCAGCCGGGGATTGGAATCGGAAGGCGGACCGCATACGCATGGCAATGAACGAACGGATGTGGATGGGCGATCGTGGGCTGTATGGCCAGTACCTGTACGGGAGGGTGTGGCAGACACTGTCGCCGCGGGCGGAGGCGCTGGGAGAGTCGCTTGCGGTGCTCTTCGACATTGCGTCGCCGGAGCAGCGGGCGCAGATGATGCGGTCGCAGCCGCTGATGCCGTTCGGAATTCCGACTGTATACCCGGAGACGCCGAAGATCCCGCCGTACCACAATCGCTCGGTGTGGCCGTTTGTGCAGGCGTTCTGGAACCTGGCTGCGGCGAAGCAGGGTGATGATACTGCACTGGCGTACGGGCTGGCGGCGATGTACCGGGCGACGGCGCTGTTCCTGACGAACAAGGAGAACTTTGTTGCCGACTCCGGTAGCCCGATCGGTACGGAGGTGAACTCCGACCGGCAGTTGTGGAGCGTGGCCGGGAGCCTGGCGATGGTGTACCGGGTGTTCTTCGGGATGGAATTTAGAACCGATGGGCTGCGCCTGCGTCCGGTCATTCCCGAGGGCCTGCAGGGTACGTTTGCGCTTTCGAACTTCCACTATCGCGGTGCGGTGCTGACGATAACGGTGCATGGCTTTGGCAACCGAGTAACGCGGGCCACGATGGATGAGAAGGAGGCGAGTGGGGTGATCCCGGCGGGCCTGACGGGAGCGCACAGCGTGGTGCTGGAGATGGACGGCCAGGGACAGTCGGCTCGGCCAGTTCACATCGTGAGAAACCTGGTGGCGCCGGAGACGCCGTTGGTCCGGCGGAGCGGGGCGGCGGCGATCGTGTGGAACGCGGTTGACGGAGCGGCGACGTACCAGATTTACAAGGATGGCAAGCTTGATTCTTCTACGCCGAAGACGACCTTTACACCGGCGGAGAGCGTCTTCCTGAGCGAGTACCAGGTGGCCGCGGTGAGTGACGCCGGCGTGGCGTCATTCCTGAGTGCGCCGGTGACCGTGATGAGCGGCTCGGTGGTGGTCGTGCAGGTGGGGCGGGACCGGTCGGATGTGGTGACCCTGGAGCAGACGGGAAGGACTGGCTTGTCCGTGCCGGGGAGTGTGCCGGCGGCCGGTGAGTACAGCGTCAGCTTCCGCTATGCGAATGGCAGCGGGCCGATCAACACGGATAACAAGTGCGCCATACGGACGCTCTTTGTCGATGGAAAGGAGATTGGACCGGTGGTGATGCCGCAGCGTGGGACGGGTAAGTGGGACGACTGGGGCTTTACGAACGCGATCGGGATCTTGCTTGAAAGCGGGACGCACACGTTTGAACTTCGTCTGTTGGCAGAAGATGGAAATATGAACGGGGACGTGAACCGGGCGTTGATCTCTTCGATCTCACTCGCTGTGTTGGCCAACAAGGGCGTGTTTCGTCTTTAGAAATGGTTGAAGCCGGTGCGTCAGTCAACCTACTGCGGGGCGGCGGGCAGGCATAGTTGCTGTTCAGCGGACTGTGGTTGAGTGAGGTGATCGACAGTTGTGAGCAGGCTAGCAGGACCGCGCATAATGTCGAAGGCCTCGGCGTCCCCATAAGATTGGCAGCCGACCATGCCTGCGTTCAGGACCAAGGTCTTCAAGGTGGGCCATTGCGCGAAGGTGAGTACTAGCGCCTGTTCGCACTCCTGGCGAGAGAGCGAGTGGCAGAGGATGAAGAGATCGTAACTCGCCGATTTGAGAGCCAGGGCGACACCGGGCAGATCGCTGGCCGTGCAAACTCGGTAGGAACCACTTACCAGAACGGCCTGCCTGCTTCGGAGCAGGTGAGGATCGGTGCCATACATGAGGATAGAAGGAGACATTATGCAATCCCGCTTGACTGATGATAAAAAACCTTCTTTACCGTACCGAGCCAACCTCCTCGAAGTCTGTCTGCTATGTGACTAACACCAGCGAGTCCACGTAAGAAACCCTTTGTATCTATGTCGCCTGGCGGACACTGAAAAGGGTACAGAGAGAGTAGTGTCATACCATTGGCGCGTTGGAACGGCTCCAATTACAACTCAGAGTCGTGTCCCTGGCGAACTGACGCATGGGGACTACTGTGACCGCTCGCATTACAAATCGACTTCTCAACGCACTCTCAGTCGAGGCCCGCGAGTATCTTGTGAGTCGCTCGGTGTCGGTGGAACTTCCCCAGAAGACCAGCCTTTACGAAGCCGATGAGACCCCTTCGCACGCCTATTTCATGTCGTCGGGGATGGCTTCGATCGTGACTTCGATGGAGGACGGCGGGACCGCCGAGGTCGGGATTGTGGGTTACGAGGGTCTTGTCGGCGGCCTGCATATCCTCGGACCGGCGAAGGTATCAACGCGGGGCTTCATTCAACTTGAGGGAGCCGCGCTCAAGATTCCGCTGCCCGAGCTGCGGAAGGCGTTTCGCACGTCGGAGGAGATTCGAGATCGGATGCTCGAGTTCTACCAGGAACAGGCGTTGATGGTAAGCCAGGTGGCAGGCTGTAACCGGCTGCACGATGCGGAGGAGCGGCTGGCGCGTTGGCTGCTGATGGCGCAGGATCGTGCCCAGTCCGATGTGCTGAACTTTACACAGGAGTTTCTTGGCATGATGCTGGGATCGCGGCGAACGACGGTGACCGTGATCGCATCGGCGCTGCAGCGCGCCGGCCTGATTGGCTATTCGCGGGGGCGCGTGACGATCCTCGATCGCGAGAACCTGGAGAGCGCGGCGTGCGACTGTTACAAGATCACAAGGGATCTGTTCACAAACCTTTATAGTCCGCACGAGACGTCGCGCGAGGTTCGTGCGAAGGAACTTGTAATCTGATTCCGCGGAGTTAACGATCCTGTTCGGTGATGATCGAGCAAGACGACCGGCTCCGTTACTCGACCGACTGGTGCCTGCCCCAGTTGAAACGCCTGCCCAGGATGCCTTTGACGATGAGGTGGTCGGTAGCTGCGGTGGGGCCGATCCCTACGCCGAAGTTGATCTCCCACTTCGGCGAGACGTTGAGGTCAGTGACGACGAAGAGCTGCTGCTGTTGCTGGGCGAGCGAGGCAAAGCTGCCGAGACGGCCGTAGTCCGCGTAATACTCGAAGCCTCCGCTAATCTGGCGGGTGAAGTCGTAGCTGATCTTCGCAGCGGGCGAGAAGCCGAGGCCCTGGCTGATGTCCGGACCATGCCAGGTTCGTTCGAGCGCGGGATTGAAGGCGAAATACCAACGGCCGGCGGTTTTGTCGATGATGGGCCGGATCTCCCATGTCCAGGTGTCAGGCGAGTAGACAGCGCGTTGGTAGCCGATCTCGGTTGAAAGACTGAGGCCAACGGGAAGATGCCAACTATCGGGCGCACGGACACGCGGGCGGATGTGGTCGCCGACCCACTGCACGCCGTAGCCATCCTGCTCACTGGTGAAGACATAGAAGCCGACCTCTGACCAGCTGGTGATGCCCTCGGTGAGTTCGAGGGTCTCGTGCTCCTGGTGCCGGGTGGGGATGACGTCGTTGACGACGCCGGTTTGGCCGGAGACGGTGTAGTTCGAATGGAGTTCAACCATGAGGGTCTTGGGGGCGACGGTGTCCGCGCCATAGACCTGGATCTCGTAGTTTCCCTGGGCGTGAGCGAGGCGGAAGGTTGCCATGAGAGCGAGCAGGAGCACCAGCCAGGCACTTTGCAGGTGACCGCACAGCCGGCTACGCATAGCGGAACACCATCATGAAGCCGCGATCCATGTGGTCCTGCTGATGGCAATGAAAGAGCGTTCTACCGGGATTGTTGGCCACGAATTCTACCTCAGCGGTGCCCCTGCTCCGAACCAGCACGACATCCTTCAGGAGCCCGCGCATCTCGGAGCCGCCGTCTACCTGGCGCACCTCGAACGTATGCCGGTGGAGGTGCATGGGATGGTCATCCATGCTGAGATTCTTCATGACGAGCCGGTAACGCTGGCCCGCTTTGAGGATGGGCTCGTCAGTCTGGGGGTAGGATTTGCCGTTGATGCGCCATTGCTCCTCGCTGCCGTGGCCCTGGAACTTCGAGTCGAAGACAAGCTCGATGCGCTCGACGTCTCGTCCGCGGACACCGGTCTTGCCGACGGAGGCAAACTGCTGGTAGTCCCACGTAAGGTGTTCGGGCTGGTTCCACGCCGGCTTACCGGATGCTCCTGCGTACTCAATGACGATACCCATGCCGGCCGCCTGGACGTGCTTCCGCACTTCGCCGAGGACCCAGACGCCGGGCGCGTTCATCGTCACGATCGCGCTGACGCGCTCGGCCGGTGCAAGCCGCAGCATCGAGACGGTGCAGGGCTCGGGGACGGCGTTGCCATCGAGCGCCATGACGCGGAAGCTGTGTCCGGCGAGCGCTACCCAGTGGACCTCCGTCGGGCTCGAGTTGAGGATGTGCATCAGCACACGTTCGCCCTGGCGAACCCTGACCGGCTCGCCGAAGCCGAGCATCTTGCCGTTGATGGTCGAGACATCGTAGGCGGGGTTCATCGAGCCGTCATCCCCGCCCAGGAGCTGTCCGCCCCAGTCGTGCAGGCCAAGAAAGACTTCACGGTCGTATTGGCCGGGATCATCGTGGGCCTCGATCATCAGGAATCCGTGGAGGCCGCCGTATTGCGCTTTCGCGAAATTTTTTCCAGCGAAGGTGTGGGTGTGAAACCAGCGAAAGCCCTGCGGGTTGGGCGTGAAGCTGTAGCGGGTCGTAGCGCCGGGTGCGATCATCGGCGTTCCTTCTTCCATGGCGCCGTCGATGGCGGACGGAAGAAAGAGGCCATGCCAGTGAACGACCTCCGGGTCGGTGGAGCGGTTTCGGATCTCGACGGCCTGCTCCTGCCCACGGCGCATGCGGAGCAGTGGGCCGGGGACCTGGCCGTTGTAGGCAACGGTGTGGAAATGGTGTTTCGGAGAGGCTTCAAGCGTGTAGGGAGCTATCTCAAGCGTTACGTCCGGAGTGGCAGCCCAGCTTGCGTTTCCGCCGAGCAGCATGGATCCTGCTGCCATGCCGGAGAGCTGCGCGAATCGCCTGCGGGTGAACACTGTTCTGCTCCTTCTCAATGAGACGGCTGTGCTGGATCGTCAGATGCTGCTCCCTGTTCAACGGGAACGAATCGATGCGTTTGATGAGGGAAGACGCGGTCCTGATGCACTGCAGACAGCAGACCTTTTGATGCACATGGCAATGACTGCCACGGTATCTGATCAGGCCACACCAACGTTCAGTCCGGCTTAAGCTAGCGGCTCTAGAGTGAGTGATGTGCACCTTGGGATTCGACTTAGATGGCGGCTACAGCTCGCGGCAAGCTTGCTTGCTGGCTGCGGGTTGTGCCTTCAGCACGCGGTTGGACAACAGGTTGCGCAGGCTGGGCCTGCTTTGATTAGCCTGGCCGAGGCGCTGCGTCGTGCGCAGGCGAATGAGCCTGCCTTTGCGGCTGCGTCTGCAGCGACGCGTGTTGCGGCGCTTGATCGTTCGATTGCGCGGTCGGCCCTGCTGCCGAATGCGGCCTATCACAACCAGATTCTGTACACGCAGCCGAACGGCGCGATCAACCAGGCCGGCTCCGCTGGCGCGCAGGCGGCGCCCCGCTTCATCGCCAACAATGCGGTGCATGAGTATGCGAGCCAGGCGGTGGTGAGCGAGACGATTGGCCTGCAGCAGTTCACCGCGGTGAGCCGAGCTTCAGCCGCGGCGGCGATCGCTACGGCGGAGCTTGAGGTCGCGCGTCGCGGCCTGGTTGCGTCGGTCGTAAGTCTCTTTTATGGCTCGCTGGTCGCGGAGCGCAAGCTGACGGTGGCCGAGCGTGCGGCGAAGGAAACAGCCGGCTTTACGACAGTGGCTGAGCAGCGGGAGGCGGCCCGCGAAGGTGCGCATGCCGATGTCGTGAAGGCCGAGTTGCAGCAGCAGCAGCGCGAGCGTGACCTGGCGGATGCGCAGTTACAGGTGCAGCGATCCCGGCTCGAGCTGGCGGTGCTGCTCTTTCCGGACCCGCGTACGGGCTATACGCTCGATGCTCCGGCGACACCTGCGCCGCTGGCGTCACGGGACGAGGTGGATGCCGCGGCGGCTCGTTCGAACCCTGAGCTGCAGAGCGCGCTGGCCTCGCTGCGGGCGAGTTCACTCGATGTGCGCGCTGCCCGGGCTGCCTACCTGCCGGAGCTTGGGCTGAATGTTACATACGGTATTGACGCCGAACACTTTGCGACCCGCGGTCCGGGGAACGTGCAGAATCTTGGCTACTCGGCCGCGGCTACGCTTGAAATTCCTGTGTGGGACTGGCTGAGTACGCAGCACCGGATCCGGCAAGCCGAGATCCTGCGCGACGCGGCCAGTGTGTCGTTGTCGGCTACGCAACGAAGGTTGATCGCGCAGCTGGACGAGAGCTACGCCGAGACGGCCGGGGCTCGCGACCAGCTGCAGTCACTTGATCTGAGCGTGGCCACAGCGGCTGACAGCCTGCGCCTGACACGGCTGCGGTATACGGCGGGCGAGGCAACCGCGCTTGAAGTGGTCGATGCGGAGAACTCGCTAACCACGGCAGAGCTGGGCCGCGAAGACGGCACGTTTCGATATCAGACGGCGCTTGCCGGTCTGCAGCTTTTGACGGGGACGCTCTAGCATGCGAGCTCTGAAAATCCTCCTCGCGGGCACGTGGTTGCTGCTGGTGCTTGGTTGCACGAAGCAGGAGACTGTGCCTGAGCCTGAGGTCGCAGTGCAGGCGGCGCACCCGACAGAGGGCAGCATCGCGGAGGAGATTACGGCGGATGCCACGCTGGCTCCGCTGGCGCAGGCGGCCATCTCGCCGCGGGTGACGGCGCCGGTGAAGCGTTTCCTGATCGAGCGCGGCTCGCATGTGAAGGCCGGGCAGCTGCTGGCGACGCTCGAGAACGGCGACCTGGCGGCTGCGGCGCTCGATACAAAGGGTAGCTACACGGCGGCGCAGGGAACGTTCCAGACGGCGACCGGCGCACAGGTTCCGGAGGATGCGGCGAAGGCGCAGAGCGAGCTGGCGCAGGCGAAGGCGAATCTGGCTCTGAGCCAGAGCGTAGTGAATGGCCGGACGCAGCTGTTTGGCGAAGGGGCGATTCCGGGGCGTGATCTGGATACGGCGAAGGCGGCGCTGGTGCAGGCGCAGGCTGCGTACGACGTGGCGAAGCTGCATCTTGACTCGGTCCAGCAGGTGAGCCGGCAGGCGTCGCTGCAATCGGCCGCGGGGCAGCTGGCGTCGGCGAAGGGGAAGTATCTCGGTGCGGAGGCGCAGCTCAGCTACACGGAGATTCGCAGCCCGATTGCCGGGATTGTGACCGATCGGCCGCTCTTCGCGGGGGAGACGGCGGCGGCGGGCACGGCGCTGATCACGGTGATGGATACCTCGGCGCTGCTGGCGAAGCTGCATCTGGCGCAGGTGCAGGCGCAGCAGCTGGTGCTGGGCGGCCGGGCGACGGTGATGGTTCCGGGCGTTGCCGAGCCGGTGCCGGCGCAGGTTACGCTGATCAGCCCAGCGCTCGATCCGGGGAGCACAACGGTTGAGGTATGGCTGCGGGCCGAGAATCGCGATGGACGACTTAAGGCCGGGACACCGGTGCGCGCCACGATCACCGGGCGAACGATTCAGCATGCGCTGCTGATCCCGCTAGAGGCGCTGCAGACGGGGACGGATGGAGCGGCGAAGTTTGTGATGGTGGTTGCAACGGATGGGACAGCTCGCAAGCGGCCGGTGACGCTTGGCCTCCAGACGACAGAAGCGGTGCAGGTTGTGTCGGGGATCTCGCTGGCGGACCTGGTGATTACGACGGGTTCGTTTGCGCTGGATGACAAGACGAAGGTAAAGATCGGCGTGCCGGCGACCGCGAAGGATGCGGACGATAAATGAGGGACGAACCTTCCAGCTTGATGACCGAACCTTCCAGCATGGCGGATCGGGAGAGGCCGTTCTGGCTTGCCAGATCGTCGAAGACCATCTTCTTCTTCCTGCTGATCCTGACGCTGGCCGGGATTTACGGAGCCTTCCAGGTGCCGATTGCGGTGTTTCCCGACACCAATTTCCCGCGGGTCGTGATCGGCGTGGACAACGGTGTGATGCCGGTCGAGCAGATGCAGGTCACGGTGACGAAGCCGATCGAGGACGCAACGAACAGCGTCCCCGGGCTGAAGACGGTGCGGAGTACGACGAGCCGCGGATCGGCCGAGATCAGTTTATTCTTCGACTGGAATGTTGACATGTTTCGCACGCTGCAACTGACTGATGCGGCGCTGGCGAAGGTGCAGCAGACGCTGCCGTCGACGGCACGGCTGACGACGAATCGGCTGACGTTTGCGACCTTTCCGATCCTTGGCTATGCGCTGACGGCGGATGACCGCGGTGCGGCGACGGTCTCGCAGACGCAGCTGTGGGAGACGGCAACGTATGACCTGAAGCCGCCGCTGAACCGCGTGGATGGTGTGAGTACGGTGGTGGTCCAGGGCGGCGAGGTGCCCGAGTTCCACATCGTGCCCAATCTTGCCCGGTTACAGGCTTCTGGCGTGACGCTGCTGGACCTGGTCAACGGGGTCCAGGCTTCGAACATCATTGACTCACCTGGATTGTACGAGGCGAACCACCAGCTGATCCTTGGGTTGATCGGGGCGCAGGCGCACGATGCAGCGGGGCTCGCCAACCTGGTCATCAAAACAACGTTGAGCGGCGCGCCGGTGCGTGTTGCCGATGTGGCGGCCGTGGTAAGGGCGACGCTGCCGGTCTACACGATGGTGGCGGCGAACGGCCGGCCAGCGGTGTTGCTGAACATCGCGCGGCAGCCTTCGAGTAACACGGTGACTGTTGCGGACGCGGTCGCTCGAGAGATTGGCCAGCTGCAGGGCAAGCTTCCGGCGGGCGTTCATCTTGAGCCTTTCTATGACCAGTCGGAGCTGGTGCGGGAGAGCATTGCGAGTGTGCGCGACGCGATCGTTGTCGGACTGATCCTGGCATGCGTGATCTTGTTTCTCTTCCTCAGGGATTGGAGTTCGTCACTGATTGCCGGGCTGGTGATTCCTGTAACGGTGGCGGTTACGATCCTGTTTTTGTGGATCATCGGGCAGAGCTTTAACCTGATGACCCTGGGCGGACTGGCGGCGGCGATCGGGCTGGTCATCGACGACGCAATCGTGGTGGTTGAGAATATCGTGGTGCATCGCGATGGCGGCGAGTCGCGGGTCGAGGCGGTGCGGAAGGCACTGCACGAGATTATGGTTCCGCTGATCGGCTCAACCATTACGCCGGTGGTGGTGTTTCTGCCGCTGATCTCGGTGACGGGGGTGACGGGCAGCTTCTTCCGGGCGCTGGCGGTGACGATGACGGCAGCGCTGGTGACGTCGCTGCTGCTGGCACTGACGTGGACGCCGGCGCTGAGCCTTTCGTTGCTCCGAAATGCCCGGCCTGCGCGCGAGGAGAATGGGCCGGTGATGCGGCGCGTATTGCGGGCGCATCAGCGGACGCTGGGGTGGGCGCTGCTACATCCGTTCTATCTTGGACTGGCGTGCCTGGCGCTGGTGCTGGCCGGCTACTTCGGCTATCGTGCGCTGGGGTCGGACCTGCTGCCGGAGATGGACGAGGGCGCATTCATCCTCGATTACACGATGCCTGCAGGCAGCTCGCTGACGGAGACCCGGCGAGTGCTGGACCATGTGGAGCAGATCCTCCAGAAGACGCCCGAGGTGCTGATCACGTCACGCCGGACGGGTCTGCAGATGGGACTGGCCGCGGTGACGGAGGCTAACTACGGCGACTTCACGGTGCGGCTGAAGGCGAAGCGCTCGCGGGGTATCGACGAGGTGATGGCGGACGTGCGCGCCGAGGTAAAGCGGACCGAGCCGGAGCTCGATGTCGAGTTTACGCAGGTGCTGCAGGACATGATCGGCGATCTTTCGAACTCGCCGGAGCCGATCCAGATCAAGCTGTATGCGAACAACCAGGCGCTGCTGAATGAACTCGGGCCGAAGGTCGAAGCGGCGATTGGGAAGATCAAGGGCGTCGTCGATACGCAGAACGGGATCGACAATACGATCTCCGGACCGGCTACAAGCTTCCAGATTGATCCGGTGCTGGCGGGCCGGCTTGGGTTTACACCGACCGAGGTGGCGGAGGATGCGACGGCGATTCTCGATGGACTGCCGACGAACGATCCGGTGATCGCGAACGGGCGGCCGTACACGATCCGGGTGCGGCTGCCGGCAGAAAACCGGACTTCGCTGGAGGCGATTCAAAACACGGTGTTCAACTCGAGCAGCGGGCATACGGCGACGCTGGGAGCGATGGCGCAGGTGACGCAGCTGCCGCCGCAGAATGAGATTCGGCGTGAGAACCTGCAGCAGCTGATCGTGGTGAGCGGGCGGCTGGAGGGTGCGGACCTTGGCTCGACGATGGCCGAGGTGCGGCGGACGGTAGCGGCGATGCACCTGCCGGCGAGCGTCCGGGTGGAGTACGGCGGGACGTACGAGGAGCAGCAGAGGTCATTTCGCGACCTGGCGCGGGTGCTGGTGCTGGCCCTGGCGCTGGTCTTCGGTGTGCTGCTGGCGGAGTTCCGGAACCTGTCGGCGCCGGTGGCGATTCTGACGAGCTCGGTGCTGTCGATCGCGGGCGTGGTGCTGGCCTTGCTGATGACGGGGACGAGCTTCAACGTGGCCAGCTTCATGGGACTGATCATGGTGATCGGCATCGTGGCGAAGAACGGCATCCTGCTGCTGGATGCGGATGAGAGGTACCGTGCCGCAGGCGATGCCGGCTCAGGCGACTTCGCGCGGAAGGCGATGATGCATGCGGCCGAGCGGCGGCTTCGGCCGATTGTGATGACGGCGCTGGCGGCGATCTCGGGGATGCTGCCGCTGGCGTTTGCGCTGGGGGCGGGATCGCAGATGCTGCAGCCGC
>CAXTLS010000015.1:0-8326 GCA_964245235.1 uncultured Acidobacteriaceae bacterium
GCTCGTCCGAGACGGCTTCGTCACGCCCGGTAAAGCTGACCGGCTGGAAGGAGAGGAAGTTGATCTTCTTCGGGTTATCCAGCGCGAACTCGATGATATGGCCGACCTGCTCGTTATTGATGCCGTTGATGATGCAGGTGACGGGAACGATGTCGACGCCGGCCTCGTGTAGATTGTGGATCGCCTGGAGCTTCACGTCGAACGCATTGCCGACCTTGCGGTGCGAATTAGCGGCATTACCAACGCCGTCAAACTGGAGATAAGCGTAACGAAGACCCGCCTCAGCGGCAGCCTTCGAGAACTCCTTGGACTTGGCAAACTCGATGCCGTTGGTGGCTGCCTGGACGGACGTGTAGCCAACCTTGCGGGCGTAGGCAACCGCGTCGAGGAAGTAGGGGCTGAGCGTGGGCTCGCCGCCCGAAAACTGGACCGACATCTGGCGCTTTGGCTTGATGGTGACGGCGTTGTCGAGCATGGTCTTGATCTCGTCCCACGTGAGCTCGTGGACGAAGCCGACCTGGTTGGCGTCCATAAAACAGGGATCGCACATCATGTTGCAGCGATTGGTCAGGTCGATGGTGAGAACCGAGCCACGACCGTGGGTGACGGTCGACGTGCCGTGGTTATGCAGCTTCTCGTCGTTGTGCGCCTTGATGTCGCGACCGGGGAACACTTCCTCAAGGTGCTTGAAGAAGGCGGTGTCGATCGACATGACGTCTTCGAAGTGGCCATGGATCGGGCAGTCCTTGACCATCAGGATCTGGCCATCGCGCTCAATGATCTGCGCCTTGATCTCGCCGACCTTCTCGTTCAGGAGAATCTCGTGGGGCAGTTTGCCGTCTACGATCTGCTGGCGGATCTCCGGGATGCAACGCGGGCAGAGAGAATCGGTGGTGCGGGGCCAGCCGAGGGGCGGCTTCTCTTTCTGGTAGCTCTTCAGCAGTGGCTTATCGCTCCACCTGGGGGTAAAGCTTTCATTGGGGCTGATGGAATTAATCTTGTTGAAAACCGCCCATCCCGCCTTAGCCGCGATGACGATCGCCTTCTCTGCTATCTTTGCCGGTTTCTTAGCCATGTGCGTTTATGTCTCCTGGAATTTGAACGATCAATCTTTCGGTCTCTTCGAACGGTGGAAGGTCAGCCGTGTAAAGGTTATCCGATGCAGGGCGGCCCGCGAAGTGCGTACACGGGTTCGCCCCATCTACATCCCAACGTCCGTTGGATGAAAGGGTACCGCCCGGCGGCTCATTTCTGAAGCGCCCCGCGTCGAACGGCAGCATGTTGCATTGAACGGTAAATTTGGAGCGGCGATCCCACCCGGCTACTTGCCCTCGCCGATGTGCAGGGCTTCGAAGGCGCCGCCGATAAACTCACTCGCGAAAAAGCTGAAGGCCGTCCCGTACATCGCGCTGCCAAAAGTTCGGGCTGTCTGGCCGAAGCCGCGATTCACGTCGGGATAGTAGGCGTTGGTCAGAGCGGCGCCAAGCAGGTTGCCGCTGATCAGCGAGTAGTTGGGGACCAGGTTCCCGTCGTCGTTGCGCGTGACAAAGATACGGCTCGCCGAATAGGCAGTGCGCGCGATCAGGCTGTGCCGCGGTCCCATCTTGTAATACCGTGGGTCCTGGCGGAAGACATTGGCCATAAGCGAGTCCTTGAAGACCTCGGTCGAGTACCCCCGCAGGGCCGCTGCACCGAGCCGCTCCCCATAGGCGCCCTTGTCCGTGCCGTAGTTCGGACTGGTGTTGATGATGTGGGAGTAGCCCGAAGAGACGAACCAGCCGAGCACGCCATAAGCTGAGATGCCGTGAATAAAGCCAAACTCGACCTTACCCTTAGCTGTCAGCAGGGGGGCAGGCTGCCCCGGAAGAATGTACTTTGAGGTCGTCGACGCCATGTGCGAGGCGCGATCGGCGTCACCCTGGTTCAGGCCGAAGATGCTTCGTTCGATCGCGGCGGTCTTACTGATCTGCGGAGGCGCGGGAGCCTGGTCGGGCGAGGTGGCCTGGCCGGGCGCGGTGGTCTGAAGGCTACCGCCCGCGAGCAGGGCGCCGGGGGCGTCAGGCAGGTCGAGCGACGCCGTCGTGCTGGAGCTTTCGGCCGGCGCAGTCTTGGCGGTAGGGGCCGGGGTCGCCCCGGCGGCTGAAATCACCGCCTCAGCCTGGGGGTTCTCAGCGGCCTGAGGCGTGTCGCCAGTCTGGGCAAAGCTGGGCTTTGCTGGTACACAGAAACCCGCGAGCAGGATCAGTGCGGGTAATTTGAAGGTTTGGAATGCATGCTGCAACGAACTGCCCTTGTTCAAAGAGAACTACCTCTTGTTTCCTGGCCGCCACCGCCAGAGTTCTTACCCGGCACTACGATCGAAATAATAGATGACACGCCACCGGGAATGGCGTCACAAAAAAGGTCCCGTTGTGCTCCTATTCAAGGATGACCTGCACCTGCACTTCGTTGTACAAGCGTCTCAAACGGTAACCAATGCAGCACGGCACGCCCGAATAGCCGTTCGACGCATTGACCCTGCTTTTTCCGCAGCCGTATAACGAATGGTGGAGAGGTGTGGGTATGGCGGAATCAACAGCGAAACGTCCCTGGGAAGAGCGGGTCCACAAAGCGGCTGCGACGGTTGAAGAAGAGCTGCGGCGAGTCATCACGTATATCAACGACGAGGTGGTGCCGGAGGTGCGGCAGAACGGCTCGATTGCCTTGCGCGCGGCCGCGGTCGAGCTCGAAAAGCTGGCACGCAGGATGGAGGAACGCGGTGGTCCGCACACAGATCCGGGAACGCCACCGCACGCTGGGGGACCGACGCGGCCGTGAGCCGGATGCGCCTGGCCGCTGCGCTTCCGGGGTTGCTGCTGAGCCTGGCGCTCGGCACCGCGGGTTGCCATAAGCAGGTCAGGCAGGCGTATACGCCGCCTCCTCCGAGCATCCCGGCGGAACACGCTCCGATAGTACGGTCAGCGCCCCGAAGCACGCAGGCAAATGTTCCCACACCGCAGCCGCCCGAGATGAAGGGCAGGCCGGACGAGGTGGAGGTCGGGCTGGCGAGCTGGTACGGGCCGCCCTACCACAATCGCAAGGGAGCCGACGGCACCATCTACGACCAGAACGCGATGACGGCCGCACACAAGACGCTGCCCATGGGCTCCATGGTGCGGGTCACGAACCTCAGCAACAACCAGTCGGTGGTGGTGAGGATCACGGATCGTGGACCCTTCGTACAGGGGAGAATCATCGATCTCTCGCTCGCCGCGGCGAAGGCTGCTGGCGTCTACCAGGCGGGGACGGCCAAGGTGCGGGTCGAAGCGTATGTACCGGCGCTGCGGGTGGGCGCTGATCCGGGTGGCCGGTGGTGCGTGCAGATCGGCGCCTTCCTCACCGCGGATGATGCGGTCCAGCTGAAGAATGACCTGCTGCGGCGATATGCGACGGCCAAGGTAATCGAGTTCCAGGGGCCGACGGGGTACTGGGTACGGATCAACCCGAAGTGGCCGGACAAGCAAACCGCGGGAAAGATTGCCGAGGGCATCCACGTGCCGGACGCGGACGCTTACCTGATCCGAACCGACTGACAGACCGGCACCTTGCGTTTCAGGTAAGCGGCTTGTCGATCGTGAATGCCATGCCGATCGACTCCGGCGCGGTTGGTATAAACCCGAACTGCGCGTAGAGCCGGTGGGCCTCACCGTCGGCAAGAAGGCTGACATGCGCACCTTCGTGTGCAGTCTCGTGGAGATAGCTGACCAGGATGCCCACGATCGCCTTACCCAGGCTGCGGCCCTGGTGCGCCGGTTCGACGGCGATGTCGACCAGCTGAAACGAAAGCCCGCCATCGCCCACAACGCGCCCCATGCCGACGAGCCGGCCGCCATGGTGGATCATCACTCCACGCAGCGTGTTCGGCAGCCCGGCAGCTGCAGCCTCGGCGCTCTTCGGGCTCAGGCCGGCTGCCACGCGGAGCCGTCGAAACTCGTCCGCGGGAGGGACACCAAGAACAACTTCATAGGCCGAATCGAGCACTGCATCTCTCCCGTATTTCAATCTGCGCCACAGCCAAGTCTGAAAGCTCAGGAGATGACGTGCTTGTCCGTCCGCCGCTCCATCTCGGCGCGAAACTCCGGCGCGGCCGAGTGGTTGGCGGAGTGCCTGATGCGGACACGGTTGTCGCCCAGCACAAGGATCGTGCGGCCGGCTTGCATCGCCTGCAACGCCATCACCTCGCCGTAGAGGATCGTCTTCTTTGGCTGGAACCAGAACGTCTGCGTAACCGCCATCGGGGTGAGCGTGATCGTTCCGGGTAGCTGCAGCAGGCCGATCGCGACAGCGATCAAGCAGAGCAGAATAATCGGCCAAGGCATCACGTGATTCTGCCGCCACGCAATCCAGAGAAAGAAGGCCATATATGCCGGCAGCAGCACGATGCGCGACCAGTTGTAGATGGGCTTCAGCCGGAAGACCAGCCCCTCCGGCGTCTCGACCGCTTTGCCCGGCGAGATGCGGCTGCCGTAAATCATGAAGACCAGCATGATCGCAACAAGCGGGCCGACAATGTGGGAGGGATTGAAGGAGGTCACGCCTATCGCCCTTCTCTTACCGTGATCGCGGGCGCCTTGGCTATGAGCGCGGGCGGCTCGTAGTACGGCAGCTTCTGATGCTCTTCCGTCGCGCGTTTTACCTCAATGTCGCCGAAGAGGATGCTGGGCGCGATGGTTGTCTGGAAGATAGCCCCGAGAATGTTGTTGACGTACGGATCGTTGCCGGCAGCGAGGATGCCGGAGCGCAGCGTGCGGGCGTCAAGCTCATCGAAGACAGCACCGCGAACCAGCTCGTGCTTGCCATCAGGATGAACCAGGTAGAGCAGCCGCGGCATCAGCTCGCCGCCAAGGGTCTGCACCGCGTAGACATCGCGGCCCTGCTCTTTGGCGAGCGCAATGAGCTTCTGGTTCAGCTGCTCCGACGAGACGGGCTGAGTCGCCTGAAAGATCGTAACGGCGGCGCGCGAGTGAGCCGGTTGCGCGGGACCGCTGCGGCCATGGCCATTCGAATCGGGAAAGTCTTTCACCGGCTCCCTGCCGATTACGAAATTCATAAGCTTGCCCGCGGTGACGATGGCGACCGATTGGGCGGGCACACCCTCGTCATCGACGTCATAGGCCCCGAGCAGCTGTTCGCCATGGAACGTAGTAAGCAGCGGGTCATCCTTCACGTCGAGCAGCGCGGAGAGCACGGGCGTGTGCAGGCTCGAGGTGTAAGCGCCCTGGGTGCGCGCGGTGGTGCCGACATCCGGTCGATCGGCCTCGATATTCGGCAGGAAGAGCCGGCCAAGCGTGTCGGTCGCGGCGTCCCCGCTGAAGAGCACAGGACCGTGGTAATCCTCCGCGCTCACGACAGGCGCGTTCCGCAGCTCCTCCAGGCTCTTCAGGTCGTCAAGCGTGCGCTGGTGGAAGGCAGCCGCAGGTTCAAGGTCCTTGGCGAGCGCTGCGGTAGTCCCGTTTGCGCGGGCAAGCTGCATGCCGTCCGGAGCCTGGCCGCCCACGCTGATGGTCGCGTTGTAGCCGGTATAGCCGTGGCGAACCACGGTGCCCTCCGTGTTGAGCAGGTAGCGGTTCACGGCGATGCCGCGGAGGTTGGCGGTCGAGAACTGGACGTGGCCGGCCGAGGGCTCCTTCGCGTAGAGGCCGCTGGCCTCGATCAGCCGCCGCTTCCATTCGCTCCGATCGAGGTCGAGCGCGACCAGCGGTTCGATCCGCGTGATCGGCTTCGCCGGCGAGAAGTCATCGGCGGTTGGTGCGGACTGGAATCGTTTCAGCGCGGCCTGCTTGGTCGAGTAGGCGCGCAACGCATTCTTGTAGGCCTCGTCAGTCGCGGTCCAGAGCGCGTAGCGGAGTGCTGTGGGATCGTTGGTCGAGTCGCTCGCAAGGGGCGCAAGCTGCACGATGCCATCGCCCTTGGCGCTGCTGCTGTCGGCCTCGTAGCTGCCCACACGCACGGTTACGCGCACCACACGCTGGTGGCTGGTCTCCTCGCGGGTCAGCGCGCCGTAGTTGGCGATCGCCTCGTAGCTCGTCTGCTCATCCAGCCGGTACTCCACGAAGTACGGCCGCTGCATGCCCGGCAGGACGAGCAGCGCCTTCTCGCGATTCAGCTCGGACTGCATGGCTTCGAGGATCGGATCAGCCTTCTGCTCGGCCTCAACCTTATTTGCAACCGCAAAGGTTACGAATAGAGCGGCTACGCTGAAACAGCCAAATCGTTGCACGACGGACCCCAACCGGTTCATTTAGTCTCCTTCGCGGAGGCGGTCAGGTCAGGCGGTGGAATGATCGGTGGCCGCGTCGTTCCCTGCGCCTGGCGCTGGGTTTCGATTGCCGAGACAAGCATGGCGGGCGCGACGGCCGACACGGGGATCGAGCCCGATTCAGCCCCGCAGATTCCATTGAACACATCCTGCTTGTTCCCTGTGGCGATGATGCTGTTGAGCGCGGCCTGCGGGGTGCCCACGATCGAGACGCCGCGGACAAGCTCGTCCGGCCGCCCATCCACAAAAACCCGGTACACCACCAGCGGAATCACCTGGAAAGCCTGCGGTGAGCGCCGGTTCGTCACCGCAAAACCCGAAGAGATGTCCTCGAAGTAGAGCCCGTACGGCTTGCCCTGCTTCTTCGCTTCAGCAATCAGCATTTGCCGGAGCTCCGCATCGCTCACTGATTTTGAAGAAGTGACGATCAGGTTTCCCTGGCGTCCCGTGGGCATGCGGCCCGACTGCGCGCGACCATGGCCGTTCGAGGTTGAGAAGCTGGCCACCGGCAGGCGCGACATCAGGAAGGTCTCAAGCACGCCGTCGCGTACCAGGTCGACGCGCCGGGCCTGCTGGCCTTCATCGTCAAAGCTGTAATGCCCGCTAAGCGGCGTGCCGTGGAACTCGGTCAGCGTCGGGTCGTCAGCAACCGAAAGGAAGCTCGGCAGGATCGGTTTGCCGAGCAGCTTGGTAAAGGTCTGGCCCTCCTCGTCGCCGCGTTGCCGCTGGCCTTCCAGCCGATGGCCGAGCACCTCGTGGAAGAAGACGGCCGCGGCGCGCCCGCTCAGGATCGCCGGACCGTTGAAGGGCTCGGTGATCGGCGCCACGCGCAGGGCCTCAAGGTTCTTCGCCATGGCCTCGGTCTTCGTCGTCAGCAGCTGCTGATCGGGCAGGTTGCCGAGCTTATCCGACTCGAAGGTCTCCACGCGAAAGAGGTCCATACCATCAGCCGCGCGTGTCCGGGCAACGACCACCAGGCGAGCCACGTGGTTCGGCGTCGACACATGCGCGCCGTCCGACGAGACGAAATAGTCCGTCTCATTCTCGGCATCAAGGCCAACGCTGTTGTAGAAGATGTTCGGATATTGCTTGAAGAGGCCTGAGAGCTGCGTAAGCCGCGCCTCCCAGGCCGCCTTGTCGCCCGCGCTCAGCGTCAGCTCGGGGGCGGGCGGAAGGACCTCGGCCTTGGCCGTCTCGGTCGAAAAGTCGGCCGACACATCCTCCTCCTTGGCCCGGACCTGCTGCTCGGTCTTGACCTTCAGGAAGCCGTCAAGCGCCTTGCCGTAGCCGCGATTGGTGGCGTACCACAGGCTGCGGGCGATGGCTTCGCGGTCGTCAGTCAGCGGCAGCGGGACGGTGGTAAGGGCGCTGTTGCGATGGTCGCCGTGCGTGTTGTCGAGGGCAGGCGTGCCGAGCCGGATCTGCACGTCAGCGCTGCGCACGTGGCTCTCGGTAGAGCTGGTGATTGCGCCGTACTGGGCGGAGATGCTGACCGTCTTGTCATCGGCAACCGCGTAGCTGAGGAAGTACGGCTTGGGCTGCGTATTCTCTGTGCCCGTTGCAGCGGCGGTCCCAAGCGAGGCGAGCGCGCGGTGGAGCTCTGCCTCCATGGCCTGCATCAGGAGAGGGTCCTGGACGGTAGCCGCGGCAACGTGCTGGCCGGGATAAAGCGCGCGGCAGGTAAGGAGAACCAGGAGAGCTGCGCCACTTGCTGTAAGAATTTGTTGCTTCATGAAGGGATGTCAACCTCGTGTTGCGTGCATCGCGCTGCCGAGACCTGCTGGAGGCGAGTGTATCGAATTCGACTCACTCTCTGCTCGAAGGTCGTCATTCCGCATGACCGGAGACGGCTTCGCAGGCCGGACATTGACATGACCCAGGTCGCACCTTGCCGTGAGACGATGCACCAAGGGGTCGCCGCATGCGCCGTTGTCTCTTTGTTTTCCTCCTGATGCTGGCCGGACCAGGCCTTCATCCTGTACTCGCCCGTGCGCAGAGTGCGTCGCACGCAGGACTCAGCGCGCAGGC
>CAXTLS010000015.1:8426-65491 GCA_964245235.1 uncultured Acidobacteriaceae bacterium
CCCTTTTCCGGACGCGTACCCTGCTGCACTTCGCCGGCGCGGCATGGGGAATCCTCGAGCTAGTGTTGCTCTTAGAGCTGGGCGCTGCATCGCGACTCCGCGATCTTGCCATGCGGGCGACGCGCAACCGGTGGGGCCAGGGCTTCCTGTTTACCCTGTTGCTGCTGCTGGTGCTCGCCGTGCTGAACCTGCCGCTCGGCCTTTACGGCCATCATCTCGGGTTAGTCTACGGCTTGTCGGTGCAGGGCTGGGCTAGCTGGTTCGGCGATCTGGCGAAGGGCTTCCTCATCGACTGGCTCACCACTGGCCTCGGCGTCATGCTGCTCTTCTGGATCATCCGCCGGTCGCCGGCGCGATGGTGGTTCTGGTTCTGGATCCCAGCGATGGTGGCCGTCATCTTCGGCGTCTTCATCTCACCCGTCCTGGTCGACCCGCTTTTCGACCACTTCGAGCCGCTGTTGGCGCATGACCCAGCGCTGGTAGCGCGGCTGGAGCAGGTGGTCGGACGCGGGCCGCTCCACATCGCGCCAGACCGCATGTTCCTTATGCAGGCCAGCGCGAAGTACACCGGGCTCAATGCCTACGTGACCGGCATTGGCCCCTCGAAGCGCGTCGTGGTCTGGGATACCAGCATCGCCAAGTCAACGCCGGACGAGATCGCTTTCATCTTCGGCCACGAGATGGGCCACTACGTGCTGAACCATATCTACAAGACGCTGGTCTTCGTCGGCGCGCTCATGCTGGCAGCATTCTGGCTCGGCTTTCATGTCGTGCAGTACCTGCTGCGGCGCTTCGGCACACGGTGGAAGACCGCCTCGCAGAACGACTGGGCGGCGCTGGTCCTCTACCTGCTGGTGCTGGCGATGCTGACGTTCGCGGTCGAGCCAATCGGCAACGCCTTCAGCCGAGCGCAGGAGCATGCCGCGGATGTCTACGGGCAAGAGGCCGTGCACGGCATTGTCGCAGACCCCGAGGCCGTCGGTGTTCAGGCCTTCCAGGTGCTCGGCGAGAACAGCCTCGACGACCCCAGGCCACATCCCTTCGTCGAGTGGTGGAGCTACAGCCACCCGCCCATCCGGAAGCGCCTCGCCTTCGCAGCTGCATACGACCCATGGGCGCCCGGAGGGAGGCCGATGTACTTCACGCACTAGGATGTATCCACACTGCTCTTAGATCCGTCTCATCCGCGCTGATCCGTATAGGCTTCTCGCACTAAAATGCCTGCTATGGCTACCGACTGTCTTTTCTGCAGGATCGTTGCCGGAGAGATCCCGGCGAAACGCGTATACGAAGACAAGCTGAGCCTGGCGTTCGCGGATATCAACCCGCAGGCGCCTGTGCATCTGCTCGTGATTCCGAAGCAGCATCTTCGGTCGACCGCACAGACGACCGCCGAGCACGCCGGCCTGCTGGGTCATCTGCTGGCGACCACGGCGAAGCTTGCGCTGGATCAGAAGCTCGACAACGGCTACCGGATCGTCATCAACACGGGCGCAGACGGTGGCCAGACGGTCGACCATCTTCACCTGCATCTGCTCGGCGGTCGGCACATGGGCTGGCCGCCGGGCTAGGCTGCTGCCAAAACAAAATGGCCACGCCGACGGTCGTCCGGCATGGCCATCACCTGATCAGACAAAGCTACTGGTTGAAGTTCTGCTCCTCTTCGTCGGCAATCCCGTAGCGACGCAGCAGGTTGGGCAGGTTCTGGCTGAACGCCGCGCGCGGCATCACCGTATCGCAGCCCGCCTCGACAGCCTTGGCCTTCAGGTCGCCCTGCAGATGCGAGAGGAAGCCGACGATCGACGTGCTCTTCTTGAGCTTGGCCTTGAGCTTCGGAATCAGCGTCATCGGCTTCGCGCTCACGTTATTGAGATCGAAGACGATCAGGCCGGGATGATCCTCATCCTCGCCTGCCACCAGGGCGGCGATTGATTCCTTGTCGTTCTTCACGAAGCCGACCTTCACGCCGAGCTTGCGCGCCGTCTCCTGGATCTTGGCGATGAAAAACAGATCTTCAATAAAGAAGTAGATCTTGGTAGGAGCATCCTCGGCGATCGGAATCGTCCGGCCCTGCGAGTAGTCGACCGGCTGCGAATCGCTCTGATAGCCGCCGCGACTGCCGCCACCATGGCTGCGGCCCTGGTAGTTGCCATGCGTCTCGATGGTCGACGGCGGCGTGTCGGCGAAGTTGCCGTTCACCACGCGGTAGCTGTGATCCATCGGGCCGACGAAGCTGCGCGGACCGCGCTGCTGCTTCCCGCCGCCACCGTTCGAGCTGCCCTTGCGCTTGAAGCCGTTGTTGCCTGGCTGGTGGCTGTTGCTGTCACGGAAGCCGTTGCTGCTGGCGTTGTTCTGAAAGCCGCCACCGTTGTTCTGGCCACCGGCGCTGGCTGCTATATTGCCTGGATTTTCGGGCGTGCGCTGACGGTCACGGTCGCGGAACTTCTTCTTCCACCGCTTGCCGGTAGACGATGCCTGGGAGCCATTCTGCTGCCCGCCCTGGAAGCCATTCTGCTGCCCGGCTTGCACACCGTTCTGCTGGCCAGATGGCTGCGCTGCAGCCTGCATCGAGGGGATCGATTGTCCGGGAGCGGCTTCACCGCTGCTCGAGCCCAGCTGGGAGGCGTCGCCGGAACTCTCAGGTCCCTTGCCCTTACGCTTCCGACGGCGCCGGCGGCTGCTCTTGGACTGCCCCATGCCGGGCGGCACGCCCTGTTGATCGGAATGATCCTGGGAGGACTGCTCACTTTGACCCTGATGGTCGGACAACGGTGGTTGTGCCTCGTGCGATTGCACATCGGACACGGTCAGTTCTGAATTCATGCTTCCACTTCCCATTGCACTGGTGCGCAATTAACGTCTCATTCCCACGCGCAAGGCATCTGGATCCTTGCCTGATGGGGCGAGGAGCGCAAGAAACCGGTATTGCAGCGTCGGTAAAAACGATCTCAAGTTGTACTCGAACGGACGTTATCTGTTGCTATCGGCTGCGACCCTGCCATTCAATAGGCTCTCGCGCACAGCCGGGTTCGCCAGCAATGGCAAACCTCACCCTAAGTACCTGTTTGCAAATGATTCGACAGGAAGATCCCATCTACGTCACCGCCACTATACACAAGAGGGCGGCAGTTACGGAAGGAAAACCCACAGCCGGTTCATACAGCAAGGCCAGTGTACCTCTGAACAACTCAGAACGCAACTACTGATTGGGGAGGTTCACAAAGAGGAAAGCAGCCAGTCCCGAGATACAAGTCCGGTACATACCAGATGCTCGTCGTATATACCGGATGGATCAGTCGTGGCCTGTAACAGCCGATGGCCAGTCACGGCCTCCAGAACGGTCTTCTCAGTAAGAAGGCCTGTGTTCCCTGCGGCAAGCAGCACCATGCGTGGGTGCGGGCTCTTCCAGGCCAGAGAAATCCTGCGATCGCATCTCGGTCCTACAGAGGTACGTGCGTCGGCTACTAATGCATGTACCCTGCCAAAGCAAACAGGCCACTTTTCAGTCATTTCTTCATCAGCATCCTAGGCTGACGTCTAAAAATCATAGGAGACCGCTCCGGAAATTCGTGTTTTGGAAGATGGCCCGCGAAAAGCAACCGTTTTGTTTGACCGTCCATACGCAGGGTCTTATAATCAAAGGCGTTCTCGCAGCTCTCCTGCTCCTGTCTGCTTCCGGTGCTTTCCAGGCGAGAATTTGGAACGGACCGGCTACAACGTGGCTGCGCGGCCTACCAGGCGTGCACCCGGGGTAAGTGGAATGCGGAGCGTGGCCACGGCAAGCGTGCTTGCGGATCGGCCGAAACGATGGATGAACGAATTCCAAGGAGCTTTACACACTACATGAATCGCACTCTTACACTCCTCTCCGCGCTCGGCGCAGGCATGATGACTGCTGCTGTCGGGATCGCTCAGACTGCCGCGGCACCAGCCACTGCTGCAACGTCCTCAGCCGCTCCTGCGACCCAGCAAACCCTCCCCGCACCACAGGCCGTTCCCGCCAAGATTGCGCTGATCTCCTTTGAGCAGGCCGTCTTCGCCACCAACGAGGGCCAGCACGCCGTCCAGGATGTGCAGAAGAAGTACGAGCCAAAGAAGGCACAGATCGATTCCCTCGCACAAGAGGTCGACACGCTGAAGAAGCAGAATGCAAGCGCTCCGGCGACCACCACCGACGAGCAGCGCGCCGCCCAGCTCCGCGCAATCGACGCCAAGGAAAAGGTCCTCAATCGCGACGCGGAAGACGCGTCTCAGGCCTATCAGGCTGACCTGCAGGAGGCCTACGGCAAGGTCGCCCAGAAGGTGAACCAGACCATGCGCTCCTACGTGGCGCAGAACGGCTACACGCTCCTGCTCGATGTCAGCGGCCAGCAGACGCCCGTACTCTGGGCCCCCCAGAACCCCAACACGGATGTCACGCAGGCAGTCATCGACGCATACAACAAGAGCTCGGGTGTAGCCGCGCCGCCACCGTCCGCCCCGTCGGCAACGCGTCCGCGCGCCACCACGCCGCGTCCGTCAACCGCACCCAAGCAGTAGTCATCCGCGCAGGGACGGGATCGGGTGGCGATCCTCTCCCTGCGCCGTTTGCCTCCACTTACAATGTCGCCTCTCTGGATAATCTCGTAGATGGCTGACGCCGCACGCACGATGCCGATGGCACGTCACACCAGCCGCACGAGGCTCGAGCGCGCCCGCTCCAAGCTCGTAGCGTTTGCAATCGTCTTTGCAGGCCTCGCCGCACTGAACGCTCCAGCCCAGACCCTCGCCCGCCCAGGCTGGGCCGGCTCCGGCATGAACCTCGAGCCCTGGTGGACCCACGCCGTCCTGTACATGATCGATCCGCACGGATTTCGTGCCTCGAACGAGAGCGGCACGGGCGACCTGCGCAGCTTGGCCAGCCAGCTCGACTACGTCCGTTCGCTGGGCGTCGACGCCATCACCCTCACACACTTCATGCCGGAACAGGGCGAAGGCGCGGCGCGCTCCCAGTCCGTTGATCCGGCGCTTGGATCGCTCGACGACTTTGACGACCTCGTCCGCGAGGCCAGCCGCGACAACCTGCGCGTGATCGTCGAACTCGATCCGCAGCAGCTCGCCGACCCCACCCTTCTGGCGGCGGCCGCCCGCTTCTGGCTCAGCCGCGGTGTCGCGGGCATCAGCCTTCGCACCCAGGGATCGACCGGCGCAGCGTCCGATCCGCAGCACCGGGCCGCCCAACTGCACCGGCTGCACGAGGTCACGCGAAGCTTCACCGGCCAGCGCATCCTTATAGGCGAGAGCGGCTCCGGCGACGTCAGCGCCCGGCACGGTGACGTCGACCTGGCGCTCGATCCCGCGCTGGCGAAGATGACGTCGCTCACCGCCGCCAACGTCCGTGCTGCGCTTGAGCACCTCCAGGGCGCGCCCGGCATCAGCCTGCTCTCCGCGACCGACCTTCCCGGCCTTGACCGGAGTGCCAGCCGCTTTGGTAACGATACGAACGGTGCCGCGGGCCCGAACGACCCCGCTATCGTCAAGGCTTTGGCCCTGGTGCTCCTGGGGACCCGTGCCAACGCCCAGCTTTACTTCGGCCAGGAGATCGGCCTCGCCGGCAAGCCGACACTGATGCCCTGGGGTGTCGCCACCGACTTGAATCCCAACACCACGAAGGCGAAGAAGCTGAACCCCGAGCCGACCCATGGTCCCGAGATCCTCGCCGAGGAGGCCGACCCGGCCTCCGTGCTCAACTGGTACCGCCGCCTGATCGATCTGCATCACGGCAACGCGACCCTGCGCGCGGGCTCGAGCGAGCTGCTCAACCACGATGATCAGGACACTGTCGTCTGGGTGAGCCGGCGGGCTGCGGTTAATCAACTCGCGCCGGCCATCGTGGTCGTGTGTAATTTCTCCGCGAAGCCAGTCATGCTCTCGCTGGCCAGTGACATGCTCCGGCTGCACCTGCGCGGCAGCTTTCTGCGTACGGTGCTGCGCTCGGACACCGCGATGGGCCCCATGAACCTCAACGCCGTCAAGCTGCCGCCCTTCGGCGTCTACATCGGCGAACTCCGCTACTAGCAGGGTCGGCGAACGCCGCTGCCAACTCAGCCAAGCTGCATCGCGTAGACAGGCTCGCCCGCTGCACGGCCCGGCAACAATCCTTCGTAAGCCGCATACACTCCCGCAAACACCGTATCCCAGCTGCAGGCCAATGCATGCGCGCGGGCTGCCGTGCCCATGCGCTCCAGCCTCGCCCTATCGACTATCAGAGTCGCCACCGCCGCCGCGAAGCCCTCATCGGGCACGACGAAGCCCGTCACCCCGTCCTCGACGATGAACTTCGGTCCGCCGTCCGGAGTCACGATCGCGGGCACACCACTCGCCAGCGCCTCCAGCACCACGTTGCCAAACGTGTCGGTGTGCGAGGGAAACACCAGGATATCCATGTCGGCGCACGCCGCTGCCAGCACCTCCCCGCGCAGCACGCCAGCGAAGTGAGCGTCCGGCATCTCACGGCGCAGCGTCTCCTCATCGCCCCCCTGGCCAACAACGAAGAACTCCACGTTCCGGATCGCCCTCGCGGCCAGTGCGTGGTGAATGCGTGCAAGCAGCGCGATATTCTTTTCGACCGAGAGCCGGCCAACGTACCCCAGCCGCACGGTCTCCGGGCTGGCTGGCCGTGTGCGCCGCGCTGGCGAAAACAGCTCCGTATCCACCCCGCGCTGCATCAGGTGGCACGGCCGGCCCGTAGCCGCTTCGAGCATCGCGCACAACTCCGCATTCGGTGCGAAGAGCAGGTCGGCAAGACGATAGAACTGCATCGCCGTCTTCAACGTGGCGATCTCGATCAGGTGTTCCGTCGCCGCCGCGCGCGAGCTGAAGAACTGCCGCGTTATCGGTCCCATCCGGCGGGCAAGGTATTCGTGCACATTGGTGTGCCACGAGGCGGCCAATGGCACCCCCATTTTCCACGCGAAGTACGCCCCGAATATCCCCAGTTCGCTCGGCCCGGTAATGTGAATGATCTCCGGCTGAAAGCGGTGCAGCTCCCGCTCGATCGCCGCCGCGTGGCGCCAGAACAGCATGTCGTATTCAAGGTCCTTTTCCATGCGGAACGAGGCGCGGCTGCGGCCGAGTTCGAGTGACCAAAGCTGCCCCGTGCGTTGACACGCCGGCCTCCGGCCTCCCGCGCGAACGCACAGGAACGGCAGCCCCTGCCGCCCGGCATAGGCTTCGAAGTTGCGGCTGGTGTGCGCGACGCCGTTGATCTCGTGGAACGAGTCCGGAAAATAGGCAACTCGCGGGGCGCGCATGGCTCTAGACTACCCCTGCCCACGATTACTCGCGAAGGCTCGATGACTCCGAGCCGCCTGCTAACTGCGCATCAACGAGCGCCGAGCTTGAATTGCCGCGCCAGACCTAATCGACGAGCGCCGCTCGCATCGCCGCGCGCATCTGGCTGCTCTCATTCCACGCCAGTCGTAGCCCGCCCGAGACCGGCGCCGCGCCCATCATGCGGATCGCGCTCAACAGCAGCTCAAGATAGCGCGGACAGTGGCCATGCTCCCAAAGCTCCGAGAGCGGCCGAATCACCCCGTGGCTATCCGGGTGATAGACCCGCTCGTCCCAGCGCCGCAACCCCTCCGGGAAGGTCGGGTAGTTGCGGATCGCATCAAGCGTCGACTGCAGGATGCGATGCTTCCAGGGCTGCGCATATTGCGGCATAAAGAGGATGTGGCTCTTCCGCTCACGCCGCACCTCGTATACAAACTCGGTAAAGCTGGTCGCTTGGGTCAGGTTGATGTTCGCGTTCGGTTCCACGCCGTGCCGGTCGCCGCCGCTGATCACCAGCTGGTTCCATTTGCCGGCCAGCCGCGCCACCTCCCGGTTCTCCTTCCAGTTGCGCAGCCCGTTCAGCTCCAGCGCATGGATGAACTGTCCATTGACCGCAAGGAAGTCGTTCACGCGGACATCGTGCAGCTCCTGGCCGATCCGGTACAGGTCCCAGTTGGGATGATTGAAGATCAGCAGCACGCCGGGGATCTCGTCGAGCTCGGCGAGCAGGTCCGTGATCAGGCGCGTCGGACGGATCGTCGCCGGCATCGCCGTGAAGGCCTCGAAACGCTGCATCCATTGCGCGCCCGTAGCGCTCGGCAGGTTATGTACGCCAAGGTGAAACGCCGTCTCGGCAAACGGGACCGTCCACTCGACCGAGACCGGGATGTGCCGCGCCGAATCGATCGAGCGCAGCAGCAGGGGAGCCGTAATGTCGTCGTGATCGGTGATCGAGACCAGCCCGGGCAGCTGCGTCTGCTGTTCAATCTGGCTGCGCTCCAGGTCGAAGGCGAGCCGCGGCGTGAGCGGCGGCGTCCAGTAGCTGCGCGTGTAGTCGGGCCGGATGCCGGTCGTGCGGGCGCTCCGGTCTTCGCACCACTTCATGACGGCCTGCAGAATCTTCTTGCCCGCTGAGAGTTCTGCAATAAAATCCAGCGTCTCTTTCGATTGATTGGTGTGGCTGTGCAGAGAGACGCCCGCGGCAAAGCCATTCGCCGCATCCCGTTCCCGCCAGAGGTACGATACGCTCGATTCGCTCATGGGCCGCTCCATCGATCAGAGGTTACGAGGTTGAGTCTGCCAAGCGAAGATGACGGTGCGGTAACTGCACCAGGAATGGGTCGTCAATATCGAACGGGGGAGTGCCGGTCCAGGTTCCCTCGGCACGGGTTCCTTCTGGCCGGAAGGTCACCTACCCCCGCGTCTTCGCGATGTCCGGACCCAGCAACTCCTCCGCAGGCGGTGCGGGCTCCTTCGGAACGCCCCGCCAGGCCGGATCATCGCGCTGCATCTTGCCGGTTGAGCCTACCTCCCGAGACAGCGCCTCCCGCAGCACCGCGAAGGCAGCCGCCGGCGTATCGGCAAAGTGAAACAGGTCGCGATCACCCGGCGACACCGCGCCGCGCTCAATCAGGACGTCGATGTTCAGCACGCTGTTCCAGTACTCCGTCCCGTAGATCAGGATCGTGATGTTCTTCGCCAGCTTCCGGGTCTGCGCCAGCGTCACAATCTCGAACATCTCGTCGAGCGTGCCAAAGCCGCCGGGAAAGATGACCAGCGCCTTGGCAAGGTATGCGAACCAGAACTTCCGCATAAAAAAGTAGTGGAACTCGAAGTTCAGCTCGGGCGTAATGTACGCATTCGGCCGCTGCTCGTGCGGTAGCTTGATGTTCAGCCCGATCGACTTGCCGCCCACCTCGTACGCTCCCCGGTTGGCCGCCTCCATAATGCCTGGGCCGCCGCCCGAGGTCACGACAAAGCGGTGCAACTGCCCCGGCAGCGCCATCGCCCATGTGGTCAGCATGCCCGAGAGCACGCGCGCATCTTCGTAGAACCGGGCCATCGTCAGCGCAGTCTGCGCCCCTTCCAGCGCGACGGCATCCAGCCCGGGATGTTGAAGCCCAGCAAGCGTCTCGCGCGCAGCCGCTTCGGTACAAAACCGGGCCGAGCCGAAGAAGACGACCGTATCCTGGATGCGCTGCTGCTGGAAGCGCGCCATCGGCTCCGCATACTCCGAGATGATGCGCAACAGCCTGCCATCAGGCGACTGCAGAAACTCGGGATTCTCGTAAGCCAGCAGCGCTCGCTCCAGCGGTTCGGGATTCGGTGGGAGCTTCGGTGGGGTCATCGGTCGCTTCCTTCCCCAGGCGGGCTAACCGCGATGGTCACGATAGTGCACCGCCTCCGAGATGCCGATCCAGATATCCAGCATACCGAGTCCGGAGATCATGCCGCGCACTGCGCCATGATGCAGCACCGCCGCCAGGTGCGGCCGCGCCAGGATGAACAGGTTCTGGTCCCACACCCGGTTCCACCACGGCAGAATCGTCACCAGCACGCCCAGGTACACGCAGAACAGCACCAGCACGAAGAGCGAGATCCGCTGCAGCCACAGCGGCGCCAGCCTCACCGGCTCCGGTCGGGCCGTCTGTACCTCCGGCGGCTGTGGTTCGGGAAAGAGTTGTGACTGTGCCGGCATCCGCCTCCCTTGCTTTGACAGTAGCAGAGGCGTCCGGGTTAGTCTCTTCAGCCGCAGGCCCAGGTTCATCGGGTGGAATGTGGCATCGAACCTGCAGACTGCGGCACCTGCCGCGTCGTCCGGGCAGCGGGCGTATCGTGGCCAAAGTCGAGCGCTAGCTTCGGATCCTTCTGCGTCCCGTTCAGCTTGAACGGCACCTCCATGCCGGCGCCCTGCTTCTTCAGCAGTTTGTCGAACGGCATCACCAGCAGCCCCTTCCAGCCACCCACCATCTCGGAGGCAGTCGCCTGCGTCCGCACCGCCCCGTGAAAGTCGAGCGCCGCCCCGTCCAGCCCATACTTGCCTTCCACGCGAACCTTCGCCCCCGGTATCGCATAGTCCATCTGGGAAATATCAACGTGCTCATTGGCCAACGTAAAGCTGCCCGTCATCGTCGACGTCACCGGCACCGCCTGCTGCGGGTTCGCCCGCTCCGCCCAGCCGAGCGCCCGTTCACTCAGCTCGTCAATCTGCATCTGCAGGTTCTGATTGCTGAACGATCCCTGCCCTACCGTGTACGAGCCCGCGAGATGCATCCTGCGCGTCACCGTCCCCAGACCCGGCGGAATGCTCAGGTGCGCATGCTCTGCAATACTCCCGCGCAGCACCGGCGGATACGTCCGCACTGCAAGCGTCAGCAGATCATCCACCCGCGCATGATCCATGGAAATATCAAGCTCGATATCATGCCCAGGAACCCCGCGCTGGCGCGTGATCGAGCCCTTCGCCGTAATGTCCGAATGAAGCAGCCGCGCATGCACCGGCTCAAGATACGTATCCCCTGAGGTCGCGTCGACGATCGCATGATACGTCGCATGCAGCGGCAGCGCATGGCCGCTCGTCGTCAGCCGGAAGTCGGGCGTGTCCGACACGCCCTCAATCACAATCTGCCCCAGCGTCCCGTGAAAGCTGCCGTTCGACGACAGCATGCCGCCCAGCCCCTTGATGGTCGAAAGATCGGCATGCGAAAAGATGAAGCTGCCATCGATAGGGCTGTCGCGCGGGTTGTCATCCTGCCAGGGCCCGAAGTGCCCAACCGCCCGCACATCCCCGACCGGCTTCGGATTCCTGAGCGTGGCATCGTACGTCAGTGGCAGCGTGCGCCCCACGTTGGTCAGGATCAGGTTGGCGACGTCGAACTCGAGCGGCACCTTCCCCGCCTTCCGCGTCTCGACCAGAATCTTCAGGTCGGCAATCATGATCTTATCGACGAAGATGCTCTCCCGCGGCTGCCCCCGTCGGTCAGGATCGTCCGGCACAATCGCTCCGCGATCCTCCCTCGGCGGAATCCGTAGCTCGACCCCCTGCACCTGCATCGTCATCACCCGCAGCGTCGGCTCAAAGAGCTCGCGAATCCCGGAACGAAACTGGAACGACCGGATATGCAGCATCGGCGGTGCACCCGGCTGCGCGTCCGGCCTCGCTGGTCCGGCGATGTAGCGAATGCGCAGGTTGCTGCCCTCGATCTTCAGCCCGCTCACAAAGGAAAGGTGAACGCTGTCCAGCTCGACCGGGCTGTGAAAGCGCGAAGACAGCGTCTCGATCATTCGCGCCCGCAGCAGCGGCTCCGCATTATGCGCCAGCCACGCAAGGCCGATCCCGACCGTCAGCAGCAGCAGCCCCAGCAGGACGCCGCTACCGACCGTCCACCGGGAGCGCCACCACGGTCCACGCACAAGCGCTCCGGGTATAGACGGACCGTGCGCAGAGGGTGGCGGCGCGGTGCTTTCGTCGGTCGTTCGATCCACGCGCGCCTCCGTACCCATATCTTCTCAGCAAGTAAACCCGGACGATCAAAGAAAGATGTCCGGCCAGCCCGGCTGCAGTGGGAATAACCAGCCCCCCACCCGCAATGCGAAAATGGGTACATGCTCCAGATCTCTGCTGCCGGCAAACGCTTCGGCCAAAAACTGCTCTTCGAAGACGCCAACTGGCTCATCAACCCCGATGAGCGTACCGGCCTCGTCGGTGGCAACGGCACCGGTAAATCGACCCTCCTCAAGGTCCTCGCCGGCGTCGAGTCGCTCGACTACGGCACGCTCTCGCGCCAGAAAGGCATGACCCTCGGCTACCTCCCGCAGGATGGCCTCGCCCTCAAGGGCCGCTCCGTCTTCGACGAATGTCTCTCCACCTTCGACGAGCTCCGCAACATGGAGCAGGAGGCCGAACTCCTCTCCGAAAAACTCGCCGAACACGCCCCCGGCAGTCCCGAGTATGAGGCCGCCGCCGCCCGTTACTCCCACATCACCGACCTCCTCCACGCCAACGACATCTACACCCTCGACTACCAGGTCGGCACCGTCCTAGGCGGGCTGGGTTTCTCAAAGGATGACTGGGCCCGCCAGACCGAAGAGTTCTCCGGCGGCTGGCAGATGCGCATCGCGCTCGCCAAGCTCCTCCTCCAGAAGCCCTCCCTCCTTCTGCTCGACGAGCCCACCAATCACCTCGACCTCGAAACCCGCAACTGGCTCGAGGACTACCTGCGCAACTACCCCAACGCCTTCGTCCTCATCTCCCACGATCGCTACTTCCTCGATGTCACCGTCAACAAGACCGTCGAGCTCTGGAATAAGCGCGCCCACTTCTACTTCGGGAACTACGAAAAGTATCTGAAGCAGAAGGAAGAACGTCGCACCCAGCTCATGTCCGCCTACAAGAATCAGCGCGATCAGATCGAGCACCTCGAGTCCTTCATCAACCGCTTCCGCGCCCAGGCTACCAAGGCCAAGCAGGTCCAGAGCCGGATCAAGGAGCTCGACAAGATCGAGCGCATCGAGGTTCCCGAAGACGAAGCGACCATCCACTTCAGCATCCCGCAGCCACCCGCCTCCGGCCGCACCGTCATTGAGGTCGCACACCTCACCAAGATCTATGAGCCGAAGACGATCCTCGAAGACGTCAGCTTCACCATCGATCGCGGCGACCGCATCGCCCTCGTCGGCGCCAACGGCGCAGGCAAGTCGACCCTCATCCGCATGCTCGCCGGCCTCGAAGGCCCCACCTCCGGCACCATCAAGCTAGGCCACAACGTCCTCGCCGACTACTTCGCGCAAGACCAGTACAAGGTCCTCGACGGCAACGCCAAAATGCTTGACGATATCAGCGGCATCGCCCCGAAGGTCCCCCAGACCGAACTGCGTAGCCTCCTCGGCTGCTTCATGTTCTCGGGCGACGACGTCTTCAAGCCCCTCGGCGTCCTCTCGGGCGGCGAGCGCAACCGCTACGCCATGGCCAAGATGCTCGTCTCGCCCGCCAACATGCTCCTGCTCGACGAGCCCACCAACCACCTCGACCTCCGCGCCAAGGACGTCCTGCTCGACGCCATCCGTAACTTCACCGGCACCGTCCTCTTCGTCTCCCACGACCGCTACTTCATCGACGGCCTCGCCACCCGCGTCTTCGAGGTCGAGGACCGCCGCGTCCACGTCTACCCCGGCAACTACGAGGACTACCTCTGGCGCAAGCAGGGCGGTCCCGAAAAAGTCACCGCCGCACTCACTGCCGCTCCGCCCACGCCCGCCCCAACTCCCGCACCCGCGCCTCCTAAAGTCCTGGCCAGGCGCCTCAACCCCATCAAGCTCAAGCAGCTCGAAGAACGCCTCCAGTTCGTCGAAGCCGAGATCCCCCGCGTCGAATCAGCCATAGCCGCAGCCGAGACCAACCTCGGCGTCTTCACCTCAGCCGAAGACTCCCAGCGCACCGCCGCTCACCTCGACACCCTCCGCACCACCCGCACCACCCTCCTGGCCGAATGGGAAGACCTCGCCCTAGCCCTCGAAGAACAAGAAGCCGCCGTCTAGGCCCCCAGCTTCGCGCAAGGGATTATCAGCGGCCAAAGTTTTAGGCCGACCATACCGCGGACCCGCTACAGTTGGGATTCGATGAGAACGAGTCTGCTGTTTCTTGTTGTGCTTGGTGTTGTGATCTGCCCGTTAGCTCTCGCACAGGATCAGGAGACGCCCGCCGTCTCCGGCATCGTTTCGCGCACCGTATCGTCATCCGATTTCGACGTGAACGGTCTGCGCGTTCGGCTCGACCCTGAGACCGAAGAATCGTTCGTAGTCAGCGGGCCAGCCAGGGCCGTGCCATCAACACCAGGACGACGCCGCGGCTCGGCGAGCCGGTCGTTGTCTACGGCAAGCTCCACCGGAAGACCCACAGCGTGGATGCACATCGCCTCCTGTTTGCGACGCTTGCCTTCGGTTCAATCAAGGGCTGGGCCGTCATCGACGCCATCCTGCCGCTGCCGCCGGGGTCTTCGCCAAGCGACGAGATGGTCCGCGCCAATGGCTTCACCATCCTCATCGAGCACAGTACGATCCGATCCTTCGAGCCGCCTATGGCAGCGGCGCTCCCGCTCCGCGTCAACCTGTGGATGCGCTTCCAGGGACACCAGCGCAGCGATAGCGTCGTGGTCGCGGAGGCCATCAGCCTGAGCGACAACATCATCAGCGCGCGCGAGCTGGAGCTGCGGGAGCGATGGGAGTACGACCCCGCGGCCGTCGATGCGAGCGCAAAGCAGGATGCGCTCAGTCGAGAGATGCTGGGCGTCAATCCGGCGCGGTACTCAGCCCATCAGGACCCGGTCATGCAGGCGCAGATTGCAGCGATCGGGGCCAGATTGGTGCCCCTACCAGCATGCGCTGGCCGCGAACGATTACAGCAGGATCGACTACAGGTTCCAGGTTGTGGATGCAGACGGCCTGCGCGATGCGGTCTGTCTCCCGAACGGGATCATCCTCGTGCCCCACCAGGTGATCGACCGCCTGGCGAACGATTCGCAGGTCGCGGCGGTGCTCGCCAGCAGGATGGTTTGTGTCCTCGAACGACAACAACTATGGAAGACGCCGGAGCCTCTGAAGTCGCCCGCGCTACAAACCGCGGCGGAGCTGTTGCTGCCCCAGGTGGCCGGTCCGGTCCTCGCCGGAGTCCAGATAGAAGAGGCCATACGCCTGCACTACCTGCTGGAGCAATCCGACCGCGTGGCCCTGTCGCTGCTGCACGACGCCGGATACGATATCAACGAGGCACCTGTTGCCTGGTGGCTCCTCGCATCAGGCAAGACGAAGCCGGCACACGAGATCTTCATGCCGCCGCGCAGCAAGTACCTCTACGAAATCCTGGGAAAGAATTGGAACAACTAACCGCTCAGCGGCCTTCCCTCAATGCGCAGCAAGCCATTCCGGCAGCCCGCCCTTCGCAATGCGTCCCTCGACCTGACCGGCTTGCCGCAGAATCAAATTTAGAGAAAGACGCCCCTGAAGAAAACTTCAGCAGCACTTGACAAGGCACAGCCGCAGAAGCGCTCAAGGATTGCAGATGAAGACGCACGAGCTTGACAGACCTGCCACAAAGTCCAAACCTAAGTCTCCTGCTTTGAATACTTTGTACTTTCGAAAAAAGTTAAAAGGAGGAACGTGCGCCTCTAGAACATTCCGGCAAAACTTGACAGATCACAGCCGCAGAAAGCCCTTATCAAGAGCCGCCAAGGTCGTCTAAGGGGTGCCCCAGCTGACAGACTGCCACAAAGTACAGATCTAAGTCTCCTGCTTTGAATACTTTGGACTTTAGAAAATAACTCCCGGAAGCTCTCAGCGTCCCTCGCGCAGCCGCGCAGCCAGCCGCTCCGGCAGCCCCGCCATTAAAATCCGCCCCTGCGCCGAGGTAAGGTCATACGGCACCCGGTGAAAGACAATCTCAGCCTGCTGCCCACCCCCCGGCGCCGAGTCATAAATGGCAAATGCTGCCCGCCAGTCTGAATCCCGCGGCTGTCCAACCGACCCCGGATTGATCAGGTGGCGAACCCCCGCCAGCAGCGGCAGCGTCCACGAAGCAGGCTCGTTCCGGACCGGATAGCGCGGGTGAAACTCCTGCCAGTCATGCTCCTTCTGCGCGAAGCCGCCCTGCACATGGGTGTGGCCGAAGAAGGTCAGCGCCGTCGTCATCTGCTGCAGCGGCGCCCACGCGTCGCGCATGTTCAGGATGTAATGGTCCTCATTCAGCGGCGAGCCGTGGGCGCAGGTGATGCCCGGATGCGCCGGGTGCAGCGGCCCTTGCGGCACCCCGCGCAGCCAGTCCAGATGCTCGGCCGTCAGCTCGATCTGGGTCCACTGGGCAGCCGCGCGGGCCACCGGGTTGAAGCCGATCGACGAGGTCAGCCCGCAGCAGACGCGGTCATGATTGCCCCGCACATTCAGGCTCGCCAGCGGCCGCAGCAGGTCGAGCACCCGGTTCGGACTCGCCCCATACCCCACCATGTCGCCGAGATTCCAAAGCGCTTCGTAGCCGCCGGATGTGCCCGCAGCCGCCGTCAGGACGGCCTGAAATGCTTCGAGATTGCCGTGGATATCGGAGACGACGAGTGCGCGCATTGTCAGTTTTCGGCCAAGGGGCGCGAAATCCCAGTCTAAACCCGATAGCCCCACAAGGGAAAGCCGCCGCAGCCTTGGCTAGCGAAGCGTAGCCAGCGGCTGGCCCCGATCCGTCGCCATGGTCGGAATCGAAGCCAGCAAACGGCGCGTGTACGCGTGCTGTGGCCGAAGAAACAGCTCGCTCGCAGCAGCCTGCTCGACAATCACGCCCTGCTGCATCACGGCGATCCGGTCTCCCGCCATGCCGCACGCCTGGGCCACCACCGCAAGATCGTGCGAGATAAAGAGCATCGCAAGATTGTGGGTCGCACGCAGCTCCCCGAGCAGCGCCAGTACCTGCGCCTGCACCGTCACGTCGAGCGCCGTCGTCGGTTCGTCCGCGATCAACAGCCGCGGCCGGTTGATGATCGCCATCGCGATCAGAAGCCGCTGCCGCTGTCCGCCGGAGAACTGGTGCGGATAGTCGCGGAGCCGCCGCTCCGGGTCAGGCAGCGCCACCTCGTGCATGGCGTCGAGCACCCGCGTCCGCACCGCCTTCGGGGAGAGCTCCGGATGGTGCGCCTCAAGTGCCTCCGCAATCTGCGCGCCCACCCGCATCACCGGGTTCAGCGCCGTCATCGGCTCCTGGAAGATCATGGCGATATCCCGGCCGCGGTGCCGGCGCATGCCAGCTTCAGGCAGCACCAGCAGCTCGCGCCCGTCAAAGCGGATGCTGCCCGTAACGCTCGCCGCCGGCGGAAGCAGCCGCAGCAGGGCAAGCGAGGTGGCCGACTTGCCGGAGCCCGACTCGCCGACCAGGCCAAGCGTCTGCCCAGCCGCAACGGTGAAGGAGATCCCGCGCACCGCCGGCTGGGTCCCGAAGGCTATCGAGAGGTCGGCGACCTCAAGCAGCGGCGAGTCAGCGAACGAAGTAGCCACAAACCTGATACTAGCGAAGTTGCCAGGAGAAGCCAGCACAGGCTGCGGATATTGGCCGCAGAGAAGCGCAGCCGACCAGAAGCCCTGCGGAAACGTCTAAAGTACTCAGTACGGGTGTGGTCTAGGTCTATGAAGAAGCTTTGGAGTATCGGGATGCTGCTTGCAGGCGCGGCCGGCATGACGCCGGCGCAGACTCACAAGGTGCCGAAGCCGGAGACCGTGGTGCGCGCGGTCGGGGTCTACGAGTGGACGGGCGATCTGGCGAAACCGGCCGCGAGCCGGCTCATCCCCGTGACCCTCTACATAGACAAGAAGCTTGAAGATGCCGGCCTCTACCTGGCGCGGCCGGTGCCCTTCGCCCTCGGCTCGGGAAACATCTATGAGCTCGATCAGGCTGGAGTCGCCAGGGGAAACCTGGAGCTCGTCTACGCGCGGCACCTGCAGGCGGCAAACGTGGCCGAGTCCTACGACGATGGCTGGTTCGGGTACGGGAGCTTCAAGGGGCTGGCCGCGCCGAAGAAGCCGGTCACCCGCCACCTGCCGGCCGCCCGAACGGCGGGAATTGAGACCACATCAACCGCAAGCGACCCCGACAAGCCGCATTTTTCAAATAAAGCCGGCCAGCCAGTAACGCCCGCTTCTGGTTCCAGCACAGGCAGTGATACCACAAAAGCTGACGCCAACACCGCCGACACAACCGCGAGCAAGAATACCTCAACAGCAACGCCTGCCGACGATCCGGATCGCCCGACCATGAAGCGTCGCACCGGCAACGACACCGCCGACACCTCAACCACTACGGCAACGCCGACTACCTCTACCCCAGCCACGACCACCACATCCTCCGCCGACGCACCCGCAGACGATCCAGACCGCCCGACGCTGAAGCGGCATTCCGTCGAGGACGCGAAGAAGAAGGCGAAGGACGACGCGCAGGCCAGCGTCACCCCGGCCGGCTCGTTGAACGACGACCCGGACCGGCCCAACCTGCACCGCGGTAAGCCCACCAGTGCGCTCACCGAGCAGGAACTGCCCAGGCTATCCGGGCTGCCCGTCGAGCTGAAGCAGATGGTTGCCGTATCCGACGCCGCCAACCGGCCGGCGCACGACTTCGGCCGCCCCTGGGAGGACGATGCCGAGCGCGCCGCCATCCTGACCAAAATGCAGGGAATCGCGCAGGCGCAGCTCGCCGCCTACACGACGCCTCTCGCGCCGACGGCAAAGACTTCCGCTCCCGCCTCCATACCCGGCCGGCCGAACAGCAAGCTCCGCCGCCCGGTCAAGCCGCTCAAGCAGGCGCCGGCCCTGCTCGATGAGCAGCTGAACGGCTACCTGCTGAGCTACGGCGACGTCCCGACCTTCGTCTACCAGGCCCACACCACGGGCGAGGGGGAAACCCTTCGCTACGTCACCATCGTCGCGCAGCTCGATGCCCAGCACGAGCCGAAGATGGTGCTGCAGGCGGTCACCGATGCCGCCCATCTCGATCGCACGGCGCGCATGCGGCTCGTCGATGCAGTCGATGTCGAAGCCTCAAACCGGGCCAGCCTGCTCTTCGAAATGCGCGGCCAGACCAGCCGCCAGTTCGGCCTCTATCGCATCCTCGGCCTGCAGGCGGAGCAGATCTTCTCGACCGGCACCATGCAATAGCGTCAGGTGCCTTTGCGCAGCACCCAGGTCGTCATCGAACGCTGGTCCTGCACCACGGTCGTCTTCAGCGGATCAAGCAGCTCCGCGCCAAGCTCCCCGGTAAGCTGCAGCAGCAGCGCCTCGTCGACAAGGTAGCGCTCAGCCCCATCGGGTGACTGATACCGCCGCCCGCCCAGGTGCTGATGCTCCATCCCGATCGTGGAGGCGAGCCGGCAGAAGAAGAGTCCGCCCGGCCGAAGCACGCGCCAGGCACCGCGCAGCATGGCCTCAAACTGCCCATCGTCCGCAGCGAAGTGAAGCACCGCGTTCAGCACTACCACGTCCGCGAACGCATCGGGAAAGGACATTGCCCCGATGGACTCCACATGAAAGTTTTCCGCGGGGAGCGCCGACGCAAGCGATGCCGCGATCCAGCGCACATGCTCGATCGCCGTTGGATCAGCGTCGACCCCGTACACCTCGTAGCCTTCCCGAAGAAAATAGACCAGGTTTCGCCCTGACCCGCAGCCGGCATCGAGCACCCGCATTCCCGGCACAATTCGCCCGCGCAGCAGCTGATCAAACAGGTAGATATCGATCGGCCCAAACTGCTCCTGAAGCGACACTTGCGATGGGGCTGGTTCGGGCAGAAGACCTCACGATGGTACGGCCGCATCGCTGGACGGCGACGCGGCCTTTACTAGCCTAAGCCTGCAGTAGAGGATAGTCCGTGTAACCCTGAGCACCCTGCGCGTAGAAGGTAGACGGCACGGGCTCGTTTAGTGCGGCCTGCTGGGCAAAGCGCTTTGGCAGGTCCGGATTCGCGATAAACAGCTTGCCGAAGGCCACCGCATCGGCCTTTCCTTCGTCAAGCAGCTGCTGGCCAGTCCCCTGGTTCAGGGCCTCGTTGGCCACAAAGACGCCGCCAAACTCCTGCTTCAGCGTCGGCCCAAGACTGTCCGGACCAACCCGCTCGCGGGCGGCAATAAACGCCAGGTTGCGCCGGCCAAGTTCGCGGGCAACGTAGCCAAAGGTCCCGGCCAGGTTCGAGTCCGAGATGCCGTGCGCGTCGGCACGCGGCGCAAGGTGCATTCCGACACGCCCCGCGCCGAAGACCCCGATCGCCGCATCCGTACACTCCAGCATCAAGCGCGCGCGGTTCTCGATCGGGCCGCCGTATTCGTCCGTGCGATGGTTCGAGCCGTCCTGCAGGAACTGGTCGAGTAGGTAGCCATTTGCGCCATGCAGCTCGACGCCGTCAAACCCCGCCGCCTCGGCATTCTGCGCGCCACGGCGGAACGCTTCGACCACGCCCTTCACCTCGGCAAACTCCAGCGCTCGCGGGGTGACAAAGCCCCGCTCCGGCCGAAGCAGCGAGACGTGGCCCGGGGGGGCAATGGCGCTTGGAGCGACCGGCAGCTGGCCGTTCAGGAAGCTCGGGTCCGAGATCCGCCCCACATGCCAGATCTGCGCGAAGATGCGCCCGTCATGGTCATGGATCGCTTTTACGATCGGCTTCCAGCCCTCGACCTGCGCCTCGGACCAGAGCCCCGGGACATTCGCATAGCCCACGCCAAGCGGATCAATCGGGGTCGCCTCCGAGAGGATCAGCCCGGCACTCACGCGCTGCGTATAGTACTCGATCATGATCGGCGTCGGAACGTGCTCGGGCGTGCCGCGCAGACGAGTAAGCGGGGCCATAAAGATACGATTCGGCAGGTGAAGATCACCTACCTGGATAGGATCGAAGAGACTGGGCATTGCGGCTCCGGCGCGATATACGCGTAACCAGTAGATGACCACCGGGCATTCGAAGATGCGAGCCGGCCCTTACGAGCCAGCCCGGCCCACGCCACATGGACGTTCAGTCGGCAATCCCCACATTGGGAACATCAATGCCCAACGCCGTCGCCAGCGCAATCTGGTGATCCTGCTCCTGCAGCAGAATCTGCCGAATCTGTTCCGCGGTCGCAAATTCGCCCAGCTCATCGCACTGCTTCACCCGCCGGCGATAGTTGCGAATCGTTTCATTTTCATTATCCAGATCGAAGCGGAGCATATCCTCCGCCTTCTCCGACGTCTTGACGGGCTTCGGAATCGTCGTCGGCATGCCGCCTAGGTAGTCGATCTGGTTCGAAAGGATCAGCGCATGCTCGAGCTCTTCCTTGGCATGCACGGCAAGCTCGTCGGCGATGTTCATGTACGCCGCACCCTTCAGCACCTGCGAGTAGTTAACATAGGCAATCACCGCCTGGAACTCCCGCGCCAGGTCCTCGTTCAGCAGGTCAATCAGTTGTTCGCGCGTGATTGCGGGCTTTACTTCAGGGGCAAGTTCAGTGGGCATGTCGTTCTCCGAGTTGCTGATTTCTACTGCGTTATTTGTCCGGCTACCGCTTAGAGTGAAAAGCTTTTCAGCCACTCATGAAACGGCGGCCCAAGGTCGTCGCGCTTTAGGGCAAACTCAACCGTCGCCTTCAGAAAGCCAAGCTTGTCCCCGGCGTCATGACGCTTTCCCTCGTAGCTGAAGCCGTAGACCTTCTCATACTGCAGCAGCGCCTTGATCGCGTCCGTAAGCTGCAGCTCACCGCCCGCGCCCGGCTTGATCTCTTCGATCATCTCGAAGATCCGCGGCGTGAGAATGTAACGGCCAATGATCGCATTCTGCGACGGAGCCTCCTCGGGCTTCGGCTTCTCGACCATGTTCTTAACTTCGAGCAGGCGCGGGTTCTTCGGGTCCGGCGTGCAGTCCAGGCAGCCGTAGGCGGAGATCGCCGCGCCTTCCACCACCTCCGAGCCAAGAATCGTCGAGCCCGTCTCGTAGAACGCCTCAACCATCTGCTTCATGCACGGAACCGTGGCGTCAACAATGTCGTCCGGCAGCAGCACCGCAAACGGCTCATCGCCAATCAGCTGCTTGGCCATCAGCACCGCATGCCCGAGACCGAGCGCCTCCGACTGCCGTGTGTAGGAGACCTTTGCGAGCTTCGAGACCGAGCGCACAATTTCGAGCAGCGCCGTCTTGTCCTTCGCCTCGAGCGTCGCTTCCAGCTCTGGCGACTTGTCGAAGTGGTCTTCCATGGTCGACTTACCACGGCTCGTGATGATGATGATCTCGGTGCAGCCAGCTGCGACAGCCTCTTCCACGCCGTACTGGATCAGCGGCTTGTCGACCAGGCAAAGCATCTCCTTCGGTATGGCCTTGGTTGCAGGAAGGAAGCGTGTGCCCATGCCGGCGGCGGGAAAGACGGCCTTGCGGATTTTCATCAAAGTCATTGTCGGGGTATCTCTTATCCAGTCCTAGAAGTTCATCCTAGCAAAGCCGGTCGCAGGACGAATGAATGAGAGCTTCCTCGCTGCACGCAATGGAATGAGTCTGCTTTCAAGAATCTACTCGACCGGCCGAGCCACAACCGCCGCCGCCACGCCCTCGAGCCACGCCCGGCCAGCAGCCACCTCATCCTCGCTCAACGACCGGACCCAGTCCACATGCTCTACGTAGGATGCCTGCGCCTCGACCGGCAGCGGGCAGGGAAGCTCCTCCGGCTCAAATTGCAGCGCCCTCTCACCCAGTCCCCGCAGCAGCGCATTCAGCCGCAATACGCGCTCCTCAATGCAGCGCTCGATCGTGAACGCCGCCTCTTTCAGCACCGTCCTAGTCTCGTAATCCCCGAGCGGCACCCGCGCCAGCCGAACCTCGCGATACCAGGCGCGCAGCGCAAACAGCTCGCGAATATACTCAACGTTCTTCGCTACCTTCTCCGCCGGCGCCGACGTCCGATGCCGTGCGAACGGCTTGTCGATCTCCGCCCCAACTGACCCGAACAGGTGCCCCGCCGGCACCTGCCGCCGCAGCACCTGGCCCGCGATCGTCACCGCCCCGAAACCCACCTTCTGCGGGCCAACCAAGCCGCTCAAACCCCCCAGGAAGACCCGATCCTCCCGCAGGAACACCCCCTCGGTTACGTTGCCGATCAGCGATGACGTCGCCTTGTCGCCAAACTCCCCGAACGGCGTGAAGTTGAAGTGAATAAACCCGCTGCCAATCTCAGAATGATCCCCGCGCGACCGTCCGCCTGACATCAGTGCGTCGCAGAAATTCACCAGCGAGCCCACTGTTACGAAAGCCATCAGGATGGTTTGCTTTAGCCCAACCGCATGCGCCGTCGACGCCTCTTCCTCGAGAAGCGAGTTCGCGCGCACATGCGCATTCGCCCCCAGCCGCGCACCCGCAAGCAGCACCGACCCGGTGATGAAGCCGCTCGCTACCTCCGCCCCCCCGGCCAGCACCGCGTTGTCGACCACCGCCGGCCCCTCACTTCCGACCTGCGCACCCGGCCCCACAAACGTCCGCGCTCCCAGCAGCCGCGTGCCGGGATGCAGCACCGCCCCCCGGCAGATCCGGTCCAACTGCACGTTCGGCGCAACATACACCTGCCGCGGATCGTCGATCACGACGCCGCGCTCTGCGAGGATCGCCAGCCTTCCTTCGAGTGTCCCGGTCATCATGGTCCCCGTTCTGCAGCCCAAACGCTCGTCCCAGAATAAGCCATTACGTCGCACGCAAAACCCGCACGCAGCCCGGTTGCCCCGACCCGCTCTTCTTCTGTATCGTCATCCCAGACCATCCCGCTGCGGCCGACCTCTCGCCGCAGCGCCCATAAGGACTCCATGTACAAGTACCTCGCCGTGACCTTCTTCACAGCTACTCTGGCCACCCTGATCGTTGCGGCACTCGGCACCCCCACCCCGTCCCACGCCCAGGCAGCACCCGCACCCGCCGCTGTCCAGGCCGGCCAGGCTATCTTCACCCAGCGCTGCTTCGCCTGCCACTCCGTCATTGAGGACCAGGTCCGCCTCGGCCCCAGCCTCTACCACGAGCTCAAGGGACCGAAGCCCAAGAAGACGCCCACCGAGGTCCGCACTATCCTCCACGAGGGCAAGAACAAGATGCCCTCCTTTAAGGACATCCTCACCCCCGCGGACACCGACAACATCCTCGCCTACCTGAAGAGCCTCTAACCGCGCTGTGGCTTCTGGATTCCAGGAACGCCGCACCTAAACGTGCGGCGCCCAGCCCTTCTCATACTCGCGGTTCCACATCGTCATCGCCTGCGGATCGTCCTTCACCTTCGCCGTCTGTGGGTCGAGATGCAGCTCGCGATTCACCTCCCACGCCACGTTCGACAGCTGCAGCATGGTCACCGCCACGTTGCCCACCGTGATCGGTGCGTTCAGCTTCTCGCCCTTCTGGATGCCGGCGATGAAGTTCGCGAAGTGCAGGTCGGTCATCGAGTCCCGCCCCGTCAGATCGCCCGACGAGGTCTCCTTGCCAGTCTTGAACTCGCTCGTCTTCGTCCCCTTCAGGTCATAGATCTCGTAACCGTCGCGGTCGATCAGCACCGACCCCGTCGTGCCCATAATCACCGACCCCCGGTCGCGTCCGTAGTACTTCATCCCCGAGCAGCACTTGCCCTCCCACGTGATCATCTTGTCGTCGTAGGCGAAGCTCGTCATCAGCGTGTCGTAGAACTGCCAGTCATCCTTGAACTGGTATCGTCCGCCAAGCGCCGTAATCTTGTTCGGATAATCGACGCCCAGCGCCCACCGGCACACATCCACCTCGTGCGTCCCGTTGTTCAGCGTCTCGCCCGTCCCATAGATCCGGAACCAGTGCCAGTTATACGGCTGGACGTTGTCCTTATAAGGTTGCCGCGGCGCCGGCCCCTGCCAAAGCTCCCAGTCGAGCGCCGCCGGTACGGGAGCTTCCTTGCCCGTCCCGATCGTCTTCCGCACGTTGCTGTACCACGCCTTCGCAAAGTACGACCGGCCCACCAGCCCGCCATGAATCTTGTCCACAATCTCGATTGTGTGCGGCGACGACCGCTGCTGCGTCCCCATCTGCACCAGCTTGCCGTACTTCGCCTGGGCCTGGATCAGCATCACCCCCTCAGCCGGATTATGGCTGCATGGCTTCTCCACATACACGTGCTTGCCCGCCTGCAGCCCGGCGATCGCCATCGGCGTATGCCAGTGGTCTGGAGTCGCAATCGTGATCGCGTCCACATCCTTCGCCTGCAGCACCTCGCGAAAGTCCTTGGCCGTCGCCGGAGCAGACCCCATCTCCTTCTGCGTCCCGTCGGCAAACTTCTTCAGGATGTTGCTGTCCACATCGCACACGTGTGTAATCTGCGCGTTCGCCTTGTTCGCCTTCAGCGACGAAAGATGCGCGTAGGCCCGGCTGTTCAGCCCGATTACTGCAAAATTGACCTTTCCGTTCGCCCCCATGATCTGGCCGTAGCTCTTCGCCGTCGTACCGATTGCCAGTCCCGCCGCCCCTACCGCCAGTGTGTCCAAAAACTCTCGTCGCGTAACCATCGTCTGCTCCTCCCCCGCAGCCGGACCGCCGTATCGCCGGTGCTACGGGTCTCTGAATGACAGCACATGGTAACTGATTTAGACCACGACACGGAATCGCCCGCCAAAAAACCGAAGGGCCCCCACCGAGAGGCCCTTCACCATCCGCCGCAGATCCTGAAACCGCCCCGCCCGCAGGCTCCTGTCCAGAGAGCTTCTAGCGGGTCTTCACCTTGAGCGGCTTCGGGTCATCTTCGGTCACGTCGTCTTCATCCTCATCGTCCTCATCTTCGTCCTCGTCGTCATCATCTTCCAGCTCGTCATCGTCATCTTCCAGCTCATCATCATCCTCGTCCTCATCATCCACAACGTCGTCCTCGAGATCGTCGTCCTTGTCCGCAACCGGATCGGCATCATCCTCGTCTTCGTCCTCTTCTTCGGTGTCGGCAAGCGGCGTCTTTGCAGCCGAAAGTGTGTCGTCGATGCTCAAACCAGCGACGTCGAAGGCAGCAAGCGGACCTGCGCCCATAAGAAAGATATCGGGGGTTGCGGTGTTCATGTCAGTCGTTGCCATCGTTGCTCTCCTGAGTTGGGTATTGCTAACTGGCCTTTGGATGCGCTCGTTCCGCAGAGGATAGCAACCTCGCAGTGGAAATCGAATGAATCTCAATTCACACGAACTTTGTTCGCAGCGCTGCGGCCCGGCTCACAGGTTTTTGCAGCCCGCTCACAGCCGCCGCTTACACAGCCGCGTTCTCCGCAAATGGCTCCAGCTGCGCCGCACTCGGCCGCTTCGTCGCCAGGCTCACCACCACCAGACACACCAGCGAAGCCAGCAGCGCCGGAAAGATCGCATCCCGCTCCGCCAGGATAGCCGGCAGATGCCCATGCACGAACGCCGTGTCCCAGAAGATTGTCACCGCCGTTCCCGCGGCAATCGACGCCACCGCCGCCTCCGCCGTCGCCCGCTTCCAGAAGAACGCCGCCAAGATCACCGGCGTCAGCGCCGCCGCATAAATCGTGTACGCATACAGGCTCTTCTTCAGCACCGACTGGATATGCTGCGCCTGGTACAGCGCCCACAGCCCCAGCAGCACCACCATCAGCCGGCTCACAATCAGGATCTTCTTATTCGAAGCCTCCGGCACCATGTACCGCAGATAGATATCGTTCACCAGGTTCGTCGCCGGCGAGAACAGCCAGTTGTTCGCCGTCGAGATGATCTTCGCGAAGATCGCCCCCATCAGCAGCGCGCCCAGCAGCTGCAGCGGCGCCGAGCCGGAAAAGCCATGCAGCCCCAGGTACGCCAGGATCTCCCGCGGCCGCTCATGCACCTCGCCCGTCGGAAACAGACTCGACCCCACCACCGCCAGCGCCACAATCACCGTCTCGAGAATCACCGTTCCGATAATCCACCCCACCACCGCCCGCGTCGCATCCTTCTCCGACCGTGCCGAGAAAAATTTCTGATACATCGACTGGTTCCCCAACAGCAGCAGGCACGTCGGCAGAAACAGCTCCAGCCCCTGCACCAGCGACAGGTCCCCCAGCACTTGGAAATGCGTACCCGGCAGGCTGGCATGCACCGCCGCCCATCCCCCCGCCCGATGAATCAGCACCGGCAGCGCCGCGCACATCGTAAACGTCGCCAGTAGCCCGATCGCCACATCCATATACGCGACCGAAGCCATCCCCGCGATCGCCGTAAACACGATCACGAATCCCGCCAGGATGAACTGCCCCAGCGTCGGCGTAATCACCTGCGGAAAGATGAGGTGCAAGATATCCCCGCCGCCCACAAACTGGTAGCTCGTCACCGCCGTGTACGTAAACAGGATCGCGATCACTCCCAGCACCCGAGCCGTCTGGTTATACCGGGCTTCGAGCAGATCGGGGATCGTGAACTGGGCAAACTTCCGTGCCCGCGGCGCAATGAAATAGATCAGCAGCAGCCCCGCCCATCCCCCGCCGCCCTGCCACAGTGCCGCAAAGCCGTGCCGATACGCGTTCTCCGCCCCGCCTAGCAGCGACCCCGACCCAATCCAGCTCGACAGCAGCGTAAACACCAGCACAAACGCCGGCAGCGACCGTCCTGCCACCAGGTAGTCCGCCTTGGTCTTTACACTCCCCAGGCGCGTCAGCGAAACCGTCAGCAGCGTGACGACAATAACGGCGAGAACGGCGGCGTAAAGATTCATGGGGCTGTGAGGGGATTGTAGCCCAGCCAACTCATCCCATCCCCGAGCCGGCAAAATCCTGTCAAGCCCCCACGCACCCCGAAAAACGCCAAGCCCCAGCAAAGACCGATACATCATCGCAAAAGAAATCTGGCATACCAGTCACCCCCAATCCCGTAAAATAGAAGAGGGTTCTCTTCACCGCGAAAGCGCAACGCGCATAGGCGGCCCGTTGCCACAAAGCTCAGGTAACCCGACCCATGGCCACGTCATCGATTCAGATCCGAATGGCGCGCCCGACGGACAAGTTCCGAGAAGTTTTGGCCTTTTATCGCGATGCCCTGGGTCTGCCAGTGATTATGCAGTTCGAAAATCACGCGGGTTACTCAGGCGTAATCTTAAGCACGCCGACGAGCCTGTTCCATCTTGAGTTCACCCATACGGAAGCAGGCAGTCCTTGTCCGGCTCCAACAAAAGACAACCTTCTTGTGTTTTACCTGCCTGACAATCTGTTGTTTAGGAACGCCATTCGACGCTTGGAGGAACATGGCTATCAACCGGTGGAGCCCGACAATCCCTACTGGAAGGATTCGAGCCTTACGTTTGAAGATCCAGACGGATGGCGTGTCGTCATCTTCAACGGTCCCTCTTTCGGAGGCGTTTCTTTGCCTTAGTGTTTTGATGTGGTCTCCATGCGTGTTCACGGAGCGGCGTGTGCAGCTAACGGTTTGAGGCAGATGATGAGAGCACCAACACCCACAAGCCGCCCAGGAGCCAGCAATCGTTGCTGGCTCCTGGACTGTATTGCTAAGTCACAATCTACGGGTTAGTCGGTGTCTGCGGTACTCCCGCGGAAGGCACAGGAGCAAGAAGGAAGTTCACTCCATTCAGCGTTCCGTTGCCGAGTACACGGTTATAGCCCCTGGGAGTCGTCGAAAAGACACCGTTGTTACCTGGTATGCCTTTGTTGAAAATACCCGACTCAATCCCTACGCTCTGCAGCAGGGCAAGTGTATAGACGTAGTAGTTTGCATTGCCGGCTCGTCCTCCGGTTCGCTGGTTCGACAGTGCCAACAGGCCGGCGAAATCCGGTGCCGACGCGCTGGTCCCGATGACGCCGTAGTACAGGTTCTTATAAACCTCGTAATCGAAGCTGTCGGCTGGATTGCAGGGCGAGACCGAACCACCAGGGCAGCCACCCATGTGCAAAGCTAAATCGGGGACGGTCCGGAACTTCTTGTTGCCGGTGCTGACGAATAACTGGTACGCAGGCTTCGGAAAGAGAACACTGTTCCCGCCGCCCGAACCCCACACGCTGCCGGTCGCGCTTGTGCCGAAGAAGATGTCGCTCGTAAGCGGATCGGCATAAGCCTCCTCGCTCACATAGGCAGAGTTACGGGTCGCTCCATCGTAGGTTGTCCTGAGATTGGTGCCACCTACACCGGTAACGTGCGGGCTGGATGCAGGGAACTGCACCGAAGCGAGAGCCATACCGCAATTGGGTTGGAAATTAAAGCAATCCACCGGAATTGCGCTAAGACCCCCGGAATCACCCGATGAGGCGACAAAGCTGATGCCCTGCGCGTTACCCTGCGCCATCAGGTCATCTTCTTCCTTGAGGAGATAGGTGAAATCAGTACCGTCGTTGACCGCCGCCGTGTAGAAGTACTCTGCACCGCCGAACGACATGCTGACGATATCCGCCTTGTTGTCGCTGACGATCTTGGATAATCCATCGATGATGGATTGATCAGACAGATCGGGGATGTTGTAGTGAATGATCGTAGCGTCAGGAGCCATGCCGCCGGTCTGCTGAAAGTCGAGGTTGGTCTCAAACGAATCATCGTTGACAGGTGAGCCGCCGTCCACGTTGATCTCCGAGAAGTTCGGTGTGGCCAACAGCTCATGGCTGAAGTACTTGGTCATATCGGCGGGAATGTAGGCGCCGTCGACGAGCGTGGCGATGGTGATGCCTTTACCGGTGTAGGTCTGGTAACTCGGATAGCTGTAAGCCTGCTTGAGATCGTCGAACCAGTACCCACCTTTCGGGCTGTAGCGATTCGCGGGCAGAACGGCCGCGGGCGTCATACTCGCAGAGATGTGCGAGTGAGTGCGCATCCGGATCATGCTCGAAAGGCCGACCACGGCCGCATTCACCTGCACCAAGGCATCCGGAGCGGTCAAACTGCTCGTAGCCGCAACTGCCGTTCTGCCGGTCTTGAAGGTTCCAGTAGCAAGCGAAGTTCCAAGCGCACGCTCAACTGAGCTGGCTGTGCCGCTTACATGAACATGGTGCCCACTGACAACGGTCGAAGACAGTCCATAGCCTGCAAGCTGGTTCTGAATCGCCTTAATCTGGTCGGACGAAGCACCGTACCGGGCATGGAATTGGGCTGGCGTGAGCCACTTGTGATAAGTAGGCGAACTCGGATCGTGCATCGCCTTCAGATCAGCTTCCATCTGGTCGCGTTTCTGAATCGGGATGTAGACGTCAAAGCCCACCTGCTGGGTGGCGGCGGTGCGGCCAGCCATTGCTGCTTTTTCTGCCGCAAAAAGTGTGGAAGGCGCGGCACTCAGGCTTAAAATCGCCAGGCCAAGAAGGGACGAACGTACCGTGGTGGTCATGATCATTGCCTCGGAGTGAAAGATTGTAGTCGAGCAGTAGAGTGGTGCTGAGCGACGGGAAAACAGGAGAGACAGGAAGACAGTGCTGCAGCGATGCAGGCTCCCCCCACTAGCGGAAGTGTTTTGCGTTCCTGGCCTGTTGTACGTGGACAGCTGTTGTGGTCGTAAACGGGATTCTAGCGCGGGGCTGGCATCGAATCACATGATTTCTTTTCGTGCTTGGCTCATCAACAATAGGAAGGTCTCCTGAAGAAGCCCGCGACCACCCCTTGGCAGCCCCTTGATCGTGCAAGCAGCCTGCCTTGCGTTTCATCGCTTCACACCGGGAGTAAAGGACATTCGGCTGTAGCGAACAGAGTCTGATGCTCACTAGGTCGCGAGCAAACTCGAAGGATCAACTCGCCCAGTACGCCTGCACTGCCCGAGAAAGGGCCTGTTTGTCATGGGTAGATTGCCCCAGCGCAGTTAGGCACCGATACGCTGCTACACTAAAGCCGTTCGAATGAGTATTTATACTGTGATGCGTAGGAAGGTGTTCTGTCTCCTCGATAGATTGCCACCAGCTGATTGAGACACAGATCCGCACAGCTTGCCCGCAATGTGATCATTAGAGAAAGTTACGGCCACACATAGGAGCAAATCGGTCGGGACACAGGCCGGATCAGCCTATCCAAAAGCTTGGCCAGCAGGGGCGCTAGCCAATTGCTGCTCCGCCGCATACGCCTCGATCTCGCTGTTCAGCTCCGCGCCCAGGAGCAGCATTAGCCCCGTGATGTAGAACCACGTCAGCAGAATAATCACCGCGCCCAGCGAGCCATACGTTACTGAATAATTATTGAAGTAGTGCAGATACACCCGCAGCGCGAACGACGATAGCAGCCAGCACACGATGCCACACAGCGCCCCCGGCGTAAACCATCGCCACTTTTTGTTCTTCACATCCGGGCCCCAGTAGTAGATCACCGCAAACAGCAGCGCCAGCAAAAACGTCGCCGCGGTCCAGCCCACAACCCGCGCCAGCACTACCATCGCATCCGCCATCTCGGCATACACAATGTGGTGGCGCACCAGCACCGCCAGGAAATCACCGCCCAGCAGCGACGCCAGGATCAGGGTCACGATAAACGACAGCAGGATCGTAATCAGGATCGCCGACCCGCGCACCTTCCAGTACGGCCGCGTCTCCTTCACTTTGTAAACAACGTTCAGCGAGTCCTGGATCGCCGTAAACCCGACCGAAGCCGCCCAGACCGCTGCCGCCAGCCCGAACGTCAGCTTCCCGCTGCTCGAGGAGGCCGTCGTCTGGTTGAATGTATCGAGCACAATGTTGTACGCCGACGGCGGAATCAGCAGCGCAAAGTAGTGCAGCAGCCGCGCATAGATCACCGTCGCCGACTTGGCCGCCAGCCCCAGGATCGAACTCGCACTTACCAGTGTGGGGAACAGCGCGAACAGAAAGTAATAGCCCAGCTCCGCTGCCCTGCCCAGCAGGTTATCATCCAGAAAGGCATTCATGGTACGTTTGGCAAGCAGGCCGATCGGCATTCCGCGCAGATCCCACAACGAATACAGAGGCTTCAGCGAGACATGCTTCCAGATCCTCTGCTGATTCCGGTGCTCGGCAAATTCGACAGCATCATTCGAACTGCTCATAAGTGGCCCTTTCGACAAATAGATGCGTTTGCGGGCGAAAGTGGTGGCCGCAGCGTTGAAGCGTAGCATCAGGTGCAGGCATCTATTTCGTCAGGTGAGATGAATGCGTAAAGCAAACGCGATGGCTTCAGCAGCCACACGACGCGGCCTCTGGAAACACCGGCCCTTCGCCATCCGCAAGATCCAGCAGCTGGTCAAGCTCGTCCAGGAGAGCCACGCCGAGCCGCTCGCCGGTCACTCGCGCCCGGTCGAGTTCCTCGCGCACACCGAATTCGGCGTTACCTTCATCGGTCATTCCTCCTTTCTGCTCCAGATCGCCGGTAGAAATGTCCTGGTCGACCCCGTCTTCTCAACCCGCCTCGTCGTTCTGCGCCGGCAGCGTCGCCCCGGCGTCGTCGTCGCCGGCCTGCCGCCCATCGACCTCGTCCTGCTGACCCACGCTCACATGGATCACCTCGACAAAGCCTCGCTCCGCGCTGTTGTCCGCGCCACCCGCCGCCTCCGTGACTACGGCGCAGGCGCGGCGCCCGAGGTCATCGTACCTCGCGGCGTCGAAGATCTCGTCGCCCCATTAGGCTTCGCAAAGGTCCACGGCATGAGCTGGTGGGAGCAGATCGACGTCCAGGGCATCGCCATCACCATGACCCCCTGCCAGCACTGGGGAGCCCGCATGTTCCGCGACACCCACCGCGGCTATGGCGGCTACTTCCTCGCTCGCGGCGGCCACAGTGTCTACCACTCCGGCGACACCGCCTACTTTCCCGGCTTTGCCGAAGTTGGCCGCCGCCTCCACCCAGAGGTCGCCCTCCTACCCATCGGCGCCTACTTTCCTGATACCTACCGCTCCGTCCATACCAGCCCCGAAGAGGCCGTTCGCGGCTTCCTCGACTGCGGCGCCCGCACCATGATCCCGATGCACTACGGCACCTTCCGGCTCGGCCGCGAGCCCATGGATGAGCCCGTCCAGCGCCTGCACGCCGAGGTCGCCCGGCTCGGCATCGAAGCCCGAGTCCAGGTCCTTGAAGAGGGCGAGACCCTGCGCGTCGCAGTTACGCAGCCGTTAAAACCGGCCGCTGCCGAACCGCTCCTCAGCAGCCGCTAAAATCCAGCAGCATTGCGACCCGCTTCACCCCGCCCGCATCTACTGCTGCATGGCAACCACAAACACGCAAACAGTCAACGCAGCGGCCAGCGGAACCTTCGCGCTCGGCGGAGATCTGCACATCAATCGCCTCGGCTACGGCGCCATGCGCATCACCGGCGAGGGCGTCTGGGGCGAGCCCAAAGATCCCGAGAGCGCAAAGAAGGTCCTCCGGCGCGCCGTCGAGCTCGGCATCAACTTCATCGACACCTCGGACGCCTACGGTCCCGCCGTCAGCGAGCGCCTCATTGGCGAAGCCCTCTCGCCCTACAAGCCCGGCGTCGTCATCGCGACCAAAGCCGGCCTTACCCGCCAGGGTCCCGGCAAGTGGCTCCCCGTCGGCCGTCCCGAGTACCTCCGCCAGGAAGTCGAACTCAGCCTCCGCTACCTGAAGCTCGAGCGCATCGACCTCTGGCAGCTCCATCGCATCGACCCGAAGATTCCCGTAGAGGAATCGCTCGGTGAGATTGCCAAGCTCCAGCAGGAGGGCAAGATCCGCCACGTCGGCCTCTCCGAGGTCAAGCCGCACGAGATCGAGCAGGCCAGCAAGGTCGTCAAGATCGTCAGCGTCCAGAACCAGTACAACCTTGGCGATCGCCAGCACGAAGATGTCGTCGACTACTGCACGAAGCACAACGTCGGCTTCATTCCCTGGTATCCGGTAGCCGCGGGCAAGCTCGCCCAGCCCGGCGGCAAGCTCGATAACGTAGCTAGGAAGCACGACGCTACAGTCAGCCAGCTCTCGCTTGCCTGGCTCCTCCACCGTTCGCCGGTCATCCTGCCCATCCCCGGCACCACCTCAACCGAACACCTCGAAGAGAACGTAGCCGCTGCCAACGTGCATCTCAGCGACGCCGAGTGGGCCGACATCGAAGCCGCTGCCAAGTAGTGGTTCCGATCGCCTCACAAGGAAGCCGCGCCTCGTGCGCGGCTTTTACTTGCCCATCCAGTATCCGCTCCGCGCCTCGACCGTCAGCTCCGGCCGGCCCTTCACCGTGACGCTGAGCGCATGCAGGCCAGGCTCTTGCCCAGTAGGCCGAAAGCTCAACTCATAGCGATTCGTCAGGTGGTTCGCCAGCCCGCTGACCCCCGTCTCAAAGCTAGCCTTGCTCTCGAACTCCACGCTTTCGCCCCCCGACAGCCCCGCCACTTCAGACGCGGCATCCCGCCCCATCGCCTCGTACGCAATACCGAGCGGCTTCCCAAGATCGAAGTAGGCCACGCAATTCACACACGCTCCCACCGAGATCGGCTTGTTCCCTGGCGTATTCTCCTTGAACAGCAGGCCGCGCTTCAGCTTCTGCTTTGCCGGCGAAAACGTCAGGCTATAGATCGCTGTGTTCGTCTCGCCGATCTCGCGGATCAGGTCCTCCCGCTTCGTTGTGCTGCCCACATCCTGCGGCTGGCTGATCAGCAGGATCGCCCGCCGCATCCCGGCCGGCTGCCGCTTCAATAGGTCAAGCGCGTACGCCACGCCGTCAAAGATTGCCGCCCCGTCCGCCTCAGGATCGTCCGCCGGCTCGGTCAGCTCCTCCGGCAGCGCGTCCAGATCCGCCGAGAACGGCGTTACCAGCCGCGGCTTGCCGTCGAAGTCCACCACCGCGATCCGGCACGGATTGCCCTCCGCCAGCGCTCGCAGCATCGTGTCCAGGTGCCGATACGCCGCGAACTCCTTCCGTGCCGCGCCGCCCGTCTGCATCAGCACCACCATCGCCAGCGGCTGCTTCTCCTCAAGCGACACCCGTTGCGGCACGCCGTTGTCGGTCACCACGAAATCGTTCGCCGTCAGCGAATACGCAAGCTCCCCACCAGTGTTCTTGACCAACGCCGGCACCAGCACCAGCGTCGAGTTCGCCCGCAGCGTCGCCGGCTCATCCTTCTGCCCGAACGCAGACGTCGCCAGCAGCATGCACGCAAGCACCCGCAGCCGCATCAGCATCAGCTTAGATCCGTCCCGCCGCTCGCAGCGCCCCAATCTCGTCTCCTGTAAACACCCGCGACCGGATCAGAAAACGCACGCCCCGCGCCCCCTCGACCGAGAACATCCCGCCGCGTCCCGGCACCACATCGAGCGTCAGCTGCGTGTGCTTCCAGTATTCAAACTGGCTCCGGCTCATGTAGAACGGCACCGCCGCCACCGTTCCCACCAGCACATCCACGTCGCCGATCAGTAGGTCGCCCGCCGGGTAGCACATTGGCGAGCTGCCATCGCAGCACCCTCCCGACTGGTGAAAGATCAGCGGCCCATGCTCCCCTTGCAAGCTCGCAATCAGCTCGGCCGCCGCCGCCGTAGCCAGCACCTGCACCGGAATCGTAGCCTGTTCCATCATTCCGAAATCGTCATCAATGCGGTCCGCCCGTACTGTCCTTCATCCGCGTTCATCCGCGCCATCCGCGATCGCCCGCCCTAGAAGAAACCCATCGCATCCGGGCTATAGCTCACCAGCTGGTTCTTCGTCTGCTGGTAGTGGTCGAGCATCATCTTGTGATTCTCCCGCCCGATTCCTGACGCCTTGTACCCGCCAAAGGCCGCGCCCGCCGGATACAGGTGGTAGCAGTTCGTCCACACCCGCCCTGCCTGGATGCCGCGCCCAAACCGGTAGCCCCGGTTGATATCCCGCGTCCAGACCCCGGCGCCCAGCCCGTAGAGCGTGTCGTTCGCAATCGTCAGCGCCTCCGCATCATCCTCAAACCGCGTTACCGACAGCACCGGCCCAAAAATCTCCTCCTGGAAAATCCTCATCTTGTTGTTGCCCTCAAACACCGTCGGCTCGACGTAGTACCCGCCGGCCAGGTCGCCCTCGAGCATCGAGCGCTTCCCGCCCGTCAGCAGCTTCGCGCCCTCCTGCGTGCCGATGTCAATATACGAAAGAATCTTCTCCAGCTGCTCGCTCGACGCCTGCGCCCCGATCATCGTCGTCGCATCCAGCGGATTGCCGCGCTTGATCTTGTTGACCCGCTCCATTGCCCGGTCCATAAAGTCGTCATAAATTGACGCCTGCACCAGGGCCCGTGAAGGTGCTGTACATACCTCGCCCTGGTTGAACGCGAACAGCGCAAAACCCTCCAACGCCTTGTCGAACAGCGCGTCGTCCGCGCTCATGATGTCTGCGAAGAAGATGTTCGGCGACTTGCCCCCTAACTCCAGCGTCACGGGAATAATGTTCTGCGACGCATACTGCATGATCAGCCGGCCGGTCGTCGTCTCACCCGTAAACGCAATCTTGTTGATCCGCGGGTTTGAGGCCAGCGGCTTCCCGGCCTCGAGCCCAAAGCCGTTCACAATGTTGAGCACGCCCGCCGGCAGCAGGTCGCTGATCAGCTCCATCAGGACGAGAATGGAGACGGGGGTCTGCTCCGCCGGCTTCAGCACCACGCAGTTTCCCGCGGCCAGCGCTGGTGCCAGCTTCCACGCCGCCATCAGGATCGGAAAGTTCCACGGGATAATCTGTCCGATCACACCCAGCGGCTCGTGATAGTGATAGGCGACCGTGTCGTTATCCAGCTGCGACAGGCTCCCTTCCTGTGCCCGCACCGCCGCTGCAAAGTACCGGAAGTGGTCCGCCGCCAGCGGAATATCGGCCGCCATCGTCTCCCGGATCGGCTTCCCGTTGTCCCACGTCTCGACCGTCGCCAGCAGCTCGAGATTCTCCTCGATCCGCACCGCGATCTGCTCCAGGATCTTCGCCCGCACCGCCACCGACGTCTTCCCCCACGCCGCCTTCGCCGCATGCGCCGCGTCCAGTGCCCGTTCAATATCCGCCGCCGTCGAGCGGGGAATCTCACAGAACGGCTTGCCCGTCACCGGCGATACATTTTCGAAGTAATTGCCAGACTCAGGCGCCGCCCACTCGCCGCCAATGTAATTGCCGTACCGCCGCTTGAACTCGACCGGGTAGCCATACTTGCCCGGCTCAATCGCCGTCACATCACTCTGGGTCGCGGGATAGGAAATCGTAGCCATGCGCGTCTCTCCTCATACTTCAAAATAGGACGGACCAACTCACAATCCGTCAGCGCCGAGAAGTGTAATCCTCCACCCCCACCGCTGTCGCTCCTTCCTTAGCACAGGCAGCTCCGGCCGGAGACGGCGCTGCCTGTGGACCGTTCTTAACGAGTCTTCTGTAGGCGCCCGTGATACGTTCCACATCGACCGAGGCAGACTGGGCCAAAGATCTGGATCTTCGGCAATTGACAAGGAGCAACACCGATGGCACACACACCTGAAAACAAGATCACCGGCGCCGGCATCACCCAGCAGGAGCACGCCCACGCAATCGAGGAATATTGGACAGAGGAGCGACGCGCGAACGCAAAACCCGTGCCGATGCCCAAAGAGCCGGGCCTCGCTCACACCCCGCACCAGGCACCGCACCCCGGAGAAGAAAGTCACACGGAAGCCGGCCACGCCGATCCAAACCAAGACAAGCAGGCACACGCGGCAGAACCCCACAACGTCCGCGGCGGAAATGCTGTCGTCAACCCGCTCCTCCATCCCTACCGGACCTGCGGCAAGGTCTTCTTCACACAGGGCACCGGTAACTTTGCCGGCTCAGCCGCAATGATCTCGCCAAACATCCTGCTGACCGCCGGCCACTGCGTCTTCAATAGCGGCAGCTGGTCGACAAACTTCATCTTCTATCCCTCCTATGGCAAGCGCGCCACCACCGATCCTGCCTACAAATTCACGTACAACTACGTGGCAGCCTGGACTGCCTGGTCGCAGCATGGTAACCGCGCCTTCGACTACGGCATGGTCTGGATGCCGAGCACACCCGGCAATCTGATCAGCTGGCTCGGCCTCTACTGGAACGCCCCGACCGCCGGCCGAAGCTGGCGCGCCGTCGGCTATCCCGCCACCCCGAACCCGCCCTTCAACGGCAACACCATGGACGAGGCAGTCGGCGGCTATGCCGCTTCAGGCGTTGCTGGGACCCAGGGCCTCACTAACGACAATATGGAGCACGGCTCGAGCGGCGGTCCATGGATCACCAGCTACAACGGTGCCGAACTCTACGCCAACGGTCTCCAGAGCACGCACATCCATGACGGAGATTTCACCGAGTACGGCCCTACCTTCACCGCGGACACCAAGGGCCTGTTCGACTGGATATCGAATCCAGCTAACCGCAAGTAAGAAGGGTGGGCGTTCCCGTCGCCCTACCCCACGATGACAGGGCGGAGCGCGGCTTCCACCTCAGCCGCGTTCCGCCCCGTGATCCGCAGCATCTTCGACCGGCGGGCCGCCCCGCTCAGCATCACAACCCGCGCCTTCGGCAGCCCCAGTGCCCTAGCCACAAACCCCACCAGCGCCTCGTTCGCCCGCCCATCCACCGGCGGCGTCCGCAGCGAGATCTTCAACGCCCCCGCATGCTCCCCCAGCACCCCATCCCGCCGAGCCCCGGGATGCACCCGCGCCGCCAGCACGCAGCCGTCCGCCACGTCCCGCACAAACCTGTCCTGCAGCAACCTGTCCCGCCCAGACTCACTCATCCCGCCGCCGCATCCGCCGCGGGCTTCGGCCGCTTGCCAAAGATCGCCGTGCCCACCCGCACACACGTACTTCCCTCGGCGATCGCCACGGCAAAATCGTTCGACATTCCCATGGACAGCCCGGTTAGCGTCGCGCACCCCCGCACAGCCTCGTCCCTCAGTCGCCGCAGCTCCTGGAAGTAAGGCCGCGCCAGCTCCGCATCCTCAGACCACGGCGGCACCGTCATCAGCCCGCTCGGCACCAGCGAGTCCATCCCCGCCAGCTCCGCCACCAGCCCGGCCAGCTCATCCGCCGCCACGCCGTGCTTGGACTCCTCATGGCTCAACTTCACCTCGATCAAGATTGGCAGCTTCTTCCCCAGCGCCGCCGCCGCGCCGTTTAGCCGCTTCGCAATCTTCACGGAATCGACCGTATCGACCGCCCGAAAGATCTCCGCCGCACGCGCCGTCTTGTTCGACTGCAGCGGCCCGATCAGGTGCATCTCTACATCATCCAGCCCGGCCAGCGCCCCCGCTTTCTCTTGGAACTCCTGGACGCGATTTTCCCCAAACAGCCGCTGGCCCGCTGCATACGCCTCCAGCAGCGCCTCAACTGGATGCACCTTGCTCACCGCCATCAGCTGTACCTCGTGCTCTGGTCGCCCCGCCGCCCGGCATGCCGCCGCCACCTGCTCCCGCACCGCATCGAGATTGGCCGCAATCGACATACGATCAATGGTAGCCGCTTTCCCGGAGGTACCAGCATGCTGTCGCGCTCCCTCCCGATCCTGCTTCTGATCGGGTCAAACATCTTCATGACCTTTGCCTGGTATGGCCACCTCAAGTTCAAAGAGGTCGCCCTCTGGAAAGTCATCCTTGTCAGCTGGGGCATCGCCCTCTTCGAATACTGCCTCCAGGTTCCCGCCAATCGCCTCGGCTCCCGCATCTACTCGCCCGACCAGCTCAAAGTCATTCAGGAGGTCACCACCCTCGCCGTCTTCGGCGTCTTTTCGGTCTTCTACTTCGGTGACAGGCTCCACTGGAACCACCTCGCCGCCTTCGCCTGCCTCGTCGCCGGCGCCTTCTTCATGTTCCACAAGTTCTAGCCTCCCTGTGAAACATCCAGCCGGTTTGCATCATCTAGTAGTCAGGTCGATACTGAAACACAGCCGGCCAACCTGCCAGCACTCAACTGGCCCACGAGGAACACACAGCATGTCACTCCAGATTGGCGACACCGCGCCCGACTTCACCGCGCAGACCACCGAAGGCGAGATCCACTTCTACGACTACATCGACGGCCACTGGGCTGTGCTCTTCTCGCACCCTAAGAACTTCACCCCCGTCTGCACCACCGAGCTCGGCTACACCGCCTATCTCCAGCCCGAGTTCGCCGCCCGCAATGTAAAGGTCCTCGGTCTAAGTGTGGATAAGCTCGAGAATCACGACGGCTGGGCCAAGGACATCGAGGAGACCCAAGGTACCGCCCTCAACTTCCCCCTCATTGCTGATACTGACCGTAAGATCGCGCTCCTCTACGACATGATCCACCCCAACGCGTCCGACTCCATGACCGTCCGCACTGTCTTCGTCATCGGCCCCGACAAGAAGGTCAAGCTCACTATGAGCTACCCCGCCGCTACCGGTCGCAACTTCGACGAGATCATCCGTGTCATCGACTCACTCCAGCTCTCGGCCAAGCACCAGGTTGCCACCCCGGTCAACTGGAAGAATGGCGAAGATGTCATCATCTCCGGCGCCGTCTCCGACGAAGCCGCTAAGCAGAAGTATCCCGCCGGATTCAAGACTGTGAGGCCCTACCTCCGCACCGTCGCTCAGCCCAAGTAGCCGAACCCAGGTAGCCATGCTCCATGTGGCGGAGAAGAAGCCTCTTCTCTGTCATTAACTCTTTATATTGCGTCCAACCTACTCCAAGAGGGTCGTAAGACATCGTCCCGTCGTGCGGGTTAGGCCTCATTTTTGGCAACCGCAAGGTCCCCGGAGGGTAGGTGCTCACACTCGAACAGCCCGCAGTCTCTCGCCCACGACGAACGATCCTGCCGGATTGGATCCACACCGGCACGCTGCGCATCCTGCTGTTTCGTACATCACGCACGCCTCGACGGAGTTTCGTCAGCCAATCGAACCACAGCTCGTCATCTGATCGCCGTCTGCGTTCAGGGTCTCATGCGCCTTCACGCTAGCTGCGCCTCCACACTGAAGATGTCAGACTAGCGTCTTCCTGCATCAGCCGCGGCCGTCTCACGCCCGAGGCACGTTCTCCAGCCGGCCCCGGTTCTGGAATGGGATCATCCAGCCCGGATACTCCGGCGGCAGCGCGCTCACCTCGTCCAGCCGCTTCAACTCGTCTGCCGTCAGCACTACGTCCACAGCCGCAAGGTTCTCCGCCAGCTGCTCCGGCCGCTTCGCCCCGATGATCACCGACGTCACAAACGGCTTCGCCAGCACATACGCAAGCGAGAGCGTCGCCACCGGGATCCCGCGCGCCTTCGCCATAGGCACCAGCACGTCCAGGATCTTCCAGGTCCGTTCCTTGTCGACGAGCGGGAAGTCGAACTCCGACCGCCGCGCTCCCTCCGGCTTCTGGTTTTCGCGAGAGAACTTGCCTCCTAGCAGGCCGCCCGCCAGCGGGCTCCACACCAGCAGCCCCATCTTCTGGTCTTCGACCAGCGGTACGATCTCCCGCTCCAGGTCACGCCCGGCAATCGAGTAGTACGCCTGCAGCGTGTCGAACGTAGCCAGGTTTTTCAGCTGCGAGATCCCCGCCGCCTTCATGATCCGCCATGCCTGCCAGTTCGAGACGCCGATATAGCGCACCTTGCCCTGGTTCACCAGGGTATCGAGCGCCCGCAGCGTCTCCTCGACCGGCGTCACCAGGTCCGTCGCATGGATCTGGTACAGGTCGATGTAGTCCATCTGCAGCCGCTTCAGCGACGCCTCAACCGCATCCATGATGTGGCCGCGCGAAGCCCCAACGTCGTTCCGACCCAACCCCATCCGGCTGTACGCCTTCGTTGCCAGCACCAGGTCCTTGCGCGCGATGTTCAGGTTGCGGAACGACTGGCCAACCGTGATCTCGGAGCCGCCTTCGGAGTAGGTATCCGCGGTATCGATGAAGTTGACGCCCGCCTCGATCGACTTGCTTATCAGCTCATCGGCGCCTGCCTGGTCCACCGTGCCGATAGCCTTCCAGAAGCCCTCGCCGCCGTGGAAGGTCATCGCGCCGAGACAGATCTCCGAGACGAGCAAGCCGGTATTGCCAAGTGTCTTGTATTTCATGGGTGTGTCCTCTGGGTCTCTGATTACGCGTGCGGAACTTCGTACGCGTCCCCGCATTGGAGTGGCTGGCCCCGCAACCGGATTCATCACAGCTCCGTGAAAGGCAAAACTTGACAGGAACATGGCTTAACTTCGCCGGTTTTTCGCCGCAAGATCTGTAGTTACAAATCTGTAGTTATAGTACTACAAATCTGTAACTACAATGGCCTTAAACGTACCTACAGTTTTGTAGTACTTTTCCAGAAATCCTCTCGGCATGCACCTGAGAGCCTTTCCGACATACCCGTCAGCGAGCCGCCTGTCAGTGCTTCTGATACATCTCCTGGACGTCCGCACGTAGCTGCGTCTGGCTGTCCGGCCGCGTGTAAAACATGTGCCCGCCGCGGTATTCATGCACCGTAACCCTTGTCGCATCGCCCATAAGGGGCATCTGGTCAACGCTCAGGATCGATCCCATGAACGGGCACGAGAGATCGTTCCAGCCATGAACGATCAGCACCCGGAGCTTCGGATCAGCGGCCACCGCCTCCCGCAAATCGGCCACAGCTCCCTTCCGCAGGTCCGTCTGCCGATCCCACATCTGGTTCACCGGCCCACTCAGCGCATAGTACCGGTTCGTCGTCTTCCACCCCACCACCCGGGTCGTAAAGTCGACCATCGCCGTCGTCGTCGGGGCGATAATACTCTCGAGAATCGGATCATTCGTCCGCTGGTCGGGAGCATAGGGAAAGGGATCATAACCGGTCACGTTTGAGTCATATACCGATCCAATCTTGCCTTCACGCCGATGCACTTCGCGCAGGTACGAGCCGATATCGAGCCGCCCGCCGGCGTAGCGAACGTAGGTCGGATCAAGCCCCGTCAACTCGGCCACACGCTGGATCATCCGGTCTGTCGCAGCCTGGTCCGACCGTCCCTTCAGCAACGTCGTCGCATACTCTCCACGCGTGTACGCCACTACATCCGCCATCGCCTCAGGAGTCAGCTTATTCTGCCGTTCCAGGTTGGCGGCCACGATCGGCGGCAGGGTCACCATCCACGGAATGGGCGAAAGATCGCCGTAATCGTCCAGTCCCGGGTTCAGGTACGGTGAGACCAGCACCACTCCGTTCATCGCCACCCCAAGCTCCGCCTGCAGGTAGTGCGTGATGCGCGGTCCCCGGTACCCGCCATAGCTCTCGCCGACCAGGTACTTTCTTGATAACAAACGGTCATTCTTCACCAGCCAGTCGTAGATGACGAGCGAAAGGTACTGAATGTCCGGTGTCGGAGCATAGAAGAGCTTTTTCGTCTCGGCCTCATCGACCAGCGAACGGCTGAAGCCGGTACCAATCGGATCGATGAAGACAAGGTCCGTAAAGTCGAGCCACGTGCCAGGATTGTCCGTCAGCGTAGCAGAGTCAGACGGACTGTCGCCCTCGTTGGCAAAGTGAACGTGCTGCGGCCCGATCGCCCCAAGATTCAGGTAAACGGACGAAGCACCGGGCCCACCATTGAAGGCGAACGTCACTGGCCGAGTCGCCGCGCCTTTCTCTGGTGCCATCGTGTAGGTGGTGTAGACGACGTCGCCGGTCGCCTTGCCCTGATCGTCGTGCAGCGTGATTGTGCCGACCGTGGCCGTGTAATGCAGCATTCTTCCACCCATTTGCATGCTCTGCTCGACATGGGCATCGGCAGGCAGCTTCTCCTTCTCAGGGGCTGGCTTGGCCGCCTGTGGCTGATCAGGTTTGGGAGCCGGTGGGGCCTGGGCGATCATGGAAAACGTAAGACAAAGAAGCGCAAGTACAGGCGAACGCAGGGGCATCCATATACTTTACGCGGTTGCACCAGGCGTCCGCGTTCAAGTGAAGTTATCGGCCAGCAGCACACCGGTCCGGTGCAGCAGCCGCAGGCTGGCTTCGATTCCCTCAGCCAGCGCTACTTCTGGCAGATCTGGATATTCCGCCCGGAGCGCCTGCAGCAGGTCGACTCGGTCCCGTGTTCCGTCCAGCAGGAGGAGGAATCTACGCACCTGCGGGTCGGCGAGGCCCAGCGAGGAATGTAATAGCGTCGTCGCGTGAAAATGGACGGCAGCTTCCCAGCGGCTACTCGCGCTGGCCCGGGGCCGCACTGCAATTCGGCTACTCACTGGGGCTGCCCAGGCGTGCAGCTCAATCATGTGGGTAATGGTAAGGCGGAGCAGCAGCGTGTAGAAATCAGCTTGAAGCGCGATGCGTTTCCTTTCGAGAAGCGCTGCTACATCGGCGAACGGCACAGACTGCGGCCATGCCGCGATGAGCGCCTCCATCAGCGTCACCGTCCCGTCATGCTGGCTCTCCATGTGCGCCCCGCTGGACATGGTGTAGACCTTCACCCCTGCCGCTTCACCCTGCGAAGATTCTGCCGGCGAGGCCAGCCGAAGGCGTCCAAAGGCCGCCAGGCGCAGATCGCTGCTTACCGTCAGCCCGGTGTGGCAGAGCAGGGTCTCACGGTAGGTGCGCATCCGTGCGAAATCAAGAATCTGCTCCTCAGCAATGACGTCGCCCTGTGACGCGGCTTTTGCTCTGGCGGATACCTGAGGTTGGAAACATGGGTCATTCGCAAGCGGGAGGACCGCCTCACTGAGGTACTGCAGCCCATTCCTGGCAGCGTGGGCTGCAAGCGCCGAGAAGTAGACCGGACGCTGCTCGCTGCAGAGCTCATCATGAAAGATCCCCTGCGGTCCTCGCAACTCCAGCTTCTTCGCTTCCTTCTCGAGGAGCGCCCGAAATGGATCGTCTTGTGGCCGCGCTTCGGCGATAAAGCTCAGGAACATAAGCGCGTGGCTCACATCGTCCATGGGATCAACGCCTCCCGCCATGCCCTGCCGCAGAATATCGCCGACCATATTCCGCAGGTAACCGCCCGGGAGCGCGTTATAGCTGATGCAGGCGATGCCGTTCGGCCGCAGGTGTTCCCGGCAGAAGGCGAGCAGGCGGTCGCGCACCGGCTCTGGAACCCAGGCGTAGACGCCATGCGCAATGATGTAGTCAAACATGCCGACCGCCTCGCCGACATCCATCAGGTCGGCTTGAAAGATCTGGATGTTGGGGAGCTTCAGCGCAGCAATCCGCTGCTGCCCGCGGGCAATAGGCTGGCTGGCAAGGTCGAAGCCCACAAACTCGCTGCCTGGAATGGCATAAGCCATGGGAATCAGGTTGGCAGCTTCATTGCAGCCGATCTCGAGGACGCGACAGTGGTCGACCGGCGCCGCAGCCACTCCGTGCAGCATGCCCATCACGGCCAGACGGTCGGGATGAGTGTGCGGATACGCGTATCCCGGATACGCAACCCGATTGTGAGCGTCTTGTTCCCCCGGCATAAAGCAATCCTCCGTGGCCGGCGACGTAGCTCGTCAGCCCACGCTATTCTAGCCGGGCGATTCAGGCTGCAGGATAGGAGTGGGCGACATTCCGCGACTCTGCAGAAATGAGTGAAGTGGAGGCAATCTGGAGGATGTTGGCAACAGGCGTGTCCAGGGTAAGTTCGGCCGGCGTATCACGCTTGTTCCTGTAGACGTACTCACCAAGCGGGATGAAGGAGTCGCGGCCGCGCGGACGGGGAGTGTAGAGAAACGATCCGGAGTTGATGCGGCAAAAGCTCGCCTGGTCAGCATGCGTGGCGAGCAGGGCCGCGGTATCGACCCCGAGCAGGACGTTCTCGTAATCTCCATAAACCCGGGCCAACTGCGTCGCTTTCTCGCGTGACAGGAAGAAGAATACCTTCCCGTTCAGCAGCGCAAGCCACTCCGAGATAGTGATCTTGACGAGGCACGATCGCATCTTCGTTTCGTGTGCGGTGTGTTGATCACGAATGCTGATACCGTGCAGGTTTCTGGATGCAGCGGCGACGTGTATGTAACGCAGCGTCCTGCTCCTCCGGCGTGAAGTAATCAAGCTCCGCCAGCGCCTCCGTACTCCGCAGACCATGCTCCTCGATTCCTGGAAGATTGACAGCAAAGGTGACGTGGTACAGCTTTGGGAAACGCTGGATGAAGGTGCCGATATCCATGGAGGCTGCGCTTAGCGGCCGTGCTCCTCGAGGTACTTTTCCACCTCGAGCGCCGCCATGCAGCCGGAACCAGCAGCCGTGATGGCCTGACGATAGCGGCGGTCCTGGATATCGCCACAGGCATAGACGCCGGGGATGACCTTGCCGTTGAGCGTAGCGTGGACGTTCTGCTGGGTGAGGATGTAGCCGTCGTCATCCAGATCCACGATGCCCCGGAATGCCTGGGCATTCGGAATATGGCCGATCCCAAGGAACATGAAGCTTACGCGAAGGGTGTACTCGTCGCCGGAATAGCGATTCTTCAAGCGAAGCCCCTTCACGTCCTTCTCCTCAACCCCGAGGACCTCTTCGACTGTCGTATTCGACAGGAACTTGATGTTGGGGTGGGCCATAGCCCGCTCGAGCATGATTGGAGAAGAGCGAAATCGCTCCGTGCGGTTGATGATCGTGACCTTCGAGGCGAAGCGGGTGAGAAAAAGCGCCTCTTCCATGGCACTGTCACCACCGCCGATGACGGCGATCTCCTTGCCCGAGGCAAAGAAGCCGTCGCAGGTCGCGCACGAGCTGACGCCATAGCCGATCAGGGCCTGCTCCGAGGGGAGATTGAGCCAGCGGGCGCTTGCGCCGGAGGCAATGATGAGCGTTCGCGTGCGGATCGGGTCCTTACCGGGTCCGAGGCTGAGCTCAAAGGGGTGCTTGGTTAGGTCAACCGAGGTCAGATGCGCCATCGTCAGTTCGGCGCCGAAACGCGTCGCCTGCTTCTTCATGTTCTCGATCAGTTCAGGGCCTTGGATGCCCTCAGGCCAGCCGGGAAAATTCTCAACCAGCGTAGTAATGGAGAGCTGGCCGCCAGGCTCATGGCCCTCAAGTACGAGCGGCTTCAGATTGGAGCGGGCAGCGTAGATGGCCGCCGTAAGGCCGGAGCAGCCAGAGCCGAGGATAACGGTGTCGCGAATCGTGGTATCAGGCATAGGGGCTCCTCTAGTGTAAATGCGGACTAGGGCAAAACGATTCATGCCGGCTTAAGCGGATCAGCGGTACCGGCGAAGGTAGTGAAACAATGGCCCATGGCAAATCTAACATTGGTTTACGGACTAAGACTTCTTCCCGCAGATGAGATTACCGGCGTCGGCGAGGCTCCTGTGATGCTCAAGAATGGCAATGAGGCGCATGTCACGATGCATGTGCTCGAGGGATCACGCGAGCAGATCGAGAAGCAGCTGCGGTTGAGCATTGACGCCTTTTTTGACTTCTACCCGGAGATCTAGCCTTCGGCTGTATCGAAACGAGACATAGGCGCCGCCCGCTTCTCTTACGACGAAACAGTAAGAGAAGCTGGAGGTCGCGTATGGTGTTGTTCCTGAGGAATCTTTTCTTTGGCATTCTGGTAATAGGCTTTGCGGCTGGATCCTGCGCGCGCGCGCAAACCGAGCCAGAACGATCGAATCTCAGGCGTCCGCTGGAACCCTTGCGAGCCGTCACAGAGTCCGGCCCCGCAAGCAGCATCGAGGATGAGCTACACCAGATGTCCGAACAGGCCGGTGTGATCTTCGCTGGCCAGGTACTGGCCGTCCGGCAGCAGGGTGCTGCGGGCTCTGGTTGGGTGGATATTGAATTCCGCGTGGAGGAGGCGATCCGCGGCTGTGTCGGCCAGGGCACATATACTCTGCGCGAATGGGCCGGACTCTGGGCGGGTGGCCTGGCGCGTTACCGCGTGGGCGAGCAGCTTTTGATGCTGCTGCATGCTCCGACCGAGGCCGGTCTGAGCTCGCCGGTAGGAGGGCAGGATGGCGCGATTCCGATTACCGGCAGTGGACAGGCGCCCGGGGCCGGCGATGACTTTGTCGTCTCTGGCGAGCAGGCGGTGGATCTCCGCTGGATCCAGGCACGGCTGCTGCGATCTGCTTCGAACGCGAGTGGCAACGGATTTCATGCGAGACCGATGACGGCGGTTGAGCCGGTGTTCGTTGGGAAGGAACAGGCCCTCCTGGTGACCCGCAAAGGGGTGCCTCCCAGTGTGCGCGGTAATCAGCAGCAGAGACAGGAAGTTGAGAATGACGGAATGCTGGTGCATACACCAACACTTCTAGGTGGTCTGGTCGACGTACCTGCTTCAGGTGGCACGGCGCAGGGATCGACGTTGCGCGCCGTTCTGGCGATGCTTGGAGCTTGGGAGGCCCAGCAGGCCAATGCCGTTCGCTAGCACGAAGCGGCGGCTGCTTGCGACAGTCTGGCTGAGTCTGCTCGCGATTGCTGGCGGGGTGGCGGCAGAGGGCTCAAGCCCACGCTGGACGACAGGGCCGCCCTACTTCAACACCAAAGGCCAGATTGTGATCTGGTACATCGACCAGCCGCTCTACTACACCGATCCGGGCGACCTGAGCGCGTCGGTGAACCATGCGGCGGCTGATGCGATGGTTGCTGCGGCTGCGGGCGTGTGGAACGTTCCAACTTCGCGGATCGTGCTGCAGCAGGGTGGAACGCTGAACGAGCCGGTAAGTGGAGCGAACGTCTATGGAGGGGGTGACGGCCTGGTCTTTCCGGCCGACGTTCAGAGCACAAACTATGCGGCCAAGCAGATTGCTGTGATCTATGACCGTGATGGGTCGGTGACTGACCTGCTGCTTGGCAGTGGCGCAAGTGATCCCAGTGGATGCCGTCAAAACGCGGTTACGGAAAGTGTGGACTCGATCACGCCGGCGGGAACTATCGAGCATGCGGTGCTTATCCTGAACGGCCGGTGTACCGGGCCAGCACCAGAGCAGCAGCTTCAGATGCAATACCAGCTGCAACGGGCATTCGGACGCGTGCTGGGGCTTGGCTGGTCGCAGCTGAACGACAACGTCTTTACAGGTTCACCGGTCGCGACCTATGGGCAGGCGCTGCACTGGCCGATTATGCACCCAATCGACATCATCTGCGGACTCTACACCTATCAGTGCCTGCCGCAGCCTTTCACGTTGCGTGACGATGATATCGCGTCGCTCACGCTGCTATATCCCGTGAACTCCAACCCGGGGCCGGGCAAGCAACTGAGCTTTTCACATGCCAGTGTCCTTGAAGGCGGGATCTTCTTCGCCACGCATGAGGGAATGGCCGGCGTGAATGTGGTGATGCGGAGAAATGCACTGCCTCAGCAGGTCATGGAGTCCTGGGACGATGTCTCCTCCGTCACCGGCGTTTTTAACCAGCAGCTGCAGGGAAACCCGGTCACTCCCAAACCTGCCGGCCTGTACGGCAGTTTTGGCGAGATCAACTATAACTTCGATGTAGCGAACTACTTTCGTTTTCCCTGGGTTCCGGTTCCAAGCGGAGAAATCGCTCAAGACGAACTGATGCGTACAGAGGCGATCAACCCGCTTTATACGGGTGCCTACTCCATCAGCCCGTACCAGTCCTCGACTGTGACTCCCTCGGGGGATGTGATTTCGTGGCGGACAAATGACGTTTCGGCAGGCGCGTACAGTCTTTGGGATGAGTTCCCCGCCAATGCTTCGACCCCCTGCGCGGTCGGCGGCGATGGAACAGAGGCCGCGCCGGTGCCGCCGCATGCCGGGGGATGGTGGACCGGCGTGCTCTGCGGGTCGAATGCGAACCCTTGGTCCTTCTCGCATGCTGCGTGGATCGCTTTGCCTGTGCGGGCGAATCGCAGCTTCACCATGGAGGTAACGGCGCTGGACGAGCAGGGGCTGGCGACCGCGAACAAGGCGCGGCCAGTGATCGGCCTGTGGCATGCCGGGGATGCGCTTGGCACGGCACCGACCCGCGGTGCAGTGCCGGTGGCGTTCAACAGTGTTGTTATCGGCATGACGACCCTGTCCGCGCAGAGTTCGCCGGCGCATACGCTCAGGATCGTCGTCGCGGACGAGCGCGGCGATGGCAGGCCTGATTACCACTACCAGGCGAGGGTGATGTATGCCGACGCGATTGCGCCTGCATCCGGCAGCGGCAGCACGCAGGTGACGATCACCGGTATGGGTTTCCGGCCCGGCAACCGGGTTACGGTCAACGGAATTAGCGCGAAGGTCGCCAGTTGGACGTCGACAACGATTCTGGCGACGGTCCCGTACCTGGCGAGTGTGCTGCCAGGTACGTCCGTGCTGGCTGACGTTGCCGTCACCGATCCCTCAACGGAAGGGTCTACGGTGATGTCGGGCTCATTCCAGTACGTCTACACTGCTCTGCCGTATACGCTGGCCCTAATCTCAGCCCCGGCCGGCAATCTGCCCGCCGGTCTTCCTACCACGCCTGCCTTCACGGTGGAAGCAATCGACGTCGACGGGGTTACGCCACTGGCGGGAGTTCCCGTGGTGTTTACAGCGACCGCAGGCGCGGTTGTCTGGCAGAACTGCGGCGCCGCACCGTCCTGTACGGTGACTACGGACGCAAGTGGTCTGGCTTCCATGGTGGTAACGCCCTCACAGGGGCCGGTCAGCTTGCAGGCCGCCGGGTTAGGGTTGACCCAGACGATCTCCTTCGTTGCTGTTCCCCTGGTACGGTCGGTCACTGTGTCGCCCGCGTCGATCTTCATCGCAGCGGGTGCCTCCGTGAGCTGGACGGCGACTGCGACTGCGCTACAGCAGGGCGCGCCTGCCGTGTTGACGCCGTTGACCTGGACGGTTTCGGGGGGACAGCTGGCACTATCCGGCATGCAGCTTATTACCGACGAACACGGTATGGCGGTCGCCGTGGTCACAGCCGGCCCTCTTGCAGGCGGAGTGCAGACAGGTGGCTCGGTATGCGCGTGGAGTACGGTGTGCGCAGCCTTTATCGCGCAGGGAGTTGATCCCGCGCAGTTCGTGGTGGTGGCAAACGGCACAACGCCGTCTGTACCGCAAACGGCGAGCCTTACCCCTATCAGCTTTCAGATCACCGATGCAGCAGGCGATCCAGTGGCCGGGGCCGCGGTGCAGGTTCATCAGACCGTGAGCCAGTGGACTGTGCCGTGTGCTGTCCAGGGTCGCTGTCCTGTAGCGCCGGTCTACGAGGTGTCGGACGCGAGCGTAGCCTCTGACATTAATGGTGTGGTTGTACTTGCCCCGTTACAGATTGCTGGTCCGGAGACTACCAATGTTGTCGTGACCTCAGGAATCCAGGGATTTACTTCGGTGACGCTGCAAAAGCATCCTTAGCCTGCAACAAATACACCGGATTGCCGGCTTCAGCATCGAACTCACAGGTAAACAATTCCAGAGAGGGTCTCGATGGCAGGAGCTGCAGCAGCTTTGGATGAAAGGGTACGCAAGCGCGTCGTCATTCTCGGTGGAGGATTCGCTGGCTTAAATACAGCGAGCGGCCTGGCGAAATTGCCGGTCGACGTGACTCTTGTTGACCGTAAGAATCACCATACTTTCCAACCCTTGCTCTATCAGGTTGCTCTTGCCGTTTTGTCTCCGGCGGACATCGCGCAGCCGATCCGCTCCATTCTGAGCCGCCAGAAGAACACAGAAGTGCTGATGGATGAAGCAACCGGCTTTGATCTTGAGCGCAAGCTGGTGCTGCTCAAGACCGGCGCGAAGTTGGAGTATGACTTCCTGGTGGTCGCAACCGGATCGACCCACTCCTACTTTGGTAAGGATGACTGGGCGAAGCTGGCCCCTGGTCTCAAGACCGTAGAAGATGCGACGGAGATCCGGCGACGTGTCCTGCTGGCGTTTGAACTTGCGGAACGGCAGATGCTTGAGTCTGGGACACATCCTGCGCTGAATTTTGTCATCATTGGCGGCGGTCCGACCGGGGTTGAGCTTGCCGGTGCGATCAGCGACATCGCAAAGCTCTACATGGCAAAGGACTTTCGGCATATTGATCCTTCGAAGGCGCAGGTTTTGATCCTGGAAGGATCGCCCAAGATTCTTGGTGCCTACCCGGAAGATCTGCAGGAAAGCGCTCGGAAGCAGCTGGAAGGCTTGGGCGTCAAGCTGCGTACCAACACCAAGGTGACCGACGTTCAACCCGGGTTTGTCATGGTCGGCGAGGAGCGAATTGACGCCGTCGTGACGCTTTGGGCGGCAGGTGTGCAAGCGTCCCCGTTGGGAAAGCTACTGGGTGTCGAGACTGATCGCAAGGGTTGCGTCATTGTCGATCAGTACCTGAACCCGCCGGGGCATCCCGAGATCTTTATATGCGGCGACCTGGCGCAGGTGATCCAGGACGGGAAGCAGGTTCCGGGTGTAGCCCAGCCGGCGATGCAGATGGGAACGTTTACGGCCCAGCGAATTGGCCGGCTCATCGGCGCGAGCCATGGCAGCGACGGACCGGGGAAGAACAAAAGCTTTCGCTACTTCGATAAGGGTGATATGGCGACGATTGGCCGGACGGCGGCCGTTGCTAACATCAAGTGGCCGTTCAAGGCACACTGGAGTGGCTTTCCTGCGTGGCTTACCTGGCTGTTCGTGCACATCTTCTTTCTCGTCGGTTTCCAGAACCGGTTCTTCGTCTTCTGGTCATGGGCGTGGACCTATCTTGGGGAGAAAGACGGCGTTCGCTTGATTACTGGTTCTCAGGAGCTGCCGGGCTGGGAAGACCAGAACCGTCCGCTGGGCGAACTGACCACGCGGCCAATCAACGGAATTTGACTTGCAGGCGCCGTTCTATGTGGGCGGAGTACTCGTCGTTCCGTGATCCTGCTGCGCTTCGGTCTGATCGAAACCTGAGGTCTTATTATGTGATCTGTGGCCACGCTTCCGTAGGATGAAGGTGGCCTTGCAGAACCGGCACTGCCAGGGATAGTAGCCAAACCTCTGCAGAATGGTTGTTTGGAAAAACCCTGCCTGCTTGACGCGGCGCGCCTGCAACGCACGGCACCGCGGACATGCTGTTTGAGACATCGTGGAGCCCTTCTAAAACTGATGGTCGATCCTAGGAGCTGCGAGGCTCTTTGTGTTCAAGGTACGGAGTTTAGCCGCTGGAACCTCGTTTGGCGAGGGTATTCCTATCGCTGCTGCGGTAATAACGCAACGCGAAGCGATCTGGATTGCTCCTTTTTCTTCGATGTGCGGCGCTAAATCCTTTGGAATGACAGGCGAGGCATATTGGCGGCTAAACTGATCAAAACAAATGACTTACGGATAAGATACTCATCTTAAATGGCAAAGCCCCGGCGACTAGCCGAGGCTCTGTACAGGTTCAGGATACCAACCCGGGTGCAACCTTTACGTCAACTTTTACGATGATTTATGCGCCTAAATCGTTCATTCGGACAGACTTCTTATCTTGACGGTACCAAGGTCAGGCTTGACAGTACTTTGGGGGTGGGAGATGTTGGCTGAATCAACCCCACCCTTTCGCAGGTGCGCGAGAGAGTGGGGCACTGGAGCCTTGTCACGGGGCAAGAAGCTCTCATCAGAGATCGAAGTTATGCGCCTACGGTTTCGGCGACTTTGACCTTGACCGGTGTGAGCCAGTTGTAGCGATCTGCCTTGACCCCGTTGACGATGCTGTAGAATTCGTCATGGAGCGCCCGGGTGATCGGCCCCATCGTGCCATCGCCTACAAGGATGCGATCGACTGAACGCAGGTGGGTGACTTCGACGGCCGTTCCGGTAAAGAAGGCCTCGTCGCAGATGTAAAGCATCTCGCGGGGAAGCGACTGTTCCACGATCGTAATGCCGAGATGATGCGCGAGGGTCAGGATAGAGCTGCGGGTGATGCCGTTGAGGACGGAGTTGGCCAGCGACGTAGTGTAGAGGATGCCGCCGCGAACGAGGAAGAGGTTCTCGCCCGAGCCTTCGGAGAGGTAGCCGTTTACGTCGAGCGCGATGCCCTCGGAGTAGCCGTTGATCTCAGCCTCCATACGGATGAGCTGCGAGTTCATGTAATTGGCGCCGGCCTTGGCGAGCGATGGCATAGTGTTAGGAGCAAGGCGGCTCCAGCTGGAGACGCAGACATCAGCGCCGTCGTGGCCGGGGACGTACTTGCCCCAGGGAAAGTTCGCGACGTAGACCTCGACCGGCGACTTGAGAGGATTGACGCCGATTTCACCGTAGCCGCGGAAGGCGATCGGGCGAATGTAGCAGGGGGTAACACCGTTTGCCTCCACCACATCGACGACCGCGGCGCTGAGCTGGTCGACGGTGTAGGGCAGCGGCATGCGATAGATCTTCGCCGAATCGAGCAGGCGCTGCATGTGTTCGGGCAGGCGGAAGATTCCCGCGCCGTCAGGCTGCGCATAACAGCGAATTCCCTCGAAGACGGATGAGCCGTAGTGAATCACGTGGCTCATCACGTGGATTTGAGCCTTGTCCCAAGGGACGAGCTGGCCGTTGTGCCAGATGTTCTCGGTGGTCTGTAAGGGCATGATCTCTCCTGATGTTGAGCATGATTATAGCGACTGCGTGAGAGACTGTAAGGATGATGTTTGATCCACACAGCGTTAGCCTGTCGGTGCTCGAACGATCGGCGTACGTGCGGTTTTCGCTGCTGGCGCTGAGTTCTATTTTCTTCCTTGTCGATCCTTTTGCGGCTCTGCCTACCTTTCTTGCGGTCACGGAGGGATCAGACCCGGTACGCCGTCGCAGCATGGCGCGGAAGGCGTCGCTCACGGCATGGATCTTCCTGTCGGCCTTTGCGCTTGGCGGCCAGTACATCTTTCGGATGTTCGGGATTACGCTGCCGGCCTTTGAGATTGCGGGTGGCGTGATTCTGCTGCTGATCGGGCTCGATATGCTGGAGGCGAAGCGATCGCCGACCCAGGAAGCCTCAGGGGACACGGCGGCGGCGGCGAGCAAGGAGGATGCCGGCATCGTTCCGCTCGGCATCCCGATGCTGGCTGGTCCGGGATCGATCACGAGCGTGATGGTGCTGGTCGGCCAGGCCCAGACGCGCTGGCAGCTGGTGGCTATTCTGGGGTCTATCTTCGTGACGGCGCTGGTCTGCTACCTGGTGCTGGGGAACTCGGACAAGGTGGCGCGGGCGCTGGGGGATACGGGAATACGCATTTTGGTTCGCATTATGGGGCTGCTGCTGGTGGCGCTCGCGGTGCAGTATTTCGTGAACGGCATGGTGGATCTGGGCGTTATCGCGAAACCTTCGTAGGCGATCAGGGTTTCCGCGGCCCTCGTCCTGGGGCTAATGAACCAAGACGCTGGAGCCGGCAATCGCGAGTCCGACCACTCCGATTGTGAGCCCAAGCAGGAAGTACGTCCGATTTCTTGTAAAGAGTGTGATTGAGGAGAGGACGACGGCGATCTGGAGGAGGGCCTCGCCGAGATCGTAGCGGGAGGCCTGGTGCTCTGCGTGGGACACCTCCGCTTCGTATTCGCGGGCTTTATCCTGCTCCTGGGCGAGATCTTCCTTCCATTTGGCGATGTGGGCCTTGTATTCAACGATCTTCGCCTGCATTGCGGGGCTTGAATTGGGCGCCAGGCCGAGCGTGTCGATGACTACCGAGAGGTTATCCTGGCGGATTTTCTTGGCCTGGTACTCATTCCACTGGTCGCCTGCGCGGGATTGCATCAGGACTGCTTCAGTGTGGGTACGATGGCCGAGGACGGTGACCATCGCCACAAGGACGGCCAGAATCGAGATTGCGAGTGAGATGGTGGTGAGTGATTCGGCCTTGCCCTCGGCTTTGCCCTCGCCGGCTTCCTTGAGCTGGTTTGAAAATTCCTGAATCTCTGTGGGTTCCATGCAGGCGATTCTAGCCCGAATCCTTGCATGCCGCAGCCTACTCGCCTCCGCGGCATGGCGCCGCAGAGTCGACAATCGGCACCCAGTACCCTCGCGCGAACGCAGAAAGGCATCATTATGTCCGAGGCCCGCCGGAATGGCGAGTGACACGGGATAGAGGGACTGCGTCTTTGCAGCGGCCTCGACTTCTCTGGCCATCGCGAGCGGAAGCAGTCAAATCGGCGGCGGTATGAACGATCAGCAGCGGCGCAGGAAGCAGCGCAGTGTCTGTGCTGTCGGCCAGAGATCCGGCAGCAACCGTGCCAGCAGGGGAGTGGTGGCCCCAGCGGCAGCGGCGCGCAATGAGGAAAACGGTTGGCACAGGATGATGCCGGCAGGGCTCGGGCTGAGCCGGTTCGCGGCATCCGCCAGCGCTCCTCTTCCCGGTGAAGAGCCGAGCACAAAGACCGGCGTATCTGCGGGCAGCAACGTCCTTAGCCGGGCGTTGGCGTCGGGGATATCGGTGTCCATGTTCTCGGGCGTGATCGCACCGCTGCTCCGCCCAAGCCGCCGTAATAGAAGATGAGCGAGGCGCATCCTTCTTAGGCGACAAGCTGCTGCGCGGCCGCCCAATAGAAGAGCCGGTCCGCGATACCATGCAGAATCACTATGCCGGCTTGCGGATTGGGAATCGCCTGGTAAACGGCTTTAAGGCGCCGTCCATCGCCACTTGGAATCTCCATCGGCGGGCCATTTTGGGATATTGCTCTCGCCACGACTGGCCATCGGCAGCCAATCGCGGGCGGAGATGATCCGAAATGGCGCTGGTGATGAGGATGCGAGTGTTCGCTGGTCGGAAAAGATCGTCACTATCGGGAAGGCGCCTCTTTTACGGAGCGAATCGTTGTTTGTACAGAAGTCCCTGTTCTTAACAGGCTCAGACGGTTGCATTGAAGCCGTACCACTGATACTCTCAGGAAGTCGCAAAGAGGTACGGAGTTGCAAGCGGTGGTCGAACTTGCGAGGTACGTATAACTGACTTGCAAAGATGTAAAGAGCAAGTTATTCTAAGTGAGTTGCAAAGGAAGTAAGCTTCGCACCTCAGCCCTGGTTGTACGTGAGCAAAGGGAAGTCGGAGCGCAGTCCAAGTGTTAGATTGAAACAGGGCCAAAGGCCCGCTGATCTAGACCCAAGCCACTGCAGTTTGAATACCAAAGGAGCCAAGTGCTCCGCGACAGAATCTCTGTCGTTCCGATGTTTTGATTTGAATGCTGTGCGCGAAGAGGGTTGACCCGGATCTCTCGTCTTGAGTTTGAGGCAAGCGGAAAGAAGTTGACAAGAGTAGCAAGGTTTGATACTCTCAGAAAGTTCGCGTAAGACGTCACAAGCTGTTGCGTTGATCCAGCCGGTTGTGTTTGCACCGCAAAGCGAGATCAGCCAGCACCATCCAGACGAAATTCAGCGTTACACGAGTTCGAGGACACAATCGCGGCTCTGCCCGATAAGTCCTTGATCCAAAACTGCCCGCCTAGGCGGATGCAGTTCGGATCTTTGACAACATAGTTGAACGTGCCAGTCGTGAGATGATACGAAATTGGTTTAGTCATTCTCACTAGTTATAAACCTCCATTCCTTTCGAGCGAATGGGGGCGCTCGATCCACACCAACCCCTGTTGCGTGTGGCGAGCAAACCAAGATTAAACGAGAGTTTGATCCTGGCTCAGAATCAACGCTGGCGG
>CAXTLS010000016.1:0-5845 GCA_964245235.1 uncultured Acidobacteriaceae bacterium
GGGCTCGTGGGCGGAGAGGACGCCGATGGCGAAGGCGCCGGTGAGGCGTTTGACGGCGCGGCGGACGGCCTCTTCAAGCGGAATGGTCGGCGGCTGCGAGTTGATGACGGCTTCCGATGTGTTAATGTCGGCAGTGCGCTTGCCGGCGGGTTCGGGCGAGCCGGCGAGCTCGAGCTCGTCCTGGATGAGGTGCGCGATGATCTCGGTGTCGGTCTGCGAGAAGAAGGTGTGGCCTTTCGCGACCAGCTCCTTCTTGAGCGTGAGGTAATTCTCGACGATGCCGTTATGCACGACGACCAGCGTTCCCGTGCCGTCGCGGTGTGGATGGGCATTCTCTTCGGTCGGGCGACCGTGCGTGGCCCAGCGGGTGTGGCCGATGCCGAAGGTGCCTTCGATCGGCGAGCTGGCGATCACGGCCTCGAGGTTGCGGAGCTTGCCGGGCGCGCGGCGGAGCGAGAGACCATCGGGACCGCCGGCGACGGCGATGCCGGCGGAGTCGTAGCCGCGGTACTCGAGGCGGCGGAGGCCTTCAATGATGATCGGGACAGGAGCGTTAGGACCGATGTAGCCGACAATTCCACACATAGGTTTCAGTGTAGATGGTGCGGCTAATCTTCGTCGCCGTGCGGGTGCCGCTGGGCGTTGGAGCGGGCGAGCTCTTCAAGCAGTTCCGGGTCCTGGATGGGCGAGGAGATCTTGTAGTCGCCGCTGGCCCATTTGCCCAGATCGAGGATGCGACAGCGGTCGGAGCAGAAGGGAAAGTCTTCGTCGGTGGCGAGGACGACTTTGCGACACGTGGGGCAGAAGAGCGCTTTGGGTGTGGTGGCCATGACGGTTTTTATTGTAAAAGCCCGGCAGTGTGTCCTTGCCGGGGTGATCTTCGAACGTGAACATCACAATTCTTTCGTAGTGTGCCCGTAAACTCTTTATTTACTAAGCGCAAGAGCCATTCGGCACACAAAATACTCAAAAGAGGACACTTACAGCTAGAATAGTCATTCCAGGATACTTACCTTGCCGCACGACTTCGTGATTGTCCCGTTAGGTCCTAGTTATAAGGATAGCAGTTTGGGTACAACTAAGATGCCACGGCTAAGCTTATTGCTATGAAAACTTAGGTGATCCAGGAGCTTGACAAGCGCGTTTGCTGGTGTTTTTGAGGATCTTTTCTGAAATAACTCTGGCAAGGGCAGGGGCGAAAGCAGGTCCTCCGCTGCGCGAAGGATGACAAAGGGGGGCGTTGATGACGAGGGGTGATGCGGTGAGCTATTCGAGGATGCGGGCGACTACGTCGTAGTCGTGGGATTCTGTGATGAGGGCTCGGTAGAAGGTGCCAGGGACGAGAGTTTCGTGGGGGCCGAAGTCGTTGATGAAGACCTTGCCGTCGATCTCGGGGGCGTGGAGCGGGGTGCGGCCCTCCCAGAGGAGCTCGGTCTCTTCTGATTCGCCTTCGACGAGGAGGTCGATCTCGCGGCCTACCCAGTCGGCCTTGGCGACGGTGCTGATCTTCTGCTGGAGCTTCATGAGCTTGCGGCGGCGGGCCTGGATAGTGCGGTTGGGGACTTTGAGGTCGGCGGCCAACTCGAAGGCCTTGGCGCCCTCTTCGTCGGAGTAGGTGAAGACGCCGAGCCAGTCGATCTTCGCCGCGGCGACAAAGCCTTCAAGCTCCTTGTAATCGGCTTCGGTCTCGCCGGGGAAGCCGACGATGAAGCTGGTCCGGATGACGATGCCGGGGACGATGGCGCGGGCCTTGGCGATAAGCTCGAGGAAGAGCTGGGCGTTGCCGCCGCGCTTCATGGTCTTGAGGACGCTGGCGCTGGCGTGCTGGAGCGGGACGTCGAGGTATTTGGCGATGGTCTGGTGCCGGACCATGGTCTCGAGGAGCCGGGTGGTGACCTTGTTGGGATAGGTGTAGAGGAAGCGGAGCCAGCGGAGGCCGGGCAGGACGGCGAGGGCGTCGAGGAGCTGGGCGAGACCTTCTTTGAGGCCGAGATCTTCGCCGTAGCAGGTGGTGTCCTGGCCAATGAGGGTGATCTCGCGGACGCCCTGAGCGATGAGGTTCTGGGCCTCGGCGATGATGGAGCCCATGCGGCGCGAGCGGAACTTGCCGCGGAGCTGGGGGATGATGCAGAAGCTGCAAGGGTGGTCGCAGCCCTCCGCGATCTTAATGTAGGCGGAGGCGCGGGGCGTGGTGAGGATGCGGGGCGTGGCGTCGTTGTAGAGGTACTCGGGGAGGGCGGCGGTGGCGCCGTCCCAGCTTTCGCGGGAGAAACGGCCTTGCTGCTGGCGGAGGTCGCCTTCAGGGCGCGACGTATTCCCGAGGTCGATACCCCGCCCGATGCCGTGGGCGATGTGATTGCCGGGGTGGTGGAGCGGCTCGTCGCCGTGGGTGGTGCCGGTCTCGGCGAGGGATTGGATGATGCGCAGCTGGGGGGCGACTTCGGTGCCGTGTTCGGGGTCGGCGAGGGGACGGGAGTGCTGACTGACGGCGCTGGCGGCTCGAGAGACCAGTTCGCGGGAGACGGTCGTCTCGTTGACGAGGGGGTCGTCCTGGACGGCGAGGTCGTGCTGGAGATGGGCTTCAATCTGGGGCTGATTGAAGTCCTGCGGGAGGATCTGGAAGGGCGAGTCGGCGGCGTGGCCGGTGGGCGTGAGGCCGGCTGCGAAGAGGATCTGTTCGAGCTCGCCTGTGCCGACGACCGCGTCGACTTCGGGGATGTTTTTGCGGATCTCGTCGCGGTAGCGCTCGACCAGGCAGCCGGCGACGATGATGCGCTGAGCTTTACCTCCGGCGGCGCCCCCTACTTTGAGCTGGACCATCTCGAGAATGGTGTTGACGGACTCCTGCTTGGCGGAGTCGATGAAGCTGCAAGTGTTGATGACAATGATTTCGGCGTCTTCGGCGCGCGGGGTGAGCTCGGCGCCGTTGTGATGGAGCATGCCCATCATGACCTCGGAGTCGACGAGGTTCTTGGGGCAGCCGAGCGAGACGAAGCCGATTTTGGGGCGGGTTTGAGCCGGCGCGGCGGTCTGCTCTTCGAAGAGTACGGGGGGAGTCACAGTCTTCTAGTTTAGCAAGGGAATGGTATGGGGCGGCATTGGACGATGGCCAGGATGGTAAACTTGAACTAGGTTCAAGCGGTCTGGCGCGTCAATCCGGATCATCCTCTTTCGTCCTTAGTGCAAGCTCAAAGCCAGTCCCGAGAGTGTCTTGAAGCCTTCTGTCCTTATCCTGAGTTTCAACTCTGCTGATTCCCTGCCCGCTACCCTGGCGAGTGTTGCGGCCCTAACGGATGATGTTTACGTCGTCGATTCCGGGAGCTTGGACGAGACGGTGACGCTGGCGAAGGCCGCTGGCGCGCATGTGCTGCATCACGCGTTCGAGAGCTACGGGGTGCAACGGAACTGGGCGATTGCGCATAGTCCGATCAAGTATCGGTGGCAGCTGCACCTGGATGCAGACGAGCGGCTGACGCCGGAGCTGCTGCAGGAGATTGCCGCGCTGCCGGAGGAGCCCGCCGTGGCAGGCTACTATCTGCCGCGGTATCTCCAATTTATGGGGCGGCTGATGCGGCATGGCGGGATGTCGCCGACGTGGCACATGCGGCTGTTCCGGACGGGCATGGGGCGGTGTGAGGAGCGGGAGTATGACCAGCACTTTCTGTGCGATGGGGATTCGCTGCAGCTGAAGGCGAGCATGATCGATGATATTCGCATGCCGCTGACGGAGTGGACGGCACGGCATAATCGCTGGGCGGATGCTGAGGTTCGCGAGCAGATGAAGGGCCAGGCGGCTGGCGCCCAGAAGCAGGTTACGGGCAGGCTTGGCGGGACGGTGGTTGAGAAGAAGCGATACCTGCGCAACATCTACAACAATGCGCCGTACTTCGTGCGGCCTGTCGGGCTGTTTCTCTACCGTTACTTTATCCGGCTGGGGATTCTGGATGGGATGGAAGGGCTGATCTTCTGGACGCTGCAGACGTTCTGGTTTCGCTTTCTGATCGACGCGAAGTTGTACGAGGCACGGAAGAAGGTTCAGGTTCTATAGGGGCGAAAGGCGAGGACGGCGTTGAGGCCGCCAAAGGCGAGGGAGTTCGAGAGAGCGAGGTGGGGGTGGGCTTCGCGGTTAGCGTTGAGGATGACGTCGAGCTCGAGTGTGGGGTCGACCTCGGTGACGCCGGTGTTTTTGGGAAGACAGCCCTGGCGAAGAGCGAGGATGACGGCGAGAGCTTCAAGCGCGCCGGTGGCACCTATGGAGTGGCCGGTGAGGGACTTGGTAGAGCTGACCGGGATGTGGGGAGCGCGCGCACCGAAGACCTGGTGGATGGCAGCGGCCTCGACAGAGTCGTTGACCTGGGTGCCGGTGCCGTGGGCGTTGATGTAGCCGACCTCGCTGAGCGGGGCGTGGGCGTCCTCAATGGCGCGGCGCATGGCGGCGGCGGCGCCTTCGGCCTTGGGCTGGGTGATGTGGTGGGCGTCGGCGGACATGCCGAAGCCGGCGATCTCGGCGTAGATGGTGGCGCCCCGGGCCTCGGCGGCATCGAGGGTTTCGAGGATGAGGGTGGCGGCGCCTTCGCCAAGAGTCATGCCGTCGCGGTCCGCGGAAAAGGGCCGGCACTGGGTGGGGGAGACGACGCGCATGGAGTCCCAGGCGCGCAGGAAGCCTAGGGTAAGCGGGGCTTCATGGCCTCCGGCGATCGCTGCTGTGACCATGCCGGAACGGACCATCTGGAAGGCGAGGCCGATGGCGTGGGTGCCGGAGGAGCAGGCGGTCGAGATGTTGAGGGTGGGGCCGGTGATGTTGTTTTCGGTGGCGATGTAGCTGGCGCCGGCGCTCGACATGGTGCGAATGACGGTGAGGGGATGGACGCGGGCATTCTGGTTGTACAGGCGGCCGGTCTCGTGCTCCTCGGAGTTGCGGCCGCCAGTCGAGCAGCCGGTGATAATGGCGATGGTCTCGGGCGCGGCCTTCTCGAGGAAGCCGCTGTCGGCGACGGCCTGGCGGGCGGCGACGATGGCGAATTGAGCGCTGCGGTCGGTCGAGACGATCTGGCCGGAGGTAAGGAAGGGGGCGGGGTCGAAGTCCTTGACCTCGGCGTAGCGGTTGAAGCGGAGGTTGGGGTTAAGCGGGTCGCCGGAGGGGGCTTCAGGGAAGGCGCGCAGGGGGCCGATGCCGCTGGCTCCTGCGAAGAGAGCGGTGCTGAACTCGTCGACCGAGCACCCGATGGGGGTGATGCAACCGAGGCCGGTGACGACGACGCGATTCACTGGGAATCCTTGGCTGGTGCGGGTATGGTGGCGGTCTGTTCGATGAGGCGGGCGACGCCGTTGACCATGTCGCGGACAGTGCGGAGCGAGTTCATGGATTCGTCGGGGATCTGAATGTGGAAGACGTCTTCGACCTCGAACGAGACATTGATCTTGTCGAGGGAATCGAGGCCCAGCGTGTCGAAGCTGTCGTCCAGCGTAACGTTGGCCAAGGGCGGTGTCTTGGCCTTTGAGATGATGGCAATGCAGCGATCGGCGATCTCGTCCATGCTCCCCAACTGTACCTTGTTTTAATGTAGTTCCGCATCATGGCCCGCTACGTGCCTAGCTGCCTACCACTGCAGGAGGACGAGTTCCGAGCAGAAGCCGGGGCCCATGGCAGCGAGGATGCTGTAGCTGCCGGGCTCGCCCGGGGTGTCCTTGAGGTAGCCTTCGAGGACGGCGAGGACGGAGGCAGCGGAGAGGTTGCCGACCTGGCTGAGGCTCTTCCATGAGGGGGCAAGCGCGTCTTTAGGGAGGTCGAGTGAGGTCTCCATAGCTTCGAGCACCTTGGGACCGCCGCTGTGGAAGATATAGG
>CAXTLS010000016.1:5855-64044 GCA_964245235.1 uncultured Acidobacteriaceae bacterium
GGCCGGCGGCGACCTTGTCCACGCCGAACGGGTCGCCGAGCGAGAGCTTGTTCTCGGCGAGGAATTCTTCAACGTTGCCGCGAAGGTTCTCGTTGACGACCTTGGGAACGTCGGGCGAAAGGACGATCGAGAAGCCGTTGTCGCCGATGTCCCAGCCCATGACGTGCTCAGTGTTGCGGTAGAAGGTAGAGCGGGTGGCGAGGACTGTGGGACCAGTCTGCTTCCTGCCGTGCGGCGTGTTGGCACCGGCGATAACGACGGCCGCGGCGCCGTCACCGAACAGCCCGCAGGAGATGAGATTGGCGATCGACTGGTCGTCGTCCTGCCAGGTGAGGGAGCAGAGCTCGACTGAGAGGAGCAGGGCGTACTGGTCGGGGAACGCCTTCACGTAGTCAGAGGCGCGGGAGATGCCGGCCGCTCCGGCGACGCAGCCGAGGCCGAAGATCGGGGTGCGTTTGACGTTGGCCGGGAAGGGCATGAGGTTGATGAGACGGGCGTCGAGGGTGGGGCTGGCGATGCCGGTGACAGAGGCGGAGAAGATGGCGGAGATGTCCGCAGCGGTGAGACCGAGGGGGTCGAGCGCATTCTTGATGCACTGCTGGGCGAGCTCGACGGCGGCGGCGATCCAGGCGTCGTTGGTCTGCTGGAAGCCCTTGAGGGTGGGATAGGTCTCGAGCGGAAAAACGGTGTGGCGGAAGTCAACGCCGCAGTTGGCGTGGAGACGGCCGAGCAGGCGCGGCTCGGTCATCTTGGCTCCCCAACGCTCCTTCAGGGCTTCTGTAATAACGGACTGCGGATAGCGATACGAGGGGTAAGCCGTGCCGACCGACGAGATTTGCATTGCGAAGAGGTTCCCTTTTCCTTGCTGATTCTGAGGAGCGCGTGCGGCTGGTGACGTAGCAAACTAGCGGCTCGAGGAAGCCCGCTCAACGACCATCATAGAGTTATTGCGGGATACGTGCGATCTCCCGCTGGTAGAGACTGTTGCTCGGGAACTCTTTTGAGAGGGCCATCAAGGTGTTTTTCGCTTCCTGCGGGTGATGGTCGCGGAGGTCGGCGACGGCGAGCATCATGCGCGCGAAGGGGGCGAGGTAGTGACCTTTTTCGGCCACGATGCGGAGCAACCGGATGCCCTCGTCCTTGTTGGTGGAGGAGCCGGTAAGGCCAAGAAAGAAGCGGACGGGCGCGGGTTTGAGGCTGAGCATGTAGTTCTCGACGCCGGCGGCGAGGTAGGCGTCATAAAGGGTCGGATCGACGGCGAGGACCTGCTTCGAAAGCGCGCTGGACTGCTTGCTGAGATTGAGAGCGGTGAGGTCGCGCTTTTCGATGAGGAGCGCGTAATCGGACTGCATGCCGCTGATGCAGGTCTTGACGTAAAGAGCGTTGACGTCTTTCGGGTTACGGCTGAGAGCGGCGTCGGCTAGGCGGCCGGCCTGGGCGAGGCGGTCGTCGAAGGCCTTGCGGATGGCCGGATCGGGGGTGAGCTTGCTCCGGTGGTCGAAGAGGTCCTGGTTGGCGAAGAGCTCGACGTCGATGATGTGGAGGCGGTCGAACTCGCCGAAGAGGTAGGCGGCGCCGTCTGAGACGACCGGCAAGGGATCGTCAGGGTGGGCAGCGCTGTACTGCTGAAAGACGGTATGAGCGGCGGAGAAGTTGAGGTTGTAGAGGTCGCGATAGCCCTGGTCGATGGCGGGCGGGTAGTTGGGAGCGGCGATGGCCGGAGTTGCGAGCGCGAGACATAAGGCAAGTTGGAGTAAGAACCGGCGTGCGCGCTGGGGACAGGCTTCCGGCGGGTGTATCGATCTCATTGCATTCCTTGAGCGGTGCGTGAGTCGTCTCATCGACGGGAGACTACGTTTACTTAGACTCGAATGGCTGGACCGAGTTGTGGAGTGTCCTAGTTTGCCATGATGTACCTCGGTGGTCACGGAGCGCGCGGCGGGGTTCGGGCGGCTATTCTGGATGTGACGGCCGGCATCCGGAACTGACGGCCTGGAGCGAATGGCATGCAGAAGAAACGCCCACTTTTGATTATTATCCCCGCGGTTGTGCTGGTGCTGTGCGTGGTGGGGACCTTTCTGACGCGCGGCGCCATGGCGAACCTGCAGTTCCTGCGAAGCAGCAATGGCTCGGGCAGCCGGGGCGACGTGGTGGACCAGCGGCCGCTGCAGACGGCGCAGGCGCTCTCGCCGCTGGCGATCTCGGCGGAGGAGCAGGCGTTTGCGCACGAGGCGTTGCGGGTGGCGGACCACGAGGTGGACCAGGCATTTGCGATGGCGCTGCGGCAGGCGAACTCTGAAAGCCGTACGCTGACCGGCAAGGCGCTCGCGGTATCGCAGCAGGTAACGACGCTGCAGGCGTCGGTGAAGCAGGACCAGGCGGCCGTCGACGCGCTGGTGGCGAGCGCGAAGACGCGGAACCCGGGGCCGGACGACGATGATCTGGACGTGGCGAAGGCGCAGCTGGCGCTGGATACGGATGAGCTGTCGGACGCGCAGGCGCAGTTGGCAATCGTGAGCGGCGACCAGCGCGGCAAGATTCAGGAGGAGCTGGCCACGCACGAGGCCGGGATGAAGAGGTACGAGGGGCAGCAGACCGACGGGCAGGTGGCCGTGCTCTCGGCGCGCCGGTACCAGACGCTGGCGGGCAGGCTGAAGGGCTACTTCGACCAGCTGAGCCGTGAAGGCCTGCTCAAGCAGGCCAAGACGCAGGCGGATGCGAATATGGGAACGCTGTCGGCGCAGGCGGCCGCACTGCAACAGAAGGCGGCGGCGCTGACGGGGGCGGAGACAGCGGGCGGGGCGGCGAATACGGCAGGAGCAGGGAATGTTTCGGCGCCGTCAAATGCCGCGGGGGCGGCTGGAGCCTCGGCGCCTGCTGCGGCGGCCCGGCCGAGCCGGCTTGTGCTGCTGCGGCGGCTGGAGACGCAGCGGAGTATCCTAGGCATTTTGAACGAGCGGGTAGAGGGCCAGAAAGAGCTTTCCACGGTCTACGCGAAATGGCTGGCGCAGGTGCAGCTGCAGCACCGGATCGTGATCCATCTGATTCTGCAATCGCTGGCGTGGGTCGCGCTGATCGTGTTGTGTGCGGCGCTCATGGCTTCGCTGGTCCGGATGCTGATGGAGCGGCGCATGGTCGGGCGGTCGGCATCCGAGCTGCGCAGCATGAAGACCATGTTGACGATCCTGCAGCTTACCGTGCAGATTGTCGCGTTGCTGCTGATCCTGCTGGTGATCTTCGGGCCGCCGAGCCAGGTTCCGACGATCCTGGGGTTAGCTACGGCCGGTCTCACGGTGGTGTTTCAGGACCATATCCTGGCGTTCTTTGGCTGGTTCGTGTTGATGGGCCGGAACGGGATACGCGTTGGCGACTGGGTCGAGATCTCGGGCGTCGGCGGCGAGGTGGTGGAGGTCGGGCTGTTCCGGACGACGCTGATCGAGATGGGCAACTGGACGGAGAAGGGTCATCCGACGGGCCGGCGCATCTCGTTCGTGAACAAGTTTGCGATGTCTGGGCAGTTCTTCAACTTTTCAACGAATGGGCAGTGGATGTGGGACGAGCTGACGGTTAACGTTCCTGCGGTGGCGGAGAGCTTTGCACTGGTGGAGCACATTCGCCAGCGGCTGGTGCAGGAGACGGCACAGGATACGGCACTGGCGGAGGACGAGTGGCAGCGATCGAAGCAGCAGAATGTCTTTACCCAGTTCAGCGCGACGCCGTCAGTCGAGATGCGGCCGGCGGCAGCGGGGATCGACCTGGTGATCCGGTATGTGACGCGTGCGGGGGACCGTGTGGAGATGCGCAATCGGCTGTCGCAGGCGGTAATTCAGTTGATGAGTGGGGGTGCGGCTGTCGCTGAACCTCCGGCGCTGGCGGCTGCAGCGGGAAAGTAGGTTGGGCAATGGCGGGGCGAAATGCAGTTTTTTCGACTGCGCCTCTCGCGATGAGGCTGCGAGAGCTCCTCAATGGACGACAATCTTTTGGGTGTGCAGCTCTACTCGGCGAAGGTGATCGGGGCGGCCCAGGGGTCTTGATTCTCAACAGCAGGCTGGGCGGCGGGGGTGTCGGGAAATGATGTGGTGGGTGGGGCGATAGCGCGCGGGTCAAGCGGCAGGAGCAGCGGGTGTTCGGCGGCCCAGCGAGCGGCGAGGCCGTTGAGCGGGCTACGGGTGTTGTATTCCTGGTAGGCGATCATGCGGCCGATGCGGATGATGAGGTCGTCGAGGCGCTCGGAGGCGGCCCAGAAGTCGCCGATGCAGACGCTGGCGTCGTCGAAGTTGGGATGGAAGACGGGGGTGTGCATGCGACACTGCGGGGCGCGGCGCGGGTAGTCGAGCGAGAGATTGATCTCCATCAGGTGGGAGTCGCGATCGTGGATCTGGCCAGTAGGCTCGACGAAGAGGCCCTTGATCGCGTAGGTGATCCGGTAGACCTCGGGCGGCATGCCGGCTGTGCCGGTGATCTGGATGAGGGGCCAATTGGCGAAGCGCTGCCGGAGGGCGTCATAGTCGAGTTTGAGGCGGCGGATACGGGGCGAGGCCATGCGGGGTCTTCAGGTCAGTAGGTAATCGCGAGGCGGTTGGCGCGCTTGCTCTCGTTGATACGGTTGAAGTGATACTGGAAGTAAAAGGGACCGAAGAAGAAGGTCATTGCGCCGGAGAGCGTGAGGCCGATGGGTTCGACGGTGGTGAAGTGTTCTTCGAGCGATTTGCGCAGGTTGAAGCGGCCGACGATCAGGATGACGGCGCCGACGATGTTGAGCACGCGGCTGAAGTCAGGCGACAGCTTGGCGACGGTCATACCGACCGAAATGAGCAGGAGCACCAGGCCGAGGATGTAGTACAGAAGGGCCTGCGAGGCAGACTGGATGCGCTTGACGTAGAGTGCCTGCACGATATCCCACGCGTAGATGAAGAGCCCGCAGGTCAGCACGGCGAAGAGCAGGACGAGCCCCCAGTGGAGGTTTGGCGGGTCGGGATACTGCGACGTGGCGGCCGCGTAGGCTGCGGCTGGCTGCTGCGGGTCGGGGACGCGGATGGTTCCGACGACCTCGGCCACGGGTACCCAGTCGGTCATGCCCTCGGCGCGGGCCAGGTCGGTGAGCAGGATATTGCCGGTGCCGACGTAACGCTGGACGTCCGAGAGTGAGTAGGGACCGAACTCCTGGCCGTCGCGCGAGATTTGGTAGGTCGGGCTCTGGTAGGTCAATTGGTTCTTCCTGAGCGGTGCGGCGGGCGCGGGCTTTAGGTTAGTACGGCATGACCGGACGAAAGCCGCGCTTGATCTCGTTGATGCGGTTGATGTGGTACTGAAAGTAGAGGCTGCCGAAGAAGAAGGTCATGACGGGGCTGAGCTGCAGACCAACGGGATCGGCCTGATTGAAGTGCTTGAGGAGCGAGTCGCGCATGGCAAAGGGATAGATGATCCATTGCATGACCAGCGAGGCGATGGTGAAGACAGCCGAGATGCCGATCATCGGGTACATGCCGCGATGGACTTGCCCGCGCGAGCCCAAGAGGAGGGCCATCCTGCCGGCCGAGGTGATGACGTTGATCACCGCAAGTCCGATGACGATGAGGTAGAAGAGGAGCGCCTTGGTCTCGGGCTGCACTTTTTTAATCCAGAGCGCCTGGATGAGGTTCCAGGCGATGGTGAAGAGCCCGCAGGTGACAATGCTGAGCAGGAGGACGATGGCCCAGTTAAGGTCCGGCGCATCGGGGTACATGCTGGCCGGTGCGTAGGCCACGGGCACCTGCGGCTGCATGGCTGGGATGGTGCCGACGACCTGTGAGACGGAGATCCACTCGGTCGATCCTTCGGCGCGGGCGAGATCGGTGAGCAGAATGTTGCCGGTGCCGACGTACCGCTGCACGTCAGCGAGCGAATAGGGGCCGAACTCCTGGCCGTCGCGCGAGATCTGGTAGGTCAAAGGCCTTCTCCTTGAGTCAGTTGAGGATCAGTTGAGCAGGACGCCGTCGTCGTCCACGCTCACCGTGCAGGCTTCTACAATAGCCCAAATCCACGTGAGAAACGATGCCCAAAAGCAGGTGCAAATAGTAATGCAGAGCTGGATGACCGCTTTGCGGGTGTAGCCGGCGTAGAAGTTGTGCGCACCAAAGCTGCCGAGGAAGACGGCAAGGAGGACGAAGGCGACGCGGCTCTTGGGTTTGACGTAGCTGGCAGGATTGCCGTAGCTGCCATAGGCGTAGGCGGGTGTGGGCTGGGCGTAGGCCGTAAGCGCGGGCGGCGGTGGGCGCACGGCGGTGCCAGCGGGCATGGGCGGCGGTGGTGGTAGCTGGCTTCTCGTGGAGGCGGAGGAGTTGAGGTTGTAGAGGGAGCTTCCCTGCTGGGCGATGGGCTGGGCAGGCGAATGTGCGGGGGGTTGGAAGTCGGTGGGCGTAACACTGATGCTGGCTTCTTCAGCCGGGGCGGCGGTACAGCCAAAGATGGTGCAGCCGTGGTTCTCGGCGAAGCAGTCTGCGTGGTGGGGGGTGCCGCAGGCGGGGCAGTAGAGGACCTCATCGGCGGGCTCGCCCGCGGGGCCGGCGGGCTCGAAGCCGGCACGGCAGTAGGGGCAGACGGCGGTGGGGAGCTCGCTCAACGCTGCTTCTCCTGGTAGCGGAATCCGTAGCGCCCGATGCGGAGGATGGCGCCGGACTGAAGGACATGGGTTCCGCGGATGGGGCTGCCGCCGACGTAGACGGGGCCGCTGGGGAGGACGTGGATGCGCGAGCCTTTAAGCTGGAGAGTGGCGTGGGCGGGCAGGATATCGGCATCCTTGAAGAGGTAGATATCGGCCTGCTGGTTGGAGCCGAGGGTGGTGACGGGTTTATAGAGAATGAATTGTTTGCCGGCCAGGGGCCCGGTGGTGACATAGAGCCAGCGGTCTTTGAGGGCGGATTCGACGAGGCCCATGGAGACGCCGGTGGCAAGGCCGAGGAGGGCGAAGCCGATGGCACGGCTGGGTGCGGCGCTGTGGGCCGCGCTACCTGCAGCGCCAAGGGCGGCGTGGCGCTCCATCAGGAAGGCGATGGGATCGAAGATAGCGCCGCCGAGCAGAGCCCCGATGGCCCCGCCAAGGGCGCCGTATCCTGCTTTTTTTCCGGATTGCCCAATGATGCCATAGACCAAGCCGCCGGCGGCCCCGAAGACAGCCCAGGCGACGCCGCGGACAATCCAGGCGGCAGGATTGTGGAACGACTGCACACCGGCAGCGCCGAGGATGCCCAGCCCGATGTTGAAGATGATGTTGGCGATGAAGTTGAAGACGAAACCGAAGATAATGCCGGCGGGAAGAGCGATGGCGACGCGGATAAGGGCTTTGCGGAGGGAGCGCTCGACGAGGCTCTCGGCGATGCCGAAAGCGACACACATGAGCGCGACAAGGAGTGGCAAGAGCCAGATGTTTCCCCACCGGTTGACGCCGGTGCCGCCGTCAACGAAAGCTGGCTCGCAGATCGCCCAGGCTGAAAGCGCGCCGAGCAGGCCGGCGGTGCCGAGATAGAGCCAGCCCTGGAGCCAGATGCTGGGCTTTTCGGTGGTGGTCCCGGTGAGGGTAGGGTCGCCGGGCGTGTCGTTGATGGAGCCGTAAATAGTGGCGCTGCCGGGCGCGGCTGCTGTGGGGGCGTTCTGGCCGGGGAGGGTGACGGCTTCCAGGTCGTCGAGGGTAATCCGAATGGTGTTCGGATCAGGCGTTGCGGTCGGCGGATACAGGGCGTCGCTCACTTCTTCTCCTTGAGCGGAACTGGAGTAGATGAGGCTGGAACTGGAGTTGATGGGGCTGGAACTGGAGCTGGAGTTGATAGTGCCGGGGGAGCTGGAGCGGTTGACGGTGTGGGAGCTGAGTTCCGGGGCTGCAGGAACGGATTGTTGCTGGGGGTAGGCTGTGCGGTCTGGAGCGCCTGAGGGTCAATGGTGGTCAGCTTACCGGAGTGCAGGTCGAGCATGAGGTACTTGCGGGTTGCGGGATCGATGTAGATTGCTTCGCCGGTCTTCGGATCGCGCAGAATGGGCTGGCCGTTGGCGGGATTCACGGGCAGCACGATGGGGTAGAGCGCTGGAAAAAGGACGTGCGAGACGGCGAATCCGAGGAGCAGAGCGGCAAGGAGCGCGGAAATGGAAGCGGTCCAACGCAGCCAGCGCGGCGGTGGCCCAGTGCGGATGCGGCGGCCTTTCGCGGAAGGCTCTGGCTCGTCGGGCTGATCGTCTGTCTGGTGATTGTGGAGCGCGGCTTCATTGGAGGTGGTCAGCTCGCGAGTCTCGGCGACGTTGGCCAGGGTGTCGGTGTCGATCACGGTGATGGCGGTGAGGCGCGCAATGCTGCCGTCGATCCAGCCGAAGCAGCCCTCCTCGTCGCTGTGGGGATCGAAGACCCAGGCGACCTGGTTAGCGGCGGAGAAGAAGTTCTGCTGGATGAAGGTGTCGTGCTCAGAGAGGAAGACGCCGAAGCCGGGGTGGGAGTGGTACCAGCCGACGATGCGGGCGTCCGGGTAGGCGGCGTCCTTGACCTTGTAGATGTGCTCCCAGGCGTCCTGGGTAAAGGTGACGTGAGTGCCGGCCTGGGCGGCGTTGACGGCGGCGATGGCGGCGTGGATGGTCGAATCTGTTTCGGAGCCGGGCAGAAGGTTGCCGATGAGGACGCCGCAGACCTCGGTGCTCATGCTGGAGCGAGCATGTTGACGGACCTGGCGGGTCACCTCGGCATTGATCCGGATCTCGGGGGCGGCTGGGTTGCTCATGCGGCCTCCGTTGGGCTGAGAACGGCATTAGCGCCGAGGACGGCGGGGGCGTCGCCGGCGATGAGATAGGCCAGCTCGGCTTCACTTCCCTGCTCGGTGCTGCGGGCGGTGTAGATGTCGTAGAGCGGCAGGCTGAGTTGGGCCAAGGTGCGGGCGGCGAGGTCGGGCTGGGCGAACTCGTCCTGGAAGCCCGAGAGCGTCTGGACGATGCGAGGAGTGTTGTCGCTGGGGCAGCGGCCCTGCTGGTAGGTGAGCGAGCCAACGGGCTGGAAGACGGATTCTTCGGCGCGGCAGAGCGGGCAGACCAGCTTGTGGATGATCTCGCGGCTGAAGTCGATGGCGGCTTCGGTGGTGTGGAGGTCGGCTTTGGCAAGCGTCAGGAGTTGCGCGAGGGTGAGGTCGGGAGAGCGCTGGGCGAGGGAGATGATACGGTCGAAGGTGTAGTGGCTCTGGCAGTCCGGGGTCTCGGTGTAGTCGACCTTGTAGGAGCTGTGATTCAGCCCTTCGAAGACGAATCCCTGCCCGGCGAGCGTGGGCAGCTTGTGGACGAGCTTGAGGGCTTCCTGGGTCTGGATGCCGGCGATGATCGAGGAGATGGTGGGGGTGGTGGGGACCTTGCCGGCGGCGTCAGCCTCGTGCAGGAGGAGGTTGCAGGACATACGTCGCTCGAGCAGCGCCCAGTCGGTGGCGCCGAGGGTGCACTCGTAGCAGGGCGGCTGGCCGGGGAGGAAGACGCGGGCAACGCCGTTGATGCCCTCGATGGCGCCGTCAATCCAGGGTCGATTTACCTTCCAGGCGGCACGATTGATGAAGAGACGAGCTTCGCGGTTGTCAAGGCCAGCGAGGATGAGGTCGCTCCAGAGGAAGACGCCGAGGCCGAGCGAGTGGAGGATGTTGGCGCGGACTGGGGTGACGGTGGCTTCGGGGAGGAGCTTTGTGTAAGCGGCAGCGACGGTATCGGCTTTGAAGGCGCCGATTGCCTCTTCCGAGAAGAGGATGGCGCGGGAGAGGTTGGTGACCTCGATGCGGTCCATGTCGACGATGACGATGTGGCGGAAGCCAAGCAGAGCCAGATTTTTGAGGATCTCGTTGCCGAGGGCGCCGGCGCCGATGACGAGGACGCGGGCGGCACGGATCTTCTCCTGGTCCCACCAGGGAATAAGACGGAAGCGGCTGTAGCGGTCTTCCTCTAGCTCGGCGGCGACTTGGAGTGGGGCGGTGGGCATGCTAGCCGGCGGTGATCTCGGGCTGGAGGCGAAGGATGTCGCCGTCCTTGACGCCGGCGTCGGCGAGGGTCTGGCTGTCCTGGATCTGGCGACCGGAGTTCTTGTGGTGGAACTTGTAGCTGAGGGGCGCGCCGTCGGGGCCGTTGGTGGGGAGCGCCAGCTTTTGCACGAGGACGGCAACGATCTTGTTGCAGGGCGCGTCGTCGGGGAGCTCGGCGGGGACACGCTTGTTTTCGGTCGAGTCGTAGACGGTGACGTTGAGGGTGGCCATGGTTGTCCTGACTACTTGCCGGGGTGGGTGGCGTTGAGGGGGTTAAGGGCGTTGAGGTAGCTCTGGAGATGGTCGCGGCCGCCGGTGGCGAAGTGCCAGGTACCGGGGGTGAGCAGGGCGGCGGGCTTGACGGCGAAGCTAAGATTTTCGGCGTTGGCGTCCTGGTTGCGGTCGAACTTCGAGCTGACGATGCCGGCGAGGTTGCCATGATCGTCGTAGACAGGGCCGCCGCTGTTGCCGGGGCTAACGGCGGCGGAGATCTGGATGGTTTGATCTCGGAAGCCGGAGACGATGCCGGTGCTTAGTGTGTACTTGAGTCCTTCGGGATGCCCGATGACGAAGACGGTGGCGCCATCGCGAATGGCGGTGAGGGGCTGGGTGAAGGTCTGGGTGCCGGAGTGGCGGGGCAGCCAGAGCAGCGCAAGGTCGAGCGTGTCGGCGGTGGCAATGATGTCGGCGGTGCCCCAGGTGCCTTCCTGGGTGGAGACGAGGACGTGCGAGGGCGTGGTGCCGAAGCCTCCTTTGCGCAGTTGGGCTACGTGCTTTGCGGTAACGAGGAGATAGCCATCCTTGTCGGCGTGCAGGAGCTCGCCGGCACCGAAGGAGTTCGAGGGCGCGTCAGTCTGGGTCTGGCTCCAAAGGCGGGTGGCGGAGGGTGAGACGACGATGACGAGCGGCTTGAGCTGCTGGGAGACCTCGACGCTGGTAAATGCGGTGGCGGCGGGGAGCGTCGGGAACCTGGCGCGCTCGTCGAGGTCGGCCAGCCCGGAGCCGGTGATGACGGGGACCGGCGCGAGGAAGAAGGCGAAGGCTCCCGCAGTGAGCATGAGCAGGCCGCTGATCATGAGGAGGGTCGCGAGGCAGCCGGTCCAGGCGTGTTTGACCCGGGGCGTCTCGGCGCGGAAGGCGACGCGCAGAATGACGGTGATGACGCAGAGCAGCGGGAAGCAGAGGGCGACGAGCGAGAGACCGATGCGCGCCCACCACGGGATGGCGGGAGTAAGCCGGGAGAGCGTGGGCGGGGCGTTGCCGGCGGGAGTGCTGTTGATCGGGGGTTCGGGCACCTGGCTGACTTCGTACCCGCTGACGATCACCTTCTGGGTCGACATGCTTCCGTGTCCCTCACACCGGGGAAGGTGAATACAGCTGGTTATAGTGGATTGGCGATTGGGGTGCAAGACTACGGAGCGGCGTCTGGATGACGACTGGCGTACGGTAGAGCGAGAGTGTTCCTTCGCGGATTGGGCTACAGGAGCAACCGCGGGGCGAAGATCGCGTCTCCTACGTAAAAATGCAGATTCTTGTGATCAATAGCGGATCGTCGTCCATCAAGTTTTCTTTCTTCGATGCAAGTGGGGGCTCTCCTCTCTCGCTGTTCGAGGGTGAGGTGAGCGGGATTGGCGGGGCGGAGGCGAAGTTCACATTTCGCGATGCGGAAGGCCACGATCTCGCCCCGCAGCCGCAGGGGGGCAAGGCGCGGATCGGCTCGATGGCGGAGGCGACGGAGTTTGTGGCGCGGGCCGTGACCGGGGCCGAGGTGCCGAAGGTGGAGGCGATCGGGTACCGCGTAGTGCATCCCGGGGCGAAGCTGCGAGGCCACCAGAAGATAACGGATACGGTGCTGAACGAGTTGCGGGAGGCGGCGGTGCTGGCGCCGCTGCATGACCCGGCGGTGGTGAAGCTGATTGAGGACATGCGGCAGCGCTTCCCGGACGTCCCGCAGTATGCGTGCTTCGACACGGTCTTCCACGAGACGATGCCGCCCGAGGCCTCGACGTATGCGCTGCCGGAGGAGTTCGCGCAGAAGGGCGTCCACCGGTATGGTTTTCATGGGCTGTCGTGCGAGTCCGTTGTGGTGCAGCTGCGAGAGAGCGGTCTTCCCTTCCCGAACCGACTGGCGATCGCCCACCTGGGCGGGGGGTGCAGCGTGACGGCGGTGCTCGATGGCAGGTCGATTGATACGTCGATGGGGCTGACGCCGACGGGCGGGATCGTAATGGCGACGCGGCCGGGGGATCTCGATCCTGGCCTGCTGATCTACCTGATGCGGCAGGCGGGCGGCGACGTGGACAAAGTGGAGGCGATGCTGAACCACCAGGCTGGGCTGTTCGGGTTGGCCGGGACGGGCGATATGCGCGAGGTGCGCGCGGCTGGGGAACGCGGCGAGGAGCAGGCACAATTGGCCTTGCGGGTCTTTACGCGGAGTGTGGCCAAGGCGATCGGGAGCTACATGGCCCTGATGGGCGGGCTGGATGCGGTCGTATTAACGGGCGGGATTGGCGAGCATGATGCTGCATCGCGGGAGGCGATTGTGGGCGGGCTGGGCGCTCTCGGCGTGGAGTTCGATGGCGAGAGGAACGAGGAGAAAAAGTCAGGCATGCGGCCCGTGAGCAAGACTACATCGGCGACGGCTATCTACGTGGTCCCAGCAGAAGAGGACCTGATGATTGCCCGGCACGTTTACCAGATGTCTCAGGCCGGGAACTAACCGTTTCTCGGACGATCACTGGCGAGGGTTACATTAACCACACAAGGAGTTCCCAATGAGTGCTTCCCCAGCGATAGCGCCACCAGCAACTGCTTCTGAGACGACCAAGGTAGCTGCTTCCGAGACCACCAAGACACCGACCCTGACGAGCGATGAGCTGCGGCGGATGAACGCGTATTGGCGCGCCTGCAATTACCTGAGCGCCGGTATGTTGTACCTGCTCGAGAACCCGCTGCTGCGCGAGCCGCTGAAAGCCGAGCACATCAAGAATCGGCTTTTGGGGCATTGGGGATCGGACCCGGGGCAGAGCTTCACATGGGTGCACCTGAATCGGCTGATCAAGAAGTACGATCTGGACATGATCTATATCGCCGGGCCGGGACATGGGGCGCCGGCAACGCTGTCGAACAGCTATCTCGAGGGCGTGTACTCGGAGGTATATCCGGATAAGAGCCGCGACGAGGCGGGGATGCTGAAGTTCTTCAAGCAGTTCTCGTTTCCGGGTGGGATTGGGAGCCACTGCACGCCGGAGACGCCGGGCTCAATCCACGAGGGCGGTGAGCTGGGCTACAGCCTCTCGCATGGGTTTGGCGCGGCGTTCGACAATCCGAACCTGATCGTGACCGTCGTGGTGGGTGACGGCGAAGCCGAGACCGGGCCGCTGGCGACGAGCTGGCACTCAAACAAGTTCCTTAATCCGATCCGCGATGGCGCGGTGCTGCCGGTGCTGCACCTGAACGGGTACAAGATCGCCAACCCGACGATCCTGGCACGGATTACGCCCGAGGAGCTGGGCGATCTCTTCAAGGGATATGGCTGGAAAGCGTACGTGGTGGAAGGGGACGACCCGACGCTGATGCACGAGACGATGGCGACCATAATGGAGCAGTGCGTGCTCGAGATTAAGGCGATCCAGAAGCATGCGCGGGAGACGGGTGATTGCACCCGGCCGCGGTGGCCGATGGTGATCCTGCGGAGCCCGAAGGGATGGACGGGGCCAAAGGAGGTAGACGGCCACAAGGTGGAGGGCTTCTGGCGGGCACACCAGATTCCGATCCTCGACGTTCAGACGAACCCGAAGCATCTGGCCGAGCTGGAGGCGTGGATGCGGAGCTACAAGCCCGAAGAGTTGTTCGACGAAACAGGCCGGCTGCGGGCCGAGTTGCAGGAGATGGCTCCCATAGGGATGAAGCGGATTACGGCAAATCTCCATGCGAATGGCGGGTTGTTGCGCAAGCCGCTCGAGCTGCCAGTCTTCCAGGACTATGCGGTTGCGGTGAAGCAGCCGGGGCAGGTCGAGGTTTCGTCGACCGATGTGCTGGCGCACTTTTTGCGCGACGTGATGCACCAGAACATGACGAATTTCCGCGTCTTTGGACCGGACGAGACGGCCTCGAACAAGCTGCAGGTGATCTACGAGGCAAGCAAGAAGACTTGGATGGCGAAGGAGCTGGCGGAGGATCTGGACGGGAGCGAGCTATCGCGCGAGGGCCGCGTGATGGAGATGCTGAGCGAGCATACGCTCGAGGGCTGGTTCGAAGGCTATGTCCTGACCGGCCGGCACGGCTTCTTCTCGACGTACGAGGCGTTCGTCCACATCATCGATTCGATGTTCAACCAGCATGCCAAGTGGCTGGAGAAGAGCAAGCTGGAGCTGCGATGGCGTGCACCGATCTCGTCGATCAACCTGCTGATTACGTCGCTGGTCTGGCGCCAGGATCATAACGGGTTTACGCACCAGGACCCAGGCTTTCTCGATGTAGTGACGAACAAGAGCCCCGAGGTGACGCGCATCTATCTGCCGCCAGATGCCAACTGCCTGCTGAGTGTCGCCGACCATTGCCTGCGGAGTGAAAACTACGTCAACGTGATTGTGGCGGACAAGGCGGAGCACCTGCAGTATCTGACCATGGACCAGGCAGTGGTGCATTGCACGAAGGGGATCGGCGTCTGGGACTTCGCGAGCAGCGATGACTGTGCGGAACCAGACGTGGTCATGGCGTGTGCGGGCGATATTCCAACGTCGGAGTCGCTGGCGGCAACGGCGATCCTGCGGGAGCGTTTTCCGGATCTTAAGATTCGCTTCGTCAATGTCGTCGACCTGTTCCGGCTGATGCAGGAGCGCGAGCATCCGCATGGCTTATCGGAGGGTGATTTCGACAGCCTTTTCACCGTGGACAAGCCGGTCATCTTCAACTTCCACGCGTATGCTTCGCTGATCCACAAGCTGACGTACAAACGGAAGAATCACGATAACTTCCATGTGCGCGGCTACAAGGAAAAGGGCAATATCAACACACCGTTGGAGTTGGCGATTCTGAACCAGGTGGATCGGTTCAACCTGGCGATCGACGTGATTGATCGGGTGCCGAAGCTGCAGACGATCGGTGCGCATACGAAAGAGTGGCTGAAGGAAGAGATCATCACCAGCATCAACTATGCGCACACGAACGGCACCGATCGGCCGGAGATCCGTAAGTGGAAGTGGCCGACCAAGTAAGCGGGATTCGGCATCGTGTTAAGAACCGAAGGGAGCCAGTGTTGCTGGCTCCCTTTCTTTGGTTTGTACGAGTCACTTCTACTACTACGGCCAGTTGTTGACGAGGTTGGTTGCGTTGAGGGAACCAATACCAGTTGAGAAATCCCAGCCGGTGCTGGTGCCGTAAGCCTTGCGATACGCTGTGTCGAGGTAGAGAGGACACCGTTCGTTCCCGAAGGCTTGTAGCAGCTGTGGGTGCCGGTGCAGTTGACGTCCATGTCGCCCTGAGTGATATCGCGGAAGGTACAGTTGCTCGCGATCCCGTTGCCGTTAGTAGAGTTGCAGTTGGAGTTGCCGCTCGAGCCGTACTCCGCCGATGCGAGCTTGTAGTAGGTGTAGTTGGGATTGCCCTGCGCGCTGCCCGTCTTCTGGTTTACGAGCGACTGGATGGCAGCGAGGATGGGCGAGGCGAAGGAGGTACCGCCCGCACCGGACCAGGTACTGGGCGCTCCGGCACAGGATACTCCGCCATTGCGGGTGTCGGTGTAGCAGAAGACGTAGTAGTGACTCCAGACCCCGTTGGCTGCGAAGAGCGAAACGTCAGGGATGTCGCGCACGCCGTCCGCTGGGTTGCCGAGCAGTGATTGGAAGGCAGGCTTGGCGTAACCCTTGCAGCTTCCGCTGACCACGCCAGCTGTGAACGGTGAGCCTGTAGCGCAGCCGGAGGGGCCGCCGCTACCGCTCGCGGTCGTCAGATAGTCGGCCTTGCCGGTGCGCGAGTTGCAGAAGCCGCTGGTGCCGTAGGTCGTGCTGTAGCCGTTGTAGCTGGCGAGGAGCGAGCTGGCGCAGGAGTCGTTCCAGGGGATCTCGGGAATGTAGGACTTCGCCGAGGCGTAGGTGGAGGTGTTGGTTGCATTCCAGTAGGTGTTGTTAGTGCCGGCGTAGCTGTCGCCGAAGTCGGTGCCGCCGACGGCCACGTTGTAGGGCGTCGATGCGAAGCCGCTGACGCCGATGCCATGGGTGGTCTTCGTGAGGTCGGCGTCGCAGCTTGCCGCTCCTTCGTCACCGGAGGAGACGAAGACCGAGATACCCGCGGCGGTTGCGGCCTGGTAGGCGGAGTTGTAAGAGGCATTGGCGGCGGCGCCGTTCTCGGCCTCGCACTCGCCGTAGCTGATGCTGACGATCTTGGGCGGGTTGGGAGAGTTGACGATGTTGTTGAGGGCGATGAGGCCGCCGAAGGTGGTCTGGGTGTCGGCACACGAGGCAAGCTCGATCGCTGCGCTGGGAGCGGCGGCGCTGGCCCACTCGGCATCGAGAATGGCCTCACCGTCATCCGCATTGACACCGGGATTGGTGCAGCCGCTCCCGGGGTGAACCTGCGTGAAGCTACCCGAGGTGTAGCTGGAAAGGCCGAAGCGGCTGCGGAAGGTGGTCCAGTCCGCGGTGGAGTAGACGTTGGTGTCTTCAATGACGACGATCGTCTGCCCCTGGCCCGAGATACCGGCGGCGAAGAGCGGGTTCAGGTTGTAGATGGTGGCGAGATCACCGGGAACGACGGCCTGGTAGGTATCGCCGCCAGAGGTAAAGGTGTAGTTCGGCGTGACGGCGCTGGCCGGGATAACGGCACCGCCGTGTACATCGACGTGAGCAGCGGCGACGTTTTTATGCAGCATGTGCGGGCGAAAGTCGTGCAGGGAGACAACGCCTTGGACGACGCCGGCGAGGGCGGCCGGGATCTGTGGGTCCTGCATATTGGCGATGTGCTGAACACCGTTGACGTTGAGGCGGTGGATCTCGGTATGGAAGGCCTTGCGGACGAGGGCCGCGTTACCGGAGAAGTCGATGACCATGCCGTTGGGCGAAACGCTGTTGACGGTGAAGCCGCTGCTCGCGAGCCATGAGGTAACGGCAGCGATGTCACTCTGAACCGGGCCATACTGCTGGTTCAGCTGCTGCGGCGTCAGCCACTGGTGAAAGTGCGGCGAGCCGGCAGTGTGGAGCTCGTCGATGTAGGTAGCGAGCTCCTGCTCCTGTTGGGCGCGCGCTGGAGCTCCAGGAGCATGTGGTCGAGGGGAAGGCTACCGTCGACGGGGCCAAGGTCATTCTGCGGGTTGGCGGCGGAGCGGACGTTACCACTGAGGGTGGCGAGCCTGGTGAGATCGATGCGTTCGACAATCAACGAACGCGGCATGGTTGGGCTTTGTGCCTGCAGGCTGGCGCACAATGCCGTCGCGGCGATTGCGGTGAGCAACGCTGCTGGAAGATAGCTGCTGCACTTCATGGGGTCTCCTCAAGCGGGTTCAACATCACGAACTGGTCTGACACACGGGTCTGGCACACGGGCGACGAACAGGCGGGCGGGGTGAGGCAGGGTGACAGGCGAGCGCAGTTCTTTCTTGACCTAGTGCAAGCGATGGTAACCCGAGAAGTAATGTCCGTCTAGAGCGTAAGTGCAAGGACTGGATCTTCAAAGGTCGAGGTTCCAACCTGGAACTGGCGGGTTCCGATGGGAACGAAGCCGGACTTCCGGTAGAAGGCCAGAGCGCGTTGATTGTCGGGGTGCACGCCGAGCAAGAGACGCTTAGCCTGCTGCTGACGGGCGCTGGCGATGGCAAGTTCCATCAGGCCTCGGCCAGCGCCGCTGCCGTGAAAGCGGGAGAAGAGATAGATGCGCCTGAGTTCGAGATCATCGGGCTGGGCGAGCCCGGCCGGGAAGTCCGGCACGGTGAGCATGGCGTAGCCGACAGGCGTGGCGCCGGGCGAAACTTCAGCAATCCAGGCCCGAGCCTGGGGCTGCTGGAGCGTAGCGATATAGGCATTGGGATGGTGGTTCTTGCGGCAGTGGGCCAGGAGCGCATGACCGGGAACGAGTCCGGCGAAGGCCTCGAGCAGGGTGGCTGCGGCGATGAGCGACAGGGCGTAAGCATCGTCCACGGTACATGCGCGCAGTTCGACAGCGTCCGGCACTTTACAAGCTCCTTGGGGATGAAGGTATGTCGCTGATGATCTTAGCCCAGATGCAAGCCAGATGCGGGCACGCGGGAGCCACTTCTGCTCAGTGGTGTAGCTTAGACGAACCGAGGGACAAGGATGAAATTCGTAGACCAGATGCGCAGGCTTACGGCTTCTCAGCGCAATGCGTTTATCGCGTGCTTCCTGGGGTGGTCGCTCGATGCGTTCGACTACTTCATTCTGGTCTTCTGCGTGAGTGCGATTGCGAAGGACTTTCACGCGCAGGTGACGCAGGTTACCGAGGCGCTGTTCCTCACGCTGGCGATGCGTCCTGTCGGCGCCTTTATGTTCGGCCGGATGGCGGATAAGTATGGGCGGCGGCCGACGCTGATGGTCAACATCATCTGCTATTCGGTGTTCGAGCTGGCGTCGGCGTTTGCGCCCTCGCTGAAGATGCTGCTGGTGTGCCGGGCGGCGTTTGGTATCGCGATGGGCGGCGAGTGGGGCGTGGGAGCGGCTCTGGCATTCGAGACGCTACCGGCGGAGGGACGCGGCTTCTTCTCCGGGCTGCTGCAGGAGGGCTACGTCGTCGGCAACCTGGTTGCGGGTGTCGTCTACGCGCTGGTCTTCGAGTATGTCGGCTGGCGCGGTATGTTTGTGATTGGCGCGATCCCGGCGTTCCTGGTGCTGTATATCCGATCGAAGGTGGAGGAGTCGCCGGCGTGGCTCGAGACACAACGGCTGCGTAAGCTTGAGGGACCGGATTCGGCTGCGGCCCGACCTCCGCTCTGGCAGAGTCTGCGGAGCTATGCACCGACGTTCCTGTTCCTGGTGGTGCTGATGACGGCGTTCACCTCGTTCAGCCATGGAACGCAGGATCTCTATCCCACCTTTCTCGAGAAGAATCACGCGTTCGGCCCGCGCGCGACCGGGTGGATCACGAGCGTCGGCAACGTGGGCGCGCTGCTGGGCGGAATCTGCTTTGGAACGTGGTCGGAAAAGCTGGGGAGGCGCAAGGCGATCGTGCTGGCATCGCTGCTGGCGATCCCGATGATCCCGCTCTGGGCGTGGTCGCATACGGTGGTGATGATCTCGCTGGGGGCGTTCCTGATGCAGTTCATGGTGCAGGGTGCGTGGGGCGTGGTCCCGGCGCACCTGAACGAGCTCTCGCCGGGGCCGGTGCGGGGCACGTTTCCCGGGCTGGCGTACCAGCTGGGCAACCTGCTGTCGTCGCGAAACAGCGTGCTGCAGGCGAAGCTGGCCGCCTCACGATTCGGCGGGAACTTCCGCGTGGTGCTGTCAGTAACGGTGCTGGGGGTCGCGCTGCTGGTAGCGGGCATCGCGCTCGTCGGCCGAGAGGCGAAGAGCGCGGACATGAAGGCCCAGAGCGACTTAACCTGAGTGGCGCCGCTGGTCGCTGATACTCTAGCGTCACTCATGAAGCGATTTCTGCAGACTTCCTGCTGGCTCCTGCTCGGCGCGGTGTGCGGCGCCGCTTGGGCAGAGGCGCCGAAGCGGCTGGTGCTGATCGATCAGGACGGCTCCGGGCCGGCAGGCTCGAACCAGATGGCGATGATGGTGCTGCTGCAATCCCCTGAGACGCAGGTGTTGGGCATCACGATGGTGAGCGGCAATGCGTGGGAGCCGGAGGAGGTCGAACACACGCTGCGGATGCTGGAGCTGATCCAGCGGCCGGATGTGCCGGTCGTTCCGGGTGCAGTCTTTCCACTGGTCCGTACGGAGCGGGAGGCGAAGATAGAGCAGAAGCTGTATGGCACGTTTCCCTGGTATGGCGCGTGGGGCGATCTCGCGGCGCAGACGAGCCAGCAGGCCTACCATCCACCGTTCGAGCTACCGCGGCTGATCGAAGGCGAGCCAATGCTGAAGCCGTCGACAGACGATGCGGCCCACTTTCTCGTCCGGCAAGTGCGCGCGCATCCGCACGAGGTGACGATCTACGCCGCTGGTCCGCTGACCAATATCGCGCTGGCAATCTCGATCGATCCGGAGTTCGCCGGGCTGACGAAGGGGATCGTCATCATGGGGGGCTGCCTCAGTCCGCAGACGAGCGATCCGGAGTTCGCGAACAGCCCGCGGCATGAGTTCAACTTCTGGTTCGATCCTGAGGCCGCGCACATTACGCTTCGAGCGCCCTGGCCCCGCATCGACCTGACTACGGTTGATATCTCCATTAAGACGATGTTTACTAAGGCCATGTTGGCGGAGATAGCGACTTCCCCGCAGCCCGGTGCGCGCTACCTTGCGAAGTACACGCACGAGTTTTACTACCTGTGGGATGAAGTTGCCGCAGCCGCGTGGCTCGATCCGACACTCATCACGAAGGACGAGCGGCTCTATGTCGATGTGGATTGCTCGCGCGGGCCAACGTACGGCGATACGCTGAGTTGGACGGAGAGCTCGAAGCCGCCGCTCGATCTCGAGCTTGTGCATGTGCAGAAGGATCTCGACGTGATTCGCTTCAATCGGCTCTTCACGAAGCTGATGATGGCCGCACCGCAGCCCGGGCCGAGATAACCCTCTATGAAACGAAAGATGCTGTTCTTTGAGCGCTTCATGTACGCAGGTGGGGTGATACCCATTCACTGCGTGATGACGGCGCGGGTTCGAGGAAGACTCGACGGGGAGAATCTGCGAACGGCCCTGCGCAAGATGCAGGCGAAACATCCGCTGCTGCGGGCGCGGGTGATGGTGGAAGGTGGCGAGCCTTTCTTTGTGATGGATGACCGGACGCCTGAGATTTCGCTCAGGGTGGTCGAACGAACGAGCGACGTCGATTGGCAACCGATCACCGTTGCGGAGTGGGCGGCGCCGCTCGATACAGCTGCCGGTCCGCTGCTTCGCCTCATCTGGATTCGATCGGAGGAGATCTCCGAGCTAACGATGGTGACGCACCACTGTATCTGCGATGGCGGCTCCATCATGACGCTGCTACGCGAGCTACTACAGGTGGCCGACCAGCCGGATGCCGAGCTTGCGCCGTATACCTCCTATGCATCGCTTAAGGATCTGGTACCGGCAAGCGTGCTTCTCGACAAAAAGACGAGACGACGCATCAGCAGCAAAGCGGCGTTGTACAAGGCTTTTCTGCTAGTGGCCGGAGGCAGGAAGCCGGCGTTAACAAAGGGTGAGCCTTACGCTCTCTACTGGAGGGCTGACGCGGAAGAGTTTGCGGCCATGAACGGGCGCTGCGCGAGGGAAGATACAACGCTGTACGCCGCTTTATGTGTGGCGTTCCTGCGGGCTTTTCGCGAGGTGCAGGGGAGCACGGCGCGTAACAGGATCATGTGCCCGGTAAGCATTCGCAGGTTTATTCGCACAATCAAGAGTGACATGCTGTTTGCATTCGCACCCACAATCCAGCTTTCTCTGCCCGCGAAGCAGGCGGATTTCTGGGAACTTGCTCGAGAGATGAAGCGATCGATCGCCGAAAAGATCGAGAGCTTGAAGGTCTACGAGGAATTGATGGTAGGTGACCGGATGCTGTCCTGGGTGCCGCGCCTCTTCGATTTTCTTAGTACCAGCAGGGGCGGGCACGACCTGGCGTTCTCGAACATGGGACGGCTGAAGATTCCGCTACTCTATAAGAATTTCCGATTGGAAGCAGTGATCGGGGCCACGCTTGCCGTCCCCTGGAGAAATACAAATACGCTGATCGCATCACAGTTCGCGGGCGAAATGGAGCTGTCGTTCATCTCGAATGAACGATTTCTACCGCAGACTGAAGCGTTGGCCATCCGGCAGCGCGCACTTCAGCTTCTGAACGAGGCGGTCGGGTCCTGATGGATTCCGGCGGAAGGAAGCGTAGTCGCGGCGTGTGAGCTCTTGCGCCTGTCGGTACAGAATGCCGCGATGCGGGGCTGGCAGGCTTCGATCGAGCCGTGGCGGCCTGACAATCCGTCGATAAGGCCTGCGGCCATCGCGAGCAGCTTGCGGAGCTTGTTGTCCTCATACAGGATGACGGAGATGAACTGGCCCACCGTGATGAGGTTGACCAGGACTGCCGACGGCAGGCGACGGCCGTACAGCCCGGCGAGGTGAACGCAGTTGCGCGCGGAGTAATACTGCCGCAGTGGGACGTAATTCCACTGAATGAAATTGAAAAGGCCGATCTTGCGGTCGAGACGTTTGCCGATCTCATGCTTCATGACGAGGGCGGTGTTGATATAGAGCGGAATGCCCTGCTGTAGCGCACGGAAGCAGTACTCCGTATCGACCTGGTCGATGAAGTAATCCTCGCGAAACGCGCCGACCGCACGGTAGGTCTCGGCAGACAGGACGGAGCCCGAGGAGATCATCGACGAGCATGACAGCAGGCCCTTGTCTTCGTCCGTTATCTGAATAAGAGTTACGCTGAAGCGATTCATCACCAAAAGTGGGATGTAGCGATTCACGTTGATGTCAAAGATCTTCGGCCCGATGATGAAGCGCGGGCAGGCGAGATCACTGCTGGCCTGGATCATCGTGGCGAAATAGTCTTCGGGCACAACGGAATCCTGGTCAAAGGTGAACAGCAGCGTGCATTTCTGGTCGATCAGCCGCTCCATCCCCTGGTTGAAGGCACCGGCGATCCCGCCGCGATTGCCATTCGCGATGACATCGATGCCGAGGGCTAGGAGATGATGATGGAGCTCCGGATCAGGCGTGGGTGAGTTATCCACGGCGACCACAATCTCACAGAGGCGCTTCAAACGCAGGAGATTCTGGACGTGCTCGTCCGTGGGATGGAAGAGCACGGCAAGCGTGCCCGGTTTCTGCCGCTTGCTGTTCGAAGTCATGCGTGCACCAACCGCGGTCCGGGCTGCCGCTGGTGGGCGCAGATCGAACTTCCCCCTACTGTCTCAATGATCGAAAGAGCTCGCTGACACGAGACCTCACCCGGAGCGACGAAGTGCTGCGTTGCCGCGCAGGTCTTCTGGAAGCCCGGCTCGTTGAGGAGCCGCTGGAGAGCAGCGAGGAGTGTGGGCTGCGTGATGGGCGCGTCGAGTCGCAGGCCGCAGCCGAGGCGTTCCAGGCGGGCGGCGTTATCGAACTGATCGTGGGCGAACGGGATGGCGAGCTGCGGTATGCCGGCGGCGAGCGCCTGCGACATGGTGCCGATTCCACCATGATGGACGAGCATCCTGGCGCGCGGCAGCAGCTTGCTGAGCGGAACATAGGAGCGAACAAGGATGCTCGAGGGCAGCGGCGGCATCGGGTCGCCCTGCCGGGCAAGAAAGATACCGCGCTGGCCGAGAACCTGCAGAACCTCGGCGGCGGTTCTGAAGAAGGCGAGACCGTCGACCAGGGTTGATCCCGGGGTAAAGACAACGGGCGCCTCGGCGCGCGCGAGAAAGTCCTCCAGCTCCGGGTCGATCTCGCGGAACTCACTCTCATCGAAGAGGGGGAAGCCGGTGAGCGTGACGCGCGGCGGCCAGTCGGTCTGCGGAGGAGCGAACCACTCGGGAAAGAGGCCCAGCACCTCCTGCGGCGAGTGGACCCAGTGGCCGAGAATGTGCTTCACCGGGCGCAGGCCGAGCGCAGCCCGTTCCCGGTTCAGTGCCGGCGCGCAGACCCGGTCAAGCACGCCGCGCTCAATGGCCCAGAGCAGGCCGGCCCGGAGCGCGTGGGGCAAAGCCGCCGGGATGGTGAAGCGCTTGTGGACGGGCGGGAGCTTCGCCGAAAGGAAGGTTGACGGCGACACCTGCACCGAGACGTAGGGCGTACCGTACTTCTCCTGCATGAGGCGGGCGCCGAAGGCCCACAACGAACCGACCAGGACCGTCTCACCGTCAACCTCCCGCTCCAGCATGTCGAAGAGCGGGCGGATGTACTCGGCCATGATCTTCCACAAGGCCTTGAGGGACGTGCGCGGATTCCATAGCGCGGGATCGCTCATTGCGGCTCGGTACTCTTCAGCGGTCCCTAGTGGCAGCAGGCGCAGTCCGGCTCGTTGGACGACCGGAGTAAAGGCAGGGCTGGTGCAGAAGGAGACACGATGACCCTGTTTGACGAAGGTTCGTGCTAGCCCAAGGAACGGATGCACGTCCCCTGCTGAGCCGATGGCGATGATGAGGATGTGCAATCGCTAGTCCCCGGCCTGAGCATAGACGAGTTGCGGCGAGCTGGCAGCGCTGAAGTTCATACCGAAGACAGGCTTTGGGCGCGGCGCGGCAATCTCATCGAAGAGATACTCTCGCACGATCCCGCTTACCGTTCGCCAGTGATGCCGGCCTTCAAGATCAAGGAAGTGGCCTGCATCTTCAATGACCTTGAACTCACTCATTGGCATATGGTCCGCCAGCAGGCGAGCGTCGTCTGCCGTGGTGTATTCATCGAGGCCGCCGTTGAGAAAAAGAACCGGCACATCGATCGAGGCGAACTGCTGCATATACTGTCGCTTGTCGAATTCGAATATCTGATCGATGTGGAAGATGAGCTGCTCCTCATTCCCCTGAACGCTGTTCATCAGGTAATGAAGATTGTGCGACTTGACCAGGCTCGATAGGTATCTACCAACCGTGTTGTTGAGCAGCTGCGATGCGCCGGCCGTATCGCCGGCGAGCAGGAACGCACGGGCACGCGCCATGTAATCGTGCATCGCGCCGTTGATCACCGGCGAGAAAGATCCTATGATCGCTCGCTCAATCGTCGGCGGCCGACGGGCGAGCGAGAGCAGGGACGAGACCCCGCCCCAGGAGATCGACATCAGATAGTTCACCCCATAACGATCAATGAGGTGGTCGAGGATCTCGACTTCATCTTCCTTGGTGAAAATACGGCCATCCGTGTTGAACTGCTTTGATTGGCCGGTGTACGGAAGATCGAAGAGAACGACGTTGACCTGATCTCTCAGGTAACGGACGGTCTGACTGAAGGACGTGGTCGTCGCAAAGGCGCCGTTGACCAGGATGGCGGTCTTGGCGTCATCGTTCTTTTTGTAGTACTCGCAATAAATCTTGTGCTTCCCTAAGACGTCGATGACAGCAGTTTCAGCTTTCATAGTCTGCTCCTTGTCGTCCCTAATGGAAGTTGCCTGTTCGTAGAGCATGCAGTCGCGCATGGACGCAGTTCTGCATACCGCTGAATGCTGCTTAGTTGGCTTTGGAAGGCAGAGAAGTTGTCGATCTTCGTCCACCCGACCATTCAGGGTGTTCAAGGATGACAGGAGCGCTACAAGGAGTCGTTAAACTTTGGTTACTCCCGCTAGGTTACGTACGTTATACGACGACTATACGCGACTTTCCCAAGATGGGCGCAATTTAAGTTGAGTATTGTTCTTACTTCGACCGAAGCGGTTACGACTCTGCGATAGGTTTATCTTTTCAGGAGCCTTCTCCGCTGTCCACTACCTTCTTGGTTCATTCCCGGCATCTTGCCTTGAATTGACCTTGGGGTTATCAAACCTTAGTAACTTGTCGTGCTGACTGCACAATGGATTCGCATGCAACCCTAATCTTTTATACGATTTGCATCGTAGACTCCTGTTTCAGACCAGCTCTTGCCGGTGTAAACTCAGCGCACCGGAAAAAGGAGTCTGGCGAGTGAACTTCGATACGTTCAACGCCTCGTACGTCGAGAAGCTTCGGCGTGGAGATGAAGCTACCGCGGAGCACTTTGTCCGCTACTTTACTGAGCTCATCCAGCTAAAGCTTCGTTCACGGCTGCGCAGCCAGCAGGCGATTGAGGACGTACGCCAGGAGACCTTCTCCCGAGTTCTGGCTTTGCTGCGGAGCGAGGGCGGCGTTCGCCATGCGGATCGCCTGGGACCGCTGGTCAACTCGGTTTGCAACAACGTTCTTTTTGAGCAGTATCGTTCCGACGGCCGCGCTGACCCGCTTGAAGAGCAGACCGCAGCTACTTTAGTTGAGCACGCGCCGGATGCACTCAGCAGCATGATCTCCTCAGAGACGCGCGACCGGGTGCGCACGGTTCTCGATACGCTGAGTGAACGCGACCGCAAGGTTCTGCGCGCTGTTTTCTTGGAGGAAAAAGATAAAGACGATGTTTGTAGAGAAATGGGCGTCAACCGGGAGTATATCCGGGTGCTGCTGCATCGGGCCAAGCAGTCCTTCCGCAAGGCTTACGTTGAGCAAGCTAGCAATTAGGAGGTCGAGCTCCTTTATTGACTTGCCAGCGAAACGTTTTTGCCTTGTCCGGCACCATAGAGTAGTTGAGGTGCGTGCATGACCCATCAGGACGCAGTGAACGAAATGGCTGTCGAGCACTACCTTCTGGGTGAGCTGTCTGGCGAGTCGCGTAATCGCTTTGAAGAACATCTCTTCGATTGTGAGCAATGTAGCGCCGACCTGAAGGAGGGCGTGCTCTTTCTCGAAGGCGCCAGGGTTGTATTAAAAAGTGCGGATGGGCGGTTGGCCGCGCGTCCCAGACCGCAGCGATCAACGCTCGGGATCGCCTGGCTGTGGCAGCCGTGGGTTCTGGCGCCAGCGCTGGCGGCATGTCTCGCGGTGCTCGTTTACGAGTCGGCGGTCGTTGTTCCGGGTATGAAAGCCGAGCTTGCGGAATCGCAGGCTCCCGCGGTTCTTGAACCTCATGTGCTCGCGAATGCCGAGGCACGTGGCGATTCCGTCACGGAGGTACGCGTCCCCCGACAGGGGTTTTACCTGCTGTCGGTAGATGTTCCTCCTGCGGCGGGTGCTGCGGCCTATCGCTGCTCGCTCTACTCCCCGGCGGGCGCGCTGGTCTGGCATGTGGACGTCTCCGCCCAGCAGGCGCATGATGCGGTGACGATCAGGGTTCCTGTGACGACGGCGCAGGAGGGAATGAACGAACTTCGTGTGCAGGGTCTTCCGGTCTCTGCCGGCACCAACGATGCAGCCCTTGCCCGGTACAGATACAAGCTGAGTTTCGACAATCACTGATTTCCTTCCAAGGAGCAGACATGAACGCCAGCAACGAGCGAGTTCACTACTACCACGCGGATTCTAGTCCGATAGGCGGCTATCTAACGCACCCTTTCGAGTCACTGCTTGAGTCGCATGCGTCCATATCGCTCGGCCAGGCTGGTGGGCAGGCAGCCGCCCGCATGGAGCAGTTCAAGCTCGACGACCTGATCCGCTCGGGTCCCCACTACTCTCAGGTCAGCGGTTCGGTCCAGAAGGTGACTGGCAACTGGTCAACGTCGGTGACCTCGGTCGTCGAAGACCTGAATATTCTTGAGGTCGTCACGGCTGACCGCATCGTCTCGCACCTCTCGATTGAGCATCCGCGCAAGGATGGCGCCTACTATCCAAAGATCGCGTTTGTGGGCACGCAGTTTGAAAATCTTCGCATCAACGGAAATCCTGTCGCGCCCGTAGTCGATCTCGATCTGCTCGCGGGTCCGGTGACTAAAGAGGCCTCCCGCTCAGGCAAGGAAGACGATACTCTCGGTGCAGAAGCAGAGCTCCGACAGATCGAGTTTCCGGACGTGCCCTGGCCGGACGTTCAGAGCTTCGTTGCCCGGGCCGTCGCTCAAAGCGAACGCCTGAACGCTGAGGGAGCTCCCGAGTGGTTGAAGCGTCGATACGCCTGGATGCTGGACCCAGCGGCACGCAGCCGCAAGGGCTACATCGCTTGCTCGCTCGTCAACGCAGTCGATGGCACTGGGGCCAATCCCGCCTATGGCCACGTAGTCAGTGTGCCCGATTTTGGAAATATCTTTCTCGGCGAACTGGTCGTCACCCCTCTTTCCTTTCACCTGACCATGTTGCGCATCGAGATGGGCTGCGCAGCGGCAGGCAATGTCAGCTTTGCTTCGACGCGCGGCAATGGCCTTCCCATGCCATAGCGCTCGTGCTTTGTTTATTGTTTATCGTCGGCTGCCGACACAACGCGCCACCCGTCACTGAGGCGATCCAGACACCTGACCAGGCCTCTCAGCTCGTAGATAGGCAGTTCACGTCGGGCGACCTCCGCTCGGCTCAGGGACTGGCCGAAGAATCATTCCGACAGTATGCAACAGCCGATCCCCGCTGGGCCGCTGTATTTGGCGTACAACTGGCACGGGTCTACCTCTATCAGGGCCGCAGCGAGAAGGTGGTCGGGCTGTTGCGAAAGCCTCTCCTTCAAAATGCTCCACACGATCTGATCGTGAGAAGTGACCTTCTTCTCGCCGTTGCGGAAGCCCGACTTGGGAACTCTGATCGCGCACAAAGGGCTCTAGATGATGCCGACGCACTCTATCCGAATGCGGCACTCCGTGCAGAGACGTTCGGCGCCAAGGGGAGCGTTGCCCTTGAGGAGGCTCACTTTGACAAGGCAGAACAATGTTTCCGTGAGGCGCTCGAAGGCCCCCTCGATCAAAGCACAAGGTTTCTCGAAACCCAAATGTGGCTGAATCTGGGCGTGGTCGCTCTTCATCTTGAACACTACGACGAAGCATTACAAAACTTTCATCATGCCTCGACGCTTGCAGAGTCCATCGGTGCCCGATTGGCGCTTGAGAAATCACTTGGCAGCCTTGGATGGACCTATTACCAGACCGGGGACTATAAACATGCTTTGCAGAACGCGAAGACAGCAGGGGTCCAGGCCGCAGCCATTGGCGCCACTCTAGACGAAGTTCGCCTGTTGACCAACGCCGGCATGAGCCAGTTCAAGCTAAATGATCTTGTATCCGCTCGCGTCTCCTATGAACGATCGCTCGGATTGGCTGAAGGTCTGCGAAATTCTGAGGAGATGCTTGCTGCACACTTGGCACTCGCTTATCTGCTGCTGCATGACCAGCCTTCTATCGCGGCAGTTCACGTTCATGAAGCAGAGAGGCTAGCCCGACTTCGCCACGATCCGACAGAAGAACTGGAACCGATGCTGCTGGAATCGTTCCTGCTTCTGCAGCAGGGACAGGACTCTGCAGCGGAGTCGGCGTTGCTGAACCTTGTCAAGCGGGCGAGGAGCTCTCCTTCGGTTCAATGGGTGGCGAGCGATACACTTGCCGGCATTTGTTCAAAAGAAAGGAGGGAGCGCGACGCGCACCGCTGGTACGAGCGAGCAATTGCGACCTTCCACCAGCAACGTCTCTCACTTCGAAGCGTCGAGCTGCAACTGCCATTCCTTGAGAATGGAAGCAATCTTTACCTGGATTACATGGAGCACCTGATCCATGAGGGCAAGACCGATGAAGCGCTGCGGATTCTCGACAGCAGCCGGGCCGAGACGCTGGCCGAAGGGCTGAAGACACCCTCGTCCGTGAGTGACAGACTGCAGGCGAAGTTCTCCTCCGTACGCTCCCTTGCTGAGCGCCAGCAGGCGACAATCCTCGTCTACTGCCTACGGCCGCGGGCCTCCTATCTTTGGGCCATTAATAGCAACCGCGCGGACTTTTACACGCTGACGGGAAGCGAGACGATCCTGCCGCTGGTGGGGCGCCATACGCAAGCGATCCTTGCCTCGAAGGATCTACTCTCCCAGCAGGACTCGACCGGCCGCCAGCTCTATGATGCGCTCGTGCGGCCTGCGGAGGGGGTTATCGGTAAGGGAAGGCGTGTGCTCCTCATCGCGGACCAGGGCCTTGGCGGGCTGAACTTCGAGACGCTAATCCCGCCCGGCGACAAGCCGCATTACTGGATTGAGGATGTTGCCCTCACCAATGCACGGTCCCTGCGGCTGCTTGGCGGCGCGAAGGTGGCTGCCGTCTCGGCTGCCCCGCGGAAATTGCTGCTGATTGGAGACCCGCTCTACCGCGCAGATCAGTTCCCTCCCCTTCCAAACGCGCGCGCCGAGATGACGGATGTTGCTTCCCACTTTAAACCAGAGCTCCTGTCCGTCTCCGCAGGACCGAACGCCGCTCCGGCACGATACGCGTCGAGTAATCCAGCCCGCTTTACATACATCCACTTTGTGGCCCATGCGACCGCGAACGATACAAACCCGCTCGATTCTGCGATTATCCTGTCCGAGCCGCCCAACACTCCTGCCGACCGGCCGGAGGCGAACAGGCTCTACGCGCGGGAGATCCTCGAGAAGCCGCTGGATGCGGAACTCGTGACGATCTCGTCCTGCTATGGATCCGGGACGCGGAACTATTCCGGCGAGGGCGTTGTCGGCCTGGTCTGGGCCTTCCTGCGCGCCGGCTCGCATGCCGTGATCGGGGCAATGTGGGAGGTGAGCGATGTCTCCACCCCCCAGTTGATGGACGCGCTTTACAGCCGGCTCCTCAGCGGAGATCGGCCCGATGTGGCGTTACGGTCCGCGAAGCTGACCATGCTGCACGGCGACAGCGTCTTTCGCAAGCCGCTTTACTGGGCAGCCTTCCAACTCTATGCGGGACGATAGTTCGACCATGCCGCTCGAACGGCTACGAAGGTTGTTTCAACGGCCTGGCCTTCTTCTTGACCGGTGCCTTCGCGAGCACCTTGCTCACGGGTGCGGGTTCGGGGATTACGGGTGCGGGCTGCAGAACGTCCATGAGCTTCTGCACGTCATATGCGGACTTCTCTCCAGCGTCCCGGATCAAATCGATCAGCTTCCCTGTATTCGCGGACTTCTCTTCATCGACGGGTAGCGCCTGTTCTCCCGAAATGAGTTCCGGCAGGAGGAGCCAGACAGTCAGCTCTTCGAAGAGTTCCTTGTTGAAGAACGTTCGGCCTTCATACCCGGTTACGCCTGCAAGCCAGCGGACATCGCCATCGTTCCAGAAGCGGCTCGATCCAAGCAGGGCCTGGAGTGAGACGCTCGAGCTGCCGCCCCGGTACGCCAGGAGGAGCCGGACCTTTGCCGCAGCGCGCCATGCGTGATCGCCCTCGAGTCCCAGCGACGAGAATGTCTCAGCGAGCGCGGCACGAAGCTGCAGCTGGTCAAAGAGCGTGGCGTTATCAGTGATCGGAGGCAGGTATTTAAGGACGCTCCAAGCAAATAGCGGCGCCCATACCTCCACCGATGCGATGCCGGCGGGCAGCACGGTGGCTGCCGCAGGCCACGTGGCGATAGACGCAGGCAAGCTCGACGGCAGCCTGATCGCAGCGGCAATCGAGCTGTGGACCTGCTGTGCTGCGTGCTCACCCTGGCCAACATTCAAGTTACCATCGAGTTGTGCGACGGCTTCGAAGAACAGCTTTGTCTTCTTGAACAACGGTGCGAGATGCGCGTCACCCGCATCCACAGGAACCTCTCCAGCTGCGTCCCTGGAAGATGTTCCGCTGTCGGCTACGGGTTCCGCTGGCGCTGATTTCTTCGCGTTATTCAAGCCGGCAACAGGCTTTAGCGCGGCCGTGCTCGCCTTCGTTGACAGCGCTCGGCTCAGCTCGATGGCAGGATCGAGCACACCGGGACCAAGCACCTGACGAAGCGCCTCGTGGACCGGCCTGAGGCGGAGCTTCGACAGCGCCTCATCAAGGTTGTAGACGCCGGCGCCATTAAGGGCGTCGCAGAGCCGGTCCCAGGGGTGCTCGGCCGTTGACCGCAGCTCGCGCCAGTGTTGCAGGACGACGTACTGGTAGGCCCGCAACTCGACCGAAAGACCATGCTCGGCAATGTCCCTTGAGCGCCGCAAATACTCGAGGCCCGAGGCGACATCCTTATAAGCAACAATAACTGCCTCGTCTGAGGGCAGCTCCAGGGCATCGCTCAAGCGGCGGCTGCGGAGTGTTCCGCTGCCCTTATCCATCGACTCGGCGGAGGTGTGGATCGTTCCACGCGTACCGCCATAACGGTTATTGAAAAAGATGATGGCTCGTTCATTCCCCCACCGGTTCGAGTAGGCGTAGATGTTCTCATCGATTGTCCCCTCGCCAGTCCAAAAGTCATAAAGAAAGAAGTCGCTGCTTCCGGCAAAGAGGCGGCGGTTCTTCAGCAGGGGCGCAATCTCCCGCTGGTGCCGGGCGACGAGATCGTCGTTGGGGCTTTCGTCGAAGCGCGCCCGCTTGTATTCCATCCCATACTTCTCAGTGAACGCCTCAATCTGGCCATGGCCGAACATCGGCAGCCCCGGCAGCGTTGCCAGCAGTGTGCAGACGCCGAAGTAGCGATCCCCTGAACCGAATTGGTCGATGGCCGTGCGCTCATCCGGATTACTCATGAAATTCACGTACCGCTTCAGGATGTCGGGATCGAATTCGATCGTCTTCTTCAGGTAAGAGCGGTACTTGGCGTTCTCCTCATCACGCAGCATGTTCATGAAGGCGCTGTTGTAGACGCGGTGCATGCCAAGGGTGCGGACGAAGTAACCTTCCAGCAGCCAGAAGGCCTCTGCAAGTAAGAGCGTTCCAGGCACCTCGACAGCGACACGGTCCACCACCTCGCGCCAGAACTCGTTCGGCATAAGCGCATCAAATTCCGCATTCGTCATGCTGTCTTCGGCTCGAGACGGGATGGATCCGCCGACTCCGGGGATGGGGAACCAGAGCCGCTGCACGTGCTTCTTGGCAAGCGTCATGGCGGCGTCGAAGCGAATGATGGGAAAGAGGCGAGCGACCTCGAGGATGGTCTGCATCACCTGCTCGCGCACCTCGGCCTTCGAGTAGTTCAGCTGGGCCGTGTCATTCCAGGCAAAGGTCGTCCCGTCATTCCCGTGGTAGACGAAGTCCGTGTGGCCAGTTCTACGCTCACGAAGCCGGAAGACGACGGCCGCGTCCGTCTGATCGTAATAATGGTCTTCGATCTTGATCTCGACGCGGCTGTCGTTCGAGAGGTCTGGGCCCTCAAAACGGTAGACGGGAAACGGGCTCTCCGGCCGGGAGAGGAACCACTCCGGATGCTCGATGACCCACCTGGAATCAATGCCCATGTGGTTCGGGACCATGTCGCTGGCGAGCCTGATCCCCACCGATGCGGCGCGGTCGCGGAGATGCCGATAGGCCGGTTCGCCGCCCAGGTCCTCGGCAATCCGATAGTCAGCGACCGAGTACGCCGACGCCACGGCGTCCGCTTGGCCGCGAAGCCGCTTGATGGTCTGCGAGGCCGCACTCCGCTCCCAAAGGCCAATCAGCCAGAGCCCGTTCAGGCCACGATCGGCCAGCAGCGCAAGCTCCTCATCTGGGATCTGGTCGAGCCGGTGGATGTGGCGCTGGTACTTCTTCGAGAGCTGCTCCAGCCAGACATACGTGCTCTTCGCGATCAGGACGACGGTCGGCATCCACGCCTGGTCCTGGCTGAACGCCTCGTATTCGTTGACGACCGGTAGCTGCGACTGGGCCTCGCGCAGACGACGAGCCGCGGCCTCGGCCTGGGCCTCTGCAAACCCGACAAATTCATCGCCGGCAAAGCCTTCACTACCCCACCCTTGGTCCCGGCGTCCATGCGAGGCCGATCGTGGGTGGAACTGCATCCAGATCGCAATGTCCTCTTCCTTCAGAAGGTCCATCGCGAGCAAGACCTGGCGGACGTCTTCGCCCAGATAGTGAACCCAGTTCTCGCGGATGTAGGCGAGCTGCCCGGTCAGCGAATCGGGCGACGCCAGCATGGGAGCGCGCAGCGCATCTAGCAGAGTGCCGACCTCTGGATCGAAAGGGGGTCGCGTCTCGAAGTAGTCAACCAGACTGGATGTTATGCCCTTGTAGATGGTCTGCTGCTGCAGATCCTGGTCGTTGAAGAACTCCTTGAAGGGCCTGAAGGCAGGATTGATGTTGGCCAGCCAGAGCAGCAGCAGCTCTTCGAAGGCTGCTTCCCGGTGCGACATGCCGTCGGTCGAGCCGTCCAGCCACTCCTCCACTGTCTGCTCGCCGCGATAGACGCCCACGTTCGGAAAGTGCTGCGTAAAGCTCGTCAGCAGCTTTTCCACACCGATCCGGTTCGCCTGCGCTTCGAACCAGCGTAGCGCATCCGCGAGCACGGCCGGATCGAGCGTCTTCCGGTAGCTGGCAATGAGGGCGTGGCTCAGCTCGTCGATAAGGCCCATGGCGAAGAGGCTGCCGGCATGAATCACTTCATCTGGCGCTGAAATTGCCCCTGCACTGCGCTTCTCGTTGATCCGTCGGGCAAGCTCCCTGCTGGCAGCTATATTCCCAAACACGACATTGCCGGTGTACTCGAAGAGCAGATCGTCCACGCCGTAGCGGTCGCGAACGTCACGCGAAATATGAAATTCCATGCCTGAATGCCTCTAAACATCGCTCCACACGACGCGATGTGATTTCGAAGGTTTACTTCCCTGCTGAGATGCCGAGCTGAGCCTGAGCCGTTCGCAGGTAGCGCCTCCCTTAGATGATAGCTGCCCGCGGAAGATCGAACTTTCGTCGGCGAGCCTTCCCGCAAATCAGGCCATTAATAGAGGCGGTCGAGGGCAGTCGCCCGCCTGTTCACAGCCGGCAGCACGCGCCTCTATACAGCATCAAGGCACGGTGAATCGACGTCATGCACAGACGGAAGCTAGTGTCCGCTCCATCGCAGAACCGGCAGGAGACTCGAATAATCGTCGGTCCAGACGCGCAGCCCGGCATCGGGCTCGATCGCCGTCGTCCGGTTCTGGATCGTCTCAGAATCCCGGAAGAGAGCAGGCGGGCCTGCCAGGACCCAGACGGCCTGGAACTCTCCCCGCGCCTCGTTGGCCGGACTTTCGATTCTTCGCGCCTCCATGCCCGAGTCGGCAGCAAGCAGCGCCACCTCCGGCACAAGGTCGAGATACTGATTCGAAACGTGAAAAGCGAGTATCCCGTTCGGGGCGAGTTGCCGGCGATAGACCTGCATCGCCTCCGTCGTGAGCAGATGGAGAGGGATAGCATCGCCTGAAAACGCATCAATGACCAGCAGCTGGAAGCCGTGCGGCGCCTCGCGTGTCAGCGAGGTCCTGGCGTCACCCTGGGCAACGCTGATGCCGGCACCCGAGTCGCGAAGATAGGTGAAGAGGTTTTCGGCGATCGGTGCCACAGCGGGATTGATCTCGTAGAAGCGGATCTGGTCGCCGGGACGCCCATAAGCTGCCAGCGTCCCCGCGCCCAACCCGACGACGCCGATCCGGCGCCGACCCGTCCCACAGAACTCCTCGATGGCCAGACCGATGCCCGAATCCTCGGCATAGTAGGTGGTCGGAATCTTGCTTTTGCCAGGCGCGAAGAGCTGGGTTCCGTGCTGGATCGTCCCATTCAGCAGCAGCCGCACAGGCTGGAGCTCCGGCGGCGTGTCGGCCTCTCGCACGCGCAGTGTGCCGTAAAAGTCTCGCGTTTGCAGCAGCGTGTGGCGGCCGTAGACGATGTGGATCATGATCGTCAGCGCAAACAGAAGCACGCTGCCCGTCGACCAGAGCAACCGTTGCGGCCAGCCATCGTTCCAGGTAACGGCAAGCGCGAGCATGGCGATCACGAAGAAGGAGATCGCCAGGTCATAGTTCCCCGTAAAGAACAGCGGGCTGGCAATCCCGACGAAGAAGGTGCCGGTCACGCCGCCACCCGCGATCAACAGGTAGAAGAGCGTCGCTTCCGAAGCGCGTTGCGGCCGTAGCGCGTAGACCTCCGCATGACAGAAAAGGCAGGCCGCGAAGAGCTCGACGAGAAAGAAGAAGATCCCGATAGCGATCGGCAGGGTAGCGTCGGTCTTCGACAGCGCGTAGCCGAGGCCGGCGAGCATCACCACGAGAAAGCGAACGACAATGCCGCGGCGATACACCCCGGGGAACTCAAAGGCAAGGATGAAGGTGAGCAGGTAGACGGCAAGCGGCAGCATCCAGAGCAGCGGGATTGCGGCGATGTCCGAGGTGAGATGGCTCGTAACGGCGCTGAGCTGGAAGGCAGCGCCCATGGGCAGCAAAAACCAGAGAGCCTTCTGGCGGCGCGAGGTTAGTGGCAACCCTGCTTCAGGCTCGACCGCTTCCGATGCGGGTAGCGACGGCCTGAACCCGAAGGACAGCACCGCGCAGAGAACGGCATACAGGATAAAGCCTGCAAGCCACGCTAGCCGCTGGTGCCGCAGCGTCAGATGCGGTTCCACCAGCGTTGGGTAGAGGACAAGCGCCAGCAGCGAGCCGACATTCGAAAGCGCAAAGAGGCGATAGGGTATGCCCTCACCGGAGCGCGCCATCCACATCTGCAACAAGGGGCTGGTCGAACCGAGCACCAGGAATGGCAGACCGATGCTGAGCGTCAGCGCCATGAAGATGCTCGTCACCGGGTGGGCGGCGCCGCTGCCAAGATCAGGACGAAAACGTGTCGCAACCCCTATGGCAACAGTAGCCGCAGCCAGCATGACCAGATGAACCTGGCGCTGCACAGCGGGGGAGAGCCTTGCCGAGACGCCGTAAGCATAGAGGTAGCCGAGAAGGAGAGCGAGCTGGAAGAAGACGAGGCAGGTGATCCAGACCGCGGACGATCCTCCGAGAGCCGGTAGCAGCTCCTTCGCCGCCATCGGTTCGACAAGGAAGAGCAGGAACGCGGCGAGAAAGATCGTGCTGCCATAAAGGACGCGGGACGAAGTCATAGACGACCGGGCGCGTTACTTGCGATGGACCGTGAAGTTGTACATCCCAGACCCAACCTCGGCGATCGCTGCTTTCCCTTCGAAGTGCGCCGGGATGAGCTTGCCGTCCTGCTCGATCGTGCTCGACGCGGTCGCGGGCAACGAGATAGTGGCCGTCGTATTGGCTGGAACTCTGACGCTGAGATGCAGAACAGCCTGGCTCTCCTCCGTCCAGTCCGTCGTGATCAGGCCGTAGGACGAGTCATACTCCGCGTGAACGTGGGGCAGTCTCGCGTCAACATGCGGGCTGAGCAGGATGTGGTGAAAGCCTGCAGATGCAGCGTCGGTGTCGATCCCTGCAACGCGCCGGTAGACCCAGGCCATCACTGAGCCAAAGGCGTAGTGGTTGTAGGAGTTCATCGACGGATCGCCCGTGTCGCCGTTCCAGCGCTCCCACCATGTCGTCGCCCCCTTCTCCACCATGTAGCCCCAGGAGGGATAGGTGGTGTTCAGGAGCAGACCATAGGCCACATCACTCCTGCCGTTCTGGTCGAGCGCCGACAGCAGGAACGGGGTCCCGAGAAAGCCCGTCGTCAAGTGATTCTGATGTGCCTCGATGTCGCGTACGAGACGATCGGTCATAGCCGCCTGGAGCTCCTTCGGTGTCATGCCGGTATACAAACTCAGCACATAGGCCGTCTGCGTGTTCCCGGTTACGGACCCATCCGGCTGGACGTAGGCCTGCCGGTAGGCCGCCTGAACCTTGTCATAGAGCTCGCCATACTTCTGCGCGTCGGCGGTCTTGCCCAGCGCCGTCGCCATCTCCTGCATCTGCCTGGCAAGCAGGGCCCAGTAAGCCGTCGCTACCAGGTCTGCAGGGGTATGCGGGTCAGGCGCGAGCCAGTCGGCATAGTTCGCACCAAGCTCCCTCTGCCGAAGGTAATTTGGATTCGTCTTGAGGATGAAGCCCATCCATCGCTCCATGGCCGCCCAGTTTCGTTCGAGGATGGAACGATCTCCGTACTGCAGCCACGTCGCGTAAGGGACGAGAACGCCGGCATCGCCCCAGCCCGGCGCACCCGGGTACTGCTCCTTGCCCTGGAGCAGGTTCGGCGAGATGTTCGCAAACGCGCCTTCGTCACTCTGCGCATCGACCACATCCTGCATGAACTTATGCGAGAACGGATCGACGTTGAAGTTGTAGCTGCCGGTCCGCCAGAAGACACCCGCGTCGCCCATCCAGCCCATACGCTCGTCGCGCTGCGGACAGTCGGTCGGGATCGACACGTAGTTGCCGCGCTGGCCCCATAGGCCCAGCTCATTCATGTGGTTTAGCAGATCGCTCGATGTCTGCAGGCGCATGGAAGGCTCGGCCGGCAGGCTGTTCCAGACAATACCCTCCAGTGCAGCCGGTGTAGGTTTGCCCGGGTACCCCGAGACCTCAACGTAGCGAAATCCGTGGAAGGTGAACGCCGGCGTCCACACCTCCTCGCCCTTGCCATCCAGCGTATACAGATCGGTCGCGTCCGCGTCGCGAAGATTGTCCGTATAGATGGTGCCGTCAGGACTGAGCCGCTCGGCAAACCTGAGTCGAACGGTCGTCCCTTTCGGACCCTGCACATGAAGCCGAACCACGCCCACCATGTTCTGCCCCATGTCGAAGAGCGCATCCTGCACCTTGCCGGCCGCAACCATGGTGATCTTTACCGGCGTCAGCGTCTGCGCGGGATGGATCGACGCATCGGGCTGCGCCGTCACGACGATCCCAGGCTCGGCCGGGACGACCGCGGCAGCAGTCCAGCCCGCTCCCTGCGCACCACCCGGCTTATCCCAGCCGCTGCGCTCGTTACGCGCATCGTAGGCCTCACCAGCGTAGATCTCCGAGGAGAGAACCGGCCCGGTCGCAGTCTGCCACGTATCGTCGGTGGCGATCGTTTGCGTGCTGCCATCCGCAAAGCGCAGCTCGAGTTGGGCCCGGAGCATTTCCGGCCCGGGGAACAGCCGGACGCCGGACCAGAGCAGCGGGCTGCCGTGCCACCCGGCCCCAAGCGTAGCTGCCAGCGTGTTCTCGCCAGGGTTGACCATCGCCGTCACATCGTAGGTCTGGTAGAGCACCCGCTTCCGATAATCGGTAAAGCCCGGCGTCAGCTCCGACTGTCCAACCTGCTTCCCGTTCAGGAAGGCCTGGTAGCTCCCCAGCGCCGTGCAATACAGTCGGGCCGACACCACCTTCGCCGTTGGTTTAAAGTCCTTGCGAACCAGGGCCGTCGTCGATTCCAGCCGATCGGGATTCTTCGCGGACAGGCTCCGATCCGCCCCAACGCCAAAATGCAGGTCCTCAAGGGAGCCGATATCCTGCGCAGCCTTCAGGCTCCCTGAATCCGCGGGCGCGATCTGCCGCCCACGCCACGAACCATCGCTCACAATCGACACCGGCAGGCCATCCGCCTTCGTCATGTGCAGCTCCGCGGCCAGCGCTACGGAAAAGGTATCGCCCGCCTTCTTCGACTTACGTACCTCCACGGTGACGAGGATCGTGTTGTTGCCGGCTGCCCCGCTACCGTAGACAAGCTCATCGCGAATGTCCTCCCGATCGAACGCGCCCCACTCCTGCTTGTGGCCTGTCACGGTGCCGTTCACGCGCGTCGTAAAGGTTCCGCCGGTAAAGATGTGAAGGATCGCCGACGCGGGCTTCTCTGCAAGATGGAGCGTATAGGCGAACTCAGCGCTGGTTCCCTGCGGCACGTGTTGCGGATCAGCGCCCGGCAGCCAGATGCAGTGGATGGCGCGCATCTGCCGCTCGAGCGCCGGGTCGCTGCGGTGGATCCACTTGGCCTGCCAATCCCCCGGCTGCATCAGGCCCATTTCCCACCACGCGCTCTCGGTCGAGGTGAGACTCTTGCCCTGCTTGTCCCACACCTGTACCGACCAGAAATAACGCTGACCCGCCTTTAGCCCAGGGCCCAGGTAAGGGATGCCCACCGACTCGGCGGAGCTCTGCCGTCCGCTGTCCCACACCTCTGCCTTGCCGCTGCGCAGCGACTCGGCCGTCCTGGCCACCTTGACCTGGTACGCCGTCTGGACCCAGTTGCGCTCCGTCGAATTGCTCTGCCACGAGAGCACGGGACGCGCGATGTCGATCCCCAGCGGATCGGTCCGGCCCTCGGTCAACAGGTGGACCGGCACTGCCCACACACTCCGCGCCGCGACAATCGACAAGACCGACAGGAGCAATATGCTGCCGGCCCGAAGACCCGGCGCGGCAGAGCGAATAAGTACTGAGTGATGGCGCATCTCGGGAGCTCCCAGCTAGGACACGTAACATCTTACCCTTGCCTTCGCATGACCTACGCGAACCCCGCAACGCTCACTAGGAGCAGCACGGGGACCGGCTGACCCGGCGACCTCCGTGCATGGTTCTGCATCCCAGGGCCTGAGTCAATTCGCTACAAAGCAGCTTTTACCGTGAGCGCATCGTCGCTTTCAGGCCATCAAGCCTGGCTATGTGGTGCATTGACCATCGTTATTTCACAGTGATATAGATTCGTCTGTTCAGTGCCAATTGATTGCGCGAGCAAGGGATCAGAAGCACCTGACAGTCCCCGGAAATCTCTCCGGGTGCGTACAGGGTTCGAACTTCAGGAGGCAGTATGCATTGTGTTCCAAGCATCATCCAGAGCTGGTTTAGAAGTTGCGCCGCATCTAGAATCGCCGGCGCGCGTCTTCCGAGAGTCTCACTTTCCCTCTTTTTCTTAGGATGTCTGGCAGTAGCCCCCGCGATGGCCCAGTTCCGCGCCTCCATCCAGGGCACTGTCACTGACCCCCAGAACGACGTCATCCCCGGCGCCGTCGTCACGCTGATCGACACGGCCACCAATAAGGTCCTCACCAGCACCACCAACGAGAGCGGCGTCTACAACTTCAACGCCCTGCCCGACAGCACCTTCACCCTCTCTGCCGAGCGCGCCGGCTTTAAGAAAAAGGTCATCTCCGGCGTCCACATCATCCCCGAGCAGGCCAATGCCATCAACCTGCCGCTCGAGCTTGGCGACACCTCCACCACCGTCAACGTCTCCGCCGACACGACCGCCCAGATCGAGACCGCCAACGCCTCCATCAGCGGCACCGTCGACAGCAACCAGATTCAGCACCTTCCCTCCGCCGGACGCGACGTCTTCCAACTCGTCCAGCTCGCCCCCGGCGTCTTCGGCGACGGCGCCCAGCAGTCCAGCAGTACCGCCTCGAATGCGAATCCCGGCAGCCAAGGGCCCGGCGCCAGCACCCGCAGCGGCGGCATCTTCGCCACCGAGAACGGCCCACAGGCAAACGCCAATGGCGGGCAGTATGAGACCAATGGCATCTCGATCGACGGCATCAGCACCGTCTCCGCGGTCTGGGGCGGCACCTCCGTCATCACCCCCTCTGAGGACTCCGTAGGCAGCGTCAAGATCCTCTCGAACGGCTACGACGCCGAGCAGGGGCGCTTCAGCGGCGCCCAGGTCCAGGTCACCTCGAAGACCGGCACCAACCAGTTCCACGGCAGCCTCTTCTTCCGCGCCAACCGGCCAGGTCTCAACGCCTACCAGCGCTGGAACGGCTCCGGCACCTTCAACTCCGGCACCCCCAGTGAGCGCGGCCTGCTTCGCGACACCACCTTCTCCAACCAGTACGGCGGCAGCGTCGGCGGCCCCATTCTGAAGAACCGGCTCTTTGCCTTCTTCGCGTACGAGACCCAGCGCAACAACTCGAACCTGCAGGGAACCGCCTGGTACGAGACCGCGGCCTTCCGCGCACTGGCGCCGGCCGGCAGCATCGCCTCCACGTACTTCGGCTATCCGGGTGCAGGCGTCAACTCGACCTCGATCGTCAACCAGACCTGCGCCCAGGCTGGCTTCATCGAGAACGTCAACTGCCGCACCATCGCCGGGCAGGGTCTGAACCTCGGCTCACCCCTCACTACCCCACGCGGTACGCAGGACCTCACCTGGCAGAACCCCACCAACCCAGGTATCGGCTCTGGTCTGACGAACACACCGGACGTCGCCCTCTACAACACCAGCAATCCTACCAATCAGGTTGGCGATCAATACAACGGCCGCATTGACGGCGACGTTACCAAGAAAGATCACCTCGCCTTCGCGATCTACTGGGTTCCGCTCAGCATCAACACGTACCAGGGTACCGTCCGCGCCTACAACGCCTACCACCACAGCCAGGTCAACGACGCCTACTCGATCATCTACAACCACGTCTTTTCACCGACCTTCCTGAACGAAGCCCGCGCCAACGACGCCGGCTGGCGTTGGAACGAGATCGCCACCAACCCGCAGGTTCCTTTCGGCCTCGCCCAATCCCAGGTCGACGGCCTCGCCAACATCTCCGGGAACAACCAGCTCGCCTTCTTTGGCGCACCCGGCCCCAGCAACTTCAACCAGCACACCTACACCTATAAGGACGTCGCCACCAAGATTGTCGGTAACCACACCATCAAGTTCGGCGGCGACGTCACCCGGCTCTATTACCTCAACAACCCCACCTACTCGGCCCGGCCCCAATTCAACTTCTACAACATCTGGGACTTCCTGAACGATGCTCCGCGCCAGGAGTCGGGCAGCTTCAACCCGGCCACTGGCACCCCCATCACCAATCGTCAGGACAACCGCGAAGACCTCTACGGCTTTTTCGTCCAGGATGACTGGAAGGCCTCTCCCAGCCTCACCCTCAACTTCGGCCTGCGCTACGGCTACTTCGGACCCTTCTCTTCCAAAGAAAACAACCTTGGAGTTGTCGTTCTCGGTTCCGGCGCCACCACCTACACCGACCTCTCCGTTCGCAAGGGCGGCAATCTTACCAACGCTCAGAAGGGTAACTTCGGTCCGCAGTTCGGCTTTGCCTTCAGCCCGGAGCAGCTTCGCGGCAAGGCCGTCATCCGCGGCGGCTACGGCCTCAACTTCAATCAGACCGAGATCGCCATCACCGGCAACTCCGGCAGCAACCCACCCTTCGTCCTCGGTGCTACCTACAACAACAGCAGCATCAAGAACGGTGTCGCCAGCATCGATCCGCGGATCGTCTATGCGCTTCCGGCTGATACAAAGTCGCTCTTCGGCTTTCCTGCGAATCCCAATGCCGTCGGCGGCTTCAATAGCGCCAACCTCCCGACCGCCGGTGGGGTCACCGTCACCGCCTTCCAGGCCGACCAGCCCACCATCTATACTCAGCACTTTTCGCTCGACACCCAGATCGACCTTGGCCACCAGCTCGTCGCCACCGTTGGCTATCAGGGCAGCGTCACCCGCCACCTCATCGTCCAGAGCTTCCTCTACGTGAACGCCTTTGCTGCCGGCCAGCCGCAGAATCCCCTCGTCCAGAACATCGACTACTACGGCAACACCGGCAACTCAAGCAACAACTCGTTGCTCGCCGGCTTCAAAAAGAACATGTCGCACGGTCTAATGTTCGACGCGGAGTTCTCCTACTCGAAGACGATGGATACCGGCTCCGGCCCGTACTACCAGGACCCCTACCCTTACGCGCCAAATCTCGCCTACGGCCGTTCGGACTTCAACTATGGCAAGGCTCTAAAGCTTTATGGCCTCTGGCAGCCGAAGTTCTTCCACAACGGCAACTACCTGACCCGGCTTGCTGACGGTTGGTCGCTCAGCGGCATCTACAACATGCACTCAGGCTTCCCCTTTACCGCCAACTACAACACCGGCAACAACCTCTACTACTCCTCCAGCAACTACAACACGCTCCGCCCCGCGGCCTACAACGGCGGCGCAAACAATATCCGCAGCAACGAGGCCTACAAGAACGGTGAGCCGAACCTGAACTTCCCGCTCAACAATAACCTCACCAGCAGCGCGACCACCTCGCCCTACTTCACCAACCCGGCCACCGGCATTCCCGCCGCCGGCGCCGCCTACACGCTGCCCACGCTGCCCGGTGTCAGCCGCAATTCCTTCACCGGCCCCGGCTACCTCGACTTCGACGCTACTCTCACCAAGACCTTCTACCTGCCGAAGGCGCGGGTCATTGGTGAGAACGCCGGTCTCGAAATCCGCGCCGATGCCTTCAACCTCTTCAACAACACCAACCTCAACTCCGGCTCGATGGTCACCAACTACCTGCTCAATAACTTCGGTCAGGCACAGAACGCCCTGTCCGGCCGCATCGTCAACCTGCAGGCCCGGTTCAACTTTTAACCATCGTCTCTCCTGACAGAAGCCCAACGCGTGACGGCAAACCGTCACGCGTTGGGCTTTGCTACAGATCCAATCGCAAGCTCCACCCCTTGACAAAACTCACTTCCAGAAACCCCACTCATCAGCCAAACTGTCAGACAGCTAGTCCTAAAACTTTAGGATTCAACATACTTAAGCCTCTTGTTCCCTAGACTTTGGACTTGAAGTATGGGGGGGTGGGGTACCTTGAAGTCCATTCCCTCGCTATTCCGGCCCGCACACGCTGTCCCACCAACCTAGCCTTAACGAAGATTGCAGAAACCCCCGTCAAGCGGGTAATCCACCCCCGTAACAAAGGCCGCTGCGTCCGAACAAAGGTACAGCGCCAGGCCCGCGACTTCCTCAGGCTCGCCCATGCGGCCGATCGGCTGCGCCGCCGAGAGCCGTGCCATCGCCTCCGCCTCATGCCCCGGGTAGGTACGCTGAACAAAGCCATCGACGAACGGCGTATGCACCCGGGCCGGCGAGATGCAGTTACACCGGATCTTCTGACCGAGATAGTCCCGCGCCACCGAAAGCGTCATCGAGAGCACCGCGCCCTTGGTCATCGAGTACGCAAATCTCTCCGGAAGCCCCGCGGTAGCTGCGACAGATGCCATGTTCAGAATCGTTCCCGCTTCGCCCGCCAGCATCACCGGCAGAGCGGCCTGCATCGCCAGGTACGTTCCCTTCACGTTCACATTGAAGAGCCGGTCGAAGTCCCCGTCACTCGTAGTCAGCAGGGTGCCGATATGCGCTACCCCGGCGCTGTTGACGAGGATGTCGATCGGCCCGGCCTGCGCGATTGCCGCGAAGCTCGCCTCGACACTTGCCCGCTCGGCCACGTTGCAATCCCACCCGGACGCGCCCGCTCCCATCGCTGCCGCTGCCTCACGCGCGCTGTCGCCGTTCAGGTCGACGATACAAACCTGCGCCCCGTTCTGCGCAAACTCCATCGCGATTGCCCGCCCGATGCCGCTTGCACCCCCCGTAATGACGGCTCGTCGTCCATCCAGTCGAAAATTGCTCATGCTACTCCCTGGTCCCTTAAGACATGTTCTAAGCTGGCCTGACGGACACGCCGAGCGTCAACGTTGGCACTCTGTGTCCGATGTGTTTTCATGGACGCATCGAGCTGCCAGCATCGAGCTGGCCACATCGATCCGTCGCCTACCAACATATGCGATCCGCGCTCTCCCGGAGGAAGAAAGATGAACGATTGCACAATTACCGGGGTCCGCGTCGTCGATCTGCGCTTCCCCACCTCGCTCGACAGCATTGGCTCTGATTCGGTCAACAAAGACCCGGACTACTCAGCGGCCTACTGCATCCTCGAAACAGACACGGCGTTCGAGGGTCATGGCCTCACCTTCACGCTCGGCCGCGGCACAGAACTCTGCGTCCTCGCGCTGGAGTACCTCGCGCGCTTCGTGAAAGATCGCACGCTCTCCTCGATCACCGAAGACTTTGCCGCCTTCTCGCGGACCCTCACCGACGAGTCACAATTTCGCTGGCTCGGCCCGGAGAAGGGTGTCATCCATCTCGCGACCGGAGCCCTCATCAACGCCGTCTGGGATCTCTACGCCAAGCTTGAAGGCAAGCCGCTCTGGCGCCTGCTCGCCGAGATGGAGCCTGAGCAGATCGTCTCGGCGATCGAGTTCCGCTACATCGACGACGCACTGAGCCGACACGACGCCCTGGGCATCCTGCGGGCTCGAAAGACGGGCCAAGCCGAGCGGCTCGCCCAGCTCGTGGCCGAAGGCTACCCCGCCTATACCACCTCGGTTGGCTGGTTCGGCTTCAGCGACGAGAAGATCCGGCGCCTCTGTAAGGAAGCGATTGCGGACGGCTGGACCCACTTCAAGCTGAAAGTTGGCGGCGATCCAGCGGATGATCTCCGCCGCGGCCACATCGTCCGCGAAGAGATTGGCTGGGAGAACAAGCTGATGGTCGACGCCAACCAGCGGTGGGGGGTTGAAGAGGCTATCAGCCGCACCCGCGCCTTGGCCGAGCTCGATCCATGGTGGATGGAGGAGCCGACCAGCCCCGATGACATCCTGGGCCATGCGCGCATCCGCCGCGAGGCCGCGCCGATCCGCATTGCCACCGGCGAGCACTGCCAGAATCGGATCATGTTCAAGCAGCTCATGCAGGCTGGCGCCATCGACGTCTGCCAGATCGATAGTTGCCGCGTAGCCGGCGTCAACGAAAACCTCGCCATCCTGCTGATGGCCGCGAAGTTCGGTGTGCCGGTCTGCCCCCATGCCGGCGGCGTTGGCCTTTGTGAGTACGTCCAGCACCTCGCCATCTTCGATTTCCTCGCCGTCTCCGGCCTCTTGGAAAACCGAGTCGTCGAGTACGTCCAACATCTGCACGAGCACTTCCTCCATCCCGTGCAGATCCGTCGCGGCCGCTACCTGCTACCTGAGGCTCCCGGCTACAGCATCGAGGTCTTCCCGAAGACGCTGGAGGACTATGCGTTCCCCAGTGGCGCAGTCTGGGACAAAGCCTAGCACGTGCTCCTTCGTACGCCGGCGTCCAGCTCATTGCGAATTTGGGTTCAAGCCGTTAGTGTTGCGGGTGACTCGTCTCAGGGCAAATAGCTTCGAAGCATCCTCACCTGAACTAGGAGAACCGCGTGCGCCTCACTCGTATCAGCTGCCTGCTGTCTTTGCTTTTCCTCGTGCTTGTCGCGCCGTGTGCACGGTCGCAATCGATCCGGTTCCTCGAAGAGAAGAAGCTGTTTATTCTTGACTCCGGCCCGGTCTCCTACGTCTTCGGCATCAACGAGCGCAACGAACTGCAGCACGTCTACTGGGGTGGCAAGATAACGCGCGACGCTGACTTTCAGCCTGTGAGGTCAACCCGGGAATGGTCGTCACTGGACCTGAGCACCGCCTACACACCGCAGGAATACGCCGGCTGGGGCGCAGGCCTTTATACCGAGCCAGCCCTGAAGGTCACCTGGCCCGATGGCAATCGTGACCTCGTCCTGCACTACGACAGCCACAAGATTGCCGGCGACACACTGACCGTCGAGCTCAAGGACATCTCGCGTCCGATCTACGTTGAGCTGCGCTACACCGTGTATCCCGAGACGGGTCTGATCGAACGCCGGTCTAGGATCGAGAACCGGGGTAAGACGCCGTTTCTGCTCGAGAGCGCGCAGTCCGCCAACTGGACTCTACCCGATGCGAGCGGCTATCGGCTCCGCTCCCTCGGCGGCCGCTGGGCCGGAGAAGGCCAGCTCATGGAGACGCCGGTGAAGATGGGAATGCAGGTGCTCGAAAGCCGTCGCGGCAGCACCAGCCAGCAGGCCAATCCCTGGTTCGCCCTCGACCATGACGGCAACATCGACCAGGAGCACGGGGACGTCTTCTTCGGCGCTCTCGCGTGGAGCGGCAACTGGCGCATCAGCGTTGAAGAGACGTCCCTGCACCAGGTGCGCGTGACCGGCGGCTTTAACCCGTTCGACTTCGGCTATACGCTGGCACCGGGCGCATCGCTCGAGACGCCAGCCTTTTACGGCGGTTACACCGCGGGCGGCATCGGCGAAGCGTCCCGGATCATGCATCGCTTCGAGCGGACCCGGATCCTTCCGGACGGCTCAGGGCTGAAGACGCGGCCGGTCCTCTACAACTCGTGGGAGGCGACCGAGTTCAAGGTAGACGAGGCCGGGCAGACTGCCCTGGCGGAGAAGGCCGCGGCCATGGGCATCGAACGCTTCGTGATGGATGACGGCTGGTTCGGCAAGCGCAACGATGACCACGCCGGCCTGGGCGACTGGTATGTCAATCCAGCGAAGTTCCCTAACGGACTTGGGAGCTTAATCCAGAAGGTGAATAGCCTTGGGATGAGCTTCGGCCTCTGGGTCGAGCCTGAGATGGTCAACCCTGACAGCGATCTCTATCGCAAACACCCGGACTGGGCGATGCACTTCGAGGGTCGTCCGCGGACCGAAGGCCGTAACCAGCTCATGTTGAACCTGGCGCGCGATGAGGTGAAGGAGTACACCTTCCACTGGCTGGACGATCTGGTCAGCAACAACAAAATCGCCTTCCTTAAGTGGGATTACAATCGCAACTTCACGGAACCGGGCTGGCCCGAGGTGCCGGTCGATCAACAGAAGAAGATCTGGGTGCAGTTCACGGCGAACTACTACGAAATCCTCGACCGGCTGCGCAAAAAGCATCCCGGCCTCGAGATCGAAAGCTGCGCCAGCGGTGGCGGGCGCGTCGACCTCGGCGTACTGAAGCGTACCGAAGAGGTCTGGCCCTCCGATAACACCGAGGCCTTTGATCGGCTGGACATCCAGCGTGGCTTTACCTACGCCTACACGCCGCACATCATGATGGCCTGGGTGACGGATGTGCCGAACTTCAACGGCCGTAGCGTCTCGCTGCAGTACCGCTTCCTGGTGGCCATGCAGGGCGCCCTCGCCGTAGGCTCGAACCTCAACAAGTCGAGCGATAAAGAACTGGCTGAGTCGACGCGCTTTGTGGCGGCTTACAAGGAGATCCGTAAGACAGTGCAGAACGGGGCCCTTTATCGTTTGACACCTGCGGCTGACACCAACTTCATCGCGAATGAGTATGTCGAGGAGAACGGCAGACAGGTAGCCGCGTTTGCCTTCCTTCATTCCCAGCAACGCGGATATGGCTCGGCGCCATTGCACCTGATCGGGCTGGACGAGCAGGCAGTTTACAAAATTCGCGTGCTCGAAACGCCGCGCAAGGGTGGTAGTAACGGTCTGATTGGATCGCTGACCGAAATGGGCGCGCTGAGTGGCGCTTACCTAGACCATCATGGGCTCGACCTGCACCTGCAGGGCGACTACGACAGTGTTCTTTATGTATTGGACAAAGTTACAAACTGAGCAACTTCTGACGGCCACGGGGTGAACTGAGTCATGGTCCAATTCCCGGCTTGGATCTGAGCCCACTGGCAAAAGTTGCTGCTGTGCCTCTGCTGGCCCCGACGTATCCTTGCCTCGGTGGGCAGTCGTCCCACTCATACCACTGCCCGGGAAATACCTGCCGTCTACCCGGCTGCATCCGGGCGTCTTCACTGATCGACCACAAAAGGCCATACGCACGACCAGCAGGTTATTCCAATCGCGGCAACGCAGCAGGCATCATAGGAACGGATGTCCAAGACAGGGTCAACTTCGAGTGGCATCAGCCGCCGTGACGCCGCGAAGATGCTAGCGGCGGTAGCCGTCGTGTCGGCCCTCCCTGCATCGCAGACGGCCTTGGGCCAGGCTCCGACATTGCAGACTCAGCGAAACGATTTTCCGCTGAGCCCCGAAGAAGACTCCTTCCTGAGCGAAATGGAGCGCAGTGCCTGCCTCTACTTCTACGAGCAGGCCGATCCAGGCAGTGGCCAGGTTCTCGATCGCGCTATCAACAAGACGCTGACCGGGGCCTTCGATCCTCGCCGGATCGCCAGTATCGCTGCCACCGGTTTCGGGCTCACAGCATTGTGTATCGCGGATAAACGCGGGTACCTTCCCTTTGTCGACATTCGCGCTCGTGTGCTCACCACGCTCGACTTCCACCTGAACAAGATGGAGAACCAGCACGGCTTCTTTTCGCACTATAACGATGCGCAAAGCGGCAAGGCCTTCGAGTTCAGCGAGGTCTCGTCGATCGACACCTGCATCCTGTTATGCGGCGTTCTCACGTGCCGCGCCTACTTCAACGATCCGAAGAACGCGACCGACACCAAAATCAACGATCTGGCCACCCAACTCTACCACCGTGTCGAATGGCCATGGATGCTGAACGGAGGCCTTACTTTCAGCATGGGCTGGCGCCCAAAGAGCGGCTTCATCGCGACGCGCTGGGACCACTACTGCGAACTGATGATGCTGTACCTTCTGGCGATCGGCTCGCCAACGCACAGCGTCGACCCTAGCTTCTGGAAGAATTTTAGCCGGCCCCGCACCGATTACGGACCGTACGTCTTTATCGCTGCCGCCGATCCGCTCTTCGTCCACCAGTACTCCCATGCCTGGTTCGATTTCCAGGGAAAGCACGATGCGTATGCCGACTACTTTCGGAATTCGACACTCGCAACCGCAGCGCATAAGGTGTTCTGTCTCAGCCTGAATCGCGGCTACACCGACGACTACTGGGGCATTACGGCATCGGATTGGGAGCACGGCTACACTGCGTGGGGTGGACCTCCGCTCCTTGGTCCGGTCAACGGCTCGGTTGTGCCGTGCGCGACGGCCGGCTCACTTCCATTTATGCCCGAGGACTGCATCCGCGTGCTGCGCGCCCTGAAGCAGGAGTTTGGTCAGGATGCATGGGGCCGGTACGGCTTCTGCGACTGCCTTCACCCCCAGCTCAACTGGTACGACCCGGACGTGCTCGGCATCGATGTCGGCATTGGCCTCCTCATGGCCGAGAATCTGCGCTCCGGCTTCGTCTGGAGCACTTTTATGAAGAACCCGGAGGCAGTCACCGCGATGCAGCGCGTCGGCTTTCATTCCCTCTAATGTGAATGCACGACAAAAGCCCTCCCAGGAAGTGGGAGGGCTCGATCGATGCAGCAATCCGGGCTAGAAGATAATTTTCGCACCGAACTGGGTGTTGAACGGTTCGCCGGCTCCGATGCCAGGAGCTCCGTTATAGTCGCCGATCGTGTCGAACAGAGTTGCGCTTGCTCCGCCGGTCGGATCAAATGCCCCTGGGGTGCACGTCGAACCGTCGCTCGCAACGCCCGAAGTAGGGCAGCCTGCAAAAGCGACGCTCGGAGGCGCAAAATTATTACGATTGAAGACGTTGAACAGCTCTGCGCGAAGTTGTACAGTGACCTTCTCGCCGATCTTCGTGTTCTTGAAGACAGATAGGTCGACATCCGAGAATCCTGGACCGAAAAACTGATTCCGGCGAAGAGTACCGAAGGAGCCGGGAGTGGCGAGAGCGAACTTGCTCAAGTCGATCCAGACCGCATTCGCGGACTGACCATTGATGCCAGTGCGCGCAGGGGCGATTTGATTGACACGGTCCAAACCTTCGTTGGTGCCGCTGATATCACTATTGGCGAAAATCTGGAAAGGCTGGCCTCCGTGAAAGCTCATCAGCGCATTCGCCTGCCAGCCTTGTGTCAGCACCCTAAAGTGTGACGATCCCGGGACTTCGTAGCTCATGTAGGTGGTGAAGTTGTTGCGGGTGTCGTAGTCCGAGTTGCCGTAGTCACCCTTGAAGTTGGTGCTGTCCTGGGGCAGCGTGCCACGGTACTGCGAGACCTCATCCAGGTTGTGAGACCAGGTATAGACGGCTTGCGCGGTGAACCCGTGATAATTGTTGATGCGGAGCTGGGCCTGTAGCGAGTTGTAGTTGGCAGTGCCGATGCTTGAGATCTGGTTGATGTTGCCATACTGCGAGTAGGTACCATAGTAAGACCGTGTCTGCTGGCGGGCGAAATCGGTTGCGTAGACACCAGGTTGGGCCTGGTTGATGTCGAGCAGGCTGAGCAGGTGGCGTGCAGAGGAGCCGACATAGCCGAGCTGCGCGATGACCCTGCTGTTCAGAGTGCGCTCCATGTTGAAGGTGTAGTTCTCGTTATAGGAGGGACGGAAGTTGGAAGCGACCGAGAAGACGCCGCAGGTTGAAGTGGAAGAACAGGGATAGCCGATCGAGGATGGGAAGATCGGAACGCCCTGCTGGATGGTTGTGTTGTTTCCGCCGTTGGCCGCAGAAACCGAATAGACGGGTGAAGGTCCACCGGGATTTCCTTCTACGCCGTTGGGCGCCTGGTTGCCGGGACGATTATCGAGGAAGGGGTTGAGGTTGGGGGTATCGGCGAACCAGCCGTAGCTGCCTCGGAAGACGGTGTTGGAATCGGGTGAATAGCTGAAGCCAAGACGCGGACTGATGTTCTTGTAGTACTGAGGATAGAGCGAGCTGGTCTGAACTCCCTGGAAAGCGAGGCCGTTGCTGGCTGTGAGTGCCGGACGGAAGACGGACATATTCTGGTACTGGTTGTGCAGTGGCCCCTCATAGTCGTAGCGGACGCCGTAGTTGAGGTTCAGCTTCGGACTGATCTGCCATGAGTCGCCAGCATTCAAAAACCAGGTGTTGACGAAGACCTGGCGTTCGGGATCACCGATGGTGATGCTGGCGGCTGAGGTGCGGCCGGCGAGAAAGTCAGCCAGGGCATCCACGTAGCCCGATCCACCCGGGACTACCTGGCTTCCATCGAAGGTGAAGGAGCCGGTAGCGTGGCGGTGGTAGAACTCATCGAGTTGTGCCTGGCGATACTCACCCCCGAAACGCATCTGGTGCTTGCCCTTCACCCACGAGAGCTGGTCGGTGAGGTGGCCGGTGATATCGTTGCGACCCTCGGGCGGGGTGAGACCGACCTGATCAAAGTGCCCACTGCCATTTGGGTTGCCAATGGTCATGTTGGGCGCGTTGGGAAAAGTAGCGCCTGTGATGAAGCCTAGGCTCTGCACGTTCTGATTGGTCTGGTTGTCGTTGAAAACCTGGTTGAAGTAATTAACCCCGGCCAATATCTGATTGGTAATGGAGGAAGAGAGGACGTGATTCTCAACGATCGCGATATTTTGCACATGGATGGGAGCGACCTCGTAGTAGGCCAGCAGCTGCGAGCCGACGGGCGCTACCTGGTTGCCTTGGCCGACAAACCAATGGGCGGAGAGGGTGTCCTTGGGAGAGATGGTGTAATCAACCTTGGCCAGGCCATTCCAGCTGTAGCCGTACTCAGGATCGCTGGAGTGAAAGTTGTTGAGCACACCAACTGTATCTTGCGCGAGTACGCTGGAACCCCAGAGCGTGTTGAGCACGTTCTGCATGACAGGGTTGACGGCTACGCCTTGCGACGCGAGAACGGCCTCGGCCTTGTTCTGCCATCCAACGGAGGGCTCGGTGGCGGTACCGGACTCGCCGATGACGAAGCGTTGATGCTCAAAGGTCAAAAAGCCGAATAGCTTGTCCTTGAGGAACGGACCCCCGACCGAGAAGCCGGTATTGTAGTTCCGCACCTTCTGCTTGGTGGCGGAGAAGGGGCTCTTCGCGCCGAAGAGCTCGTTCCGATTGAAGTAATATACGGTGCCGTGGAGCTGATTGGTGCCCGCGCGCAGGGTCAGGTTGACTGTGCCGCCAGGATTGCGCCCTCCCTCGGGGCCGGCCTGTGTCTGTGCAGAGAACTGGTCCACTGCGTCGATGGGGAGAATGATGCCGGCGATGCCAGATACGCCGCCTTGGTTGACGGCGGGAATATTGTGCCAAAGATCGTTGTTGTCGACACCATCGATCTGCCAGTTCATCTGGTTAGCGCGTGTACCGTTGAGCGAGCCAAAGCCACCGCCGCTGTAACCGCCATAACCGGGCGTAAGAGCGATCAACTGCGTGAAGTCACGGCCGTTAAGCGGAATGTCTTCGACCGTCTTGGCGTCAAGTACGGTGTTCTGGACGGTGCTGGTGGTGTCCAGTGCAATCGCGGCCGCATCGACCTCAATGATTGTGTTTGAGGAGGAGATTGCAAGCTTCACCGGGAGTGTATAAATCACGCCGGCAGAGACAGGAACCTTATCAACCTTGCTCGTGGCGAAGCCCGAAAACGAAACCGAGACGCTGTAGCTGCCGAGGGGAAGGTCCTGGAAGAGGAAATCGCCTCCTGAGGAGCTCACCGTTGTGTGCGATACATCGGTACTGACGTCCGTAGCCACGACCGTCGCATTAGCAATAGCGCCGCCTGTCCTGTCCGTGACCGTGCCGTTGATACCTCCGCGAAACGTTTGGCCTATGCCTGGAACAGCCAGAATGAATGCAGCGATCAGCGCGAAGAGGCTCGCAAAAAACAGATTTCCCGAAGAGCGATGTGACATAACGATGGTGCCTCCAAAAAGAAAACAAGGGGGCGCAGAAGAAGCACCGATGTGAAAAGGCGCCTCTTCATCGCGAAGAGTCGTACCCCGGATACGAAGCTCAGCGCTCCGGGATGGGAAGATGTGAATAGCGTTTTACAGAAAGTAAGGGCGAACGGCCGAAATTGCAAGCACTATTTTGCGCGGCGCCCGGACGGAGCGGAAAGAGCAAGTTAAAGTTTGCTTCGAAGTCGGAGTACGGCTGGACGCAAAAGGGGTACCAGGCGACCTCTTGCATTGCCTCTGACGAAGGTTCAAAAAGCTAGCGCCACTCGCCGCAACGCCCAAACAGCACGTCGTGAGTAGAATGTTACTCAGGCCTTCGTTTCACGTGAGCAAACTTATCAGTGTAGCGAGTCCGCATCCAATACGCCCGTAGAGATGGAAATTCAGCATGTCGGAAGTGACCCGTTGATCATCAGGGGCAACATGCAGGCGCTATCGGCCGGTATCGGAATCGTCGCCGCAGCGGCGTTAGTCCTGCGCTTCCCACCTGAGGAGTATGGCTTCTACCCGCGCTGTCCGATTTATGAATATTTGCATCTCCAGTGCCCCGGCTGTGGAGCTACCCGGGCCTTCGCTGCTCTCCTCCATGGTCATCTCGCAGCTGCGCTTCACCTGAACGCATTCTTCGTCGCCGTTGTCGTAATGTTGGTTATATACGCAACGTTCGCCGGCTATCGAAGCTACACCACGAAGGCCGCACGCTTACCGCGTCCTTCTGCATGGGCGACGTATGCCCTGTTGGCGCTCGCGGTCATCTTCACCGTGGTACGAAATATTCCGTTTGGCTTTAGACATCCAGAAACTGTCCGGACCCGCCGCAGTCCCGGCGACTTGCCGGGACTGCGGCGTTCGTCAACGTCAATACCGGAAACAGCTCTAGACCGTAACCGCGACCGCGACCGGCTCAGCAGCAGCGGGCGTCGCCTTGCCTTCGCCAGCGCCAGGCTTACGGATGTCAATGCCACCTTTGAAGAAGGCGCCATCCTCAATCGAAATGCGTGCAGCAATCACATCGCCCGTCAGTGAACCTTCACTGCGGATATCCACCCGATCGCTCGCCTGCACGTTGCCGCGCACCTTACCCAGAACCACCACTTCGCGAGCAATAATGTTCGCCGCTACCTGCCCATTGCGGCCTACGGTGACGCGGTTGCCCGGCAGCGTGATTGCACCCTCGACCTTGCCATCGATGTACAGCGACTCTGAACCGGAGAGCTCGCCCTTGATCACCAGCGACTTGCCGATCGTCGCCTGGTCGCCGCTTGGCGCTGCCGAAGCAGCGGTCCCTGCCGTCGCCGGCCGGGGGGTGGGAGTCGCCTCAAAGCTCGGGCTTGCCGGTGCAGTCGGACGAACCGGCTCCGGGGTAGAGGGAGTGGTGCCGGGCTGATTTGGTTTCCACATAGAAGTGCTGCTTCCTTTCCGTATCGCTTGAATGGTGCTGCTGAAATCTTCACTAAACTAACGCTTGCCGCTGAACACTCTTTGCAAGGGCGGGCTTTCAGACGAGACGCTTGCTGTACTTCACCACGATTCTACTCCGCAATCACCGATCCATGGGTGCTTGTAAAATCTTCGTCCGACGACAATGAACCCAAGTGATACCTAGGAAAAAACTCCGTTTCGCTTCGTTCTTTTTACGCTCACGCCGCAAGGATCGCGCATCTACTGCTCGAAACCCTAAGCCTGAAACGTGAAGCTCGCGCACCGGCCTTGCGTTTCGCAATCACACACGCTAAGCTCCCGCGCATGCAGACTCTTTGCTCCGCTCCTGTGCTCCTGCTGCTTTTTGCTGGTGGATTGGTTCCGCCTATGGCCCTCGTCGCCGCCACGCCCAAGGTCCACACCGTCACCCTGGGGCCATTCCGCAAGGTGCCCTACACGCCGCCCGATGCAACGCCACAGGACAAAACCGACGAGTCCTCGACCCTCAAGATCCGGCCGCTCTTCGTTGACGAACGTCAGAAGGAGTGGACGCTCGGCGAAGTCCACGATGTTACCGATCGCAGCTTCACGGTTCGTCGCGCCCTTCGTCTCAATGATGCCCTGCCCGCTGACGGCGCAGCCCGCTGGGTCTGGCAGCCCGGCCCGTGGCTCCTGGTGGACCGTGTCACCGGTCACATCACCGCGCTGCATCTCCCCTACTTTGACGCCGACGTCTCGGACGTCTCTTGGTTCCGTGACTACGCAGCCTACTGCGGCGTCGCGACCACCGCAAAGGGCAGCCTGCTCGCCGTGGTCGCTCAACTGGGTGGCCGGCGTGCCGTGGTTCAAAAGACCATCGGTGTCTGGCCCCAGCCCAATCACTTCATCCCGGTATGCCAGCCCGCAAAGTGGCAGCGCCTTCCCGTCCGCGTCACCCTTCAGCCCACCGGGGGCGAGGCAGCGACCTACGACGTCATTGGCTCCGCCTCGCTGGTCGAAGAAGGCGATAACGATGACTGATACCCGTTCCTGAACACGGCAGGCCGCACCCGCGACTATCATCAGAAGATGCAGGCCTTCGACGAGCTCCTTCACGAAGCAGAGATCGCCCACGGCCATCTCTGCGCCGGTCAGATCCTCGGTGTTCGCATGGCAATGCTCGGCTGCCAGCGGCTGGGGATTGAAGAGCCAAAAGGAAGGGACCGGAAGCGTCTCGTGACCTTCGTCGAGATCGACCGCTGCGCTACCGACGCCATTGCCGTCGTCACCGGCTGCCGCCTCGGCAAGCGCGCCCTCAAGTTCCGGGACTGGGGCAAGATGGCCGCCACCTTCCTCGACCTGCAGACAGACAGGGCCATCCGCCTTGCCGCGCTCGAGTCCTCCAAGCAGCGTGCCCGCGAGCTGTACCCGCACATCGACCAGAAGAATGAGCAGCAGATGCGTGCCTACCGCGAGCTGCCCGACGCCGACCTCTTCAGCGAACAGTGGGTGCAGGTCCCGCTGCACGCCCGCGAAATGCCCGGCTACAAGTCAGCCCGGATCGTCTGCGCCTTCTGCGGCGAAGGCATCAACTACGACCGCGAAACCGCCCGCGACGGCGAGGTCCTCTGCCAGGGCTGCGCCTTTCCGGAGCGACGTTACTACGAGCTCGTCTAGTAGCCCTCCACCACGCACAAAGCCGGCCGGGAGCTTCTCCCGACCGGCTTTGTGCGTATCGCGCGAATCTATCTGTACCAGCCGCTGCGATACTCGTGCGCCCTCACCCATTCGTCATGCCGCACCCAGGCATCGTGCCGGCGCATCTCCTCCACGCGGATGTGGTTGTCATGATAGAAGCCGTACTGCGGATGGCCGACCTCGACACCAAACCGCACCGGCTGCGCTTCAGCCTTTACCGGCGCTGCCATCACGAACGCGCCTGCCAACAGACCAGCCGTTGCTACTTTTGCGACCATCGCCTTTACGTTTGAGATTGTCATCACTGCCTCCTTGCTACACCAGATAGAACACGCCTTGCCCCGACCGTGTTGCTAGCAACTTCCAGCAGCGTCCGTGTTGACAGCCCCCGGCGCGCACTTCGATCGTGCTAACCGCCGTCGCGTCTTTTAGTAACTCTGAACTTTGAGCCTCATCTCAGTCTCCGCGCGGTCGATAGACACCTCAGCAAGATTCACTTCAAGACCAAAGATCACGTCGTGCCCCTGACGAGTTCCGCAGAAGCTGAAGACGAACTGCCAGAGAGAAATACAGCGATGCGCATTACCTCAGCCAACCTCAGTCCTCGGATACTGGAAACCAGCGCCTGTGCCTACCCCACCCTGCAGGAGATCCTGGTCGCTCTCTCCTTCGCTCTCGACCTCACCGAAGGTGCCGTCCCCGGCCACGCCATCCGCTCGTGCCTGCTTGCGGTCCGCATCGCACTGGCTGCCGGCGTTGATCACAGCGTGATCTCCGACCTCTACTATGCCACCCTTCTCAAGGACGTAGGCTGCAGCAGCAACTCCGCCCGCATGTGCCAGATCGTCGGCGGGGACGACCGTGACGTCAAGGCAACCGCCAAGCTCGCAGACTGGACCAAACCCCAAAGCCTTCAGCTTTCGACCATCAAGCTGCTCTGGGAGCAGGTGCTGCCCGGCGCCAGCGCCCTTCAAAAAGGAGCGCGTCTCCTTAAGATGGGTGTCACCCAGCATCGCAATAACCGCGAGCTCATCGAATTACGCTGCGACCGTGGCGCCCAGATTGTCCGCAAGCTGGGCCTCGGCGATGAAGTTGCCATCGCGGTACGTCACCTTGACGAACACTGGGATGGCGGGGGCTACCCCCAGGGTCTCAAGGCTGAAGACATCCCCCTCATCTCCCGCCTCATGGGAGTCGCCCAGCATCTCGACGCCTTCTGCATGGATCAGGGTCCACAGGCTGCCGTCGATACTCTCCGCGAACGCTCCGGGCGGTGGTTTGACCCCAATCTCGTTGCCGTTACCGTCGGTCTAGACTGCTCCCGCACTTTATGGCGACAGTGCCTGCCCGAAGATCCCATCGAGGAGTCCCGCAGTGCCATCCTCGGCCTCCATACCGACCGCCAGGACCGCTTGTCCGCATTCAACCTCGACGTCATTTGCGAGGCCTTCGCTGACGTTGTCGACGCTAAATCCCCCTTTACCT
>CAXTLS010000017.1:0-18854 GCA_964245235.1 uncultured Acidobacteriaceae bacterium
ACGCAGTATGAAGCCTGTGCGGGATGGGAACAAAGCACCTATCGGGTGAAGTAATAGCAGCTCAGCTTTTGACTTGATAAGTCATTTGTTTTGAATTGTTTATCTGAGAGCGGCGTTGCTTCAGACGCACACCCTCAGACCCTACACGCCAACCAGTCTCGTTCGCTATCAGGAATCCAAATTAGTTCCACTTCAGAACCTTCAGTGCTATCACCGAAGGTCGCTCCTCCAATCCCCGGAAGCAAGACACCTCTTCGAGCAGGCCCTTGAGCAAGTAAGCAGCCGTCATAGCCTCCTCTTGCGGGTGCGTCATCATGCCCGAGCACATCCACCTGCTCGTAGACGACCGCCCATCACCATCTCGCAACGGTCCTGCAGGTTCTGAAACAAACCACCTCCCGCCGACTCAAACACCCAGACGCCGAGCACTTCTGGCAGGCCCGCTACTACGACTTCAACGTCTCGAGCTACGCCAAGTATCTGAAGAAGCTCCGCTACATCCACCGCAATCCCGTCAAGCGCGGCCTCGCGGAACGCCCTGAAGACTACCCATGGAGCAGCTTTCGCCGGTACGCCCTCCAAGACCAGGGGAACCGTAACCATCGAGGCCGGGTAAGTCGACCCATTCCACCCTTCGCAAACCGCCCCTTCATCGATCCAGGTGCTCCGCCTTAACAAACCCAGGCACCCCAAACTGCTTGGACCACTTTCGCCAATACGTATCCGCCCGCTCCGCAATACTCTCCGTCGGATGACTGATGCGCTGTCGCGTCGCCCGCGTAAAATCCTCCTCATTCACGTGCACGCCCTGCGGCCCCTTCAGCGCAATCTGCTCGCTCAGGGTCAGCCCCTCCGGGTCGAAGACCACCGCGGGCCGCTTGCCGTAAAACGTATGGTTCAGGTTCCGGTCCACGTCCAGCCGATAGCGCTTGCTCGCGTTCACCTGCCACCCGACCACCGTGCCGCCGTTGTGCCCCATCGTCCCCAGGTACGGCGTCGTCGGCACCAGCACCACCCCCGTACTGCTCCGAATCCCCAGGTTCATCTGCGCATGGATCAGCGCCTCCTCGATCGAGGAGTGCAGGATGCCGCACCCGAACTCCTTGGGCACCTTCTCCAGCTTCTCCCGCTGGTACTTCGTCAACTCCTTCTCATCGGACTTCGCCATGGCCTTCTCCCGCCCAACACCCTAACCCGGAAGGCAGGCCAAGTAAAGTGAACAGCGTCCCTTTGGCCTCGAAAACCCTCCAAAACACCCTCACAAACCTGTAGCTACAAAACTGTAGTGCGTGTACTACAAATCTGTAGCTACTTTGCCCTTTTAAGGCCCTAAAAGTAGCTACACATTTGTAGGGACACTTTCCCGAACGCCGAAAAAACCACTCCGCCCACACCCCTCGCCTGTCAAGTTCCACCAGCCCAAAACAGCCCCTCACCCCGGCACCCGGCGACCTCCCGGCACCCCCAAAACAGACGCTAAATTATCTGTCGCGCGGCCCCCATCCCGGCTACAATCGGGCCTCCATTAACACCACTCCTCAGGAGGCATCTCGTGGAATCAAGGGCTCTGAAACTCGCGACCTGGATCGCCGGAGGCGCCGCCGCCACCTTCCTGATCGTCAAAATCCTCAGCAATCCACGCATTAAGCGCCAACTGGGGGACGCCTTCGACCAGGCCTGCACCCGCCTCGACCAGCGCGCCGGCTGGAGCACCCTGCCCACCGCCGGCGGCCTCGTCACCCTCATCGGCGTCCGCAACACCCTCCGCGCCCACAACCTCTTCGACACCGGCGGCACCCCGCCCGATCCCCTCCCGGACCACCCCAACACCGCCACCTGGCGAACCCCCGACGGCACCTCCAACGACCTCCAGTGCCCCTTCATGGGCAGCGCGGGCACCCGCTTCGGCCGCAACACCCCCCTCGCCGAAACATGGCAGGAGCCCATGCCGGCCCTCATGTCGCCGAGCCCGCGCGTCGTCAGCCGCGAGCTCATGACCCGCGAAACCTTCACGCCCGCCACCACGCTGAACCTGCTCGCCGCAAGCTGGCTGCAGTTCCAGATCCGCGACTGGTTCAGCCACGGCCAGAGCGTCAAGGACGATCCGTGGATGATCCCGCTCGCCGAAAACGACACCTGGCCCGAGCCCGAGATGAAGGTCCTGCGCACCATGCCCGACCCCACCCAGACCACCGCCGACAGCGCTCAGCCCGCCACCCACATCAACACCGAGACCCACTGGTGGGACGCCTCGCAGCTCTACGGCAGCAACGTCCAGTTCCGCAACAACGCCCGCACCGGCATTGATGGTAAGGTCAAGCTCGGCAAGGATCACCTCGTCCATCCTGACGCCCAAGCGCTCGTGCAGATGCAGAGCGCCGCGCTCGCCGGCTGGTGGGTAGGCCTCGAGATGCTCTTTACCCTCTTCGCGCTCGAGCACAACGCCATCTGCGACGCGCTCAAGCAGGCCAACCCGCAGTGGACCGACGATGACCTCTTCGAGCACGCCCGCCTTGTCAACGCCGCCCTGCTCGCGAAGATCCATACCGTCGAGTGGACGACAGCCATCCTCGGCCACCCTGCGCTCCAGATCGGCATGCGCGCCAACTGGTGGGGCCTCGCCGGCGAGACCATCAAGAATCTCTTCGGCCGGCTCAGCGGTAGCGAAGTCATTAGCGGCATCCCCGGCTCCGCCACCGACCACTTCGGTGTCCCCTACTCCCTCACCGAGGAGTTCGTCGCCGTCTACCGCATGCACCCGCTCATCCCCGACGACATCACCTTCTGGTCAGCCAACGACGGCCGCCAGCTTCAGCAGGTCGACTTCCAGAAGATCGCCGGCAACGACGCCCAGAACATCTGCGACGACGTCGATATCACCGACCTCTTCTACTCCTTCGGCATCATGCACCCCGGCGCCGTCACCCTGCACAACTACCCGCGCGCCTTACAGCAGTTCACCCGGCCCGACGGCGTCCTCATCGATCTCGCCGCCCACGACATCATGCGCTGCCGCGAGCTCGGCGTCCCGCGTTATACCCGCTTCCGCGAGATGCTCCACCTCAAGCCTGTCCGCACCTTCGAGGAGCTCACCGACAATCCGACCTGGCGCGAGCAGATCCGTCGCGTCTACGAGGGCGATATTGACCGTGTCGACCTCATCGTCGGCCTCTTTGCCGAGACGCCACCAAAGGGTTTCGGCTTCAGTGACACCGCCTTCCGCATCTTCGTCCTTATGGCGTCGCGCCGCCTCAACAGCGACCGCTTCTTCACCGACGGCTTCACCGAAGAAGTCTACAGCAAAGCCGGCATGGACTGGATCGCGAACAACACCATGAGCTCCGTGCTCCTACGCCACTTTCCCGCACTCGAGCCCAGCCTGCGCGGCGTTAAGAACGCCTTCGCCCCCTGGAACAAAATCACCGGCCTCCAGGGCGCCACGCCGTCCGCATAGCCAGCAGCGATGGCGGCAGCTCTACGCCGCCGCCGCCTTCCCCAGCACATACTCATCGAAGTTCGGCAGCGGCCGGATCAGCGGGGCCAGCAGCTTCGCGGCCTGTGCCGTCGTCATCACCTCCGATGGATCGAGCTTCCGTATCGTCACGCTCGCAGGATCAGGCTCGATCACGTCCTCCCGCATCAGGCGGCAGCGATCGTCGTACGGCCAGATCGTCTCTTCGAACGCGGAGTAGAGATACATGCAGTTCGGCTCAGCCTTGATCCCCTTCATCTCGATCAGCTTCAGCAGCAACTCCTGTGAGAGCGCCTTCGGCAGCAGCCCCAGCGCCTTCGACGATAGGATGGACCCGCCCCACACCTGCTGGTGCGCCATCACGGTCGAGGCCACAAAGTTGTCCGCGACCGCCACCTGCTCGTTCTCGCCGTAGAAGATGCACTGGTTCGTATCCGCCCAGTATTTATAGAGATCGCGCACCTGGTCCTTGCCGGTAATGGTCGTGTTGAAGCCCAGCGCATGCAGGTTATAGACCGGCCTATCGACCATCATGTCGTCCGCCAGCACTTCGTCGTACCGTCCCGAGAACTCAAGATAGCGATGCCGGCTGTAGTTCATCAGGATGTAGCGATGACGCGGGTTGGTGGTCACGGCCAGCAGCTTATCGATGCCGACGTTGGCCTGCGTAATGTCCAGATTCAGCATGGTCTAGTCTCCTGCGTGCAAGGTCTGTACAGTCTGTGCGGTCGGCGGAATCAGCTCCGCAGCCGGGCCCGGTCCTGTGTACGTGCGCATCATCCCCCACGCGATCAGCGCCACGCCAACATTGATCGCCCCTACCAGCAGGTACTCCCAGGCCGCCGCCATGTGTGTAGGCATGGCCGCCTCAGGCGGCGCGGCGAAGATGATCTTGCGGTAGTAGACCGCCAGCGCCGTCAAGACATAAATCGCCGTAATCACGCTCCAGTTCAACACCGGCGCCCACGGCCGTGCCGCCTTCTTCTCCGGCGTGTTGTAGAGCGTCTGGAACAGTCGTCGCGGCCCGACATCGAGGTAGCGATACGCCACCAGCCAGTACAGCAGGCCATAGTAGTAGAACCAGTTCACCGCCAACGCCGCCACCAGCACATGCAGCGAGATCTCGAAGAAGTTGCGGAAGCGAACCCAGTAGCCGATCAGCTTCCCGAACGACTGCGGATTGCGGTTGAAGTAGGACGCCAGCGGAAACGAGGACGACAGCAGCGCGATCCGCCCGCCCCAGTACCAGAGCTGGCTCTTGTAGTGCAGCGACACCGGCCCGCAGACATACAGATCAAGCGAGACAATCAGCAGATGAAAGGTAAAGATCTTGATCGCCTGGCGGTTGCCGAACAGCGGATTCAGCAGGTCCTGCGGCCGAAAGAATCCCTGGTACACCTGGCGCACGCCCACGAACGTGCCCCACAGCAGCAGGATGCTGTATAGCATGGTGATGACGATCGAGCTGGCAGTCACCGGCGATAGATTCATGGGCCTCCATACATAGTGCATCTCCATTTCGAAGTCAATTGAATTGTCGCGACCACGGGCTCACGCAGATCCCGACGCCTCGCACAACGACCGCAACCATCTCTCCATATAATGGCCGCTCATGTATTCCGGCCTAAAATTTCTCCTGCTCCTGCTCTTCGTGTGCCCCACCTTCCACGCCCAGGAGCTCGTCACCCACGACTGGCGCGGCATCCTGCACACCGATGCCGCCGCCCCCGGCGCTCCCGATAGGCGCATCACCATCCATCTCACCGGCAGAACCGGCGAACTCATCGCTGCGCCGGCAGCCGACGGCAGCTTCCAGTTCCCGAATCTCGCCCCCGGCACGTACAGCCTTAGCGTTGTCATGGATGGAACCAGCCATCACGCCGCCGGATCCCTCACGCTCAACACCCAGTCGCCGCCCGCCACCATCGCGCTCTCCGCGCAGGGAGTCGTCTCGATCGTCTTTCAGTCCGAGGACACCGCCAAGACTGGCGGCGAAAAGCTCTCCAGCCAGACCGTCAGCGCCATCCCGCTCAACAAGCGCGACTTCAGCCAGCTTCTCCTGCTCGCTGCCGGCACCATGACCGACGCCAACGGCCAGACCAACTTCACCCAGCAGTTCGCCATCAACGGCCAGCGCGGCGTCGAGGCTGTCTTCGCCATGGACGGCGCCGACACCAGCGATCCCGAGATGGGCGGCGCCACCTTCAGCAACTTCAACGTCGACGCCGTTGAAGAGATCCGCTCCACCTCCGGCTGGATGCCGGCCGACATCGGCCGCGGTGCCGCCGGCTTCACCAACATCATCACCCGCTCCGGCAACGGCGGCTTCCACGGTTCGATCTTTGAATTTCTTCGCAACTCCGCGCTCGATGCACGGAACTACTTCGACCACCCCTCCATCGCTGAGCCTGGCCGCATCCCGCCCTTCCAGCGCAACGAGTTCGGCTTCACCAACGGCGGTCCCATCATCCTGCCGCACCTCTACAACGGCAGCGGAAAGACCTTTTACTTCGGCCAGTATCAGGGCTTCCGCCAGGTGCTCGGCACCACCCAGGTGCTCCCCGTCCCCACCGTCGCTCAGCGCGCCGGCATCGATACCACCGCCTACCCCGGCGACACGCTCCTTATCACCCCCGATCCCGCCATCGCCAAGATCCTCGCCCGCTATCCGCTACCCAACAACCCCACCGGCCCCTACGGTGCCAACACCTACGCCGTCTCCTCCAAGGTCGTCACCAACGCCAATCAGTTCTCCATCCGCATCGACCAGGCGCTCTCTCCCAAAGCGCACCTTATGGCCCGTTTCAACTTCAACGACCTCTACGGCCCCACCACCAATCCCGACCAGACCACCATCGATCCCACCTTCGGCGTCATCTATATCGATCACCAGCGTAACGGCGTCCTCTCCTACACCCAGACCGTGACGCCCCACTTCGACCTCGAAAGCTCCATCAGCTTCACCCGCACCACGCCGCAGTTTCCCACCCAGAACCACACCGATCCCGCTGTCAAGTTCAACGACGGCCTCTTCGAAGCCTTCAACGCCGACGGCGGCTCCGTCATGTCCGCCTACGGCAACCTCTTCATGGCCCGGCAGAACGTCACCTGGACCACCCCGCGCCATGCCGTGAAGGCGGGCGGAGAAGTACGCCTCAATCGCGACACCACCTACTTCGGTATCAGTCCCAACGGTGAGTACGACTACGGCGGCGGCACCGCCTATTCGCCCGTCAACATCACCTCCACCAGCGGTGCCCACACCATTCACATCGGCGACCCGCTGCCCGATACCCTCAGCAGTCTGCTCACCGGCAGCGCCTTCGTCTACACCACCGCCGTCGCCCCGCCCTACACCTCGGGCGGCAATCACATCGGTCCCGCCGCCATTTCGCGCAACGCCGGCACCGTCTACATCGAAGACACCTTCAAGATCTCCCGAAACTTCACCCTCGATTACGGCGTTCGCTACGAGATCTACTCGCCCATCACCGAGCGCGCCCGTCGCACCTCCGGCTTCCTCACCACCGGCACCCAGCAGGAGTATCTCGTCAACCCTCAGCCCACCTACAAGTTCGAGTGGGGCGGTGTCGCTCCCCGAGTCCAGCTCGACTGGCGCGTCAAGGACACACTCCACATCCACGCCGGCGGCGGTCTCACCACCATCCCGCCCAACATCTGGCAGGATAATTTCCTCACCGGCGCCGTCCCCTTCGTCATCTACCCCCGCATCACCGCCGCCCCCCGCGCCCCCGTCCTCTACGGCTTCCAGATCACCTCCGCCGAGCTCCCCAACTTCTACACGCCCGCCGGCCAGAATGTCTTCGCTAGCGGCCAGACCAACACCGTTGCCCCCAACACCGTGCTCGACATCGAGCGCTACCAGCGCGATCTCGCCGCCCTCTCCCCCGGCGCCCAGCTCACCCCGCTCAACCTCACCGGCGTCGATCGCAACTTCGGCAACGCGCTGCTTCAAACCTGGACCCTCGGCGTCGAACGCCAGTTTGGCAAGCTCACCGCCGACGCGTCTTACGTCGGCACCGCCGCCTCAAAACTCCCCCGCCTCACGTTCCCCAATGGCTACTCCGGCGCCGGCCCCGGCTTCGCGCCCTACACCCAGTTCGACCCCGCCGGCAACGCCATCGGCGGCTTCGGTACCGAGCAGGTCATCACCGCCACCGCCCACTCCACCTACAACGCGCTTCAAGCCTCGCTCGCCGGCATGGCCCCCCATGGCGGCCCCGGCATCCAGGTCAGCTACACCTGGTCAAAGTCTATCGACGACACCAGCGGCGTCACTACCGGCAGCGGCAGCACCGGCGCCATTTCCAGCCCCTACCCGCAGAACCCCTTCAACACCCACGTGGAAAAAGGTCCGTCCAGCTTCGACGTCACCCACGGCTTCACCATGAGTCTCGCCCAGGATCTTCAGCTCGAGAAAATCCAGTTTCTCGTGCCCGTCAACCGCAAGGTCATCGCCGGCTGGGAGCTGCTCAGCATCTCGACCATCAGCAGCGGCTTGCCCTTCACCGTCTACTCCGGCGTCCAGCAGACCGCTGCAGGATCGAACGGCGTTGACCGCCCCAACCAGATCGCTGTCCCCGACCTCTCGACCGCCCGCAAAACCCGCGAAGACTACTTCGGCCAGGGCGCCAACAACGCCTCTTTCTTTTCGATCCCTACCAACGTCCCCGGCGGTACCGGTCCCAACCAGGGCGTCTTCGGCACCCTTGGCCGCAACTCCTTCCGCGGCCCCGCCTTCTACGACTTTGACTTCTCGCTTATCAAGGACACCCCGGTCGGCAGCCGTGCCGGCGGAGGCGAACTCTTTGACGTCCAGTTCCGCTCCGAGTTCTTCAACATCTTCAATATCGTCGACATGGGCCTGCCCGCCAACACCATCAAGGGTTCAGGCTTCGGCGAGATCAGCAAAACCGCCGGCACCTCGCGACAGATCCAGTTCTCCATCAAGCTACTCTTCTAGCTCGCACAACACAGGTCACCAAAGATTAACAAAGACAAACAAATCCGCCTCCGCCTATAAGACGTACACGGTGAAATGAGCGGGGCAGCCTGGTCCGCCCCCAATACTCCTCCTGTCTGGTGCAGGTCGACCCGTTCCCCAACAGCAAGTCGTTTGGAATGGGGAGAACCACGTGTTCACATCAAAATCAACCGCAGGACTCGCACTGAGTCTTCTACTCGTCACGCCGCCGGGAGCCTTCGCCTCTAGCCATCGTGAAGCACCCATCACCGCTCTCGATCACAAAGCCGACATCACCGACTTCTATTCCTTCGTCAGCTACGATCACCCCGATCGCGTCACCTTCATCATGAATGTGGACCCATTCCTCGAACCCAGCAACGGTCCCAACTACTTCCCCTTCGATCCCGCCATTCTCTACGAGATCAAGATCGACAACGATCATGACGCGCAGGAAGATGTTGTCTTCCAGATCCGCTTTAACACCGAGATCCGCGCGCCCCAGGTCTTCACCGGCTTCGTCGGTGCCGGCAACGGAATCAACGCGCCCGCCAACTCACCCGCGCCCGTTCCTCCCGGTACGCCCATCGTTCCGCCCGCCATCACCTCGCTCGATGGTCCCGGATCAGCCGGCATTAACCTGCGCCAGACCTACACCGTGACTATGGTCCGCAACGGCCGCAGCATCGACCTCACGCGTCCCGACGGCGCTGCCCTCATCGCCGTGCCCAGCAACGTCGGTCCCCGCACCATGCCCAACTACGACGCCCTCGCCGAGCAGGGCATCTACCACCTCCAGGGCAGGAATGGCGCCAGCGACATCCGCGTCTTCGCCGGCACCGTCGCCGATCCCTTCTACATCGATCTCGGCGCCTCCTTCGACAGTCTCAACTTCCGCGCCGGCGCCGGTGGTGGTGTTCTAACTCCAACCGCTGATAAGGACGACCACCTTAACATCGCCCCCAACTCTGTCTCCGGCTTCAACGTCAACACCATCGCCATCGAAGTCCCCATCCGCCTGCTCACCAGCGACGGCGAAGAGCATCCCGCCAAAGATCCTCGTGCCACCATCGGCTCCTGGGCCACCACCTCCCGCCATCAACTCACCATCCGGCGCTCGCCCCTGCCAGCCGACAATATCGGCAGCTTCTACCAGGTGCAGCGTCTCGCCAACCCTCTTGTCAACGAGCTCTTGATCGGCACTGGCTCGAAGGATCGCTGGAGCATGGAACAGCCGAAGAATGACAGCCAGTTCGCCAACTTCGACCTCGACCCCCTGCTGGCACGCGTCCTGAATGCCATCTACGGGATCAACATCCCCGCCCCCCCGCGTCTCGACCTGCTGCCGCTCGTCACCTACGCCGCACCCATCGCCGGCCCCAAGACCCCCGCCGGTCCGATCGCCGATCTCCTGCGGCTCAACACCGGCGTCGCCCCCACACCGCTCGCCAAGCGGAGCCGCCTCGGCCTCATCGCCGGAGACGGTGCCGGCTTCCCCAACGGCCGCCGCGTCAGCGATGATGTGCTCGACATCGCCGCCCGCGTCGTCGGTGGCGGCGTCCTTAGTCCTGGCTTCAACGTCGCTCCCAACAACCTCCTCGGCGATGGCGTCAACGCACCCGACGTCCCCACCCAGGAGTCCTTCCCCTACGTCCACTACGCCTATAGCGGCCGCGACAGTCGCCACATCGATGCCGGCGAAAATGGCTGCGGCGACCAGCCCACCCTCGCCACCACCACCGGCGCACCCCCCACCAACCAGGGCGGCAACACCCCCTGCGTCGTCCAGTAACCAGCAGCCGAGCCGAACTCGGTCAGCCAAACACTGTCATCCTGAGCGGAGCTTCTCGCAGCCGTATGGCGAGAAGCCCAGTCGAAGGACCTGCATCTCCCCGCGCCACCAACCCGGAAGCCCTGCGAATCCAGTTCGCAGGGCCCCAACCCGCTGCCGCTGTTCAACAAAGGTCCCTATGAACCGAAAGAAGTGGAACCCGGCAGTCGCTGTCCTCGGAGTAGCCCTCGCCTCGGCCGCCGCACAGCAGCCAGCAGCTCTCGAAAACACTCCCGCCCAACAGCGCATCGCTGCCGCCCAGCACCAGATCGCCGCCGACCCGAAGAAGCCCCAGGCCTTCAACGACCTTGCCCTCGCCGACATCCGTCGCGCCCGGGAGACCGCTGACACCCGCTACCTTGAGGAAGCCGAGCAGGCCCTCGCCCACGGCCTCGCCCTCGAGCCCGCCAGTTTCCAGCTTCAGAAAACCCAGGTAGCTCTCCTGCTCGCCTGGCACCGCTACGCCCCGGCGATGGAGCAGGCCGCCACCCTCAACCGCCGTACCCCCGACGACCCCGCACTCTACGGCTACCTCGCCGAAGCCGACCTCGCCACCGGCAAGTATCCCGAGGCCGAGCGCGCCGCCCAATGGATGCTCAACCTGCTCCCGAACAACATTCCCGGCCTCCTCCTCGGCGCTCAGCTGCGCGTCCTCTACGGCGATTCCACCGGCGCGCTCGAACTCCTCAATCTCGCCTACACCGAGACCTCGCCCACCGAGCTCGAAGAGCAGGCATGGATCGCCAACCAGATCGCTACCGTCCAGCTCGATGCCGGCAACCCCGTTGCCGCCGCCGCCATCCTCGCCCGTGCCGGCCAGCTCTTCCCCAACTATCCCCGCACGCTCGAAAACCTGGCCCGCCTCCGCCTCGCCCAGAACCAACCCCCCGCCGCCGTCGCGCTCCTCCTCGAAGCCAGGCAGCTCGACACCGACCCAGCCGTGCTCTACCAGTTAGCCCTGGCCCAGGACGCCGCCGGCAAGCCGGCCGAAGCCCAGGCCGCCTACGCCGCATTCGAGAAATTGGCGGCCCCGCCAGCCACCCCGCCGCCCGACGCCGCCCGCGACCTGGTCCTCTTCTACGCCAGCAAAACCGCCACCGTCGCCACCGCCCTCAAGCTCGCCCAACAGCAGGCAGCCGCCAGCCAGGATGTCGCCACCCTCGATGCCTACGCCTGGGCGCTCTACGCCAACGGCAACTACGCCGCTGCCGATACCGCCATCAAGAAAGCCCTCGCCGCTGGCATCCAGAGCGCGCCCTACTTCGACCACGCCGGCCACATTGCCCAGCAGCTACACCACGACGACGAGGCCGCCAAAGACTTCGAGCTCGCCGTCCGCACCAACCCGTCCTCTACCGAGGCGGACGACGCCCGCCAGGCAGCAAAGCTCCCACCCATCCAGCCCGCGCCCGTCACTCCCGTCCTGCCCCAACCAACAGAGATCGCCGCCCCGGCCACCCCGCTCCCAGGCACCCCAACCACCCCCACCTTCCCCCAGATCCCCACCGCCCTCCTCACCCCGCGCCCCACCGACACCGACCGCGTCATCCAGACCGCCCAAGCCCGCGTAGCGCACAACCCCGCCGGCACTCACAACACCACCGACGCCCAGGCCTACGCCACCCTCGGCGCCGCCTTCTTCCAGCGAGCCCGCGAGACCGGCGACGTCAGCGACTACCAGTCCGCCGAGCAGTCCCTCACCAAATCACTCGACCTCGTCTCCGCCGACTTCGCCGCCGACGCCGCCCTCGGCACCATGGCCGAGGTCTGCATGGGCGAGCATCGCTTCACCGACGCCCTCGCCTTCGCCCAGAAGGCTCTCGCCCTCGGCTCCGGCGACGTCTCCCCCTTCGCCATCGTCGGCGATGCCTACGCCGACATGGGCGACTACGATAAAGCCGCCCAGGCCTACGCCCGCCTCACCCCGCGCGACATGACCCTCGCACCACGCGCCGCCTACGCCCGCGACAGCCGCCTTGCCTACCTCAAGTTCATCGCCGGCAACACCGCCCAGGCCATCCAACTCATGAAGGCCGCCGTCGACGAGGGCACACAGGCCCAGCTGCCAGCCGAAAACCTCGCCTGGCTCTACTACGAGCTCGGCGAGTACTCCACCCAGGCCGGCGACATCGCCGCCGCCGATCAGGCCTACATCGCCGCCCTCACCATCCACCCCGGCGACTACCGCGCCCTTGCCAGCCTTGCTCGCCTTCGCGCCAACCACGGCCGTTACGCCGAAGCCATCGTCCTCTACCAGAAAGCCATCGCCGTCATCCCCATGCCTCTCTTTGTCGCCGAGCTGGGCGACCTTTACGAGAAATCCGGCAACCCCGCCGGAGCCGGAAAGCAGTACCATCTCGTCGCCTACATCGGCCTCCTCGGCCACATCAACCAGGTCCTTCACAACCGCGACCTCGCCCTCTTCTACGCCGATCACGACCGCAATCTTCCCGAGGCCCTCCAACTCGCCCGGAAGGAGCTCGAAGTCCGTCACGACGTCTACACCTGGGACGCACTCGCCTGGGCTCTCTACAAAAATGGCAGCTACACCGAAGCCGGCGACGCCAGCGCGAAAGCGCTTCGCTACGGAACCCGCGATCCGCTCCTGCTCTTTCATGCCGGTCTGATCGCCGAAAAGCTCAACCATCCCGAAGAAGCACGAAATAATCTCAGCGCAGCCCTCCAGATCAACCCTGACTTCCATCTCATCTACGCACACACTGCCCGGCAGCAGCTTGGTCTCCTCAACACGCAGGCAGCAGCACGTGATACGCAGGCAACAGCACATGAGAAACTGGAACACCATGCGGAGTAATCGCACCGCCCCCCAAAGCATCGCAACCCGCCTACGCCTGTTGCTGCTCCTGCTCCTGCTCCCCGCCGCGGCCCTCGCCCATCCCATGGGCAACTTCAGCGTCAATCACTACACCAAAATCGACCTCCAGCAGGATCGCCTCCGCCTTCGCTACTTCATCGACCTTGCCGAGATTCCCACCTACCAGGAGCTGCAGCAGGGAAGCATTACCGCCACCCGCGACGACCCCGCCGTTACCCGCTACATCGCCCGCCGCGGCGCGGAGTTCGGCCACGGCCTCAGCCTTACCCTCAACGGCACGCCCGTCCCGCTGCGCCTCCGCTCGAGCGACGTTATCTTCCCGCCCGGCGCCGGTGGCCTGCCCACCATGAAGATGGGCTTCGTCTACGAGGCTGCCTACCCGCCCAATGCCAACCGCATGCACGCCACGTTGCACTTCGCCGACGCCAACTACGAGGGCCACACCGGCTGGAAGGAGATCGTCGCCGCCGCCTCGGCCGGTTCGCTCCTCAAAGCCACCGTCCCCGCCAAAGATCGCAGCGCCGAGCTCACCGATTACCCCACCGATCTGCTCAGCAGCCCCCCGCAGGTCCTCGAAGCCACCCTCGAAGTCAGCCTCCCACCCGCCGCGCCCTTAGCCCCAGCCGCCCCGCACGTGGCTCTCGCCGCCGTACACCCCGCCCCGGCAAGCATCGCAGTTCCCGTCGTCCTCGTTCCCGCCACTCAACCCCAGTCGCCAGCAGTAGCCGCGCCCCAGCCCGAAACCCTCAGGCCGAACCAGCAGCAGACTCCCCGCAACCGCTTCACCGAGCTCATCACTGCCCAGCACCTCAGCCCCTGGTTCCTCTTCACCGCCGCCCTCATAGCCATGGGCCTCGGCGCCCTGCACGCCCTCGAGCCCGGCCACGGCAAGACCATTGTCGCCGCCTACCTCGTCGGCTCCCGTGGCACCGCCCGCCACGCCGTTCTGCTCGGCCTCATCGTCACCGCCGCGCACACCGCTGGCGTCTTCGCCCTCGGCGCTATCACGCTCTACGCCTCGCGTTACATCGTTCCCGAGCAGCTCTACCCCTGGCTCGGCGTCCTCTCCGGCATTACCATCGCCGGCCTCGGCTGCTACATGCTCCTCCGCCGCCTCACCGGCACCGCCACCGACCACTCCCACGCCGAGGGCAGCCTCCACACCCACTGGTTCGGCCGCCAACGCCCTGCGGAAACCACAACCGAGCCCGGTGTCCAGCAGGTCGCAACAGCAGTCCAGACAGCAAAGAAGTCCGTCTCTCTCATCCAGCTCTTCACCCTCGGCATCACCGGCGGCATCATCCCGTGCCCAGCGGCCCTCATCGTCCTGCTCAGTGCCTTCGCCCTCCACCGCATCGCCCTCGGCTTCTTCCTCATCGTGGCCTTCAGCTTCGGCCTCGCTGCCGTCCTCATCGGCTTCGGCATGATGATGGTGTACGCGCGCCGCTTCATGGCCCACCTCCAGGTCGATGGCCCGCTCACCACGCGCTGGCTCCCCGTCGCCTCCTCCGCATTCATCACCCTGCTCGGCTTCGGCATCACCCTCCAGGCCCTCGCCGCTGTGCATCTCGGCGCCTTCGCCTTCTCGAAACAGAAGCTCGGCCCCACCCTCTTCGTCACCGGCCTCGGCCTCCTGCTCGGCATGCGCCACTCCACCGACGCCGACCACGTCGTCGCCATCTCCACCATCGTCAGCAAGCAGCGCAGCATTCGCAACGCCGCCATCATCGGCTCCGTCTGGGGCCTCGGCCACACCATCACCATCTTCTCTGTCGGCGCGCTCATCATCCTCTTCGGCGTCGAGATCCCGCCCCGCATCGGCCTCGCCATGGAGTTCAGTGTCGCGATGATGCTCATCCTGCTCGGCGTTCTCAACCTTACCGGCGTCATGCAGAAGATCACCACCCGCCTCACCCCGATCAGCCTGCTCGCCCCCACTGCCGGACGCATCAGCAAAAGCCCAAGCCGCTTCTTCGAGAGCTCCGTCGGCCGCCTTGGCGTTTACCAGTGCCTCCGCCCGCTCGTCATCGGCCTCGTCCACGGCCTGGCCGGGTCCGCCGCCGTCGCACTCCTCGTCCTCTCCACTATCCATAATCCCGTCCGCGCCACCCTCTATCTGCTCATCTTCGGCTTCGGCACTATGATCGGCATGATGGTCATGACCTCCGCCATCGCCGTGCCGCTCACCTACGCCGGCAATCGCTCCGCCAGGATCGGCCAATATCTCGGCGTTGCCTCTGGCCTGGTCAGCCTCTGCTTCGGCTGCTTCCTCGTCTATCAGCTTGGCTACCTCGGCGGCCTCTTCACCAGCCACCCCGTCTGGACCCCGCAGTAGACCACCGCCCCGCCCCGAATGAGGGAGCCCTGAAAAGCCTGTTTGCCTGATATCGTTGTTCGGTCGACACCCATGCCGTCCGTGCGCCAAGGCGCGCGCCGCTCCCGTCAAATCCCTCCAGCGAAAGGAAGCTCCGCATGCCACCACCGCTTATTACCAACGCCTGGTTCAACGGAAAGACGCGACCCAAGGAGTTCGGCGACGTCGTCATCACCTTTGAAGAGATTCCTCACGTTCGCGGTCCCATCGTCCGCCCCGTCTCCGTCACCGGCATCGTCGCCGTCGGCAAGACCTCTGGCCGCCCCAATGCACCCGAGCCCCTCGCTGGCCTCCGCGTCAGTGAAGCCGCCGCCGTCCCCTCCCAGTTCCGCTACGACCCGCAAACCGGCAATAACGCCCGCAACACTGGCATCACGGACGCCGAGAAGGGTCACATCATGGCGCTCGAGCTCGGCGGTCCCGACATCCCTGCAAATATCGTCCCTCAGTGGGCCAAATGGCAGGGCTCCGGCGAGTGGCGGAAGGTTGAGGTCGCCATTAAGGAAGAGGCCGACGAGGGCTACGCCAGCAAGACCAACCCGCACTATCTTCAGTTCCACGCCATCGTGGGCTACGTCCCGATGCAGACTCCGCAATATGCGGCACTCAAGCGCGTGGCCTTCCCCTCCCACTTCACCGTCACCGTCACCCAGCTCGACCTCAAAACCAAGCAGCCCCTCGGAGGAGCGATCACCAAGTACGACGGCTCCCCCCAGCGCAACGAGACCGACGACATGATGGCCATGCGCATCATGGCCAAGGTCGACGGCAACTACGACTATCCCGACTGGGTCGAGTCCACCAAAATCGTCAAAGGCAAGAAGCGCGACAACAGCCATTTCGCTGACCCCGGTCAGGACCCCCTCTACGCCCCACGGCCCAGCGTCCGCTACTCGATGCCGTCCACCAGTCTCACCCCCTACGACACAAAGGTCGGCTCCGGCCTGGTCACCAATAAGCGCACACGCCTTAACCTCCCCGACCCATCCACCTCCAACAGCACCGTCTAGCGGCCACGCTCCATCGTTTGAAAGAGCAAGCTCGAATGCGTCGGTCAACCGCCCGGCGCGTCCGGGCGTATGCTCTCCGTCATGCAAGCTAACGACCTCCGCCACCCCATCCTGGCCGCCTGCCTCCTACTGTTTACCGCCGCGGCCGCGGCCCAGACCTCGCAGGCTATCCAGCCCACCCCGCCGCTCCACACCAGCGGTCACGACATCCTTGACGCCGCTAACCATCGCGTCCGCCTCACCTCCGTCAACTGGTACGGCTTTGATCAACGTGACTTCGTCGTCGGCGGCCTCGACCACGCCCCGCTCGCCACCATCATCCACGAGATCACCGCCCTCGGCGTCAACTCCGTCCGCCTTCCCTGGGCCAACGAGACGCTCGAGCAGAACCCGCTCGTCCCCGACTACGCCGTCAAAGCCAACCCGCAGTTCAAGGGCAAGCACGCCATGGAGGTTATGGACGCCATTGTCTACGCTCTCGCCCAGGCGCACCTCATGGTCATCCTTGATAACCACATGAGCCGCGCCGACTGGTGCTGCAGCGAGACCGACGATAACGGCCTCTGGTACAACGCCGCCTATCCCGAGACCAAATGGCTCGCAGACTGGCAGATCATCGTCCGCCGCTACAAGGGCGAGCCGTCGGTCATAGGCGCCGACCTCCGCAACGAGCTCCGCAGTGAGGCCGCCTGGGGTGGCGCTGACCCGAAGCTCGACTGGCACGCCGCCGCCGAGCGCGGGGGCAACGCCGTCCTCGCCGCCAATCCGCTTCTGCTCATCATGGTCGAAAGTCCCGACTACTCCACCAACTTCGCCGGCTTCGATAAACTGCCGGTCAAGCTCAGCACCTCCGGCCGCCTCGTCTACTCGCCCCACGCCTACAACATCGGCAACCACCCTTTCGCGAGCTACGACGAGCTCAAGCAGGTCTACGACGCGCGCGCCGGCTTCCTGCTCCATACCGAGCCCGGCGTTCCCCTCTGGGTCGGCGAGTTCGGCACCTGTCAGGCACTCGACTGCGGCTCCAACTCCGATTGGTTCAGCCTCTACATCCGCTATATGCAGGAGAACGACCTCGCCTGGAGCTACTGGGCCCTCAACGGCACCCAGTCCACGGGTACCGGCCGCAAATACGACACCGTCGAAGGCTACGGCCTGCTTTCGACCGACTACCAGCACGTCGCTGCCCCTAAGCTCGTCGACCTGCTGCGTACCGTTGAAAAATAATCGGCGCGACTGCCAGAAAGCGCAGTACGCCCGAGCGTACGGACGCGCTAAATTCAAGGAAAGCCGTACTGATCGACAGACGTTTCCACCCGATACATCAAAGCCCCTGTTGCGAACGGTCCGCTTTACGGAGTCATACATGCAACGCACGCCCGGCCTCACCTCGGTATCGCTGCTCATCGCCCTTCTCATCTTTCCCTGCTTCGCGCCGCTCCTTAAAGCCCAGGCCGCCGCCGCGCCGCCGCCCACCGCCCAGCAGCTCGACCAGCTCCTCTCCCCGATCGCGCTCTATCCCGACACCCTGCTCGCCCAGATCACGACCGCCTCTACCAATCCGCAGGAGATCCTCGACGTCACCAACTGGATCGCGCAGAATCCGCAGCTCACCGGCCCCGCGCTCACCGACGCCGCCCAGAAGCAGGGTTACGATCCGGCCTTCCTCGCCCTCATCACCTTCCCCGCCGTCCTCCAGATGATGGCCAGCCACATCGACGACTACGCCGCCATCGGCCAGGCCGTCAGCAGCAACCAGGCTGAGGTCGCCGACTCCATCCAGCGCCTCCGCAACCAGGCCTACACCTCGGGCGCCCTCCGGACCAGCCCCCAGCAGGTGGTCCAGGTCCAGCCCGGACCGCAGCCCATCTATGTCATCCAGCCTGCTAACCCGCAGGTCGTTTACGTCCCACAGTACAACCCCACCGTCGTCTACGCCGTCCCCAGCACCGGTGTCGTCGTCGCCGCGACCGTCATCACCTTCGGCGCTGCGATTGCCATCGGGGCACTGCTCGCCAACAACCAGCCCTGGGGCTGGCACGGCTGGGGATGGAACTGGGGCATGCGCGGCATCTACTACAACAATGGCCCCTGGGGCGGCTGGCATGGCGGCTACCGTCCGCCCGTGATCTGGTATCACCCCCGGCCCATCTACTACGCGCGTTATCCGGGCTATGGGGGCAACTGGCACTACCATCCGGCAAACTACCGCCCCCCGTATGCCAACCATCCCCCGATGTATAACCAGCCCGGCTACCGTCCCGGAACCCATCCCCCCGGTTATCATCCGCCGACCTACCCCGGCTATCGTCCAGCCACAAACGGCAACAACAAGCCCGGTCAGCCC
>CAXTLS010000017.1:18954-62363 GCA_964245235.1 uncultured Acidobacteriaceae bacterium
AACGGGGGCCAGAACGGCAACCGTCCGCCATCAAACGGCCAGAACGGCTCACCCAACAATCGCCCCCATGGGAGCCAGCAGGGCGGCGGCAATCGCTCAACGCCAAAGACCCGCCCCGCGCTCCAGAACCGCCCGAACAACCCCGGAGGCAATGGCGGCAGACCGCAGGGGAACAACAACGGCAACCGGCCCCAAGGCAACGATGGCGGAGGCAAGCCGAACTAAACCATCCCTTCGCACGTAGCTCAACAAACCGTCGTCTTGAGCAAAGCTGCTCGCATGCCACCGCGAGCAGCGCAGTGAAAACCTGCATCTCCCCCGCGCCACCAACTCCCGCAAGCCGCTCGACCCAGCAGGCAAGGAAAGTAGCTGTCCCGCAGACGAAATACCTCATCCAATCTCCCCAGCACACAGAAGAAAGGAGAACCCATGCCAGAAGACCCAGCTTCGCTCCCCCCAGACGACCTCAACCGCACCCTCACCCTCGCTGAGCCCGACAGCGATCCCCGTCTTCCCCACATCGGCCTCGTAGGCGACACCTACACCATCCTGCTCGACGGCCCCGCCACCGCCGGCCGCTACTGCCTGATCGACATGCACATCCCGCCCCAAGGTGGCCCTGGCCCCCACCGTCACGACTTCGAAGAGACCTTCATTCTGCTCGAAGGCGAGATGGAGACCACCTTCCGCGGCCAGACATCTACCGTCCGCGCCGGCGACACCGTCCACATCCCCGCTAACGCCCCGCACCAGTTCCACAACGCCTCCGCAACTCCTATCCGCCTGCTCTGCATCTGCTCCCCCGCCGGCCAAGAAGAGTTCTTCCGCAAGCTCGGTGTCCCCGTAGCTACCCGCACCACCCCGCCCCCGAAGCTCGACGAAGCCGGCCAGAAAGACTTCCTCGCCCGCGCCCAGGCTCTCGCCCCCAAATACCACACCGAGCTCCTAGAGCACGCTTAGCAACGCCTAAACCCTATAACCACCAAGGAGTAATCACATGAACGTCATCGTCTTTGGAGCCAGCGGCAAGACCGGCAGCCTCGTCGTCGAAAGAGCCATCGCCGCCGGCCACACCGTTACCGTCTTCGTCCACGAAGCCAACCACCCCCAGTCCGCCGGCGTCCGCGTCATCACCGGCGACGCAGGCGACCCCGCCGCCGTCCGCAGCGCCCTCGCCGGCCAGCACGCCGTTATTGACACCATCGGCGGCAAGACCCCCTACAAGGACACCGACCTCGAAGCCACCGCCGCCCGCAACATCGTCGCCGCCATGCACGCCGGATCCGTCCGCCGCCTCATCGTCGTCTCCATGATGGGCATCGGCGACAGCAAGGACCAGACTCCCTTCTGGTACGAGCACCTCCTCCTGCCCACCTTCCTCCGCGGCGCCACCAAGGATAAAACCGCCATGGAATCCGCCGTCGCGTCGAGCGCCCTCGACTTCGTCATCGCCCGTCCGCCCTTCCTCACCGAGGACGCCCCCACCGGCTCCTACGTCATCCTCCCCAACGACAGCACCGGCCACAAGATCACCCGCGCCGACCTCGCCCAGTTCCTCGTCGATCAGCTCACCACCGACCAGTACCTCGGCCAGGCCGTGGTCGTCGCCAACACCTAGCACCTCACCCACGTCGTAGCGGCCGTCAGGCAGCTACGACGCAGCTTCCAACAGATCCGCATAGCAAAATCCATCCCGCTCCACCACCTCCCCACCCACCACCGCGATCGCCCGCCGAAACATCGGCCCCGCATAGCAAAAGGTGTGAAACTCCCCGCGCTCCCCACACGGGTCAACATCTCCAGCCAGCTCCCCCAGCAACCCCCAATCCCACTCCCGCCCCGCAAACGCAGCCCCCAGCACCCGCGGATCGCAGCACGTAATCCGCGCCCGCAGCCCGTCCGCCAGCATCGTCCGCGCCAGCTCGCCCGTTGGGATCCCCCGCACCGGAAACACCGCCGCCAGCCCCGTCCCCTCGAGCACCCGCAGCCGATACGCCCGGATCTCCTCCAGAAACAGGTCCCCGAACGCCACCCCGCCGATCCCCTCCGCCACCGCCCGCTCATACACCGCCGCCATCCGCTCCTCGTACACCTGGTTGGTGCACGGAAACGGCAGCCCGACCTTCCACACCGGCAGCCCCGCCTCCTCCGCCTGCCGATCGAGCAGCGCTTCGCGGAAGCCATGGACCGCCACCCGCCCAAAGACCTCGTTCACCGTCGTCACCAGCGCCACAACCTCGTACGCCGCCACGAGCTCCGGTTCACTCCGCAGCCGCCAAAGCGCCCACGCGCTATCCTTGCCCCCGCTCCAGCTCAACACCACCTTCATCCGCATCCCCCAGCTTTGCACAAAGCAGGGCCAGCCGCCGAAAATACCATTCCAAAGAACAAGACACCACGAACGTCGGATCACTGTCGAAATGCGACTTCTCAAGGGGTAACGCAGATGTGGACGGCGGCAGGATCGTCATTGACGGGCAGGACACCAGGTCAGTGACCCAGGATCACTGCGCGCGCAGCTGGCGCTGTGCCACAGGAGCCAATCCTGTTTCATCGAAGGCTGGCGGAGAATATTGCCTATGGACGGCTGAACGCGGCGAATGACGGAGATTGAGCAGGCTTCTATGCTGGCCAATGCGCACGAGTTCATCCTGCGCCAGCCCAGGGGCTATCACACGCTGGCGGGCGAGCGCGGCGTAAAACTATCAGGAGGCGAACGGCCTCGGCGCCTACCTGGTCCTTGCGTGCGCCCTCTACTTGCTCATGCGAACCAAGTCTGTCTCTGAACCGATGAAGCCCCACGAGTTCCACGCCTCACCTGGCACTACGGATCTGAAGAGCTCCGTAGCCTTCTTAGGGTCAGCGTTGTAGAGGTGCCAGTTGCCTACGGCGTAGGTTTGCGTGTTGAAGCCGAGCTCGCTTTCGAGATCGCCAGGGGCTGGGTGCGACGGCAATACGGTGCTCTCGGGGGCTCCCTGATAAAAGTGGAGAAGCTGGAGATAGGCCTTGAGGTGCGGCTCCGTGTTGGTCACGCTGGGCGTGATGCGCTTCAGGACTTCGGCTGCCTCTTTCTCCTGGCCGGCGCGACGGAGCGAGACGTAGAGCCAGTTGGAGCAGTCGATGACGCTATCATCCGTCTTGGCGAGGTCGAGCGCCGCCTTGAAGGCGTGTGCGGCCTCGGGGAACTCGCCTACGAAGTAGTGCGAAAGGCCGAGGTGGTAGTGCGCGTCGAGCTTGGTGGGATCAAGCGAAGCGGCGTGTTCGAGGTCCATCCTGGCCGGACGGAACTGCCGCAGGCCGAGTTCGCGATGACCGCGCTCGATGTAGAGGTCCGCGTTGTTGGGGGCTGTGGCGATGGCTTTGGTGTCGGTCGCAATCGCTTCCTTATATTGCCGCTGTCCAGCTTGCGCTTTGGAAAGCTTGATGACCAGGGTGACGTTCTGCGGATCCTTTGCGAGGTCGCTGCGCGCCGCTGCGATGGCTGCGTTGTCAGGCAGGGCGTAGAGCTTGCGTCCTAGTCCGGAAGTAACCTCAAGCTGCCCGGTTTGAGCGGCAAGAATGCCAGTCGATAAAGCGCTCACTACGAACACAAGGACGATGCGATGGGTGATGCAGGACATGAGGGGAAGCTCCTTGGAGGTAGCTTGTTTGAAGTGATCATTTCGCTGAGTCTTTATTTTTACGACGGCGGCGAAAAGCACGCAAGTCCGAATCGACCATAGAACCACTTTCAATATTGAGGTCGAACGTAAAGGTTAGTGGAAGGAGACGATCTTTGCCTCTTCACACGCTTTCAGGAAGTCAGCAACTACTTCGATAGGGATGGGGCTGTACTCGGCTGAGACCGCGTCGCGGATCTCACCGATAGTGCGTTTGCCGTTAACGAAATTGAGGATTTCGTAGGAGGAGAGCGCGCCCCGGTCCTGGAGGTGCAGTAGGCGGGATGATCCGCTCAGAAGCTTTATTTTGTCGACACGGGCCTGGCCCAGGCGGTCGAGCAGGACGTTGTCATTCTGATAGGTGAGCGGGCCTATGTCGCCGATACGCGTGGGAATGACGGTTGCATCAGCGTCAGAATGCCAGGGCGGTGAGGCCGGATATGTGGCTGCACCGCGCCGGCTGGCGGCTTGGTCGATCGAGGCGTTGAGGGCCGCCGTGAGTGTCTCGAGAATCTGGTAGAAGGGTGCTAGGTTGACGGGATCGGTTTTCGTGCAGGCGGCAAAGGACTGAAGCTCGGCCTCTTCGCGGTGGAGAAGCTGAGTGAGCAGGTTGCGGGCTTCGTACCAGGCCTCCTCCGGCTTGACGCTCGGGTCTTCTACAAGGATCAGGGCGTGCTCCGATGCCTGGGCGAGACGTTGCATGGAACGTGAGGCGAAGAATGGAAGGGCTGCGGCGGACTGGGCGCCGCCCAGGCTCGCGTAGGTGTAGCCAGCCGCTGCGCCCAGCATGGCGACGCGGCGCAGCTTGGTGGCGTCAAGCTGGTTGAGGGTGTCGTGATCGGTGTGGATGTAAATGTCCGGCCAGTCCCGTAGATAGAGCGACGGCACAGCGATAGTGGAGGAGTCATAGACATCGTGGTCGCTGCCTTCGGTGTAGGCGGTCTCGTCCGCGAAGAGCGCGTTGCGTGTGCCGGGCGCTCCGTTGCGATCTTCGAGGAGAGCAGCATTACCGTGGCTACCGTCTTCAGCGTAATTTGTGGCGGCAGTGCGGATTGTCTCGGCGAAGAGGTCACCGATGTCGGTGATGAAGGTTGGCAGCGACCACGGGGTCTCGGTGACGTGGAGGATGGACTTGTTCTTGAATGGGTCGCCGCCAACCATGTCCATATGAATGTCCGCCTGCATGTGATGGCGAAGGTCGGGATGCTTGCTGAGGAAGGCCATGGTGCCCTCGATCTCCGGTCCCCAGATGAAGCGCAGTGTGCGGGTGGGTCGAGCAAGAGCGCCGCTTTCGATGAGGTGGTTCAGCACACGGGCCGACTCAAGGATGGTGACGCAGCCGCTGGCGTTGTCATTGGCGCCCGGGCGCTGATGGTCGAGATGGCAGCTGTAAACGACCTCACCGGCATTGGGATCAGTCCCGGGGATGGTGGCGGTGACAACCGTCCAGTGCCCTGGTGTCACCTCGGCGTCGACGTGGGCATGGAGTTCGATTGGATGGTCATGGCGGAGCTGCTCGCGCAGAGCGGCCGCAGTCTCGTGCGAGACCATGAAGGCGAAGCCCGTGGGGACGGTGGCATCGAGGTGACCCCAGCGGACGATCGTGGGATCGAGGCCGGACCACGCCGTGGACTGGTTCGGCATGTCACTCACGATGCCGGCCGCGCCATACTTCACGACGGCGAGATGCTGCGCGACCGCCAGCACGCCATCGGCCAGCACGATCTTTCCGCGAAGATCTTTGCCCGCGTAGTCGACGTCGGCGGTGCCGCTGCCTACATCGATCAGTGTGGTGGTGACATCGGCGGTATGACTGTAGTCGGCGAGGCGGATGGGATCAGTGGCCCAGTCGCCGATAAGTGTATTTTGCGGGCCGAGCTCCCAGAGGCTGCCGGCCTTGACGGTCCACGCGAGATGGGAGCGCATGAGACCGTAGTGCAGCTTGCCGTCGATAGGAAACTGCTCGGCGTGGGGGTCATGGAGGCCGTACTCGTTCGCGCGCGCGAGGATGAAGTCGGCTGCCTGGTCAAACTCCGGCGTGGCGGGAACGCGGTGCAGGCGGGTGAGGGCGCGGAGGTTCTCGTACGGCGCGGTCCCGCTCGATGCGTCGCGCAGGGAGACCCATTGCGACTGGGTCAGGAAGGGCGACTGGGCATGAAGCTGCGCAGGAATGAGGCAACAGGCAGCGAGCAGACACAAGGATCGGCAGGTGGTTTGAAGAAGCATGGACGCTCCTGATGCGCGGCGTTGATGAGTGATGGATCGAGTGTAAAGAGTCGGGTCCCTTGGTGGAGTGCTAGGTGGAATGAGGGCGTGGGCGTGCTCCCCCGGAGCGACCTTCCACGATAGGTTTTGGCACCGCGAACGGAGCGTTGACCAGGTCAGAGGCTTGCGTCAGGCTCTCTCCTGTGCAAACCTGATTGCGCTCCGGTCACATTGCCTGTATTTTATTCGTAATACAACCTTACATTTTGCGTGCAAACGTAGCGGGAAGGCAGCCCTGTCTCACAAGGCGCCGATAGAACTCACCTGGCCATCTGCCAAGCTGCGGGTGAGCTGTCTTCTATAAGTGTACTTCGTACGCGCAGTTCCGCCGTGCAACGATCGTGCCGTGTTTAGAGCCCTGTAACTCTTACGTTTATTCGAATTCATCCCAGGAGCCATGAATGTCCATAAGCGCCAAGCGACTCGAATCGATCCTCTACTTTGCCCTGCTTCTGATCGTGGGTACAGCCGTTACGCAAGCGCAGACGTTCCGGGGCGGCATCAACGGCGCTGTCATGGATCCCACCGGTGCAGTCGCACCGGGTGCCCGCGTCGTCGCTACCGACGACGAGACCGGGATCGCGCACAACACGGTATCTTCAAGCGCCGGCGACTTCACCTTCCCGGATCTTCCGCTCGGCCACTACACCATCGTGGTGGATCTGGCAGGCTTTGCCACCGAGACAGTCAAGGCAGTCCCCGTCTCAGCTGGCAGCGTCTACACGGCGAACATCCATCTCAGCGTCGCGGGCAGTACGGCAGAGGTCTCCATCTCCGCCTCAGCGCTTAGCCTTGACACCACCACGGTCACGCAAACCACCGTCGTTGATTCGAAATCCGTGGCCGCGATCCCGCTCAATGGGCGTGACTTCACCCAGCTTGTTGCCCTCACGCCAGGCTTCGCAGGCTACTCCGCCGGAGGCAGCGGCTCGCTCAACGGCACGCGCTACGACCAGATTAACTGGCAGATCGATGGCATCGACAACAACGATCTCTGGGCCAACATTCCCGCAGTCAATCAGGGCGGAGTTCTGGGCATTGCCGGGATTATTCTCCCCATGGACTCTGTCGATCAGTTCTCCGTCCAGACGCAGGGAGCACCTGAAGCGGGCCGCAGTCCGGGAGGCATCGTCAATCTCGGGCTCAAGTCGGGGACGAACCGAATTCACGGCAGCGCCTATTACTTCAACCGAAATGAAGCCTTTGCGAAGGCTACACCGTTCCTCGGTTACGGGGCGCCGAAGAGCAGAAACCGCAACTACAACCTGGGCTTTACGCTGGGCGGCCCCATCCTGCACGACAAGCTTTTCTACTTTGGAAGCTTTGAAAAGCAGGTCTTTCAGATCGGCCAGTCCGGGCTCGCCACCGAGCCTTCTGCTGCCTACCAGTCCGAGGCGATCGCGCTTATGGCCTCTCACGGGATAGCGGTCAACCCCGTCATGCAGAAGTTGCTTGTCACTCTGTGGCCTGCCTACGCGCTCACCGGGCCCGCCCAGGGCGAGAACTATGCAAGCCCCGATCCCGAATCAGGTCACAGCTATAACGGGGTCTTCAAGGCGGACTATGCCGTCAACTCGAAGAACAATCTCTCCTTTCACTGGTTCTCCGGTGAGGGAAACCAAATCGCGCCAGAAGGTTCTCAGCTTTACTACTACTACGAGGTCGCTCCCATCCACGTCCAGAACTACGCCATCGTTCTGAACTCGACCATCAAGAACAATCTTTCCAATCAGCTCCTTCTGGGAGTCAACTACTTCAACCAGATATTCAATGACAATAAAAAGGATTTTGACCTTGCCTCCACAGGCTTTATCTCCGGGAGCACCTTCCCCACGGTAGCACCACACTTTCGACTCTCCGGTTTCGACAGCGTCGGCATCGTCGCTCCATCGGGCCGTAACGACATTGTCGGCCACATTACCGATACCGCATCGTTGAGTAAAGGCAAACACGATATGCGCTTCGGCGGTGAGTACCGCCAAGGCCAGATCGACGCGTTCAATACTGGCAACTCGACTGGCCTCTTCCGCTTCACCGGCGGAGTCGGTCCGTGGGCCAACGACAACATCTCCGACACGAATGTCAAATCGCTCGCCGATTTTCTCGCTGGTTACGTCAAGAGCGGCGCCACGCTGGCCACGGGTGATCCCACGCGCCAAGTCTTCATCAACACCTTTGACCTGTTCGGCCAGGATGCGTGGCGCCTCTCGCCGCGCCTCACGTTGAACTACGGAGTTCGTTACGACTACGAAGGCGCACCACACGATCCGTATAAAAACCTGTCGATCTTTCTCCCGGACAAGGGCTTCGTCTTTCAGGGTGCAGAGATTAGTGCGCTCTACCCGGCGATCAAGACGGCATTCAGCCCGCGCCTCGGCTTCTCCTACCAGCCGTACGACAAAGGAGATGTTGTAATCCGGGGAGGCTTCGGCATCTATTATGATCAGCCGATCACAGCCGCCTTCCTCAACAATCACACCAGTAATAGCTCGCCCATTGGCGTACAGGCCAACCCGGCGGGAGCTAACCCGTTCTTCACCCTCACCAAAGCTTCTACTTACACGGTCGTCGCTAACCAGCAGATCTTTAATTCTGCGTCACCTACCTGCACAGCCGCCGCTCCCTGCGGAGCCTTTACCATCGATCAGAACTTCGCCACGCCGTACGTGATCAGCTATAACCTCAATGTGCAGAAAAGTTTCGGGCCGAATGTGGTTACGCAGATCGGTTATGTCGGCAATGAATCCCGCAAGCTGCTCGCGACCCGCGACATCAATCAGGCTGCTTTCAATACAAGTGGCTCAGCTCAGCAGGACACCCGCCCCTACTACAACGCTTACAACTACATCGGCAATATCAACCAGCTTGGCACGTTTGGAACCGGCAATTACAACTCGCTTCAGGCCACGTTGAAGATGTCGAACTATCACGGCCTCACGACACAGGTCAGCTATACCTGGAGTCATGCCTTCGACGAAGTCTCTGTCTCGCGAAGCACCCTCCCGCAAAATAGTAATGATTTCAGGGGGGACTACGGCCAGACAGACCTCGACACCCACAACACTTTTTCCACCTACGTCACCTATAACGTGCCAGGCTCGTCAAGAGGACCAAGAATTTTGACGAACGGCTGGCAGATCAACAGCCTCATCAACTTTCACAGTGGCCAGCCCTTCACGGTCTACAACAGCGAAGATACGAGCGGTACCGATGAGAACGCACAGCGAGTCAACCTCATCGGCAATCCGTTCGCCGGCGTAAGTCATACCTTTACAAAAGCCACGGCGGCCAACGGCGGAGCAACTGAGCAATGGATCAACCCGGCAGCTTTTGCCGAGCCGCCTGCAGGAACGCTGGGCACGATGCAGCGCAACTCGCTTATCGGTCCCGGCTACAGTGACGTCGACCTCTCCGTCTTCAAGAACATCCCGATCAAAGAACTCGTCTTTGTGCAGATACGAGCCGAGATGTTCAACGTCTTCAATCACAACAATTTTGCTCCGCCGGTCAACACCCTCGGGAGTGGATTCGGCAGTCTCAATGACACCATCGGCGACTATTACGGCGCCCCTGGTATTGGACCCGGCGAACCGTTCAACATGCAGCTGGGCGCCAAGGTCAGCTTCTAAGCGCAACGCAGGTCAGTTCAAATCAGTGATTCTCAAACCTTCGGCTGGGATCACTCTCATCGTCAAGCCAACGGTTGGTGCCGTCAGTTCTGGCTGAGGATCACTGATTTTGCTTCAGTCGTGTTGCCCCTTAAGAAAACGGCAGAACCGCGTGGCCACCGTTAATTACTGCTCTCTCGCCGATTAGCGGCAGGTTTGGAGTGTGGTGGTTAGGCAAACGGCGTGATGCTCGAGGAATAGAAGCCAATGCTATCTTCGTCTGTTTCGACGATCCTGCGTTTGAAGCGCGGCGGCGAGTGGAACGAGCGTTAGCAGCCTAGTTGCCACGCGAGAGGGGCCGCGAGGAAGTTGACCGCCGCTAGCACAGTACACGATGGATGAGCGAACGAAGAGTGATGCGAGGCATAAGGAGAATGAAACGTGGCGTTCCCCTACTGAAGCCGGTCGCTTAGCCGATTGAGTACGGTAACGGATACGAAGGTGCTGGCTTGGGCACAAGCCTCTCCCAGGCGCATGCGTGTTTCTTGCGTGCTCGGACAGCTCTATCCCACTTTGACGATGAGCTTCGCGACGGCACAAACATGATGGCTGCTTCCAGATCTCGATTCCTCGCCTCCGGTGCTTTCCTCTTCTGCTTAAGCCTTAATTTGATGTCAGCAGATTTGCCGCAACCGACCCGTCAGTTGCGAACGTTGAGCACGGCAAAAGAGGCCCATAGCCTGTCTGCGGATGAGGCGATTCGCGGCTATCCGGTCCATCTTCGTGCAGTCGTGACTTACTACGATCGCTTTCTCGACCCGCGGCAGACCGCCTTGTTCGTACATGATGCCAGCGGCAGTATCTTCCTCGCATTGCCGCGCAAAGGAACACAGTCGAATATGCAGGGCCTGTCTCCGGGGACCCTGGTTGACGTCCGCGGAGTGAGCGGGATGGGTGACTTCGCGCCGATCGTTCAAAGAGCAGACGTAACCCCGTTTGGTAGCTCCCATTTGCCCTACATAGCGCAAAAAGTAAGCCTCACGCGATTGCTCTCCGGGGAAGAAGACGGTCAGTGGGTGGAAGCCGAAGGGGTCGTACACTCCGTCTTTGAAACGGAGCATAATGTCGTTTTGCAAGTGGCCATGCGGGATGGGACGATCACGGCAACATTACCGAGGGAAGGGGCCAAAATCTACGCGCATCTCACCGATTCGTTAGTCAGGATTCATGCGAATGAGGCTCCCGTGTTTAACGGGTATGGTCAGATGATCGGCGCTCGCTTACTCGTACCGAATCTTGCGAGCGTAATGACAATAGATCCCGGACCCAAGGATGCCTTCGCTTTGCCGGTACGCAGTATTGCTTCGCTGTCGCGCTACACGCCAGTCACCTCGCTACCGCGTTGGGTTCACGTCCGAGGCAGGGTGACCCTCTATAATCCCGGATCGTTGCTCTGTCTTCGCGATCAGAGTCATGGCATTTGTGCGCGAAGTCTGCAGGTAGGTCAGCTCAAGATAGGCGAGATGGCGGATGTTGTAGGATTTGCCGAGACAAGCGGAAGCGTTCCCTCGTTAGGCGACGCTACGTTCAGAGGTGAAGACAGCTCGCCTGAAACAGTGGCCGCCGTGCCGGCGGTATCCTTGACCCCGGAGCAAGCCCTCGGCGGCAATTACGATTCCGAACTGGTACAGCTGGACGGTCACCTCTTGGGCCGTGATCTGGCCTCTAACGATACGACCCTCATGCTCGAATCTGGTGGTTTTGTGTACGCGGTGGTGCTCCCCAGAAATTTGACAAACGCCGCATCCACAAAGTGGCGGAATGGAAGCTTTCTCCGTGTCACAGGAATCTGCTTTGTGCAACTCAATGCCGAGCGCACCGCCAGGGAAGGAGGGCCAGCGAAAAGCAAATCGTTCAGCGTGTTCTTGCGATCCTCACAGGACGTTGTTCTGCTCCAAAAGCCTTCGTGGTGGACTCCTCCGCATACCCTGGCCGTCGTTGCGAGTGCCCTGACCATCACGCTCGTTGTGCTTGGCTGGATCGTCGTTCTGACCAGACGTCTAACAGGACAGACCACGATCGTTCGCAAAAGCGAGGAACGATTTCGGTACATGGCAGAGCACGACTTCCTGACCGGCCTGCCAAGTCGCTTGCTGCTTCGGGATCGCCTGAACGTTGCGCTTGCAAAGGCAAAGCGCTCCAACACTGGTGTCGCCTTACTCATGCTCGATCTGGACAATTTTAAATTCATCAACGATTCGATGGGGCACCACGTAGGAGATCAGGCATTGAAGATCTCCGCAGATCGAATCAAGCGGACGGTACGCGCGAGCGACACGATAGCACGCATCAGCGGCGACGAGTTCGTAGTACTGATTGGAGAGCTAAACACCCTTTCCGAAGCGGAGATCGTTGCGGCAAAACTCGTAGCAGCGCTTTCTGCTCCGCTGCGCGTGTCTGATCACGACATCCCTCTTTCGGCCAGTATCGGCGTCTGCGCCGCCTTCGGTGATGATCTAGACGCGGAAAGCTTACTGCGAAGCGTCGACGTCGCCATGTACCAGGCCAAGTCACAAGGACGAAATCGCTTTCAGGTCTACACCGCTGCTATGGCTCGAGCCACAGAAGAATTGCAGAAGAGGCGTGTCGGACTCTTACAAGCGTTAGCAGGAGACGAGTTCGAGGTCCACTATCAACCGATGGTGGACTTCAGGACCTGCGAGCTGACTGGGTTTGAAGCTCTTTTACGCTGGCGTAGCAAGGAGATGGGACTGATCATGCCTGCCGACTTCATTCCCGTAGCGGAAGAGACCGGCCTGATTGTTCCCATCGGCGAGTGGGTGCTTCGCCAGGCGTGCCGTGACATTGGCCTGCTTGAACAACAATTGGGCCGCGCCTTTGTTCTCGCGGTGAATCTGTCGCCGCGGCAAATACAGCAGGAAGGTGTGCTTCAGACGGTAGCCAACGCTTTGACAGAATCCGGGCGTGCCCCGCAGCAGCTTGAGCTGGAAATTACAGAAAGCATGCTCATGAGCGAGTCCTTTCGCGCCAAGGAGGCCTTAGTGCAACTCAGGGCATCAGGAGTGCGACTGGCCATCGACGACTTCGGCATTGGCTTCTCAAGCCTTTCCTATATAACCAGCTTTTCCATCGATCGCATAAAAATCGATCGATCCTTTATACAAAAGTGCATGCATGAAGAAAGCACTCTGGCCGTAGTGCGCGCGATGATTTCCATGGCACATGGGCTCGGTATGAAGGTGGTTGCTGAAGGAATCGAAACGGCGGATGAGTTCCACTTCCTGGGGAATGAGGGCTGTGACACCGCGCAGGGATACCACCTCAGCCGGCCCGTACCCTTCGAACAGCTTCTCTCTGTGGTGCTATCTCTGGAAGAGCATTCCATGTTGTTGGCATAGATGGCTAAGGCGCCGCTGGCTTGGTGCTCATCGGCATACCCGGTCTTCGAGAAGCCAATTGCCCGCTTCCCTCAGTTCTAGTCGCGCACCGGGTTTGTCCATGAGTTCCGTCTCTTGGGCGCCGAGCAGGTCCAAGCGTTGCTAGAAAGCAGATGGATTTGGACGCGCATCCTCTCTCTGGTAGACGAGTGCCTTGGCCTGCAAGTCGCCAGTTGACATCGGATTGAATGTGCAGAACGCTCCAAGGTACTGGGCGGCTGCTTACGAAGCGAACGTTTGAGAATGGGCAATCCCAACCTCGCTCAGTCGGCTGCCATCCCTCACTCAAAGTCCAACGTCCTCTCCGGATCCCTACCGCGATGAGCCGTTCGTTTTTTGAACGGTACGACACCACTACCACGATGAGGGCAGACGGCACCGGAGACATAATCCTGCATGTGATTGTGCGCATTCAGTCCGACGGCGTGGCGCGACAGTTCAGTGTGTTAAATCTGTCTTACGCTCTGCAAACTCGACCGCGACGATGGAATTCGTGCGTGCGCACAAGCTCGACGGCAGCACCATCAACACGCCAGTCGACGACGCCATGGAGATGCCCGCCGAAGGGACCCGCGAAGCACCGATGTACTCGGACCTGAAAGAGAAGCATCTGCCCGTGCGTAGCCTTGCGTCGGGCGACCGGCTCGACTATCAATTCCACATCGTCCTTATCAAGCGCAAGCGGCGGCACAATTCTGGGGGGGAGCCATTCGATGGACCATAACTAGTCTCGCCAGCGCTCGCCAGCACGATCCTTAGCGGTACAGTGACGAAGCTACGGCGTTAGAACCGCCAGACGTTTCGACTCTCGTTCCTGCACCCATCGTTGGCAAGATCGTTGACCCTGAGGATCCTGAGTAGCAAGCATATGGAAAACGAAACTCATGCGGTCTCCCCGCACCCACTGAGGGCGGCATTCCTACTGCTCAATAGGCGAACTTTGCTCCGGAATCATTTGCACTGCAGTCGGACCGAAAATACGCAGCTCCATTACCGCCGGAGTGATGTCAACTGGTCTGAGTTCCACGACGCGGCAGCCATATTCCGGTTGCATGACGAGATCGAAGGTTGAAGCGTTGTCCTCGATTACATCGCGCATGAGCGAGGTTAAGGTGTTTTCGGCTTTCCCTCCGGTCCTCTGATTAAAGTAGGCTCGCTCCGCCCGATTTGCGCTCTGCATTTGGCTTAAAGCTCTCATCTGAGCGGTCTGAGTTACGCCACGCGTGTCCGGCGAACCTTCTCCACCGTGGAAGGCATCACCGCCTGGATCACTGCTCCGCTGTTCACGGGAGTTAGTAACCGGTACAGCACAGCGATGTCATATGAAGCCGCCTTGTCGAGGGTGAGGTCGCGCATAAAAACGTCTTTCACCCGGAACTGGTGTGGATTGTCGTTGTTGAACAAACGTATGATGATGTGTCGTCCCTCGAGCCGATGGAGAGTCAGAAACGCATCGAGTTCATCGTGTTGCCAATCTTCAAGTGAGTGCACAACATGGCGCTGTGAGGAAGCTGCTTGAGCTCAGATTGCAGCTTCGCCAAGTCCGGCGAGAAGGAAGATAACTGCCGTTTGGGGCCAGAACTGCTGCGTTGAAAACGAACGTCTCATTGCGAGCTAGCGCCGAAATAATGGCCGCCATATCGGATGGTGAGCCAGCATCCAATGGGTGGCAATACGACAAGGATGTTTGTCGTAGCGCTTGACCCCCCTGGCCGCAGCGAATGGCAGGAAGCCGAGAAGGCGAGCCGCACCAACAGGAAACGTGACCCTGAAGTCCGTAAAGTCTAAGCCAGCATAGGGTCTTCCATCAAAGTGCTTTGCAACAAACCGCATCTCCACAGGTCTACAGCGGGGACTGTCTGCATCCCGTCGACGCAGTACTTGTGCGTAAGTAGAAGCAGCAACTGAGTTCACCAGTAGCGAGATACAAACCCAGCGATAGCCGAAGCGGGAGCGGTGACCGTGTGCCTTACCGCACTTGCGTAGGTTGAGGTCGGTGCTGAACATTCATATGCCTCGTGCGGCTCCATCATAAGACGTCGTGTTTACGCCGACCAGCATCGGGCTGTTCTATTCCAGGGGGTGTGAAAGATGCCAGCCGTACTACCGCTTAATACTCCAACCCTCCGGCATCTCTAAAGGCTCGCCCGCGCACCGAGGATCGCCCGTAAAAAATAGGATTTCCTCATTCCCAGAAAACAGGTTTCTGTTTAGAATCGCCCTGTCTCGAGCACAGCATTTACTCCTCTTCGGCAAATTGCCGCGCCCGAAACCAAGTCGCAAGCAGACCATTTCTCGAACCCAAGTCTGTCACCAACCCAGAGTTGCCAAATCAAGGAGATCACCCATGCACCCCGTCAAACCCCTGCTCGTCCTCCTGGGCTTCGCCGCGTCTCTCCCCGCTGCCCACGCCGCCACCCTCTGCGTCAACACCGGCGGCTCGAACGGCTGCTACAGCCACATCAACACCGCCGTCGCCGCAGCCGGTGTCAACGACGTCATCAACGTCGGCCCGGGTACGTATCACGAGTCCGTCATCATCACCAGGCCGCTCTCGCTTAACGGCAATGGCGCCACCATCAACGCCGCCGGCCTCAGCCGCGGCATCTACGTCGACGGCATCGACGCGGCCAAGCTCGCCGAGGTCCACATCTCCGGCTTCACCGTTCACCGCGCCAACTTCGAAGGCATCCTCGTCGCCAACGCCTCCAACGTCACCATCGCCAACAACACCGTCCGGAACAACAACCAGTCACTTAGCAATGGCGCCTGTCCCGGACTCGACTCCTTCGAGCCCGCCGAGCAGAGCGACTGCGGCGAAGGCATCCATCTCCTCGGAGCCGACCACGCCATCGTCACCGGCAACACCGTCATCGGCAACTCCGGCGGCATCCTCCTCTCCGACGACACCGCCACCAACCACGACAACCTCATCAGCTTCAACACCGTCTCCGATAACGCCTACGCCTGCGGCATCGTACTCGCCTCGCATCTACCCGCCGCCCTCACCGGCTCCTCCGTCGCGCTCGGCGTCTTCCACAACACCGTCTACGGCAACAGCTCCCAGCGCAACGGCCTCTCAAACGGTGGCGGCGCCGGCATCGGCATCTTCGCCTCCATCCCCACAGCAGCGGCCTATGGCAACGTCGTCGTCAATAACTTCGTCAGCAAGAACGGCCTGCCCGGCATCGCCATGCACGCCCATACCCCCGGCCAGAACCTCAACGACAACATGATCATCGGCAACATCGTCGTCGCCAATGGTCCTGACACCGCCGATGCAGCCACCCCCGGAACCGCCGGCATCAACATCTACTCCGTCACCCCGGCCACCGGCAACACCGTCTCCGGCAACGCCATCCTCGGTCAGGACAACGCCGTCGTCTTCAAGTCCGGAGCCCTGCTCAACGTCCAGTTCAACGACTTCCTCAGCAGAGGCACCGCGGTCGACAACCTCGGCACCGGCGCCATCGATGCCACCCACAACTGGTGGAACTGCTTCAGCGGAGCGAACGCCGGCGGCAGCTGTGCCACCGCTACTGGCGCCAACCTGCTCACCACACCCTGGCTGCAACTCCCCGCACTCATCCAGCCCCTCTTCTAACCCTCCGTAAAGGCGGTCCAACGCAGGCCAAACCTTGTCAGCAGGGATCTGCAGCGAACCTGACCAGCCCGCCGCAGCTCTCCCTGATACGTACCAATCCCACCCCAAAGCGGGCTGCGGAATGTGTAGCTACAAATCTGTAGTTATAGTACTACAAAGTTGTAGCTACAATGGCCCTTTTTATAACTACAGATTTGTAGTTACGTTTTCTGCACGTCGAAAAACACACCTTCCCTGTGGCACGCTTGTGTCAAGCGGTCGACACCACCGCACGCGCTAGAATGACACCCATGGCCCTCACCCCCGAAGACCGCGCCCGCAACATCAAGGTCCTCATCTTCGACGTCGACGGCGTCCTCACCGACGGCCAGATCTTCGTCATCCCCGGACCAGACGGGAAGGGAATTGAGTCCAAAGGCTTCGCCGCCCACGACGGCCTCGGCATCTCGCTCGCCCGCCTCGGTGGTCTCCGCGTCGGCATCATCACCAAGCGCCGGTCCCAGACCGTCGCCATCCGCGCCAACGACCTCAAGCTCGAATTCATCTACCAGGGCCAGGCCCACAAGCTATCTGCTATGAAGGAGATAGTCGCAAAAGCCGGCATTACCCTCGACCAACTCGCCTACGTAGGCGACGACATCGTCGACCTCCCTATCCTCCGCGTCTGCGGCTTGGCGATTGCCACCGCCAACGCCCGGCAGCAGGTCAAAGCGGCCTGCCACTACACCACCCCGCACCCCGGCGGCCACGGCGCCGGCCGCGACGCGATCGACTTCATCCTCACCGCCCAGGGCTCCCTCGACCGTGTCATTGAGCAGTACCTCGAAGCCGACAACCCCGCCGCCGCAGCCTCCGACGTAGGCAGTGGAAATATGTAGTTGTACGAACAAAAGGCGAACAAATAGCAGAGATTAGTCGGAAAGCAAACAAACAGCGAAACCAGAGTACGATCAGATATGCAAATTCCCCCGGAACTCGCATGGGCCCACCCCGTCACCGCGGAGTGGTTTGTCGCTAAATTCGGGACCCCCACCGAGCCGCAAACCTACGGCTGGCCCAGCATCCTGGCCGGGGATCCCACCCTCATCTCCGCCCCGACCGGCTCCGGAAAGACCCTCGCCGCCTTCCTCGTCGCCATCGACCAGCTCCTCCGCCAATCCATCGCTGGCACGCTAAGTAGTTCAACTCAGGTAGTTTACGTCTCCCCCCTCAAAGCCCTCTCGAACGACATCCAGAAAAATTTAGACGGCCCGTTGGCCGAGATCCAGCAGCTCGCCCTCGAACGCGGCTATCTCTCGACCGGCATCCGCACCGGCGTCCGTACTGGCGACACCCTCCCCAAAGAGCGTGTCGCCATGCTCAAGCACCCGCCCCACATCCTCGTCACCACCCCTGAATCGCTCTACATCCTGCTCACCGCCGGCAAGTCCCGCGAGCACCTCCGCTGCGTAAATACCATCATCGTCGACGAGATTCACGCCATCGCCGGGAACAAGCGCGGCGCACACTTAGCCCTGTCATTAGAACGACTTACAGCCCTCGTCTGCGGCGAAAACAAGCTCTCGCCTGGCGCCTTCCTCACCGGCTCGCTCACGCCACCGCAGCGCATCGGCCTCTCCGCCACCCAGAATCCCATCGAGCTCGTCGCCAGCTTTCTCACCGGCATCGACCCCACCCGCTCGCCCGCCACCATCATCCAGGTAGGTCAGCGCCGCCACCTGGACTTGGCCATCGAGGTCCCTAGCGACGAGCTCAGCTCCGTCACCACCAACGGCATGTGGGAGGAGATCTTCGACAAACTCGCCGCCCACGCGCTGAATCACCGGTCAACCCTGGTCTTCGTCAACACCCGCCGCCTCGTCGAGAAGATCTCCTTCGCCCTCGCCGAGCGCCTCGGCATCGAGCACGTCGCCGCGCACCACGGCTCCCTTTCCCGCACCCTCCGCCTCGACGCCGAGCAACGATTGAAGGCCGGCGAGATCAAGATCCTCATCGCCACCGGCTCCCTCGAGCTTGGCATCGATATCGGTGACATAGACCTCGTCTGCCAGATCGCCAGCACCCGCAACATCGCCGTCGCCATGCAGCGCGTTGGCCGCGCCGGCCACTGGCGCGGCGCCGTCCCCAAGGGTCGCCTCTTCGCCACCACCCGCGACGACCTCCTCGAGCAGGCCGCCCTCATCCGCAAGATGCGCGCCGGCGAGCTCGACTTGCTCGAGATTCCGCCGCAGCCCGCCGATGTCCTCATGCAGCAGATCGTCGCCGCCTGCGGTGCCGAGCCCTGGGACCAGGACGCGCTCTACTGCGTCATGCGCCGCGCCTACGCTTATCGCAGCCTCACGCGCGACCACTTCGACGAGCTTGTCGCACTCCTCAGCCACGGCATCGAGTCAAGCCGCGGCCGCTATGGCGCCTACCTGCTCCACGATGGCATTCAGCGCCAGCTGCGCCCTCGCCGAGGTGCCCGCATGATCGCCATCGCCAACGGCGGCGCGATCCCCGACGTAGCCACTTTCGCCGTCATCCTCCAACCCGAAGGCGTCCAGATCGCCACCCTCGACGAGCACTTCGCCGTAGACTCCGGCGCTGGCGACGTCATCCTCCTCGGCAACACCAGTTGGCGTATCCAGCGCGTCGAAGCCGTTGGTCGCGTCCTCGTCGAAGACGCCCACGGCGCACCCCCCAGCCTGCCCTTCTGGGAGGGTGAGGCCCCGCAGCGCACGGCCATCCTTTGCGACGGCGTAGGCGAACTCCGCGAACAGATCTCCGCGCGAACCCCCACCATCGCGCCCGGCTATATCTCCGCCTCAAACCCCGAAGTAGCCGCCGCCATCGACTGGCTCACAGAGACGTGCGGCGTCTGTGCCTCCGGGGCCCAGCAGCTGATCGCCTACATCGTCACCGGCCGCGCCGTCCTCGGCGCCGTGCCGTCGAAGACCACCATCATCGCCGAGCGCTTCTTCGACGAAGGCGGCGGCATGCAGCTCATCCTGCACGCTCCCTTCGGCGGCCGCATCAACAAGGCCTGGGGACTCGCTCTGCGCAAGCGCTTCTGTCGTGGCTTCAACTTTGAACTGCAGGCCGCTGCGACCGACAACGGCATCAACATCTCACTCGCCGAGCAGCACAGCTTTCCGCTCGCGGACGTCTTCCAGTTCCTCTCGGAGCACACCGCCAAAGAGCTGCTCGAGCAGGCCGCCATCGCCTCGCCCATCTTCAAAAATCGATGGCGCTGGGCGGCCGGGCGGTCCCTCCAGCTCCTGCGCATGTCGAAGGGCAAGCGCATCGCTCCGCAGATCCAGCGCACCCGGTCCGAAGACCTCATGGCCAGCGTCTTCCCGCAGGCCGCCGCCTGCTTCGAGACCATCGTCGGCGACATTCAGATCCCCAATCACCCGCTCGTCCGCGAGGTCATGCAGGATGTCCTCCAGGAAGCCATGGACCTCGAAGGCCTGATCGAAGTCCTGCGCGGCATCCAGAGCGGCGCCATCCGTTGCCTCGCCGTCGACACCCCCGTTCCGTCGCAGTTCGCGCACGAGCTACTCAACGCGAATCCCTACGCGTTCCTTGACGAAGCTGGCCTTGAAGAGCGCCGCGCCAAGGCCGTCTCGCTTCGCCGTGGTCTGCCCGAAAGCGTGCTCGATGGAGCAGGCCGGCTTGACCAGAACGCCATCGACACTGTTCGCCGAGAGTGCTGGCCCGACCTTCGCGACGAGCACGAACTCCACGACCTTCTGCAAAGCCTCGTTGCGCTTCCGATGCCAACGATCGACACTGGCGCCGCCCGCCACTGGCCATCCTTCTACGAAGAGCTAACGCATACTGGCCGTGCGCAAACCGCAGACTGCGCTGGCATCCCCTGCTGGATAGCTTCCGAGCGTCTTTCCCAGATCACCGCTCTCTATAGCTGCCAAGCTGGCCCAACCCCTATCATGAGCGCAGTCGAAGGACCTGCACCCACACTAATTGCTACTGCTTCTGTCACGGTTACGAAAGAAGCTGCAGCTCTGCAATGTGCTCGCGGCTGGTTACAAATTACCGGTCCCACGACAGCCAGCGCTCTCGCCCGCCGCCTCGCGCTCGATCCGGCCCTCATCTACCAGGCCTTCCTCGACATGGAGATGCAAGGTCTCCTTATGCGCGGAGCCTTCGAGCACCCCGCAACAACAGAGGACCACGAGATCGAGTGGTGCGAGCGCCGCATCCTCCAGCGCATCCACCGGCTCACCCTCGGCACACTGCGCAAACAGGTGGAGCCCGTCACCCCCGCCGTCTACATGCGCTGGCTGCTGGGCTGGCAGCACCTCGCTCCGCAGACCCAGCTGACCGGCGAAGACGGTGTCCTTGAAGCGCTCGCGCAACTCGAAGGCTTCGAGGCCCCGGCGATCGAATGGGAGCGCACCCTCCTCCCAGCCCGCGTCGCCAACTACGATTTTTGCTCGCTCGACCAACTCTGTCTTTCCGGAGCGGTCGGCTGGGGGCGCGTCTCGCCTCATCCCGCCTGGTCGACCGGCGATGGTGCCGCTCCCCGTCGCGTCATCCCCACCAATGCTGCACCGATCACCTTCTTCATCCGCGACTCCGCCGACTGGCTCCCCCATGCCCTCGCCCAGCAGTGCGTAGAGGACACCAAACTGGAGCAGGCGCTCAGCCCTGAGGCCCTTCAGGTCCGCGCCCTGCTGCAGCAACGCGGCGCCTGCTTCTCGAACGACATCCAGCGTATGCTGAACCTCACCCGCACCGAGGCCCAGCACGCTCTGTGGGAGCTGGCGACAGCAGGGCTCGCCGCCGCCGACGGCTTCGACCAACTTCGCGCCATGATGGACCCGCGCCGCAAGCCGATCGCATCCGCGCCGGAGAAGAAGTCTCGCAGCTCCGCCGGCCGCTGGTCACTCTTCTGCGAAGCCGTCCACACTGCGCCTACCCCGATCGAGCAGGCCCGCCGCACCGATACCGCCCTCGAGTCCGCCGCCCGCATGCTGCTCGCGCGTTATGGTGTCCTCTTTCGCGACCTGCTCGTCCGCGAATCAAACGCCCCGAAGTGGCGCGATCTGCTCGGTATCCTGCGCCGTCTCGAAGCGCGCGGCGAGGTCCGCGGCGGCCGCTTCGTCTCCGGCTTCGGTGGCGAGCAGTTCGCCCTCCCGCAGGCCGTCGAGAGCATTCGCTCTGCCCGGAATCAAACCTCAACCGAGATCATCACAGTCGCCGCCGCAGATCCGATGAACCTTGCAGGCATCGTCGTTTCCGGGGACCGCATCGCCGCCGTGCCCGGAAAGCATGTCCGCTTTTATAACGGCTCCGTTGTTCCCGAGGAGACCGCCAGCACCTTCCCGGCTGCTCATCAGCATCAGCCCACGCGCAAGCCGCCCACGGTTCTGCCGGCAGCCACCCTGGCCACCCCGTCACCGGCCGCCCTAAGGTTGTTCTAAATGAAAGACGCGAAAGAACCGACTCATACCGCAGTCGACCAGGGGCCTGCGACCGTCAAAGAACTCGCCCCGGAGGACTTCTACTACGAAGGTCCCTACCTCGTCTTCACGGCTGCCTATCACCTCAAGCGGGGCTACTGCTGCAACTCGGATTGCCGCCACTGCCCGTACCGCTGATCGGACCGCGGAAGTTATCGCCCTTCTACCAGCGGGTCCAGCTTCGGCACTGCGGCAGCCGCGGTGACGGTCGACGAGTTGCCCAGACGCAGCGCCTTCGCTGTCATGACCAGAAGTATCACCCGCGGGTCGTCCCGGTACCTCGAAAGACTAGGATCTTTCGCCATGTTCCCCATGATGTCGAAGCCGTTCTCGCTGGCGATCGCGAGCGAGTGGAGCATCTCCTCCTGCTGGCCGTGCTGGGCATAGAGCTTGGCCATCTCGAATGCAAAGCGCGCCCGGTCCTCAAGTGTCAGCACATGCGCCGCCATCCCGGATCCGCTGCTACGTTGAAAGACAAGTGGGTCCAGCCGCAACGCCTCATCCGCCTCCCGCCGTCCACCTTTATAGTTCTTCGTCTCGAAGTACGCCGTACTCAGGTTGGCATGGAAGATGGCGTTCGTTTTGGATAGCTTCACGGCACGTTTATAGTCGCTTACCGCCGCACCGTAGTTACGCTCCAGGTACTCGGTCGCGGCAAGATTATTCCAGCCCTGCCCGTTCGTTCGATCCACCCTGATCGCCTGGCGAAAGTAGCCCTGCGCCATCAGCACGTTGCGCAACTCCAGCTGGAGCAAGCCGATCTTGTTCATCAGGTCCGCAGTGCAGCCGCCACGCTTTACTGCGGCCGCATAGTACTGGAGCGCATCTTCCGGGAACCGCCGGACCCGTAGCAGGTCTCCTTCTTGCTCGAGGGTGGCCGGCGGGGCTGTGGCCAGATTCGGCAAATGCTGCTGGACCGATAGCCACTGCGGATCGTCATGCCGGCGGTCGCCCGCATACTGACTGCTGCTGTTGTCAAACTCCTGCGCAACGAGGAAGGGAGGGAAGAGACAAAGGCCCAGCGAGAGAATAAATGTGGTGGGGGTTCGTTTCAGGGAGCGCATAGCAGAATCACCGGTCAGCGTCAAGTATCATGCGCCGGTTAACTGCGACTGTCAAACTAATCTATTGCCACCAGACATCGTGTTCACAACGTAGGAGATGCACCACCTGAAGGGGCCGGAACCTCCGGCAGCACAGCCGGCATCCCCGCCGGGGCAGTCACCATCATCGCCATGCGCGGGAAGCTGAAGCTCCCGCCCGCATCGTCAATCACGTTCACCTGGCATACATACGTTCCTGGCTTCAACTGCGTCAGCGGGACGTCAAACTGGAATGCCACCGCGCCCCTTTCGGGGATGTTGATCGCCGTCGCCTCGACCAGCGGCGTTTCGTAGACCTTGGTGCCGCCAATCAGAAACTCGATGCTCGTCAGCACGCGCACTGGCCCGGACTCCCGGCGTCCCAGCCCCGGTGACGCGGCCTGCGCCGGCGCACCCTTCTGCCGCGACGGGTCATACACCTCATATAAAAAGTAGAGATGCTGATCCTGCCGGAAGACGTGGGGCACATTCGGAATCCACACCACACCATCACGCACCAGCGGACTCGCAGCCTTCTTCTCGGCGTTAGGCGTCCGTTGGCTGGCCAGGACAATTGAGCTTAATTTCAGCGGACTCTTGCGTAGATCGGGAACCTGCAGATCCGTCTCAAAGCTGCCCATCGCCCCCGTCTGGTTTTCCCGAACTACGAATTTCAGGTGATACTTCCCCGGAGCCAGCGTGAAGCCGGTCGCATATTGAATGTTCTTCCGCTGCACCTGCTGCGCCGCATCGAGCGCCAGCTTCACCGTGTCGCGAATATTGCCGACCGGAATGTTCTGCGCATTCTTCACCTGCCCGATCACATCAATGGTCGCCTTATCCCGATCGCCGTTCTTGAGAAAGGGAATCTGTGAGCCCGGTACGATCAGTGATACCGGCACAAAAAACTTATTGTCTTCCAACCGGAAGTACAACGCCTGCAGGTACAGTGCCACGTCCGTTGCAGGCAGGTCGCTGCGCAGCTGCTCTGTCAGCGCCAGCTCGCGGTCCTCGGTCTTCGCATGCTGAAAGTCCGCGGGCGCATAGTACCCCGGCCGGTAATCAATCTTCACATCGCCGCGATTCAGCTTCACTGTCAGGTGACGATAGCTTCCATCATGCGCCGTGTTCGTCGAATGGAACCCCAGAATGTAATACGCCTCGGTATCGTGCTGGATCTGTTGGAACGCGGGAGCAAAGTCGTTCGAATCGAAGAACGCCTTGCCGCCCGTATCGGAGGCCAGTGTTCCCAGTACCTCCTGCGAGCCGAAGTTCGCATCCAGCATGCTCTGCATCGCACCGCCGCTGTACGCCGCCGTGCCCCGCAGGCTCCCGGTGGCGGCATTGCCCACTGGCGGCAGCGCCTCGAGCCCGCGCGAATCGACGCTGTAGATCGCCATGTTCGCCTTCACCGCCGCGTTCGTAGCCGCTCGCATGCTGGCTTGATTTTCGATCCCCTGCCGCGTCAAACCGCCAGAGAAGTAAAGCAGGCTTTTCCGCTGGTCTACCCGCTCTAGGCCCTTCGCGATCGTACGAATCGCATACAGCTCGCGATCGGTATTCAGCGCGTTATATTCGCTGTCATCCGCCGTAAAGGACGAAGCGTCATCAGCCGTGCCGCCCGAATTTCCACCCTCATTCCCGTTTGCAAATCCTGTCCCTTCCGTCCCGTTGTACTTGCTTACCGTCGCCAGCAGCGCTGCCTTGTCCGCGGTAAAATCCTGGTCCATGCTCAGGCTCGTCGCCATGCTCACCACCGCGACCAGGTCCGCCGGTTGCATCTTCTTATTGATGTACTCCTCGGCCGCGTCCACCGCCCGGTCGACATCCTCGGGCTGCATGCTGCTCAGATCGAAGAACATCACGATTAGCCGATGATCCCGCAGTTCGCCCGTGTTCGCTGCAAGGTGCGGATCCAGCAGGTCTGCAATCGTGGCCTTCCCGCTCACCGTCGTCTTCTCGTGCAGCACCGCCGCCTCGTCGACATTCTGATAATCGAAGCTCGCGATCTTCTGCGGTTTGCCATTCTCGAGAACCGTGAAGTCGTTCGCCGTCAGGCGCTTCACCACCTCGCCCGTCTTGCGGTCCCGCACCACCACATTCGTCAGCACGATATCACTCTGCACCTTCAAGGTGAACGTTCCCGCGCCATTCTGCTGCTGCTGCGCCTGGGCCGCGCCTGGCAGACCGCCGCCCAGCAGAATCGCAAGCACCGATGCCGCGCGCAGCCGCCGTGCCAGCAATCTCATCCCGAAATCTCCCATGGCATTGCTCATACTAGAACCGGTACCGTGCTCTCAGGACGATCGTTCGCTGCGCTGCCGTTGAGCTGACCTGGCCAAAGGTCGGTGAGTTCAGCGTTGTGTTAATACCCGAATACTGCACCGTGTTGAAGACATTGTTCGCCGTTACGCGCGCCTCAAACGACCTCGTCTCGCCCATCGGGACCGTTCGCGACAACGACGCATCGATCCCCACCACACCTGGACCCTCGATCGAATTGCGCGACGCCGTTCCATAGCCATTCACCGGCGCAGTGAAGGCCGACGCGTTGAACCATCTCAGAACGCTGCCCGATCCCGCGATTGGCACCGCGAAGTTCCGATCCGGCCGCAGCGTGTTGTTCGATCCCGTAGCCGTCTCCGCTACCGTTGCCAGGTAGCGCGGCGTGTAGTACGTCCCAGTCGCAAACGTATAGTCGCCCGAGACCGAGAAGCCATCGAGCGCCTTCGACCAGAAGCCACCCTTCGTAAAATAGGCCCGGTTCGGCCCGAACGGCAGCTCGATTACCCAGTTCCCGGTCAACCGCTGACGGACGTCGAACGCACTGTTCCCCTCCTCGGCATTCAGGTCAAGGTCGTTCTGCGCCGGGGTCGGCGTCGAGCCGCCAATCGACGAAGCATTATCGATCGAGTGGCCGTACTGGTATGTCGCCTGGATGGAGACACCCTTCTGTAGCCGCTTCCGCACATTCACGCTCAGAGCCTCAAACCGCGAATAGGCCAGCGAATCCTCGAAGTTATATGCCTGCGCCTGACTGTCGAGCAGACCCGTCGGCGTCCGGTTCGGCGCACGGATGACATCCAGGTCCCCGCCCTTCGCCCCGTTGTACCCGATATTCGCCACAATCCCCAACGGGAACGTCCTCTGCAGATCGAGATTCCAGATCTGCACATGGCCCAGCCGGTAGTCGGGATTCACTGCGTAGTTATTCTGTACCGGTACGTTCGAGCAGTTATACGCGTTTGCCAACGTAAATACGCCGCATCCCTGCTGGTTCACGATATTCGTCTGCGTGACCGCGAACGGCGGCTGGAACGCAAGCTGTCGCGCAAAGGTCGCATATTGCCCTGTGTTGTAGTTGATACCATACCCGCCGCGCAGCACGGAATCTTTCAAATGCTTTACCCGGTAGGCAAAGCCGAACCGCGGTGAGTACATATTCCGATCCGTGTTCACCAGTGACCGCGGAAAGGCGCCAGTGTACGGTCCCGTCTGGTTCGGCTCAACCGCAGCCACCTTCGTGAAGTCCGCATTGTGGTCCAGGTTGACCAGTCGATTGTATTTCTCGATATAGGGCGAAAAGTACTCATACCGCAGCCCGTAGTTCAATGTCAGGCTCGGCAGTGCTCGCCAGTCATCCTGCACGTACCAGTCGTAGACATTGGCGCGCAGGTACGTCTTCTCGAGACCCGCCTGCACCGTGGCCTGCTGAGGAAGTCCCAGGAGAAAGTCCGCAAAGCCCGCGCCGCTCGCCTGCTGCACGGTCGTTTTGGTCGAAGCCACCGCAGCCGCCGGACTCTGCGTCGCATACCCGGTAAAGGTAAACGCGCCCAGCACGTTGGACGAACCGATACTGTCCGAGTGGACCCGGCGAATATCGAGCCCGTACCGCATATTGTGCTTCTTATGATTCCAGCTCACGAAGTCGCTGAACGAGATCGTCTGCCCAATCGTCTCCGTAGGCGAAGTCTGTCCGAGCCCTGTGAAGCCCGAAAACGTCAACGCCGGCACACCATAGTTGAACGGATTGCTCTGCACCGCGGCATTTCCCACCACGATGCCCGCTTCAAGCGCCGGGTTGACCGCGCCGTTCGTCAGATAGTTCCGCGTCATACTGTTCGATCGGTTCCAGTTCAGCGACGCATTGTTGGTCAGCCGCCCATAGCCGATCGTGTATCCCGCCGTCACCCCGTAGCCGGTCACCTCGCTCGCACCGCCAAGCGGCAGAAAGATATTCGCCTGATCGTTCGCCGCATGTGAGTAGCTCCCATTGAAATTGATGTTCTGGTGCAGCGTCTTCGGGCCACTTGATGCCGCCTGCCGCCTGCCACCGCCCCCCGCCGGTGCCTGGCCAAAGTTCCGAACGAAGCGCAGCGCCGCCTGCGTCTGGTTCTGCCCGGCCGTCGTGATTGTCTGGTAGTTGTAACCCTGCGTTCCCGCCAGCGGAATATTCGGCGCCGGGTAGTAGTGCAGCAGCGCCAGTGCCTGCGGCGAAAGACGCGCACTGGGAATCACATTTCCTAGGAACTGTTTCCCAGTCGTCGGGTCGAAGATCGGCACCGCCGTCGTCACGCCGTTGACGGTCTGCGTCAGCTGCGAGAAATCACCGGCACGTTCCGCCAATGTCGGTACGGTACCGTAGAAGTTCTGCGGATTGATGTTCCGCGTCCCGGTCACGTTGAAGAAGATGAACTGCTTCGAGTTCGCCTTGAGCAGCCCCGGGATCATGGGCGATCCCGTGAAGGTCACCCCGTAGTTGTTATTGCTGTATGCCGGTTTAAACACCGGGGCGCCGGTCAACGAATAGGCCGTCGCATTCAACGCCCCGTTCCCGCCCTGGTAGAAGATCGCGCCATGCGGCTGCGTCGGGTTGAAGCCCCGGAAGCCGCCGCCGCCACCCCCGCCTCGACCTCCGCCCCCACCGCCGCGTCCGCCGCCACCAAACCCCCCGAAGCCGCCCCCGCCGTTCATCATTCCGCCCAACATCCCGGCGACTGCTCCTGCCATGTCTCCCGCCGCCCCGCCCTGGCGCTGCGCCTGACCGATAGCGTCCTGAATCCGCTGGCGAATCTCATCCTCGCTGAAGTTTGCCAGTCCGTTTGTCTGCCCCATTTGCCCGCTCACCGCCACCGACTCGGTCGCCATCGCTCCATCGCCCGTGCCGATCCCCGAGAGTGTCGGCATCTGTACCCCGGCGTTTCCCCCACCGGCGCTCGCATCCGCGAAACCCGCACTTCCGCCTGCCACGCTGAGCGATTGCAATCCACGTCCCAACGCGCTCGCCGCCGCGGCTGTCGTGCTCGCCTGCTGGGTCTGCCCTGCCGCCACCCGTGACGCCAGCAGCATACCAAAGTCCGCTCGCTGCTCCGGCTTGCCCCCGTTCTGGCCCGCCGCGTTGAGCAGCACCTCGGCGGTCTGGCTCGCAAACGCCGCCAGCTCCACCCGCACCACGTACCGCCCGTTCTTTGGAATTACCATAGCGAAGCTGCCGTCAACATCCGTTGCCGTCGCATATTTCTTACCCGTCAGCGTGTTCGTCGCCGTTACACTGACCCCGGGCAGCGGGATCGTACCAGCCTTCACCGCGCCCCGAATCGTCCCGCCCTGCGCTTCAACACCAGCAGCTGGCACAGGCGCTGCAGCCTGCGCTGGCGCGGCGTCAGATGCCGCCGGCGAGACCGTCTGCGCGCCAGCTCGCGGACCCCCGGCCAGCAGCATCCCCCAGCCAATCCCCACTCCGAGAGCCATCGGAACTGCCCGCCATCCGCGCACGCGCATCTTCCCGACCCTCACTGTGGCGCAGCAGCAGGAGCCGCCGTCGCCCCAGTGCCCTCCGCTCGTCTGCGCCGTTGCCGGGCCGCCGGGTCACCCACACCCAGCTGGCTCGGCATAAAGACCCCGTTCTTCAACTCGCCCTTACCCGCAACGTTGTCCCCTACCTTGATATCTGCGAGCGTAATGCTCTCCCCGCCCGCATCGCCCGCAACACCAGAGCCCGAACCACCGGCGCTCGGCACCCCTGCTCCGCCCGTCGGCCCGTTTCCATCCACCACGGACTGCAACCGGCGTCCCCCTTTGCGAAATGAAGTCCCCTCATCGACGGCGATCACCTGGCTCACACCATCCGGCCGCAGGATCGTCAGCTTCAACTCGTCGATGGCCGTTACCTTCCCAATAATGTAGACCTTGCCCAGCCCCTCCCGCGCCTTCTTCGCCTCCTCAGCATCCACCACCATCACGAAAAGTGCATGCACGGTCTTGGTTGGAGCATCAAGCCCCCCCATCGCCCCCACGTTGTCGCCCGGCTTCACCCCTGCCAGCTTGAACGGCTGCCGATCCTTCATGATCCGCGTATTATCGGTCACCGTAACCTGGTAAACCTCACCCTTATCGGTCTTCACAGACAACCTGCTTGCCGAAGCAGCGGTCACCGTCCCACGCACCATCTGGCCGCCCGCTAGTCCCTCTGCGCTCTCATCCTCCTGCGCTGCCAATCGACCACTTCCACACACAACCATCATCGCCGTCAGGCAAAGCACCGCGCGTCGCAGACTGAATCTTCGCACCCGCATCCTGACCTACCCTATCCGCCCAAGGACTATTTTCTGACCTGAAACTTGTTCCTTTGAGACGTTTTCCCCGCCAAAAAGACGCCCGCCGTTCTCCCACGTGCCCCGGACCACGCCTTTCGTCATCGCTGCGGTACACTCCCGCCATGCATGACGTAGCCGGCAGAGTTCATCAGGAGGAGCACTTCGAGTCAAGCGACGTGGTCCGCGACGTCGTCATCGGGCTGTCCGACGGCCTCACCGTGCCCTTTGCTCTCGCCGCCGGTCTCTCCGGCGTCGTCGCCTCCGCCCACATCGTCGTTCTCGCCGGGCTGGCCGAGATTGCCGCTGGCTCCATCGCCATGGGTCTGGGTGGCTATCTCGCTGCCCGCGGCGACGCCGAGCACTACGCCTCCGAACGCCTCCGCGAGGAGCGGGAGATCATCGAGCGCGAGCACGACGAGGAAGAAGAGATCTATGAGATCTTCGAGCAGTATGCCGTCGACCGCGTCAGCGCCGCACCGGTCCTCGCCGCCCTCAAGAAGAATCCGCCGGCATGGGTTGACTTCATGATGCGCTTCGAGCTCGGACTGGAGGCCCCGGCCCCCAACCGCGCCCACCGCTCCGCTCTTACCATCGCCTCGTCCTACATCGCCGGCGGTCTGGTTCCGCTTCTGCCCTATATGTTTGTTCAAGATGCAACGGCATCGCTACGGCTCTCCGTCATCATCACCTTGCTCGCCCTGGCCGTCTTCGGCGGCCTCAAGGGCAGGCTGGTCGGCACCGGATGGGCTCGCAGCGCTCTCCAGACCGTCACCATCGGTGGCGCCGCCGCCGCTGCAGCCTACAGCCTGGCTCGCCTGCTCAATGCCTATCATTCGTAACCTTGACCGCCAGACTGCATCCAACGTGCTAATGCAAACGTAGCGTCACACGTGCGTCAGTGGTCCAAAATACAATCGCCAGTAAGCCGTAAGTTCGATAACCGGAATCTCGACCGACTTCCGGGAATCAAAATACAAGTTTCTTTCACGAAGATCGCTTATGTCGACCACACAAACTATGCAGACTCAACAAAACCGAGAGGTGCTCGCCCCTGCAACCAACCTCCTGGCCCGCTTCCACGCGGTTCGCCAGGCCACAATGCACCTCATCGCGCCGCTCTCGCCTGAGGACCTCATGGTCCAGGCCTCCCCCGAAGCGAGCCCCGCAAAGTGGCATCTCGCCCACACCAGCTGGTTCTTTGAAACCTTTGTTCTTGGCGAGTTCGTCTCGGGCTACCGGCCCTTTCATCCCGATTTTCACTGGCTTTTCAACAGCTACTACAACGCCCTTGGTGAGATGCCCGAGAAGAAGCTGCGCGCCTCCTTCTCGCGCCCGCCGCTCGACGTCATCCTCGCCTACCGCACTCACATCGACGCCGCGATCGACCATCTCCTCAGTGCGACGTATGAGGACGAAGCCATCCGCCGCATTGTCCTTGGCCTTGAGCATGAGCAGCAGCACCAGGAACTGATCGCCACGGATATTAAGCAGGCTCTTTTCGTAAACCCGCTTCATCCGGCCTACCTCGAGCAAGATCTGGGTGGCGAGTCCAAAATGATAGCCCCGGCTCGGCAGTGGGTCGTCTTCTCTCCCAATCTGACCGAAATCGGCGTCACGCCCGACCCCGCAGTGCTCGAAAGCTTCGTTTTCGACAACGAGACCCCGCGCCACACCACCTACATCGCGCCATTCCAGCTGGCCACCCGTCCCGTCACCTGCGCCGAGTATCTGGCCTTCATGGATGACAACGCCTACAGCCGTCCCGAGCTCTGGCTCTCCGAAGGCTGGATCACCGTCCGTAGCGAAGGCTGGCAGGCGCCGCTCTACTGGCAGCGTGATCAGGCCGTCAGCTCCGGCTGGTCGGTCTACACGATGGGCGGCTTCAAATCGCTCGAGACCCTAAGCGAGTCGCCCGTCTGTCACGTTAGCTTCTTCGAGGCCGACGCGTACGCCCGCTGGGCTGGTTGTCGACTCCCCACCGAGTTCGAATGGGAGTACGCTGCCGTCCAGCAGCCCTTCGCCCCTGCGGCCGGCAACTTCGTAGAATCCGCAAACCGTCACCCAATCCCAGCTCCGTCCGTACCCGGCCTGCAGCAACTCTTCGGCGACGTCTGGGAGTGGACCCAGTCCGGCTACACCGGTTATCCCGGCTACCATCCGCTTCCAGGGGCCCTCGGCGAGTACAACGGCAAGTTCATGTCGAGCCAGGTCATCCTACGCGGCGGCTCCTGCGTGACCCCCGCCTCCCACATCCGGCCAACTTATCGCAACTTCTTCGGTCCCGCCATCCGGTGGCAATTCTCCGGTCTTCGCCTCGCAAAAGACGCTGACCCATCATGACTTCACAAAAATCGCCGATGTGCCTGTAGACTTGCGCGTCTTTCACTCTCCTTCAACGAAATCAAGGACCTGAATGTCTTCTCTCGCAATTGCACCTGAAGTCATTTCCGCGGTTGCCACGGAAGCTTTCCAGGGCCTCACTACGACACCCAAGACGCTGACGCCGTGGCTCTTCTACGATGAGGCGGGCTCGCATCTCTTCGAGGCGATTACCGAGCTTCCCGAGTACTACCTGACCCGGACTGAACGCAGCATTCTCGCCGCCCATGCCGACGAGATCCTCGCTCAGGCAGCCGGCAACGATCGCCTCACCCTGGTCGAACTCGGCGCCGGAACCGCAAGCAAGACCGGTCTCCTCCTCGCCGCCGCAATCCGTCGCCAGGGTAGCGTCATCTACCAACCAGTCGATGTCTCCGAGACCGCCCTCGATGAGGCTAACGACAACATCGAGGCGAACATTCCCGGGGTCCTCGTTCACTCACAGGTGGCCGACTACACCACCGAGCCGCTCGGTTTGACCCGCCACACCGGCGTCCGTACCCTTGTCCTTTACATCGGATCGAGCATCGGCAACTTTCCCCCGAACGATGCTCATGATCTTCTGCGCAATCTGCACTCGCAGCTGCAGCCCGGCGACAGCCTCCTTCTGGGCACTGACCTCGCCAAAGACGAAGCCACCCTGCTCGCCGCCTACAACGACGCCTCAGGGACCACCGCAGCCTTCAACCTCAATGTCCTCACCCGTCTCAATCGCGAACTGGGCGCCGACTTCCGTACCCAGAACTACCGCCACAAAGCCGTCTGGAACGCAGACCAGTCGCGTATCGAGATGCACCTCGAGTCAAAGGTCGCCCAACACGTCCACATCCCCGCCAACGCATATTGCCCAGCCCTGACGGTAGACTTCGTTGCCGGCGAGACCATCCACACGGAAAACAGTTATAAGTTCACCACGGCAGCCATCAGCAAGCTGCTTGAAGAGGCAGGGTTCACTCCCACCCGCGTCTGGAACGATCCCGCCAAACTCTTCGCTGTTACGCTCGCCTGCGCCATCTAAGGCTCCCGCCGATACTCGCCGCTCTTGCCACCGCTCTTCCGCACCAGCACAATCTCGCGGATCCGTATCCCCTTATCAAGCGCCTTCGTCATGTCATAGACGGTCAGCGCCGCGATTGATGCCGCTACCATGGCCTCCATCTCGACTCCGGTCCCCGCCGTTGTCCCCGCCGTCGCCTCAATCGCCACACCGCCCGCAACCACTGTAGCCTGCACATCGATAAAGCTCAGCGGCAGTGGATGACACATCGGGATCAACCCCGCCGTCTGCTTCGCCGCCTGGATACCAGCAAACCGCGCCACCTCCAGCGGATTACCCTTCGGATTCTCGGGCAACGCCCGCAGCACCGCCTCAGACAGCTCGACGAATGCCGCCGCCACAGCCTCACGCCGTGTCGCCGCCTTGGCGCTCACGTCCACCATGTGCGCCTGCCCTGCTTCGTCGAAATGAGATAGCGTGTCCGTCATCTCCCCAGCCTAACGCAGCAGGATGCGGATCACCTCGCCCGCCTCGAAGCCGTCCCGATCCGCAGGCAGTAGCGCGTAGCAGTTTGCCCGTGCGTTCGCCGCAAGGTCGCCCGAACCCTGCCAGCCCACCAGCTTCACCGCCACCCCGTTCAACCGCGCCGGCAGCAGCCGCGTCAGCCCGGGCCTGCCCGCTACATTCTCCGCCAGCGTCGCCTGCACAAACTGCGGCCCCTCGGCCCTGGCCCCGCACAGCGCCCGGATCATCGGCGCCACAAACACATGAAACGTTACCTGCGTCGAGATGGGATTCCCGGGCAGCCCAAAGAAGTACTGTGCAGGGAACCCGTCCCTGGCAGGAAGCAGCCCGAAGACCACCGGCTTTCCCGGCTGCATCATCACGCCGGTAAACAGAAACTCCGCCCCGAGTGACTCCAGCACCTCTTCCACCAGGTCGTACTGGCCCATCGAGATACCCCCCGAAAGCACCAGCAGCTCCGACCGCCGTCCGGCCTCTATAGCTCTGTAAATCGCCTCCACCCGATCCCGCGCGATCGGCAGCCGTACCGCCTCGCCTCCCGTCGCAGCCACCAGCGCTGCCAGCGCATAGCTGTTTGAATTCCGAATCTGCTGCAACTCCGGCTGCTGGTCTAGCTCTACCAGCTCATCTCCCGTCGCCACGATGGCCACTCGCGCCCTTCGGAACACCGGCAGCGTAGCCCGCCCGCATGCCGCCGCCAGCGCCACCTCGGCCGCGAAGATTACCGTCCCAGCCGCCAGCACCACCTGCCCGGCTTTGGCCTCGCTACCCCGCGGAACAACATTCTCACCAATCCGCAGCGTCCGGCCGGCCGTCACCCGAATCGTCCCATCCGCCCGCTCCACATGTTCGACCATTACCACCGCATCCGCCCCCGCCGGCACCGGAGCGCCCGTCATGATCTCGATCGCTGCTCCTGCAGCCAGCGCGACGCCACCCCACATCTCCCCGGCCCGCAACTGCCCCGTAACCTCCAGCGCACCGCCCGCACCCAGCTCTGCCGCCCGCACGGCAAATCCATCCCGCGTCGACCGGTCAAACGACGGCTGATTCCGGTCCGACACCACATCAGCCGCCAGCACCCGCCCTGCCGCCGCCAGCAGCCCCGCTTCCTCATGCCCCGGAGCAGCCAACCCAGCTGCCCGGCCCAACACCAGCGCCACTGCTTCATCGAAGCCAAGTACCTGTGCGTCCATCGTCATCGCCTCCAGCAAAAAGCCCTGGGCATCTACGCCCAGGGCCCTTCGCTCACAACTATCCAGCCTACAACCGTAGCCAGACCAGCCCTACTTCTTGCCAGCCTTGTACGTCGACTTTATCTGCGCCCCGATACCGGTCAGGATATCCTTCACCTCTTGCGCATGCGGGCCATCCGGAGCCAATTCCAGGTACTGCTGATACGCCTCCACGCATCCCGGAGGAGCGGTGATCTTCTGCGTCTTCGGGTCTACCGAGGCCTTCGGAATCAGCGCCTGTCCCTTGATGTAGTATGCTTCGGCCCGCTTCGGATCAGCGGCAATGGCCTTATCCGCAGCATTCCCGGCATCATCCGGCTTACCCGCGTTGTAGAGCGTCGCCGCTTCGTTGAAGTAGTACATGCCCGCGTTCGCCGGTTGTGCCTTGGCCGCCGTGTCGTACGCGTCGGCTGCATCTTTGGCATCGCCCATCTTCCCGTAAGCCTGGCCCATCTGGTTCTCAGCTGCAGCCGCAGTCTCAGGGCTCGGCTTCTTTGAGGCCGCGTTCAGCTCAACGGCCTTCTTGTAGGAGGCCACGGCATCGTTGTATTTGCCCGAAACGTCAGGATCGCTCACCGGCTTGCCGGCCGCCTTGGCAGCCTTCGCCGCCGTATCCGCCGCACCAAGCTGCGCATCGCCCAGCGTCACCCACAGGATGCCCTCATCCGGCTTGGCAGCTGTCGCCTGCTGCATCGCTGTCATTGCCGCGTCGTAGTTGCCCGCCTTGTTGTCAGCGCGCGCCTGGGTCAGCAGCGTATTTAGATTGGCAATCTTCGCGTTCGCCTGCACCACGTCGGCGTTCTTCTTCTTGAACTCCTCAAGCGCCTTCTTCTCTTCCGGAGTCATCTTGTCGATGTACTCCTTGCGCGTCATATCGAAGTCGACTGTCTTGTCGTCGCCCGTCTTCAGGACGACGCTGTCCACAAAGTCCAGGCTCTTGTCCTGCTGGTAGACGATCGCGACGTAATTATCCGGCTTGATTCCCGTTCCCTTGTAGCCGCCGCTCGCGTCGATCGGGAAGGTGTACGCGTACTTGCGGCTCTTCGCATCCGACGTCCGATCCGTCGTCAGCCGCACCTCGCCGCCCGTCACCGGCTGCCCAGCAGGATTGGTCACCTTGCCGTGCAGGCTCGCGCCTGCCGCAGCCTCCTGGGCAAAGGACCGCGCCGGCATCGCTATGGTCATCACTGCAAGAAGAGCTCCCGCCAGCGAGCTTCCAAGTCTCCATCCAAATCGCTTTGTCACGTTCATTCTCCCCGGCGCCCTCGTACCGACGCTCCTGATTAAGTTACGCTCTTCCAAATCTCTCGCCACTTGCCTGCAACTGGCTCCATTGAGTCTACGGCCTGCCATGCGTCGCTCACGAGCCTCGATACGGAATCGGATCGGTCAGCCCCGCCTGCGTAAAGGCCCTCAGCCGAAGCACGCAGCTGTCACACCGGCCGCAGGCTTCCTGCTCGCCCGAATAGCATGACCAACTTACATGGAACGGCGCGCCTAGTTCAACTCCCAGTCGCACGATCTCGCTCTTCCGCATCGCGATCAGCGGTGTCACCACGCGAATGGCGCCGTCCTTCGTGCCCTGTCCGATCAGCCGGTTGAACGCCTCGTAATACGCTGGCCGACAGTCGGGATACCCCGAGCTATCCTGCTCGACCGCCCCGATAAACACCGTCTGCGCTCCCAGGACCTCCGCCCAGCTCACCGCCGCCGCCAGAAAATGAGCGTTGCGGAAAGGAACATACGTCACCGGCACACCCTCCCCGACCGCCGCCGCGTCCGGCACATCGATCGCGCGATCCGTCAGCGCCGACCCGCCAATCCGTCGAAACAAATCCATCTTCAGCGCCATCAGCTCGCGCACCCCGACCAGCCGCACAATCCCTTCCGCCGATCGCAGCTCGCGTCCCTCAGTCCGCTGTCCATAGCTGAAATGAATCGCATACGTATCGAAATCGCGCGCCGCCAGCGCCGCACAGACACACGAGTCCAGCCCGCCCGAGAGACACACAACCGCCCTGGGCCGCCCGGCCGAAGAATCCTCAGGCATCGAACTTCACCGTTGCCGGACCGATGTCCGCCTCCGCTTGCGCCAGCAGCTCTTCGGCTGCCTCCCGATCCTCGACTCGCACCTTCAGCCGCGCCCGAAAGGCGAGTGCCAACAGGTTGTTCGCATTCTCCCCCTGCAGGAAGCACGCGATCCCGGCCGCCTCCAGCATTCCTTTCGCCATCTGCGCTTCGGTCGGACCAAGAAACTTGCCCACTGTCACAAACTCGTCCTCAGCCATCATTTTGACTCCATCGACTGCAGATGGAAGGTAATCGTGCCCCAGAACAGCCGCGCCCGTATCTGCACCGGGATGTGCCGCGGATCATCGGAATACCAGATCCAGATGTTCCCGCGATTCTTCACAATGCCTTCCTCTGCCGTCGGCTGCACCCGGATCGTCTGGAAGGTACCCGCCGGCGTCTTGATCTCTTCCTTGCCCTCAACCTTCATCGTCACCGTTACCGTCCGCATCGAGTCAGCCAGCGGAAACCGGATACTCTGCCCCACCACCATTCGCTGCGACGCCACATAGAAGATCGCCGACAGCGAGTCCGTCACGCAGGCCGGTATCGACGCAGTCAGCTGCTTCGACGTCCCCTTCACCAGGTTCTTCTCCACCTGCGTCTGCTTGCCTGTCTGGTAGTTGAACGAGAGATCGCCCGTCACCTTCCGCAGACCCTCCTGCAGCTGCTTGCTGAAGCCCGTCGAGCAGCCGGTCGTCGTGTCGAAGCCGGACTGGAAGCGATCCACCACCGGAAACAGCATGGTCACGCCGCCCACCGAGTCGGCTGTCGCCGTAATCTTCTCCTGGCTGCCCTGCTGGTCAATGTGGAAGACTGCCGTCCCCGCCGTGAACACCCGCCAGTCCACCGTAAAGGTCAGCGTCTGATGCTGCGGAAAACCGTACCCGGGCGGGGTTGGCTGCAGGGTTGGAATGGGTTGACTCTGCTGGGCCTGCGCCGCGAACGACGACAGCAGCACAAGCATCGCGGCGAAGAGAACAGCCGGTGTTCGTTTCCGTTTCAAATCCAAATCAAATGGCTCACGAAGAAGAAACTCTGGGCTTCAGCGCGTTAGATACACCAGCCGAAGGGCCAGCGCCGCATAGATGGCGATCGCTCCCATCCCGCAATTGTACTCGCGGTGCTGCCGATAAAGCGCCGGCGAGAACCGCCCGCGCTCCGCATCCGACGCCGCCGGCGTCAGCCGCGGCAGCAGCCGGGGCACCCGCGCCGCATAGGCCTCGAAACCGGCAAAGTGACCCCGCAGAAACTCCTCCTCCGACCGGATCGTCGGCAGGTAGATGACGGCAAACAGCACCGCCAGCGCGATCAGCACGATCCAGCTCCGCGCCGCCACCGCAAACCCGAACGCAATCATCATCGAACCCAGGTACAGCGGATTGCGCGTGTGCGCATACGGTCCCGTGGTCGCCAGCTTCGCGTTCTTTCGCACATAACCAGACGCATACGCCCGCAGCCACACTCCCGCCACTACCAGCAGAACGCTCCACATCATCGAGTTCCGGGTCGGCCGCGCCAGCCACAGAAACACCGCCGCAAAGACAAACCCCAGCGGCACACGAACCCGTCGTGCAATCCGTTGCCACGCCGTCCGTTCGCTCAAACCGGCTCCCCCGGCCCGCCCGCCAGCAGCCGAAACGCCGCCGACGCGACCTCCTCGACCGTAATCAGGGCCAGCCCCGCATCGGGCAGGGAAGACCGCCGCCGATCGTCATGGCTTGAAGGATGCCGAATCACCTGGCTCCTCGTCCCGTACGGCCCCGTCCGGCGCGGATCAGTCGGCCCAAACAGCCCCACCACCGGCCGTCCCAGCGCCGCCGCCATGTGCAACGGACCCGTGTCGCCGGCCACCACAATACTTACCCGGCGCAATAGCGCGATCAGCTGCGCCACCGTACAATCCGCCGGCTGTGCCACCCCGCCACTCGCCAGCACAACGGCCGCCGCGACTGGGTCGTTCTTTGCCGCTACATTGATCAGGGGAACGATGCCGGCCCTAGCCAGCACCACCGCCAGCGCTCCATACCGCTCCACCGGCCATCGCTTCGACCCCCACCCCGCCGTCGGCGCCAGAAACGCAACCCCCTCGGTGCCGCTCGAGCGAACTCCGGCAAGAAACCCATCGCACCACCGCTCAGCCGCCTCATCGACCGGCAAAGGCACCGGCGCCGCCAGCAGTGGCTCCTCAATCGCCCGGCCCAGCAGCTCGCAGGCCCGGTCGATCACGTGCGCCGCTTCCGTCCTGATCCGTCGATCGTAGAACCACCGCGCCGGCGTCTCCCGCGGGGCCGCCGATCCGTCAAAGGACGACGCCGCCGCCAGCCAGCCCACCATCGCCGACCGCAGCAGCCCCTGCATGTCCACGCATAGATCGTACCGTTCCGCCTGCAACTCCCGCCGCAGCCGCCAGATCTCCTGCGCCGTATGCTGCGAAAAGGGCCGCTGATTCCACGACCGTGTTGGTACATTGTGGATGCGGTTGACTAGCGGCATAGTGGGCCGGGTCGCGCAGTTTCCTTCGAGCAGCGGCCGCCAGCGCGGCTCGATCGCCCACCCGATCCACCACTCCGGATGCCGGAGCCGCATCGCCGCCACCGCGGGCATCGCATGCAGCACATCGCCCATCGCTCCCGTGCGAACGATCAGCACACGGAACGGCAGCTTATTACGTAACGACACTGGAGCGGGTAAAGACAAGGCTTCATCTTCTCACGCTGACGGCCGACCGGCGACCGCCGCGATCCTTAGAAGCACGTCGCCCTCGTCCAGAAACTCGACCGTAAGCCGTCCCACAATCACCGGCCCGCACTCCTCCAGCCGCGCCCGCATCGGCTTCAACAGCTTCACCGCATCCTTCTCCGTCGTAATAAGTCCGTCCGCGCCGCACCGCTTCGCCTCGCCCAGCAATGCTTGGATCTGCCGATACCGGTACGGTTCGTGATCCCGGAACGCAACCTCCCCGACAAGCACCACGCCACTCGCCCGCACCATCGAAAAAAAGCTCTCCGGCCGCGCAATCCCACAGAACGCCAGCGGCCGCCGCGGCATCGCCGCTCCCGCTGGGGGCTCAATCGCCAGCCGCCGCCGAACCACCCACACCGGCATCTCCGCCCCGGCAAGCCGCGCCACCACCGGCCGCAGAGCCGCTGCCTGGTCTTCGCGCAGCACCACCACACCCGCCTGCCGCAACCGCCCCAGCGGCTCCCGCAGGTCACCGGCCGGCAGCAGCCCGTCCGCCGCATCTTCGGCCGTTAGCAGCACCACATCTAGATCCCGAGCCAGCCCACGATGCTGAAAGCCGTCATCCAGCAGATGAATCCAGCCCCGCCCTGCCTCCTTCTCGGCCAGCAGCCCGGCCGCATGGCGGTCTGCACCCACATAGACCGGGACGCCCATCACCCGCGCCAGCAGCAGCGGCTCATCTCCGAACCGCACGGCGCTTCCGCTCGGATCAACCCGCTCCACCTCGCGCGACGTCCGCCCATATCCCCGGCTCAACACATCCACCGTATAGCCACGCCGCCCGAGCAGCTCAGCCAAGGCCGCCACCACCGGCGTCTTGCCCGCACCACCCGCCGACAGGCTCCCCACGCTCACTACCGGGCGCGCCAGCCGCTTCGCCTCCCCGGCGAGCAGCCCCCGTCGCAACGCCAGCCCCGTCCCGTAGAGCGGCACCAACGGCAGCAGCCACGGCCGCTTCACCGCAGTATCCCCATCAGCTCCCGCACCACCCGCTCCGTAGCCCCGGCCTGCGCCAGGAACACCTGTCGCCCACGCTCTCCCAGCTCCTTCGCTCCAGCAGGATCAGCCAGCAACGCCAGCAACTCCGCCCCCAGCCCGTCTCCATTAACGATCCGAATCGCATCCGCCGCCCGCATTCCCTCCACAATCCCGCGGAAGTTTTCATACGACTCCCCCATCACCACCGGCACGCCAAACTGCGCCGGTTCCAGCGGATTATGCCCACCCCGTCCCATCAGGCTGCCACCCACAAATGCCACGTCCGCCAACTCATACACCGCGGCCAGGTCCCCAATCGTGTCCAGCAGAATCGTCTGCCGCGCCGCCGGCACTGCCTTGCTCACCATCAACTCCGTAGCCGAAGTCACCCCGGACTCCGCCGCGAGCGACTTCGCATACTCAAACCGCTCCGGATGCCGAGGAGCCACCCGGCTCTCCCGCGGAGCCCGCACGTCATACTTCATATTCCCGCAGACGAGCACCCCCTCGGCCCGCGCCCCCACCGCCACCAGCCGCCGCTGATCCTCCTCGCTCTGCGTCAGGAACAGCGTCACGTGCCGCAGCACCCGGTCCCACATTAGCCGCACCTGCATCGCCCGCCGAAATGACCGATCGCTCATCCGCGCGTTCGCCACCGCAACGGGAACGCCCATCCGCCGGCACTCCACCAGCATTCGCGGCCAAAGCTCACTCTCCATCAACACCAGCAACTTAGGCTTCAGCAATTGCAGATACGCCCGCACTGCCCATCCCAGGTCCAGCGGATAAAAGAACACCCGCTCCGCCCCAAACCGCTCCCGCGCCAGCGCCTGCCCCGTCGCCGTCGTCGTCGAAATCACCACCACCCAACCCGATCCCAACGCCGTCTCCAGCTCCCTCACCAGCCGAGTAGCCGCCAGCACCTCTCCCACCGAGACCGCATGCACCCAAACCACCTGTTTCCCCGCAACCGTCGCCCGCAGCCCCGCCGGCACCCGCCCCAGCCGCCCGGTAAGCCCCGCCCGGTACCGCCCACTCGTCAGCATCCGCAGCAGCCAGTACGGTGCCCCCATCACCAGCACCGCCGCCAGCAGCGAACTGTACATCAGCATCGTCAAACCCATGGCTCCCCTCTTCTTCAGCATGGAGCGAACTCAGCATGGAGCAAACTTTACCCCGTACCAAGCGACGATGATAATCAACATGGCCATGCCCCCGTCTTCAAACCCCCCGTTCTTGCGCAATCCCGTACTCTTGGCCGCCACGCTCTGCGTCGGTCTCACCGCCCACGCGGCCGACCACAAGACCGCGCCGCCCGCCAAACCCGCTCCCCAGTACGCCGCCTTCGACGCCCACGCCGACGAGCACGTCGCCATCGCCGCCGAGCCCTGCGATGACCCGAAGACCTGCAGCTTCTTCCGCCTCGAGTACGTTCAGCACGGCTTCATCCCCGTCCGCGTCATCATCACCAACGACCGCGACACCGCCCTCGCGCTCGACGACGTCCGCATCCAGTTCCTCTCCGCCAACAACGACAAGATTCCCGCCGCCACCGACGAGGACATCAACCGGCGCCTCTTCTCCACCAAAAGCGCCCTCGGCACGAAGATTCCATTCACGCCGCTCACCATCCATCACCCGCCCATCGACAAGAAGATCGGCGAGGACGACGGCGACTTCGGCTTCAACGGCACTACCGTCCAACCCCACACCACCCTCGCCGGCTACCTCTTCTATGACATCCGCGGCCTCGACGACCCCGCCCTCCGCAACGCCCAGCTCTATGTCAAGCAGGTTCACACCCTCGACGGCAAGCAGCAGCTCTTCGCCTTCACCATCCCCTTCAACGCCTGGCTCAAGGCCAACCCCACCGCCCCCTCCAACACCTCCAGAAAATAAAGCACCCGAACGAACCTAACACCGATCACCGCAGATCGCACCGATCAGAAATAAAGTCCCTCGCTCTAAATCAGTGTCATCCGCACTGATCGGTGTTAAGCCTTTCTCCCCAACCAGCTATCCTCAAGGGAGCATGACCGAACTCACCATCCGCCCAGCCGTCCCCGCCGACATTTCCCAGATTCTCGCCTACATCCGCGAACTGGCCGACTACGAGCGCGAGCCCGACGCCGTCCTCGCCACCGAAGCCGACCTCCTCCGCGATGGCTTCACCGAGCCCCGCCGCTTCGACTGCCTCATGGCCGACTGGCAAGTCGAGCCCGCCGGCTTCGCCCTCTACTTCTACAGCTACTCCACCTGGGCGGGCCACGCCGGCATCTACCTCGAAGACCTCTTCGTCCGTCCTGTCTACCGCGGCAAAGGAATCGGCAGATCCCTCATCGCCGCCGTAGCCGCCATCGCCGTAGCTGAAGGCTGCCCCCGCCTCGAGTGGAGCGTCCTTGACTGGAACCAGTCCTCCATCGACTTCTACCATCGCATCGGCGCCGTCATGAAGTCTGAATGGAAGGGCATGCGCGTCTCCGGCCAGGCCCTCACCACTCTCGCGGGCTGATCCTCGCGCATCATCAATGCTCCGGGAACACCGTATCCTGAGAAGTATGAAGATCAAGATCATCGGTGGAGGCCTCGCCGGACCCGAAGCCGCCCTCCAGGCCGCCTCCCTCGGCTGCGAAGTCGACCTTTACGAGATGCGCCCCCACCGCTCCACCGAAGCCCACCAGACACCCGACTTCGCCGAGCTCGTCTGCTCCAACTCCCTCAAGTCCGAGTCCGAACACTC
>CAXTLS010000018.1:0-28243 GCA_964245235.1 uncultured Acidobacteriaceae bacterium
GCTCGAAGCCGCGCATGCGCTGCGAGGGCTCGGGGCTCAGCGGCTCCTGTTCAAATATTGCTCGACCTTCGACTCGACCGACGCGGGGAACATCGGGCCCGTGACGGAAGCCCTGCTGTCCCTCGTCGGCGGCGAGACCGCTCAGATGCCCGGCTTCTACAACGCCGGCGAATACGACCTGGCCGGCTTCATCGTCGGCGCCGTCAACCGCGATAAGATCCTCACCGGCAGCGCCATCCAGATCGGCGACGTCCTGCTCGGCCTGCCCTCGAACGGCCTCCACACTAATGGCTACTCGCTCGCCCGCAAGCTGCTCTTCGACGTGGCGAAGTACACGCCCGACCAGTACATCAACGAGCTCAAGGACAAGACCGGTGCCGCCCTCATGCGCACCCACCGCAGCTACCTAGGCGTCATCAAGAAGCTCACCGCCTCGGACGTCACCAGCGGCATGGCCCACATTACCGGCGGCGGCATCACCGAAAACCTGCCCCGCATTCTTCCCAGGGGCATGGGCGCCCAGATCGACCTCGCCTCCTGGCAGGTCCCGCCCCTCTTCGACCACCTCCAGCAGCTCGGCAACGTCGACCAGGAAGAGATGCTCCGCACCTTCAACATGGGCATCGGCCTCATCGCCGTCATCCCCGCCGAGAAGGTCAAGAAGGTCAAAGCCGTCCTCAACCGCGCCAACGAACGCCACTCCATCATTGGCCGCATCACCCGCGGCGACCGCAAGGTCATCTACACCTGACGTCGTCATCATCGAGGCGCGTAGTATCCCGATCTTGTCGTAATCACACCGCCCCGGCTCGGGCTATCCAGCCGGATGCGATGAAAAGCACCATCCCGCTTCAACCGCTCTGGCTTGTACACCAGCAGGTACTGGCTACGCAGGCTTGCGTCAAGTATCTGCAGTTCGCGTTGCCAGCCCCCTCGCTTCTGATCGGTAAACATGAGGCCGCCGCTCTTCAAGGCCAGTTCGCGAAGAGTTTTCTGTCCCTCCGACAGAAACAGGTCGGACTCGTTGCTGAACACATAGATCGCCGTATTGGTGCTCTGACACATCGCAATGTCATCTTCAATTCGCGCATGACTCGCGTTATCGAGACCATCCGAGAACAGCAGGATAAAATTGCCCGCATCCACACGAGAGGTTTTTCCAAACTGATCGCGACAAGCTCGATAGATTGCATCGAAGAGGGCGGTTCCTCCCAAACGACTCTTCGAATCCGCAGCCACGCCCGCAATCCCTGTCACCAGTGCCTGCCGATCATCGGTCCAGTCCTGCACAACCTTCGCATCCGAGTCGAAACGCATCACAAAGCCACGATCTGCCGGCTTTTGAAACAGGTGCTGTACATACGCCGTGGCAATCGTCTGATTAAGATCCAGATCTTCGAGGACGGAGCGACTTGTATCGGCTAATATGCCGATCCGAACTGGAAGCCGCTCATGTACCTCGAAGGAGACGATCCGTCGCGGCTTCTTCCCGCTATCGGTAACCCGCACGTCTCCAATCGTAAGATCGTTCATGGGAACACCCTCGAAGTCAGCAGCGTGGAACGTCACGCTCACCTCATCTACAGCGACACTCATCATGTACGGCTGATCGGCAGAAGTCGTGGGCCGCTGTGCCAACGGCAGTCCCGGCAGAGACACCACCAGCCCAAACGCGATCAAGCGACCCATCGCACGATGCATGCCCACGAGTATAGCCAGCTGCGACGTCCACGTTCTCTTCCCGTTCGCGGTCGGCGTCGACCATCCCTTCCATTGCTGCAACCGGCAAAGCCTGTCAGACTTTCCCTATGCACAGGAACGGATGCTGGTTATCCTTCGTCATCACGAGGCTGAACTGAAAGCCGCCTCCCTCCTCCATCATCCGCGGCGACCGCAAGGTCATCTACACCTGACGTTGACACCCGAAGCACCTCTTCGCCGAGAGCACCTATGAATCGCCGCAAATTTCTCACATCGACCATCGGCACCGGCATCGCGGCTGGCATCGCCCCCACCACGGTGGCCGCTCAAAGCACCGACAAGAAAGCCAGCGCACCGCCAGCAGCCTCCACACTACCTACCGCGATGATGGGCGAAGCAGCCATGGCCGGCTACTTTTCCGACGAACGGCTGCACCAGGCACTCGGCACCACGCAGCTGCAAAAGCCGACCGACGTGCAGGTTGTCGCCTTCAACTTCCCCAGCTGGCATCCCTCGCCGTTCATGGAGGCCCGCTTCGGCAAGGGCTGGACCGAGTTTGACACCCTGCGCAATGCGCGTACGCTCTTCCCCGGCCACTCCATGCCCCACTTCCCCCTCTGGGGCTACTACGACGAGGCCGATCCGCTCTGGGCCGCCCGCGAGATCGACCTGGCGGCAGACCATGGCCTGAACGCCTGGATGATCGACTGGTACTGGCACCAGGGCACCCAGTTCTATCAGGAGCAGCTCGAGCAGGGCTTCCTCAAAGCCGGCAACCGTTCCCGGCTCAAGTTCGCCGTTATGTGGGCCAACCATGACTGGAAGAACGTCTACCCCGCGCGCTCGCCCGACCAGGCCGCCACCATGCTCCCGCAGGTCCACACCATTCAGGACTTCGGCGACGTCCTCAACTACTGCGCCGAGCACTACTTCAGCCAACCCAACTACCTCCAGATCGACGGCGCTCCCGTCTTCGCGCTCTTCGACGCCGGTAAGGTCATTGAGCAGCTCGGCGTCGATGGCCTCCGCCGCGGTCTCCAGCTCATGCGGGATCGAGCCCACAGCCTCGGCTTTCCCCGCCTCCACCTGCAGATCTGCAATGGCTACGACAAGTACGAGAAGACCCTACACGATCTCGGCTTCGATAGCGCCACCATGTACGGCACCTTTGGCTGGACCTATGGCGGCAAGCCCGCCGGCTCCCGCATCCCTTACGGTCTCGGCGCGACCGAAGCCATCGCCGCATGGAAGGCCAAACAGGCCAGCCTCACCATTCCCTTCTTTCCCGCCTGCTCCGTAGGCTGGGATGATAGCCCCCGCTTCGAAGAATTCGCCGCCATCGCCATCAATCGCTCGCCCGACCAGTTCGAGCGGCTGGTGCGGGCCGCCCGTCACGTCACCGCGTCTACCTCCCACACCAGGCTCATCTACATCGCCGCCTGGAACGAGTGGACCGAGGACCACGTTCTGCTGCCCGATACCTACTGGGGATACAGCTACCTCGAGTCGCTCCGGCGCGCCGTCCGGGATTGACCTCGTCCCCGCGCTCGACCTTCTCTGAGCCCGATCACCGCAGTCACGGATACCACTCCCAGGAACCCACCCATGAAACGTCTCGGCATCCTCCTCTCCGGTCGTGGCTCAAACTTTCTCGCCATCGCCGAAGCCATCCGCCAGCGTCGCCTCGTCGGTGCCGAGATCGCCGTCGTCCTCTCCAACAAGGAAGATGCCCCCGGCCTCGCCTCGGCCCGCGACCTCAGTCTCCCCGCCTTCGCCATTTCCTCCGCCGGCCGCAAGCGCGCCGAGCACGACGCCGAGATGATCGCCCGCCTGCACCAGCATCGCGTCGACCTCGTCTGCCTCGCCGGCTACATGCGCATCATCTCGCCCGCCTTTGTCGACGCCTTCCCCGAGCGCATCCTCAACGTGCATCCCTCGCTGCTGCCCGCCTTCCCCGGCCTCGACGCCCAGCAGCAGGCCTTCGACGCCGGCGTCAAGGTCGCCGGCTGCACCGTCCACTTCGTTGACGAGGCCGTCGACCACGGCGTCATCATCCTGCAGCGCGCCGTCCCCGTCAAAGATGAAGACACCGCCGAGACCCTCGCCGCACGCATACTCGAACAGGAGCACCAGGTTTACCCCGAAGCCATCGCCCGCGTCCTCAGCGGCGCCTTCTGCGTCAAAGACCGCCGCTACTCCCGTCGCAGCTGCGAGTAGCCTGTATAAAATACGGCTATTGCGGCTGCAGGTTGCGGTACACGGTATATTCGCCCACCTCGCCGACCGCCTGCCAGCGATCCCGCAGGTTCGCCGCAAACAGCACACCCTTGACGAACGGCGCACGGCGCGATGGATACGTCAGCTTCGAGCCGGTCACCATCTTCTCAATGTCCTGCCCCTCAGATTCCCGGAAGACAACGCCGGTCGGCAGCAGGGCCCAGTGCGCCCGGTTCATCGCGGCAATCTTGTGCTCCTCCCCCTTGGCGTCCAGCACAGCCATCATGAAGTAGTAGAAGTCCGGCCGATAGAGACCATGCTCCTTCAGCAGCTGCTCCGCCTGCGGGCTGATCTCGAGCGGCGTCGCCACCGGTTCACCATGCACGATCCCTTCAAGCCTGCCGATGTCGAAACCCTTCACCCCGTGCAGATCGAGCTTGTAGAGACGCCTGGCCACCCAGTTCACCCTGCCGGCGATTTCAAGCACGGATCGCACAACGTACGAGGAACGATGCGTGGCCACATCGCGCTCTACCATCAGGTGAAGCTCCCCGTCAAAGGCGCTGTAGATCAGGAGCAGCCCCCACACCAGCGTTCCTGCGCACCATATACCCCAGGCTCGCTGCTGCCAGCGTGGCGCTCGGGAGATCGCCACCATCGTAAGCAGAAAGATCCCCACGCCGTTGAAGAAGACATGGCACGGATCGGCCCGGCCCAGCGCCACCGGCAGCAGGGCCATCGACACCACAAAGCATGACCCCAGGAGCACCGCATCCCGCTCCCCATCGCGCAGGCGCGCCGCCAGCATGCGCGGCACAAGCCACACGATGCACAACAGGAACAACAGCATATACGGCAGCGGTTCAACGATGAAGTTGTATGCGCCGCCGGCAAACAGCGCTAGCATACGCAGGTAGGGCGCACCCACCATCAGCAGAAACAACCCCGCCCCGCCAGGGACCACCAGGGCGACCAGCAGCCAGCTCCAGCCCGCGCGGAAAGCCTGGAACAAGCTGAAGCAAACAGCACCCGCGCCGAACGCAAAGCCCATCTCGGGCGAGACAGCCAGCGTCACCATCTGGCTCACCACAAACAGCAGCGCCGTACGCCACGCCCTGCTCTGCCGCACGCTGAAGACGAGCATGGCCAGCGGCAGCGTAAAGCGCAGCAGCGTGTAGTTCGGCCCCTGCATCGGCTGCAACGTGAAAAGCCCAAAGCAACAGAGCGCAAACCCCTTCCATCGCCGGCTCATCGGGAAAGAGTTAACCAGGTAGGCAAAAAGCAAGATGCCAAGCACCTGGTGCACCATCTGCACCATCACGAAACATCGCTGAAGCGATAGATGTCCGTGAAAGAGCGCATAGAGCTCGATCGGCGGATAGAACAGCAGCGGACCGTACGGGAACTCGATCTGCGAATAAAGCTGCTGATGGTAAAAGAGGTTGCTGCTCATCTGGTTGATGAAGTAGTCGACATCCGCCGGGAAGCGCCGATCGGATGCACCCACAAGTGCACCCGCAACACCAGCCCACACACCCACGAACAGAGCTGCAGCCGTCGCCGCTCGCCACGGAAGCGGGCGCAGGTCAAGCTGCCCCGTAGGCCGCGGCGGCGCCAGCTCTGGCAGCCAGCGACACACCAGGAATACCCCCGCGGCGCACACTGCAGCAGCCACGGCAGAGAGTTTGTTGTTGAATCCGGCAACATTCGAAACCGAGATCACCGTGCCGAACGCCGGAGGAAAAAAGAACGGCAGAACGAAGACGCCGAAGCATGCCACCACGCCAACAGACAGGGAAAAAATCCAGAAGCTTCGGGGTCGCGTCACCTTCCCACTATAACCAACCCCGAGGTCAATACGGTTGATCGAGCAGGAAGCTCTGCCACAATCCTAAAACGCCCCACCCGGCTGCATCGGGATCACCCGCAGCAGCGCACCCAGCACAAACAGCAGCACCACGTACGCCACCATCGTCCGCGTGCTCGGCGCCTCAGGCGTGTCTTTCGTAAACAGCCGATACAGCATCCCCGCCGCCACCAGTAGGAAAACCTTCTGCTCCGTCAGCGCAAAGAACACCACGCACGCCACCAGCAGCAGCCCGCGCTGCAGCCGGCTCAACGCATGCGCCGCCTGCCCGCCGTCCAGCATCCACACCGGAATCAGGTTGATCAGGTTCAGCCACGCTCCCGCATGCGCTAGCGCCGCAAAGACCGGCATCCGCGTGTACGCGTAGATCCCCATGCATCCCGCGGCTGCAAGCAGCCCGAACAGCGGCCCCGCCAGCGCAATCTCCGCCCGCGTCTCGACCGAGATATCAAAGCCCTGCCACCGCACATACGCTCCGAAGCCCGGTAGAAAGACCGGCAGGTCCGCCTTCAGCCCATTTCGCTTCACCGCGAAGACATGCCCCAGCTCATGGATCAGGATCTGCACCGCGAACCCCACCCCGAACCACGGCCCGAAGAGAGTCCAGTACACGCCCAGAAAGAGCGCAAAGCTCAGCAGGAACTTAAGCTTCAGCAGGATAAAAAAGAACGACTTCAGCTTTGCCAGCAGCAGCGCAAGGGGCGCCAGCGGACCCAGCCGCTTGGTCCAGTTCGGCTTCACTGCGGGCCGGTCCAGCTCCGCCGTCTTCGCCCGCTGCGCCACCTGCCCCTCAAGCTCCGCCAGGTGCTGCCGAATCCAATCCGCCTGCGTCGACCCACGCGGCAGCAACGGCAGCGCCGACCGCCACAGCTCCCCGGCCGCATCCACATTGCCCAGCCGCTCCAGCTCCAGCGCCTGCTTCGAGATCGCGTCCAGCCGTGCCCCGTACACCAGCGTTTGGCAGCGCGCACACGCCAGGTCGCCAGGTCGCAGATCTGCCTGGCACACACTGCACACCCTGGACGCAGGCGAGATCACGACCGGCTGAGAGAGTCCCATCAGGCTTCGACTCCTGCCGCACCCGAAACATCATGCGGCCCAGTAATTCCGTACTCCGAACCCGCCGTCAGCGCCCACGCCGTCCGGATCCCGATAAACAAAATAAACAGCCCGATGATCCCGCCAAGCCCGTCCCGCAACTCGAGAAAGGGCGCCAGCAGCCCATACTTCACCGCAAACATCACAAACCGCGCCCCAAGCACCACGTGCTCGTCGGGGTTCCGCTTCGCGACCGCATGCAACAGCACGATCAGTCCCGCAAACGACACCGACAGGTACGTCAGCACCGCCGCCATCACCTGGTACCGCCGCCCGCCCCGGCCCGCCGACGCCCACTTCATCCCCTTGCCTACCAGCCAGCCCACCGCTAGCGCCACATAGCCGATCGTCCAGCCTGTCGCAATCTCGACCACCGCATACAGAATGCTGCCCACCACCGCCGCTCCCAGCCCGACCACGATCGCCTTCACAAACGCCGCACTCGCACCCTCCGCCGGTACGTTCACCGCAGCGTTCGCGCACGGCTCACAAAGCGGCGTGCCACTCACCCGGAAGAACCGGCCCGTGAGCCTCTGCCCGCACCGCGCACACTGCCCCGCAGACGCCCCAGCGCCCACCCCGTACTCGGCCCTCTCAAAGCTCGGCAGATTCGTCCCCATCAACCCTATCCTTATGTCTGCTGCCCTTGCGAGCCACGAACCGTATCTTTCGCGTCGCCCAGCTTCACCTTCATGTCCAGCTTCGTCCGGCCGCGAAAGATCGTGATCGTCACCACGTCATCCGCCCGGTGCGCGTTCATCACCGCCGACAGGTCCTGCCCGTTCGCGATGTCCTGGCCCTCCATCGCCACAATCAGGTCGCCGCCCAGCATTACCGGCGTATTCCCCTGGTACATCCGCTGCGTCCCGCCGTGTAGCCCGGCCTTCGCCGCCGCGCCGCCCGGCAGCACCCGCTCAATCAGCAGCCCGTAGTCCGCCGGCAGGCCAATCTGCTCCGCGATATCCGGGCTCACCGGCAGCGTCACCACGTCCAGCGACGGCCGGCGCACCCGCCCATACTTTGCGAAATCGTCCAGCACCGCCTTCGCCGTATTGATCGGAATCGCGAACCCGATCCCCGACGACTGGTCCGCCCCATTGCTCGCAATCAGCGTCGTAATCCCGATCACCTCGCCGCGCGAGTTCAGCAGCGGGCCGCCCGAGTTCCCCGGGTTCACCGCCGCATCCGTCTGGATCGCATCCTCGATCGGGTTGCCCTCCGACCCGCGGATCGACCGGATCGCCGACACGATCCCGCGCGTCATCGTCCCCGACAGCCCAAACGGATTACCGATCGCATACACCCGCTGCCCCACCACCAGCCCCTGCGACTCCGCCAGCGTCGCCGGCACCAGCCCCGGCGCGCCGTTGATCTTGATCAGTGCCAGGTCATGGCCCTTGTCGACCGTCAGCACCGTCGCTTTGTACTTGTGCTTGTCCGAGAGCGTCACCTCGACTCGCTGCGCATTATCGATCACGTGATTGTTCGTCAGGATCAGCCCCTCCTTGTTCAGGACGAAGCCCGACCCCTGCCCCTGCTGCGGCACCGGCCCATTAAAAAAATCAAACGCCACCGCCGTCGACGTAATATTCACCACCGACGGCAGCGCCTTCTTGTACACCGCGATATTCTGCTGCTCTTCCGTATCGAAGGCCGGTGCAGCCGAAGCCGTAGTCAGTTCCAGCGGTCCCGCCGCCACTGCGCCCGTCGCCCCCGCCGTCAGCGGCGCCACTTCGTGATTTACCCACTGCGACAACGCACCCGTCGTCGCCACATGAGTCGTCGCATAATAGAAACCCGAAAGCAGCAGTAACACCAGCAGAACAGGACGCAGTTTCATCGACACCAACACTCCACTTCATCATTCCCGGCACACCGCGTCGTCACGCCCGGTATATGGCTCCAGCTCAGAAGACACCGCTGTGCTTACCCCATTGTACGAGTGCCGCCGGCAGCGGAGCCGGTTCACCCCGCGCTACATCAAAGCAGCTGCGCCCTATGACAATCTCGACAGTCTCGGAAACCTCGACTAATCCCGCTCACCCCAGTCGATCCCATCTATACCGCCCTCGTTGCAGGCTCGACCGGGATCACCGGCGGCAATCTCGCCCGTCATCTCGTCGCGCGCCGCTGGCGAGTCCTCGGCCTCGCGCGGAACCCCGGCCATGAGGATGGCGTCCTTCCCCTCGCCGCCGACCTCCAGGATGAAGCCGCGCTGCGCACCAGCCGCGCCGGCCAAAACATCACCCATGTCTTCTCTGCCTGGTGGCATACCGGCGGCGATCTCGGCCGTGAGCTCGAGTATGGCAACGACATGAGCAAGAACCGCTTTCTCGGCTTCGACACCTACCAGCAGACACCGCAGTCCTTCTTCGCCCTCTTCGATCAGCTCAAGCGCAACCGCATCATTACGTCCTAGGCCTTCGCATCAAACCCGCACGAGCTCCTGCCACACGCGATCCACCTGCGTTTGAAGCTCCGCAACATCACCATCGTTCCGCACCACGAAATCGCACTGCGGCGTCTTCACCTCATCCGCAATCTGCAGCGCCACTCGCCGCCGCGCCTCTTGCTCAAGTGAGCTCCTCGTCTTAGCCGTAGCCCCCGCCCGCTCCAAAAACCGCGCAATCTTCACCGACTCCGGCGCCGTCACCAGCACCATCCGGTCGAACCGCTCGCGCCACCCACCCGGGCCGCCGTACTTCGTCTCAAAGATAAGCGCCGACTCCACCATTACCACCGCGTCCGCCGCCAGCCCGCGCATCAACTCCTCTTGCCGCGCCATCACCGCCGGATGCACGATCGCGTTCAGCGCCTCCACATCGCCACCCGCAAACGCCAGCCGGGCCAGCTCCCGGCGATCAAGCTTCCCATCGGCCAGCACCACGCCGTTCCCAAATCGCGAGACGATCGCCGCATACACCGCTTGCCCCGGCTGCATCAGCTCCCGCCCGATCGCGTCCGACTCGAACACCACCGCTCCGCGCTCCGCAAATATCCGCGCCGCCGTCGACTTGCCCGACCCTAACCCCCCCGTAAGCCCAACCCGCAGCACCGGCTAGCTCACCGGCAGGCCGCGCCGCAGCTTCGCCGCCGTTACCGTGTTCGCCATCAGCATCGCAATCGTCAGCGCGCCCACACCGCCCGGCACCGGCGTATACGCGCCCGATAGTGCAAAAGCCGCGGGATGGATATCCCCCACAACCACCGAGCCGCGCTTGGCAAACGTAGCCGCCCGCCGCGCGTCGCCCGGGAAGAATCCCTCCATCTCCGCCAGGTCCGTCACCCGGTTGATCCCCACATCGATCAGTGTTGCCCCCGGCTTCACCATCTCGGCCGTCACGAATCCCGCCCGCCCGATAGCAGCCACCAGCAGATCAGCCTCCCGCGTGAATCCCGCCAGGTCCTTCGTCCTGCTATGACAGATCGTCACCGTGGCCGAAGCATTCAACAGCATCATCGCCGCCGGCTTGCCCACGATATCCGACCGGCCTACAACGACAGCGTGCTGCCCCGCCACCGGCAGACCGCTGCGCCGGAGCACCTCCATAATCCCCGCCGGCGTACATGGCGCCAGCCCCGGCTGCCCGCTCTGCAGCCGCCCCGCATTGATCGGGTGAAACCCGTCTACATCCTTGTCCGGATCAACCGCCTCGAGCAGCCGCCGCGTGTCCACATGTTTCGGCAGCGGCAGCTGGATCAGGATGCCGTCAATATCGTCCCGCCCATTCAGCCCCGCCACCAGCGCCAGCATCTCGTGCGTCGTAATCGTCTCGGGCGGTGTCAGCATCTCGGAAAAAATCCCCAACTCCCCGCACGTCTTCACCTTGCTCCGGACGTAAATCTCGGAGGCCGGCACATGCCCCACCAGGATCACCGCCAGCCCCGGCACAATCCCCTGTGCGGCCAGCTTCGCTACCTCGATACCAACCTCAGCCTTGATCTTCGCTGCTATCGCAATCCCATCCAGAATCTTCGGACCCACGCCTTCACTCATGCCTCCCATGGTATCGCGGAGCAGTCCGCACCATGGTGCAACGCTACATCGCCCACGCACTCTCTACACTGGAAAGCATGAGCACCCTCACGCAGGATGATCTCCGCTGGCTCGCCTGCCCCGTCTGCCACCACGCACTAACCCTTGAAGCCGGCATCGAAGCCCCAGCTACCCCGCCATCCATCCGCTGCACCGCCTGCGCCCGCATCTACCCCATCGCCGATGGCCTGCCTATCCTGCTCGAGGCCCGCGCACTTCACCCTGAAAGAAGTTGATCGCTCCTCCCAATCCAACGCCTCTCTCCGCCCGTATCTAAATGCAGCAGATTAGAGAAATCTAACGGAAGGTTGCCAGGCTAAGTAGCTCTCTGGAAACGACCTCCGTACAGCAAATAAATCCAGATCAGTGCAGTTTTCCCAGGATGGTTAGCGCAGATGAACAGACAAGTACAGATCGAGAAGTTTCCCGCGACCGAACTTACGGACTTGCGCCGCGATCTTCAGCAGACCTGCATGGACTCACGGCGGGCCGCCGACCTCGTCAGCGCCTTCCTCTCCGGCCGCGGTTACGGCGTCTGCGATGCACTTCGCTCTGCCGCTATCCGTATCGATGCCGCTGTCTCCCTTCAGCGCATGCAGGAAGAGCTCGAAAAAGTCGCTTTTGTCATGTAGTGGTTCACGGCACTAACGCTCCACAGCCGCCCCTAATTCATCACCACGCGCCCTGGCTCCATCCGGGTGCCCCCCTTTTGCTTCGCCTGCTGTCCCTTGTTTCACTTCTGCCTTACGTTCTCAAACAGTCGGATGGGTTGCTCTGTAACTCATCCGACTCCACTTCGACCGGCCGTGCGATAGCCTCTAACCATGAGCGCTGACCACGCCGCGACTGTCTGGGCGCCAACCAGCCCCAGCTCCAGCCGCCACCATTCCCGACCCGCTGCCTTCGCAGCGTGGCTCGTACTCTGCATCAGCGCCGCGCTCGCCCGGGCCCAGCTTCCAGCCGCCACGCCAGCCCAGCCACAATCCCAGCCCAGCGCAAACCAGCCGCTCGCCTCGCAGGCCCCCACCGACACCGCGGCTCAGCGCTCCACCGCACCACCGCTCTCCTCGATGGCTCCCGCCGTACCGCCACCAGCTCCCACCGGCCGCCCCAGCATCGGCCTCGCCCTCGGTGGTGGCGGTGCGGTCGCCATGAGCGAAATCGGCGTCCTCCAGTGGTTTGAGGAGCACCACATCCCCGTCGACATGATCGCCGGCACCAGCATGGGCTGCATGGTCAGCGCGCTCTACGCCTCCGGCCTCACCACCAACGACCTCAAGCAGGTCATGAACGACCAGGTCTTCAACTCCGTCTTCGCCTTCGGCCCCTCCTACGAGGCGCTCAACTACCGCCGCCGCGAAGACCGCCGCAACCTCCCCAACGGCATCAACATCGGCCTCAAACACGGTGTCTCCTTCCGCAACAGCGTGCTCGTCGACCAGGGCCTCAACGCCTTCCTCGACCGCCAGTTCCTCCCTTACAGCGACCGCATCGACTTCAACAACCTCCCCATCCCGCTCCGCTGCAAATCAACCGACATCACCGCCGCCGACACCGTCACCTTCGCCCGCGGCTCCCTCCCCGATGCCGTCCGCGCCAGCGTCTCCATTCCCGGCGTCTACCGGCCCTTCCTCATCGACGGCCACGAGTTCGTCGACGGCGCCGTGCTCGAAAACCTTCCCACCCAGACCGTTCACGCTATGCAGGCCGACGTCGTCCTTGCTGTCAGCCTGCCGCTCGCACCTCTCGCGCCAGGTGGACTCAACTCCCTCGTCGGCGTTCTCCAGCGCAGCTTCTCCGTCGCCATCGAAGCCAACGAGAAGCAGTCCCGCAAGCTCGCCGCCCTCGTCATTGAGCCCGACGTGCAGGGCTTCGGCGCCGGCGACTACCTTCGCACACCCGAGCTCGCCGCCCGCGGTTACGCCGCTGCCGAGGCCCACAAGGCCGGCCTCCTCCGCTACGCCGTCACCGACGAGCAATGGGCCGCCTACCTCGTCCAGCGCGCCAACCGCATCCCCGGCGCCCCCGGCACCATCCTCCACATCCACGTCAAGGCACCTACCCCGCAGGTAGCGCACGCTATCCAGCAGACCTTCCAGCCCGTCATCAACCAGCCCGTCAACGCCGCCCAGCTCGAAACCCTGCTCAGCTCCGTCCGCAGCGACGGCCGCTACGACGCCGACTACACCATCGCCTACGAACACACCCCCGACTCCGGCACACCCGCCGCCGGTACGCCCGCCTACGACCCGGCCCGGCCCGTCGTCACCATCACCGTTGCCGACAAGAAGATCGGCCCGCCCTTCCTCGAACTTGGCCTCAACGTCGAAGCCCAGAGCGGCGGCGTCACCCGTGCCACCGTCGAAGGCATCCTCGTCGACCAGGACTTCGGCGGCTACGGCTCCGAGCTCCGCGCCCACATCGCCGTCGGCTTCCTCACCGACCTCACCGGCGAGTACTATCGCCATCTCTTCACCCTCAACCCCAGCCAGCCCCAAGGGGGCTTTTTCCTCGCGCCACGTCTCGTCCTCCACCGCGAACCCTTCTACATCTACCAGGACCAGCACCGCATCTCCGAGCGCCAGCTCCAGTTCGCCGGCGGCGGCGTTGACCTCGGCTGGAGCGATCAGCGCCTCCAGGAGCTCCGCCTCGGCTGGCAGATGGGCCACGAACGCTGGCAGACCGTCACCGGTGCCGACACGCTCGCCCCCTTCGACCTCAGCGGCAGCGTCCAGCGTGCCCGCCTTCGCTACGCCTACGACAACCAGGACCGCGCCCTCGTCCCCCAGTACGGCCTTCGCTTCTCGGCCGAAGCCGCCTTCCTCTACAACGCCGCCGCCACCCCCAACACCCCGCAACTCCGCACCCAGATCAGCTACTCGCACCAGGTTCAGAAGAACCTCTTCATCATGGCCGCCGAAGGAGGCACAATGTTCAACCGCAACGTCGCCCAGCCCTTCCGCTTCACCCTCGGCGGCCCGCTCCGGCTCACCGCCTCGGCCATCGATGAGTACCGCGGCACCGACTACTTCCTCCTCGAACCCGCCTTCCTCCGCCGCATCGCCACCCTCCCCTCACCCCTCGGCCAGAGCATCTACCTTGGCGCTGGCTACGAGGCCGGCCAGATGCGCGCCCCCGACACCTCCACCATCACCCGCCAGGACGTCTACTTCGGCGTCATCGCCGAAACCCCCCTCGGCCTGATCACCCTGGCCCCAGCCATCGGCACCGACAGCCACCGCAAGTTCACCTTCACCCTCGGCAAAGTCTTCTAGCCCATACGGTCACACAGCCGCTGTACTTGCCTCGCCGTAGTACGTGGCCGTTGCAATTGCCTGTTCTACGCTGTCATCCTGAGCGCAGCGAAGGAACCCCGAAGACACTCACCCGCCCTGGCATCTCAACCTTTTCCGCCACAAGGCCATTTGTGGAACCTGCCTCTGATTGAGTAGAAGGATTTGTTTCTGGCGCGGCTTTTTCATCGCAGATGTTCGGGGTTGAACCCAGGTAATGTTCGAGCCGAAAACAGGAGCACCATGTCCGAATCCAGACCGCCACTCCCGCCCTTCACCCACGAAACCGCCATCCAGAAAGTCCGTGCCGCCGAAGACGGCTGGAACACCTGCGACCCCCACAAAGTCGCTCTCGCCTACAGCGAAGACAGCCGCTGGCGCAACCGCGACGAGTTCCTCACCGGCCGCGACCAGATCGTCGCCTTCCTCACCCGCAAGTGGTCCCGCGAGCTCGACTACCGCCTTATCAAGGAGCTCTGGGCCTTCACCGGCAACCGCATCGCCGTCCGCTTCGCCTACGAGTCCCACGACGACGCCGGCCACTGGCACCGCGCCTACGGCAACGAGAACTGGGACTTCAACGACGCCGGCCTCATGACCCACCGCCACGCCAGCATCAACGACCTCGCTATCGCCGAAGCCGACCGCCTCTTCCGCTGGCCCAAAGACCCCGTACCTCGCCGCCCCGACACCCACCCCACCCTCACCGAGCTGGGCCTCTGACCCTTACAAAACCTGCGTCCGCCGTTGCAGTTGCTGTTGTACTTTCTTCAAAACTCGATCCTGCATCAAAAGACCGCCACACGCACACGCACACGCACACGCACATGCACATGCACATGCACATGTACATGTACATGTACAAGCACAAGCACAAGCACAAGCACAAGCACAAGCACAAGCAAGAGTAGCCCGGCAAGAGACAGCATCTCGCATGCGCGCCATTCTACCCCCGCCCCAAAACCTCAAAGCCCTCGCCAGACCCACCTCTCCGCGCAGCCCTCGAAATCAACCTCCGACCCGCAAATCCTTCCCGCCGCGTTGGCCCCAACCGCCGCCGTTGCATAATCAACTGCATGCCGTCCCTCTGGACCCCCACCGCCTGGACCGAACGCCTCGCCGAGCTTGAAGCTCGCTCCCCCGAACTCAAGGAAGCGCCCCTCCGCCGCGACGTCCGTTCCCTCGGCATGCTGCTCGGCGAAGTCCTCCGCGAGCAGGCCGGTAAGCCCCTCTTCGACGCCGTCGAAGCCCTCCGCCGCACCGCCATCGCCCGCCGCGAGGCCGACGCCGGCGCCCGCAGCCAGAACACCAGCGAGCCCGGAGAAAACGGTGCAGCCGCCAGCACCCACCTCCAGCAGGCCCTCGAAAGCGTTCACACCCACGCCGCCGACCCCACCCGCGCCTACCAGCTCGCCCGCGCCTTCTCCTTCTACTTCGAGCTCATCAACCTCGCCGAAACCAACCACCGCAAGCGCCGCAGACTAGCCGGCTCGCTCGATGCAGAGGCGCAGAACGTCCAGCGCGGTAGCCTCCGCGGCGCCCTCCGCCAGCTCAAGCTCGCCGGCATCGACGCTGCTGAAGCCCACGCCCTCCTCGGCAGGGTTTGCATCTCGCCCGTCTTCACCGCCCACCCCACTGAGATCGCCCGTCGCAGCGTCATGTTCAAGCGCCGCCGCATCTCCGACCTCCTCGAGCAGCTAGACCGCATCCCGGTCCCCGCCACCGATCTCGAAGCCCTCGAGCGCGACCTCACCGCCGAGATCACCGCCCTCTGGCAGACCGACGACGTCCGCTCCGAACGCCCCACCGTGCGCGACGAGATCCGCATGGCACTCGACTACTACGAGTCCTCGCTCTTCGACACCCTGCCCGTCCTCTACGCCGAAGTCGCCCTCGCCCTCGGCGCCGAGTACCCCGAAGCGGGCAAGCCCTGCCTGGCCGATTTACCCCAGCTCGTGTCCTTCGGCTCCTGGATTGGCGGCGACCGCGACGGCAATCCCTTCGTCACCCCCACCGCCACCCGCGAAGCCCTTGCCATGGCACGCGGTCTCCTGCTCAACCACTACCGCCGCCGCCTCCAGAACATCTTCGAGCAGCTCGGCAGCTCCACCCAGCAGGTCCCCATCACCCCAGAACTCCGCGCCCTGCTCGACCGCTATCTCGACCAGATGAGCACCGCGGGACAACCGAAGCCGCTCGAAGATCTCGCCCTCCGCTTCCGCCACGAGCTCCTCCGCCTCGCCATCGCCTGCATCATGATGCGCCTCGGCACCTCCCCGCAATCGACTGTGCCCCTCCCCGCCACCCCCGCCCTCACCCCCTACACCCGCGCCGTCGACCTCATCAGTGACCTCACCATCCTCCGCGACTGCCTGCTCGCCAACCGCGGCAGCCGCCTCGCCGAGCTCCTCATCGACCCCCTTCTCCTCGAAGTCCGCACCTACGGCCTCCACCTCCAGACGCTCGACATCCGTCAGCACGCCAAAGTCCACGCCGCCGCCATAGCCGAGCTCAACGCCTTCCACCCCACGCCACAATCCCCGACACTCCAGCTCCCACCCGCCCTCACCCCGCAGACCACCGAGCTCCTCGACACCTTCCGCACCATCGCCGACCTCAAACAGACCGGCTCCCCCGAGGCCATCCGCCAGTACGTCATCAGCGGCGCCACCTCCGCGGAAGACATCCTCAATGTCCTTTGGCTCGCCCGCCTCGGCGGTGTCCGGGTCGAAGCCAGCGAGTCCGCAGCCGACGGCCCGCCCGAAGATCCCGGCCTCCAGCCCGTTCCCCTCTTCGAGTCCATCGAAGATCTTCAGAACGCCCCCGCCATCATGCGCGAGCTCTGGTCAAGCGAAGCCTACAAACCTCTGCTTGCCTCATGGAACCACCGTCAGGAGGTCATGCTCGGCTACTCCGATTCGAACAAAGACGGCGGCATGATCGCCAGCACCTGGGAGATCTACCAGGCCCACCGGGCGTTATACGAGGTCGCGCGTGACTGCGGCATCACCCTCCGCCTCTTCCACGGCCGCGGCGGCACCGTCGGCCGCGGCGGAGGCCCTACCCACCGCGCCATCTTCGCCCAGCCCATTAACTCCTTCTCCGGCGAGTTCCGCATCACCGAGCAGGGCGAAGTCCTCAACTGGAAGTACTCCGACGTCATCCTTGCCGAGCGCAACCTCGAACTCATGATCGCCGCCTCGCTCGACGCCCTCGCCCGCCCCGATGCCATCCTCCAGCATCAGGCCGCCGGTCTCAAGGACCAAGTCTTCACCCAGCAAACGTCTTCCTCTAACGCCATGAAAAAAACTGCCATCCTGAGCGAAGGCACGCACAGCACCACCGTGAGTGCCGCAGTCGAAGGACCTGCGTTTGGAGGCGCCGCCGAACCCACCCCCTATGCCCCGCACCTCACCGGCGAAATCCTCCTCGCCTGGGAGCGCGTCATGAACCAGCTCTCCGAAACCTCCTACAAGTTCTACCGGGAACAGATCATCGACAACCCCGACACCTACACCTACTTTGAGCAGTCCACCCCTGTCGCCGAACTCGAACACGCCCGCATCGGCTCCCGCCCCGCCCGACGCGCCAGCAAAGACGCCCGCCGCTCCCTCACCGACCTCCGCGCCATCCCCTGGGTCTTCGGCTGGATGCAGTCCCGCCAGCTCGTCCCCGCCTGGTTCGGCGTAGGCCACGCCCTCGATCACTTCATCAACACGCCAGCCGACAACTCCCCAGGTGCCCCATCCTTTCCAGCCCCACCGGAAAGGGTGGGATTCACAGAACCCAACGCGCCCACCGCAGCCGCCAACCTCGCCCTCCTCCAGACCATGGCCCGCGACTTCCCCCTCTTCATCGACATCATCCGCAACGTAGAAATGGCCCTCGCCAAAGCCGATTTCGGCATAGCCCGCCTCTACGCCTCCCTCGTCGACGACGAAGCCCTCCGCAACCGCGTCTTCGCCACCCTCGAAGCCGAGTTCACCCTCACCCTCCGTATGATCCTCGCCGTCACCGGCCAGACCGCGCTGCTCGAAAAGAACCCCGTACTCGAACAGTCCATCCGCCTCCGCAACCCCTACGTCGACCCGCTCTCCCTCATCCAGGTCGAGCTCATCCGCCGCAAGCGCACCGCCGAAGAGGCCGGCGAAGACACTGCCGAACTCAACCGCGCCATCACCGCCACCATCAACGGCATCAGCGCCGGCCTAAGAAACACCGGCTGAGCCTAGCCACACTCGAAGGGTTGAAGTAAGAACACTGCAAACTTTACAGCGCAGAAAGTTCGGTTCTCATCTTCCTGGCGAGATCAACAATACTGTCATAAATGAGGCAGCGCTGGCCCTTGACGTCAAACTTCTAGTCCTCTGAAGTTCTTGCGAGCAGCAGTGTCGGACGGCGCTTTCCCCAGGCATAGCCCACTTCAAGATAAACATTCAGGTTCGCGCCGGTAAGGTCGGCAACAACCAACGATGAAGTCTGGATGCGAGACTTGGTCCGTTCAAGGATATCGCCAGTGAACGAGAGCATGTCGACTCTCTCGCACAGGTAACCAGCGTCATTAATCGGACCTTGTATCCCAAAGACATAGACGTCTTCGAGATCATTCTTGAACGGCATGGCGACAAAGATATGTCGCTTTATCTGAGCGGCCGTTCCCGCCGTGATTTGACGCGGCCTTTCTTCTTTTACAGAGGGCCTTGCAGAACCACTCGAGATCTCCGGTTCAGGTAGCGCCTTCTTCCATAAGAGCCGCAGTCGTTCTGTTCTTCGAGTATCTACTTCCACGATAGAGATTTGCGTGAAATGAGCGCCTTCATTTCGCGCATCCATGACTCCACCAATTTGAGCGAGGAATGATTCACGTTCATCAAGTCCGTAGCCAACCCTATGCACGGTCATAGCTATATGACCTGCAGAAGGCATCTCAGTGGAAAAGGAAGGTTAAGCACTCTTAGCGAACGAACGAATATCCGAATAGCCAAACTCGTAAAGAGGAACAACCCCCACGTACAAACATTTGAGGGTACGATCGCTTCGGCAGATCGAAGTAGCTTGTATTTGCTGAGCTTCGGACCAATGTGGAGGTCTTCGCTGGAAGCTCTGCCCAATAAAGTCGCATAACAGCGTCGACACCGTAGAAGCTTTGCGCATATTTGAGGACGAGGACATCACACTCAACTTGCCGGACGTCTGAAATTACAACTGTTATTTTCTGGCACATGAACCATCGAATTGACCTCCTGCTTCACATCATCGATATCGAATAGAGCAGTTCTCCACCATATCTACGCCCTCAGAATCCCTGGTCCGGCCGAAACGCCGTCACATGGTTCTTCACAAACGTCACCGCGAACGGCTTACCCAGATTCGCAAACACCACCATCCTGTTCCCGTACTCCTCGCTCGTGCTCTTCGACACCTGGCCCAGCGCCATCTGCACCTGCCGCTCGTTCATGCCCAGAATCACGCGATGCTCATCGATCGCCTTCCAGATCTCCGGACTCCAGTGCTTGTACAGCACATGCGGGTCCTCATAGAAGAAGATCTCGTCCACATAAAAGGTGTAGTCGCCGCCCTGCTTATACCCCACCGGCACCGCATACTGCACCGTCGGCGAGGGCGACTGCGGCAGCGTAAACGCAAGCAGCACCTGCTTATCGCCGCCCGGGATTCGGAACGTCCCCGTCTTCGGCGCCACCTGCTCAAACGCGTCCTTCACCATCAGCGGCACCGCCGCCAGCAGTACGCCCTTGCTCTTCCCGTAGTCCGCCCGATGCCCCGCGTAGGGGTAGTAATCCATCTGCCCGCCCGCCGACACCCACAGTGTCGAGCCCACCAGCTCCTTTGCGTCCGCGAGCGACGACTGCCGCTTCTTCTTCAGAAACACCAGGTCGTCCGGATCGATCGTGTACTCCGGCTTCGCCACCACCTTCTCCGGCGCATGCCGCTCCCGGTAGATCAGCCCCACGCGCACGCTGGCTACCACCAGCATCAGCACCGTCGCGCCGATCGCCGCCTTCGCTCCACTCTGCATCCGTCAACACCTCTGTAAGCAGTTCTAGTAGCTTCGGCCACATCGCGCAAACCGCCGCAGCGTCAGCCCGGCAAACCGGCGCAACCAGCCTCAGTCGACCGGCTCCGCCACCATCAACTCGCGGTTGCTTTCCATCAACGACTCCGCCGTCAGCGTGTCCGCATGGCGCAGCCGCGGAAACAGCACCGCCGCCGATCCCGTCACCAGCATCGACCCGATCCCGCCCACCACCACCGCCCGCACCGCGCCCCACCAATGCGCCGTCAGGCCGCTCTCAAACTCGCCGAATTCATTCGACGCCCCGATAAACAGCCAGTTCACCGCACTTACCCGGCCGCGCATCTCGGGCGGCGTCGCCAGCTGCAGAATGCTCGACCGGATCACCACGCTCACCATATCGCTCGCCCCGATAAACACCAGCGCAACCAGGCTGATCCACATGCTCCGCGACAGCCCGAAGACTACCGTCGCCGCGCCGAAGATCCCCACGCAGACCAGCATCGTCTTGCCCGCGCGCCGCTTGATCGGCCGCACCAGCATCGTCAGCGACACCGCCAGCGCGCCCAGCGACGGCATCGCCCGCAGCAGCCCCAGCCCACGCGGTCCGGCGTGCAGAATGTCGGTAGCAAATATCGGCAGCAGCGCCACCGCGCCGCCCAGCAGCACCGCAAACAGGTCGAGCGAGATCGACCCCAGCAGCAGCTTCTGCTGCCACACGTATTCCAGCCCCGCCAGCATCGTCCGTACATCAAACGCCTTCTTCTCCGCCAGCGTCACCCGCGTTTGGATCAGCCAGATCATCACCAGGAAGCCGGCCAGCATCACCAGCGTGAACAGGTAAACAACCGCCGCGCCGTTCCAGTGTTCGAGCGCGCCGGTAAAGTGCAGCGTAAACAGCAGACCGCCCACGGCCGGGCCCGCAATGTTGGCGATCTGGTAGATTGACGCGCCCCACGTCACCGCGTTCACAAAGTGTTCCTTCGGCACCAGGCTCGGCAGCATCGCCGACGATGCCGGCCCGCTGAACGCCCGGCCCATGCCGATCCCGACCAGCACCGCATAGATCGGCCAGATCCGGTGCCCGTCCCCGCCCGTCCCAAAGAACGCGAACCACAGTAGCGCCGCCGTACACACGAACTGCAACCCGTAGCACATTAGAATAATGCCGCGCCGGTCATACCGGTCCGCCGCATGGCCCGCCGGCAGCACGCAGAATATCCCCGGCAGAAACAGCGCCAGCCCGGTATACCCCAGGTCGAGCGCGGAGTGCGTAATCTGGTACACCTGCCACGCCACCGCAACCGACTGCGCCTCGGCACCCAGAATCACCAGCAGCCGCGCCACCTGGTACAGCCGGAAGTCCCGTGATCGAAACGCACTCCCCGCGGCCAGCGCGGGCGCTACCGTTGTACTGCCACCCTCAGCCATAATCTATGCTTTCACACTTGACCGGATTCGCCCCAGTGCTTCGATTGCATCGGCTTGAAGTTTTTCCAGTCCTGCAACGGATTGGCATCACTCGTTCGCGGTACAAGCAGCTGCTTCAACCGAGTCATCGCCAGGGACGGAAGCAGCAGCACGTACAACAGGGTCAAGCCGTGGAAGTGGCCCGCCACAATGCTGAAGATGATTGCTACGGCGTAAGCACCCAAAAGAACCAGGGTCGCACCCTTCCACCCCGGGCCGCTCACCAGCCTCCGCACTGGCGTCAGCTCCTCGTCGCTCCAAACCCCAGCTTTGAGGCCCCTTTTCAGGCTCCTCTCTGCGAGGAACAAAATCGTCCCGCCCGAAACCAGGGGAGCGAGAAAGATGAACATCCTCAGTCGATTCACCCAGAGAAAACTACCATCCGTATACACAACCGAAGGCACCGGCAGAAACACCAGCAGGCACACACTCGAAGCAATCACCGCACCCGCCAGCGCAATCAGCACCAGCCGCAAAGGAGCCGTAAGCCAGATCGAGGATGAGAACGTCCGTGCCATGCCCGCAATCCTACGCCGGCAGCCCGCAGCTTTCCAACGTCTTTCGCGCCTATCGCCCCAGGTAATCCCGGTAGCGTGTCTCAACCACACCCGTATTCCGCGCCAACTGCAACTTGGCCGTGTTGTATTGATACAGCGTTTGCACCAGCCGCGTCTGCGCTCCCGCCAGCGTCGCCTGCGCCTGCACCACCGGCAGATTGTCATCCACCCCGGCCTTGAAGCGCTCCGTCGCATCGTCGAGCACCTGTTGCGACAGCGCCACATTGCTCCGCGCCACCCGCACCAGGTCATGCGACGACTCGACATCAAGCATCGCCTCGCGGATCTGCTCGTCGATCGTATCCCGGAGACTCGCAATCTGTTGCTGCAGCCCCAACATCTGCGACGCCGCTACCTCGCGCTCACCGCGGAACTCCGCCTCGTGCAAGATCGGAATACTCACCTGGCCCTGCGCCGCGAACACGCCGTGATACAGTCCCGTCGTCACGCCAAGCACGCCGTAAAACCCGCCCACCTGGGCGCTCGGAACGTACTCATACCGCACCGCCTTCTGCGTTCGGCGCGCCACCTCGAGCTCCGCCACCAGCTGTAGATAATCCTTCCGCCTCGTGTACGCGAGGTCGCGCGCCGCCGGCAGCGGCAGCTCCGCCATCTCCTCATACGGCACAGGATCCACCAGCGTCAGCTCCTGGTCCGCCGGGATCCCCATCTGCCGATTCAGTGCAATCTTGTCCTTCGCCAGATTGTTCTCATCGAGGATCAGCACCTGCTGCTGTTGCTGCAGCTGCACCCGCGCCCGCAGCACGTCAAGGTTCGTTCCCACGCCGGCATCATGCGAATCAACCGCCTGCTTCAGCACTACCTCGTCCGCCTTAAGCAGCGCCTGCGCGTTCGTGATCTGCGATGCATCCGCCAGCGCCCGCAGGTACCCCGAGCCCACCGCGAGCGCCACACCGCCACGCGCATTGAGCGTCGCGTACCCAGCCGCTCCTACCGCCTTTTGCGCTGAGCGATACAGGTAATAAGCCGGCACGTTGAAGACCTGCTGACTCAGATTGATCTGCGCATCGGTCTGGTTCACCTTCACAATCGGATCAAAGTTCGGGATTCCAAAGGCCGCCAGCAACCCAGGCTGGAAGCCCTGGGCCGCCAGGTTGATCTCCTTGGTGTTCGTATACGCCTCGGCCGAGAGCGTCGGCAGCAGCGCATTCTCGACCGTCAGCACCTCACCCTTCACCCGCCGCTCGTTCTGCTCGCCCAGCGCGATCTGCAGATTCTTCTGCAATCCAAACGCAATCGCCTGGTCAATACTCAGCGGCAGCGGCTCAGCGCGCGCATGCTCGACAACCACGTTCCCCGGCAGCATCGTCGTGGCAAAAACGCCTTGGGGAGCCGGCGCCGATGGCAGGCTGGAGCTGTCTTGCCCGCAGGCGTACAACGTCACACAGGCCGCCAGCCCCAGCGGCCACACCTTCGCGTTCCCAATAAATCTCGTCAGCTGGCTCATGATGCTCAGTAGTTAGAGTGACACGCTTGCCCTCCGGTTGCGAAATCTGGCCGACGATCTCATCCCGCACCGCCAGTCACGCAACCGGGCAGTTGGATACAAGCGACCGCTCTCCGTTAGAATACAAACGAGAAGCCTATGCGTCTGACCTCTATGAACCGCCTCGTACTTGCTGCCTCCCTCTTTGCCTGCCTCCCGCTCGCCGCGCACGCACAGGCCTCGGCGCCGCCCAACACCGCCAACAACTTCCGCGACACCTCCATGGTCAAGCCCCCGGTCGGCGCCAAGGTGGCCATCTACGAGTTTGAAGATCTCGAGTGCCCCGCCTGCGCGCACGCCTTCCCCATCGTGCACTCCGCTATCGACCGCTACAAGATCCCGCTCGTCCGTCACGACTTCCCCCTGCAGATGCACGTCTGGAGCTTCGACGCCGCCGTCACCGCTCGTTACATCCAGGACAAAATCTCCCCCCAGGCAGCCGAAGAGTACCGCCGCGCCGTCTTCGCCAGCCAGACCTCGATCGCCAGCAAGGATGACCTCCAGGCCTTCAGCCAGCGCTACTTCCAGTCGCACGGCCGCACCATGCCCTTCGTCATGGACCCGAGCGGCCTCTTCACCCAGGAGGTCAAGTCCGACCAGACCCTCGGTGAACGCATCGGCCTCACCCAGACACCCACCATCTTCGTCGTCTCCACCAAAGGCTGGACCCAGGTCACCGACGTCAACTACCTCTACCAGACCATCGACGCGGCCCTCGCCTCCACCGGCGCTGCAACGGCCACCACGGCCCACGCCAAGCGCTAGACCGTATCGACGCTTTCGCCCTTGGCTTTGCTTCTGTCATTCCGAAGAGAACCTGCGTCTGCCCTCGCCTCTATCGATAGATTGATCTAAGCGCGCAATAGCCAGCCCCACCAGACCTGTCATCCTGAGCGAAGCTTCTCGCAGCCTCACCGCAAGAAGCGCAGTCGAAGGACATGCGTTTGTCCTCACAGCCAGGCTACCTCTCCAATCAAATGCTCAAGCCGATCCACCCCGATCAGTTCCGCTGTGAAATCCGTCTCATCCGCACTGATCCGCGTTATGCCTCGTCGCCCGAAGCGCCACGACTCCCACCGATCCGGACCGATTGCATCACCCCGCGAAACCGCGTCCGGATCAGCCCCCATCGCGACAGTGCCAGCGCCCGGATCGGCCCGCCGACACTCTTGCTCACGATCGCCGTCTCGAACAGATAGCACCGACCCCGCCCAAACGTAGCAAAGACCTGGTGGCTATCCTCCGTGCCCACGATCCCGTACTTCGCCTCGAGCTTCCGCGCCGGCAGACCATTCCACACCGTCGATATCGGCTTCTGCTCATCGACCGCCATTCCGTCCAGCAGCTCAAAGCACCGGGGCTGGGTCTTCAGCGGCACCACCGTATACGCAAAGGCGCCCGCTTCGAAATCCGTGCCTTTGTACGGCCCCGCATCGGCAAAGTTTCCCTCAAGCTGAACCACCGCCAGCGGCTGCGCACCCGTCGTGATCAGCAGCTTTGCCGTCGCCGCATCGTCATCGGCGTTCAACAGCCAGCCCGCCGGGTATGAAAAGCTCACCCCGCTCGCACCGTCCGCATACACGCGATACGCCGGCCCCGCACCGGCTACCCTTGCCAGCCCCAGAAGCAGCGTCAGGCTCACCACCGACCGTCCCCACATCTCCCAGATCACCTTACTTCGCCTGAAAGATGAGGAAATAATCCTGCCCGTCCGCCTTGGTAAAGTCATACTTCGAGGCCAGCCGATAGCCCGCCTGCTCCATCTCTTTCAGCACCACCGCCCGGTCCAGGCCATGGTCCGCTCCATTGCCGTTGCGATCGATAATCCCCACCAGCCCATTCGGCTTCAGCGCCCCGCGCACCTGCTCCATCACTGGCACAGGATGCGCGATCTCGTGGTACACCTTCAGCAGCAGCACCGCATCCACGCTGCCCGGCTGCAGCTTCGTGTCGTCCGGCGTTCCTTGGATCGTCCGGACGTTGGTCAGCTTCTCGGTCTGCGCGCGCTTCTCGATGTATTGGATCGCCTGCGGATTAATATCCTCCGCAAAGACCGTCCCGCCCGCGCCCACGCGCCGCGCCGCGCGCACGGTAAACCAGCCCGACCCCGCACCGATATCCGCCACGTTTTTGCCCGGCACGATCTTCAGCAGGTCCATCACCCGGTCGACCTGCAGCCGCTGCTCCCGCCCCGGCGTCTCGAAGATCGAAAGATCGCCGGCATACGGCGTACTCGTCGCCCGCCGCTGATCCTGCGCCCTCACCCGCCCGCCGCCTGACAGCAGCAACACACCAGCCAGTAGACTCACAGCCACCCGAAGACCCGAACCACGCACCATGCTCATCTCTCAAGCATCGACCACGGCAGCATCTTCTGACAACCTGAGCACCCCACCCAATTGAAGCCCGGCCAACAGCAGCTCTCGAGCACCACCGCGGGAAGCAAGCTCTAAGACCAGCATCTCCCCCCGGCTAATTGGCGCAACACGCGCCGATCGGCCACTTATCTGTCTTATCCGCACTGATCCGTTCATCCGCACTGATCGGTGCAAGCTAGCGGATCTGCACCAACTCCACCTCAGCCGCACCATGCCCTGCATCCGGGCTGACCGAGGTCTTCTGCGGCGCGCGCCAGTGATCGATATAGCTCACCTGGTGCACGCAGCTGATCGTGCAGTTCGGCGAGCACGACTTCTCCGTCAGGAACTCCCGCTTCACATCCGCCGTCTGGTAGCCCGCCAGTGGCACACCCGGATACCCGCGCTGCTGCGAGCAGTAGTGCACCAGCCCCAGCTCGCAGATATACAGGTATCGCCCACCCGCCCGGCAGCGCCAGTCGTTCGGCTTCCCATTGGCAATCGCCTCCTGGAAGTGATTGAACCGCGAGTAGCTCCGCCGCGTCATCCGCCGCACCTTGTCCCACACCTGGCGCTCCGCATCGCCCAGCGGCTTCAGCTGTCCCGAGCCATCATGGATGATGCCGATCGTCGAGCTGAACCCCAGCGCCAGCGCCCGCTCGCTCACCACCAGCGCCGCGTTCGGATCGGCAATCCCGCCGCCGACCACCGAGTTGATATTCACATGAAAGTCCGCATGCTCCCGCAGCATCTGCAGCTTCTTGTCCAGCACCTTCAGGCTCTTCTTCGACACCTCGTCCGGCATCACGTTGTCGATCGAGATCTGCATATGATCGAGCCCGGCGCGGTTCAGCCGCTCGATCCGGTCCGGCATCAGCAGGTAGCCGTTCGTAATCATGCCCGCAATCGCGCCCGTCTTCCGGATCCGCGCAATTACCTGGTCGAGCTCAGGATGCAGCAACGGCTCGCCGCCCGAGATCGTAATCACGCTCGTGCCCAGCCGCCCAAGATCATCAATGCGCCGCAGCATCTCGTCGATCGGCACCGGGTCGGAGTTGTCGTCGAACTCGTTGCAGTATGTGCACGCCAGGTTGCAGCGCCGCATCGGCACAACGTGCGCCATGTACGGATGGCCGGTCGTGAGCAGCGCCGAGCCGATCGAGGCCAGCTCGCGCACCTTCAGCGTCGCCTTCTTCCAGCGTCGCTTCAGACTCGTTCGAGCAGGCGCTGTAATTGGCGGAGGAACAAAGGTGGTCACAGAAGACATCGCTCTTTCATTCAATCATGAACGCGCTTTGAATCATAGAAGGGCTGTAAATCATAGAAGAGCCGGCAAGCCTGGACCGCACACCGACCGCGAACCCTACTCCATCCACACCGCAGGCCGCATCATCCCCACCGTCGGCTGCTGATGAACCTTCGCCCCCGGCCACAGGTGCGGCATCACGCTCGACCGCTTCTTTGCGTCCGGCGTCAGCGTCAGAATCTGCTCCTTCCGCTCCCGCAGCACCACCACCGGCAGCGGCCTCCCGCGGTTCTCATGGACCATCTTCAGCCAGTCGACGCTGCTTACCACCGGCACCGCATTGATCTTCAGCACGACATCGCCCGCACGCATCCCCGCCAGCGCCGCCGGGCTGTTCGGGTCCACCGCCCGCACCAGCAACCCGCCCTGCGCCCCGAAGTACTCCGCCAGCTGCGGTCCCATCATCTCCAGCAGCGCACCCGTATAGGAAGAACTCAGGATCGTCGTCCCCATGAAGCCATGTCGCGGGACGTCGACCCCGCTCGGCGCACCCCCGCCAAAAAAGCCATACCCCCGCGCGGTCCACTCCGCAGAAGCCGCCGGCTCCGGCACCGTCATGTGCCGATCCCACGCCTCCTGGCCCACGGTGTCGCGATTCGCCAGCTGCGCCGACAACGTCTGCTGCTGCCCGTCGCGGCTCACCACGAACGCCACCGTCCGCCCCGCAGGCGTCTCATGCAGCATTCGCCGCAGCTGCTCCTCGCCTTCAATCACCTGGCCGTTCATTTGCAGAATTACATCGTGCTCCCGCAGCCCCGACCGAAACGCCGGCCCGTCATGGTCCACCAGGATGATCTCCG
>CAXTLS010000018.1:28253-61929 GCA_964245235.1 uncultured Acidobacteriaceae bacterium
CGCTGATGGTCCTGATCGGCGGGCTCGTGGTCACACGGCGGGCGCCGCGAACCGACCGCGCCCGCGCGGCCCTGCTCCTGTGGGGCAGCTGGCTGGTCGTCACCGCGGCTGTGTTCAGCTTCAGCACCGGCATCTGCTCATCGCTCACATCACGAAAGTTGATGCCGAGATACCCCTGCGATCCATGGCCCGCATGCCCGCCACCCATCGGCGACAAGGGTGAAAGCGCCGGCAGCATCACCGGCGCCCCCAGCACCAGCGCCAGCAACAGCCCGGCGAGCCCAGCCCCCCGTCTCCCCCGCATACGAAGCATCGCGACTTCCATCACGCGGCAACCATCGTCACTGCTATTTCGCTCTGTCAGACCCATCGACTTACACACCTGCAACACTATGCGGAAATCCCGAATACCTGTCTACCGGATTTTGCCGGAAGGTCCCTACTGGATCTCAGCTGAGCCCTGCAGCGCCTGGAACGAAGCCGTCCGGATATACGGATTATCATCCTGCGTCGACACCGTCCGCAGCACCTGCCGCACGCTCGAGTCCGACTGCACCGGCGTCAGCAGCCCAATCGCCGCCGTCCGCACCCCGGCGCTCTTGTCATGCATCAGCGCCTCAAGAATCGCGTCGCGGACCCGCTGATCCTGCCCCACATACGGCTGCAGCCCTTCAAGCGCCTTCATCCGCACACTCGCGTTCCGGTCATATCGCAGCGAGACCAGCAGCGCACTCCGAATCCCGCTGCCATCGGTCGCCGACGTGCACGCATGACCCACCTTGCACTCCTTCGACAGCAGGTTCACCGAGCTCTCATGCACATCATTCGTCGCGCCCTGCGCCATACCTACCAGCAGCAACTCGCGAATATTCTTATCGTCGAGCGACCCCTGCATTGTCTCCGGAATAATGCGGTTGTACTTCACCTGCACCACCTCCGGATCAGGCGTCTGCACGATCCCCGTCACGTTCGCCACCGAGCCCTGCGTCGGGTTCGAGATGATGATCGTGCTCGGCTCCTTGGGATGCTGCGCCACCTGGTAGCGATGGGTAAAGTTTCCGACCAGAAAGCCCGCGCCCAGCAATAGCGTCGTCAGCGCCGGCGCCGTCTGCACATGGCTCAACCAGCTATACAGATTACTCCGCAGCCGCGTCATGAAGCCGTGCGGTGGTATCAGGTCCAGCGCCTCATCCAGCCGCATCCTGCTCTGCGCCAGCAGGTTCGGAGATGGCTCAAGCACCGGGTTCTGCGCCAGGTACTCATCCAGCGCCCGCATCGAATTCCACTCGCGCCGGCACGCCTCGCACCCTGCCAGGTGCCGCTCCAGCGCCCCGCTCAGCTCATCCGGCAGCTCGCCATATGCCGCCAACACCACACCATCCCGCGCTATCTCACACTTCATCTGCGTTCCCTCGCCCAGCCTCAAAAATTGTCGAACTTGCCGCTTGGATCTGTACCTCTGTCCTTGGCGGCCTTCGTACTCCCAACCTAACGATTTCGCGCCGTCTTCAATTGTTCGCGCAGCTTCCGGGTCGCCCGGAAGAGCGTATTCTTTGCCGTCTCTTCTGTTGTGCTCAACATCTCGCCAATCGTGCGCAGCTTCAATCCCTGGTAGTGCTTCAGCTCAAAGACCGTTCGCTCTCGCGGCGTCAACCGGTCCAGCGCATCGTTGATCTGTTCGCCCATTACCTTCCGCTCCAACTCCCGCGCCGGGTTCGCCATCGCGCGCTCATCGGAGATGTTCGCCATCAGGTCCATCTCGTCGCCGCTCGCGTCCAGTACCGTCGCCGGATCTTCGCGCCGGCTCTTCCGTCGCCGCAGCTGGTCGAGACACAGGTTCGTCACAATCCGGTAAAGCCAGGTGTAGAACGAGCACTCGAAGCGGAAGTTCCCAAGGTGCCGATACGCCTTGATGAACGCCTCCTGGTGCACGTCCTGCGCGTCCTGCTCGTTACCAAGCATGTGCAGCGCCAACCGGAGCACCGACTGGTCATACCGCCGCACCAGCGCGTCGAACGCCGTTCGCTCCCCGGCCTGGGCCTCGCGAATCAGATCGTCGTCCTCGATCCGCTGTTGCGCCCGCGCTTCGATCTGCGCCGGGGTCAGCTTGCCGCCACGAGTTCCAACCTGCGTCACTGCCTTCGTCATCGCTGGCAGTGATTCTACCGCCGTCCGCAGCACCGCTGCGCCGGCGACACCCCCCCGGCGCATGCCAGGACCCAACCGTAATGCTTCAGCATTCATGCCCGTCTGACTCCGGAGTCAGGATTGTTGCCCTACTAAAGAAAGCTTGTTGCCCTACTAAATAAAACTTGTTGCCTACTAAATAATGCTTGCTGCCTACTGGTCAAGCGTGTCGACCTGTTGCACTGGATAGACCAGTGAATCTCAAGAAAGGTGAGCAGCGCCGGGACAAATACAGCAGGCCGCCCTCCCAAACCTGCTTCAGTAAAATGAAGTCTATGCCCCCTCGCCCCACCACTCCCAGCCTCTTCTCAGGCCCGGCCACGGAGCACCACCCCGCAGCAGCCCGCACCTCGCAAGCACGCACCGCGCCAGTCTGGATCCACGCCCACTGCGACGGCGGCGCGCGCGGCAATCCCGGACCCGCCGGCTACGGCGCCCTGGTCGAGGATGAACACGGTGCCGTCCTCGCTGAGCTCTCCGAGTTCCTCGGCATGCGCACCAACAACTACGCCGAATACTCCGGCCTGCTCGGCTGCCTTCAGTACGCACTCGACCACCACCATACCCGCCTCAAGGTCGTGTCCGACTCCGAGCTCATGGTCAAGCAGATCCAGGGCAAGTACCAGGTCAAAAGCCCCGACCTGAAGCCCCTCTACGAAGAGGCCAGGCGCCGCATCGCCCAGCTTGATGGTTTCGAGATCGCCCACGCCCTCCGCCACAAAAACAAGGACGCCGACCGCCTCGCCAACGAAGCCATGGACCGCGGCATGAAGCGCCCACCAAAGGACCCCGCCGCCCCGGCCCGGGCAACACCCTATCCCAAGAAGCCCGAAGCCCCACCCATCCCGATTGCCTTCGCCGACCGGCCCGTCCCCCAGCCAGTCCCAACCATCGCCTCACCGAAGGCCGACGCCATGCTCCGCGGCTTCACCCGCGACGGCGTCGTTCACATCCTTGGCGGCACCACCCTCCCCGACGGCATCTTCGTCAAGATCATCCGCGAATAAGCCGCGCGCCATGCGCCAGACCCTCGGCTTCGTCCCGAAGTGGTCATTGCTAAGCGGCCAATCCGCACAAATCGCGCCACTTCCGAATCAAACGTCCCGCAAGGAGCGTCTAAGAAAAAATGCGGTCATTTATCCGAACATGCTTCCTGCGCTCTACCATGCTCTTCGTTGCGGGGTCACTCTGTTGCGCAGGTCACGCCCAATCTGCGGCCGGTACGCAACAGCCGCTCGCAATAGCCGACGCATCGCAGCCCCTCCTGGGGACCCCGGCCGATACTACCGCGTCCTCGAGCTCCGTCGTCGATCTGCCCGATGCCCCGCAATCGACCACTCCCCAGACAGGCCCCCAGCCCCCGGCCGCGCAGGGCGGTCAGACCAAGCGCATCCTCGGCGTCGTGCCCAATTTCCGCGCCGTCAGCGCCGACATTAAGCTCCCGCCCCAGTCCGTCAAGGAGAAGTTCGTTACCGCTTCCCAGGACTCCTTCGACTACTCCTCGATTCTTCTTCCAGCCGTCGTCGCCGGCTACTCGCAGCTGAGGAACAGTACGCCTGAGTTCCACCAGGGAGCCGCCGGCTACGGCCGCTACTTCTGGCACGCCGCCGTCGATCAGACCAGCGAAAACTACTTCGTCGAGTTCATCGTCCCCGCCATCACGCGCGAGGACACCCGCTACTACACCCTCGGCAAGGGTGGCTTCGTCAAGCGCACCGAGTACTCCCTCAGTCGAGCCTTGATCACCCGCAGCGACTCCGGCAAGGAGACCTTCAACGCCGGTGAGGTCATCGGTGCAGGCGCCGCCGCCGGCGTCTCGAACTTCTACTACCCTTCCGCCGAGCGCACCTGGGGCAATACCGCCGGCAAATGGGGCCAGAACATCGGCATCGATGCCGCCACCTTCATGTTTAAAGAGTTCTGGCCCGACATTAATAACAAGCTTTTCCACGGGAAGGACTAGCTTCGCTTGCACTGTAGCCCGCCTACTGCGCCAGCTCCCGCTTCACCATCTCGCTCACCATCTTTCCATCCGCCCGCAGCCCGCTTGCCAGGATCCGCTGCTGCACCACGCGCATCGCCGGGCCAATGTCCTTCGGCCCCGGCTTCGTCCCGCCCTCGGCCAGGTGAGCGATCGCTCCGCGTACGATCGTCAGCACCTCCTCCTCGCCCGCCGCCTGCGGTAGAAACTCCTCGATCATCTCAATCTCTTCACCCTCCTTGCTCGCCAGCTCCGGCCGGCCGCCCTGCGTAAATGACGCCACCGACTCCCGCCGCTGCTTGATCAGCGTAGTCAGAATCTGCGTCTCCTCCGCCTCGCTCAACGGCTCCCGCTTCTCGATCTCCTTGCTCCGCAACGCCGACTTCACCATGCGCAGCGTTGTCAGCCGATGCTCGTTCCGCGCCTTCATCGCCGTTACAATCTCCCGCTCAATCGACTCACCAATAGCCATTCCCAACTCCCTAAATAGAATTAATTCCCAGGCAACCTTTAAAAATTTCGATGTTGCTTCCTTTTTTGTTGCCAGAGTAAATCCAATGATCTTAGATAGGCGTTACTTATGGCATAGCTTTAGAAGCCGTTTGCACCATGGAGAGGTACATTGTGGAAAAGAAATTGAAGGATCTCGTCGATAAGGCCCTGTCCCGTCGAAGCTTTCTCACCGGCGCGGGCACCGTAGCCGCCGGTACACTGATCGCCGGTTGCAGCAGCAGCACCCCGGCCACAACCACCGCACCTGTCACCACCACCCCGGCACCGGCAGCTCTCAGCGACACGGATTACCTCAACTTTGCCCTCAATCTCGAGTACCTCGAAGCCGAGTTCTACCTCCACGCCGCTACCGGCACCGGCCTCTCCTCGACCGACGCAGGCTCAGGCGCCGGCAGCGTGACCGGCGGATCGAAGATCGCCGCTACTCTCACGGCCGTCCAGACCGCCTACCTCAACGAAGTCGCTCAGAATGAGCTGGACCACGTCCGCCTTCTTCGCAGCGCCCTCGCCGGTGCCGCCGTTCCCCGTCCCGCCATCGACCTCACCTTCTTCGGTACCCTGGCCATGGTCGCCGGCATCACCACCGACACCTCCTTCACCCCCTTCGCCAGCTACGGCACCTACCTCATCGGCGCCTTCATCTTCGAGGACGTCGGCGTCACCGCCTACCACGGCGCCGCGCTCGTCCTCACCGACAAGGGCCACCTCACCGTCGGCGCCAAGATCCACGCCGTCGAGGCCTACCACGCCGCCTCGATCCGCTCGCAAATCGTCGCCACCGACGCTGTCACCACGCCGAGCCCCGGCCTCACCGCCATCGCCAACAAGGTCTCCGCTCTGCGCGCGACCCTCGGCGGCGGTATGGAGACGACCCTCAGCGCGACCAGCATCGTCGCCGCCGATCCCACCACCTCGATCGGCTTCAAGCGCACCCCCAACCAGGTCCTGCACATCGTCTACGGCAGCGGCACGGCCGTCACCGCCTCAGGCGGCTTCTTCCCCTCGGGCCTCAACGGCCTCATCTCCGCAACCACCATGTAAGGTTTGCGCAGCATGAGAAGGACCGCGTAGCACCACAAGAATCGCGTAGCACCCAAAGGACAAGTACCCATGGCTACTCTCGAAACACAGATGTTAGATGACATCATCGTCCGCTCCCGCCGCAAGATGCTGACCCTTGGCGGCGCGGCGCTCGCCGGCATGGTCTTCGCCTCCGCCAACCAAGCCGAGGCCCAGACCACCCTCACCGATAGCGACTACCTCAACTTCGCCCTCAACCTCGAGTACCTCGAGGCGCAGTTCTACACCCTGGCCACCTCCGGCATGACCATCGACCAGATGGGCGTCGGCATCACCGGCAGTGTCGGCACCCAGGGTACCGTCACCACCAAGAACAGCAACGCCTATGCCTCCTGTAAGGTCCCCTTCAAGAACTCGCTCGTCCAGTCCTACGCCATGGAGACCGCCCAGGAAGAGCGCAACCACGTTACCTATCTGCGCGGCGCCCTCACCACCGCAGCCGTAGCCATGCCCGCACTCGACCTCGTCAACAGCTTCAACGGCCTGGCCACCCTGCTCGCTCTCAGCCCCAAACTCACCGCCTTCGACCCCTTCGCCGATGACGCCAGCTTCCTGCTCGGCGCCTACATCTTCGAAGACGTCGGCGTCACTGCCTACACCGGCGCCGCACCCGCCCTCACCGACACTGGCCACCTGGATGCCGCAGCCGGCATCCAGGGCGTCGAGGCCTACCACGCCGGCCTCATCCGCACCACCATCTACGGCCTCGATCAGACCCCCAACACGGTCGGCGCCCTCGGCACCGTCCCCGCAGGCACCCTCAGCGCCGTCGCCACCGCGATCTCCGCCCTCCGTGCCAGCGTCGACGGCTCCAACTCCACCACCTCCTCAGCCACCCAGGGCGACGACATCGGCATCGGCACCCAGCAGGTCCAGCTCAACGGCACCACCAACGTCACCGCATCCACCATCGTCAACGCCTCGACCACCGGCACCATCAACGCCGGCGGCACCACCGGCACCGCAGGCTCGCTCACCTTCGCCCGCACCGCGGCCCAGGTCCTCCAGATCGTCTACGCCGGCGGTACCGGCAAGGGCGGCTTCTTCCCGGCCGGCCTCAACGGCAACGTCAAGTAGCGTCTTACCAAAACCGCTCCATAACCGGCAGACCTCGAATCTGGGGTCTGCCGTTCTTTTTCGTCCCCGTTAAAACTCCGCCAGCGCCACCGGCGCAGCCGCCTCCACTCGCTACAATGAACACATGATCCGCAAGACACGCCTCTTCACCCCCGGTCCCACCCCCCTCCTGCCCGCCGCCCAGTTCGCCATGGCCGCCGCCGACATTCACCATCGGACCGCCGAGTTCCGCGCCCTCTACACCCGCGTCCTCCAGCAACTCAAAGCCTTCGTCGGCACCAAAAACGACGTCATCATCCTCTCCAGCTCCGGCACCGGCGCCATGGAAGCCGCCGTCTCAAACCTCACGTCCCCCGGCGATCGCGTCCTGGTTCTAACGGCCGGCAAATTCGGCGAGCGCTGGACCGCCCTCGCCAAGGCCTTCGGCTGCGCCGTCGACGTCGTCAGCGCTCCCTATGGCCAGACCTTCTCCGTCGATCAGGTCAAAGCCAGCCTCAAGCTCGAGACCCGCGTCGTCTTCATGCAGGCCACCGAGACCTCGACCGGCGTCCGCCACTGCGTCCCCGCCATCGCCAGGCTCCTCAAGGAGCAGAACCACGAAGGCCTGCTCGTCGTCGACGCCATCACCGGCCTCGGCACCTCGCACCTCGATATGGATGGCTGGGGCATCGACTGCATGATCGGCGGCTCGCAGAAGTCCGTCATGATCCCTCCCGGCCTCAGCTACCTGGCGGTCTCTGACAATGCGTGGGATCGCATGGAAGCCAGCTACAATCCGCGCTACTACTTCGACCTCCGCAAGGAGCGCAAGAACGCCAGGAATGGCGAATCCGCCTACACCCCCGCCGTCGCTCTCATCGCCGCCCTCGGTGCCGCGCTCGACTACATCGCCGGACAGGCTGCTACCGCTGAGAATCCAGCGGGAGATCTCGCCACCGGCCGCAACCTCCTCATCGAGAACGCTGAAACCATCGCCGCCATGACCCGCGCCGCCGTCCAGGCGCTCGGCATGACCCTCTTCGCCCCCGACGCGCCCGCCTCCGCCGCCACCGCCGTCCTTCCACCCCCCGGCATCGACTCCGGCGTCATCGTCAAGGAGCTCAAATCCCGCTTCGGCGCCATCATCACCAACGGCCAGGGCGAGATGAAGGGCCAGATCTTCCGCATCGCCCACCTCGGCTTCTTCGACTACATGGACACCATCGCCCTCATCGGCGCTCTCGAACAAGTCGTCGCCAAATCCTGCCCACTCCCGGGCTTCGCCTTCGGCAACGGCCTCATCGCCGCCCAGCAGCTCTACGCCAACCGCTCCCCCACCGCCGCCGCCGACAACCCCTGCATCTGCGGCCGCACCACCCCCTGCTGCTCCCTCCAAAACCCAACCTTCGGAGCAAAATAACCCACCCCAACCAGCTCTACTCAACCAATTCCACCCAACCAGCTCTATCCAATGAACAAACTGTCATCCTGAGCGAAGGCACTCACAGCACCACCGTGAGTGCCTTCGCCGAAGGACCTGCATTTTCCTCTACCGCTGCCACTGCCCTCGCCCTCGTCCTACCATCCTTCCCCACCCACAAACGTCCGTCATCCCGACCGAAGGCGCGCCCTTGCGCCGCAGTGGAGGGACCCCCGCATTTGACCCTTGTCCTTTCCCTTTCTCGACCACTCCACAAAAACTGTCAAGCCCCCAAACCACCCCAAATCCTCCAAACCCCAACAAACACGCACCTTTCCAACCAATAGAAAGTTGGCATAATCACCCCACCCACCCACGTATACTTAAACTAGGTAGAAAACAGCTCCCATCACACCACCAAGCTAAGTCTCATTGAATGAAGAGTATAAACGTAAGCCAAGCAATATGAATATTTTGCAGCCAAATCGCTCCTAACTCTAACAAACCAGAGAATTTAGAAAATGAGGGGGGGGCAGATGCTCCTCCCCGTAACCGCCAGAACCCAAGCATGAGACGCTCTCTCCAGGTCGCCGCACCGCTCCTCGCCTCGGCCGCCCTCGCCATCCTCGCCGGCTGTCGCCAGCAACAGATGCAGCGCTGCGTCGACGAGAACAACCACGTCGTCGCCGACAACCTCTGCAACGGCCAGCCCATCCAGCGCTCCGACGGCCACGGTGGCTTCCTCTTCCTGCCCAATCCGTACCGCTTCTACTACGGCGGTTTCGGCGGCTACGGCCTCGGCTCCCAGGTCGGCGGCGGAGCCTTCAGCCCGGTCCCCGGCCGCAGCTACGCCACCAGCACCACCCGCGGCGGCTTCGGCAGCACCCTCTCCGGCGGCGGCCACGGAGCAGCAGGAGAAGCAGGAGCCTGATGCAGCGCAGATCGATCGCCCCAAGGGACAACTGGCAGCAGAAGGTAGAAGCCGTCGGCCTCACCTTCCACACCCTCGAAAACGGCGACCCCTACTGGGACGAGTCCGCCTGCTACCACTTCCTCGCCGCCGAGATCGACACCCTCGAAGCCGCCGGCAACACGCTCCAGGAGATGTGCCATCCCCGCCCAGGCCATCGCAGCCATCGAGTGGGCCTGGAACAACGAGCCGCCCGCCCTCTACGGCCGCTTCGACCTCGCCTGGAATGGTAGCGGCCCGCCCAAGCTCCTCGAATACAATGCCGACACCCCGACCTCGCTCCTGGAGGCCGCCGTCATCCAGTGGGACTGGCTCCAGCAGGTCTATCCCGATGCCGACCAGTTCAACAGCATCCACGACAAGCTCATCGCCAAGTGGAAGGATCTCGATCCCTATCTCTCGAAGCCCGTCTACTTCGCCGGCGTCGCCTCACCCGAAGACCAGCTCACCCTCGCCTACCTTCGCGACACCGCCCAGCAGGCCGGCCTCGAAACCCTGCAGATGTTCATGGAAGAGATCGGCTGGAACGAAGAGCGTCAAGCCTTCGTCGACCCCAACGAAGACCAGATGTTCTCCATCTTCAAGCTCTACCCGTGGGAGATCATGCTCGACGAGGAGTTCGGCGTTCACACCCTCGCCACCTATCCCGACATGCGCTGGATCGAGCCCATCTGGAAGCTCCTGCTGTCGAACAAAGGCATCCTGCCCATCCTCTGGCAGCTCTACCCAAACCACGAGCTCCTCCTTGAAGCCCACTTCGACACCGCGCCCGAAGCCAGCACCGGCGGCTGGCAACAGGTCAACACCAACGGCGCAAACACGCCGACCATACTTCCCGCCGCCGCCCACAAGCTGCGCAATTACGTCCGCAAGCCGCTCTACTCCCGCGAAGGCGCCAACGTCACCATCGTCCGCGAAGGCTCGACCATCGCCAGCACCGACGGTCCGTATCACGGTCGCCAGATCGTCCAGGCGCTCGCACCCGAAGCCGTCTTCCCCGGCCCGAACGGCAGCAAGCGCTACCCGGTCCTCGGCCTCTGGATGATCGACCAGACCTGCAGCGGCCTCGGCATCCGGGAATCCGCCACCCCGGTCACCGACAACTACAGCTCCTTCATCCCCCACTACTTCCTCTAACCAGCCTCATGAATCTGAGAAGATAAACTACGGTACACAGGAGTGCAGTGCTATGGATTACCAGATTGAATTCGAGCAGGAGACGGATGGCCGCTGGATCGCCGAGATTGCAGCTCTTCCCGGGGTCATCGCTTACGGGGCCTCGCGGATCGATGCAGAGTCGAAGGTGGAAGCCATGGCTCTCCGCGTCATTGCCGACCAGATCGAACGTGAGAACACGACCATGACCCGTGTCCACTTCGCCGTAGCATGAGTCGTTGGCCCAGCTCGAAGACTAAAAAGGTCTACAAAGCGCTTCTAAAGATCGGCTGGGTCAAGCACCACATCATCAAAGCCAGCTCACACCAGCAACTCAAGCATCCAGAACACCCGGATTTCACCTGGGCCTTCAACGAAACGGATGAGATCGGTCCAAAGATGCTGGCACGCATCGCGAAACACACTGGCCTCACACCTGAGACCTCTAATGCTCGCTAATCTTGTACGCAAAGGCCACATGAAGATCGTCCTCGCAGAGAAAGTCTCGCCCGCCACACTCGCCGTCTTCAAGCAGGAGCCGGGCTGGAACATCATCACCCCCGACCAGATCAAGAATGGCTTAGCCGCTGAGCTCGCCGACGCCGACGCACTCGTTGTCCGCTCCGCCGTCCAGGTCGACGCTGCCCTGCTTGCTGCCGCTCCCAAGCTCCGCGTCATCGGCCGCGCCGGTGTCGGCGTCGACAACATCGACACTGCCGCCGCCACCCATCGCGGCATCGTCGTCATGAACACCCCCGGCGCCAACGCCGTCGCCGTCGCCGAGCTCACCCTCGGCCTCATGATCGCCCTCGCTCGCTCCATCCCCCGCGCCAACACCACCATGCATGCCGGCAAGTGGGATAAGAAGACCCTCCAGGGCTCAGAACTCCGCGGCAAGACCCTCGGCATCGTCGGCCTGGGCCGCATCGGCCTCGAGGTCGCCCGCCGCGCCCTCAGCTTCGGCATGACCATCCTCGGTTACGACCCCTTCGTCGCCCCGGTCATCGCCAGGGAGAATGCCGTCACCCTCGTCCCCATCGACGAGATCTTCAAGACCTCCGACTACCTCACCCTCCACGTCGGCCTCACCACCCAGACCGAGGGCCTCGTCAACCGCACTTCGCTCGCCATCATGAAGCCGGGCATTCGCATCATCAACTGCGCCCGCGGCGAGCTCATCGTCGAACAGGCCCTGGCCGACGCCATCAGCTCCGGCCACGTCGCCGGTGCCGCCCTCGACGTCTTCCACCAGGAGCCGCTCAAGGATTCGCCCTTCTACGCGCTCGACAACGTCATCCTCTCGCCCCACATCGCCGGCGCCACCGACGAGGCGCAGGAGGCCATCGGCATCCAGCTCGCACTGCAAGTCCGCGACTACCTCAAGCTCGGCGTCGTCCAGAACGCCGTCAATCTCCCCAGCCTCTCGCACGAGGAGTACCTCGAGGTCGCCCCCTACATCGAGATGGCCAGCCGCCTCGGCACCTTCCTGGCCCACGCCACACCCGGTAATCTGGAGACCATCCACCTCACCTACTCCGGTCGCCTCGCTACCGGCAAGACCGACCTGATTCGCAACGCCGCCATCGCCGGCATCTTCGCCACATCGGAAGGCACGTCCGAGGTCAACCGCATCAACGCCGCAGCCATCGCCGCCGAACGCGGCATCCGCCTGCAGGAAGACAAGAAAGAGTTCGTCACCGGCGGCTCAGGCTCCGTGCTCAAGCTCGTACTCCACTCGTCAGAAGGTAACGTCAGCGCCTCCGCCACTGTCCTCCACGGAACGTCACCGCGCCTGCTCACCTACGACGGCATCGACATCGAGGCGCCCCTCAATGGTACCCTCGTCGCGATCCGCAACCACGACGTTCCCGGCGTCATCGGCCGCATCGGCACCATCCTCGGCGAGCACTCGCTGAACATCGCGAACTTCGCCCTCGGACGCGCCACCGTACCAGCCCGCTCGCAGCAGGTTCCCCAGGGACAGGCGCTCGCCGTCGTCCAGGTCGACATCAAGGAAGCTGCCTCCGCAGCCGCCGCAATCGACGCACTGCGCAAGGTCGAAGCCATCGCCAGCGTCCGCCTCGTCGAGCTGGGCAAGCTCTAGCCAAACTCTCACGGGCAGAATCGGATGCGATCCCCTCAATCTTCGCGGGCCATCCGCTAAGCTGTAAGCAGGAACCCATCATGCCGCTTTACGAATACGAATGTACCGCCTGCCATCGCCACACCGAAAAGATCCAGAAGTTCTCCGATCCTGAGATCACCACCTGCCCGCACTGCGGCGGCTTGCTCAAGCGTGTTATCACCGCCCCGGCCATCAGCTTCAAGGGAGGCGGCTGGTACGCCGACGGCTACGGCAACGCCAAACCGGCCTCGTCGGGTGACAGCAGCGCAGCGCCAGGTGACGCCAGCTCCGCCACAAGCAAGCCGGATCCTGCTTCATCCGGCAGCGAGACGAAGAGCTCAGGCGGCGAAACTAAATCCTCTGGATCAGAGAGCACATCGGCACCGACCGTTGCAGCGCCTGCTCCAGCAGCTCCGGCCTCCTCACCTTCAGGTACGAAGTAGGCTGTCATCATCTTGTAGTCGCGAACTACTCGGAAGGCGGAGGCGGTACCTTCTTTCCCGCTTTGCGAGCTTCAGAGAGCCCAATTGCGATTGCCTGCTTAGGATCTGTAACCTTCTGCCCGCTGCCGCTCTTCAACTTGCCTTCTTTCATCGCCTTCATCTCCCGCTCGACACTCTCATTCGCCGCCGGACTATACTTCCGGCCCGATGAGGCAGTCTTCTTTGCAGGAGCCTTCTTCGCTGCAGACTTATTGCTGGCGGCCTTTTTCGCTGCTGCTTTCTTTGTAGTCATCACGTACCTCCGCCGAATGAGAGTCGCAAATCAGGCAGGCGCGTTGCACCGCAGATAGTGCATCGTTACCCGTCACCTCACCTCCTGCGCCTCAGCCAGATCACGACGCTCATCGCCAGGGCGAAGCCAAAAAGCTCGAGCCCGACCACGATCCAGTGACCACGCCCATGCGTGCGGCGCAGCCTGCCATCTTCCCATGCAGCCTGCACACTGACCAGGTCCGCCGTCAGCCCGGGAATCGTGATCGCCTGTAGATCGGTCGTCGGCAGCGATCCGAAGATCCGATCCGGCTGCGGCATCGCGCCCGTCCGATCCTTCGGAATGGCCGCGATCAGCTCGTTCACCTCGGCATCGCGCGGGTCGTTGAAGAAGGTTGTGTCGGCCGTATTCGGGAACAGCGTCGCCGTACCGGTCATCTTCTTCTCGATCGCCGCCACGCTGTCCTGGCACACGCCGAGGCCGTAATATCCGCCGAACGGCATCGCCGGATGCGCCATGTGCAAATGCGCATACGCCATCATCATCCTGCCAGTCAGCCGCGTCACTTCGACCGCGTCCGCGCCGCGGTACTCGTGCGCATGCCGCCCGAGCACCCAGGGCTGGTTTAGCTCGTCCATGGTGCGGAACTCCGCCTTGCCGTCGATGCCGAAATACCAGGCCACGTCCGCGTTGATCTTCGGCCCGCGAATCGTCCACTCGTACTCCGCATGGCTCACCGGCACCAGCAGCGGCCGTCTGGTTCCGGGAACTACAATCTGGACGTTGATGAAGAACGGCATCATCACGTCCTGCCCGTTGTAATGAAAGTGCCCGAAGTTCGCGAAGTAGCGTGCATCTGCAACCACAACCTCATGCCCGGTCTCCATCAACGCCTTCACCAGGTCGTCGGGAGTGGCCGCCTTCTTTCCTCCAGCTACAGCATCGGCGTGCGCCGTCCCGCTGAGCCCGTTCATTGCCAAACGGTTCAGCACCTCCGCCAGCCGCTGACTTTCCGCATGCAGCGGCGCAATGGCGGGATCAGGTCCGTCGCCGCGCACCACGCCATCGCCTAACGCGCTCGTCGTCTCGGCGTCGGAAAAACCGGGCCGATCCGACGGCGTGTCCAAGTCCAGCTCCTTTGCTGACTCGAGCGTATACGGCCCAAGGTCCAGATACTCCTTCATCTGCTTGGTCGACGCCTTCTGGACCGGCCCACTCGGCGCACCACCAGCCGTCGCCGCCTCCTCCACCTTCACGTCCTTACCGGCAACGTGGCCCACCACACGTACGGTCGGATTGATCTCGCGCATTGTCCATCCGGGAAAGCGATTCAGCCCTTGCCAGTCCCTGCCAAGGATCAGGTCGCGCATGTGTTCGATGAGCCGCGGAGTCAGCAACGCAGGTCCACGTTTCTGGCCCTGGTTCAGCTGCGCGAGCACCGCCTCCGTGAACCCGGGCTTCGCGGAGAGATCCTGCATCATCTGCGACAGCAGGACCGTATTGGCCGGCATCGGCCCAGTCGGGGCGGCGTAGTGCGCATCGCTGCGGCAGCCGGCCAACGCGCCAATGACCGCAGCGGCCAGCATCCAGCCAGCTCGCCGCGCACCGACATAACCGCCAACCCGCAACCCAAGATACAAGGACAAAGCAGACCGCAAACTCATCCGGCTATTAGAACCCAGTCGCCACCTGTCTAGCTATCCAGTTTCTTGACGACAAGCTCATTCAGCAGTGCCGGATTGGCCTGCCCCTTCGACAGCCGCATCACGTTGCCGACGAAGAACGCCGCCACCGTCTTCTTGCCGCCGCGGTACTGCTCCGCCTGCTTCGGATTGGCCGCGATCACCTCGTCGATCATCGCCTCGATCGCCGACACATCCGAGATCTGCTTCGGCTTGTCCCGCTCATACACCTCGGGAAAGTTCTTGCTCTCGGCAAAGCACGCATCCAGCAGTTGTTTCAGCATCTTGCTCGAGAGCTCGCCCGACTCCGCCAGGTCAGCCGCCAAGACGATCCCTGCCATGGAGACCGGCGACTGTTCCTGATCGAGCCCGGCAAGTCGCAGTCGCATCGTCAACTCACTGGTCAACAGCGACGCCACGCGCTTCGGGTTCTTCGCCTGCTTTGCCGCCGCTTCGAACCGGTCCGCAAACTCCCTGGTGGCTGTCAGGGTTGCAGCATCCTGCGGCGTAATCTCGTACTCCGCGATCATGCGCGCCCGCCGGGCCTCCGGCAGCTCTGGAAGCATCGTCAGGATCTCCGCCTGCCACGCGGCGCCGACCACCAGCGGCGCCAGATCCGGCTCCGGGAAGTACCGGTAATCGTGCGCCTGCTCCTTCGAGCGCATGCTGTAAGTTCGCCCTTCGGCGTTGTTCCAGAGCCGCGACTCCTGGATCACGCGGCCACCATCTTCAATCACGCCAATCTGGCGCTCGATCTCATACTCGACTGCCGCGCGAATGTAGCGGAAGCTGTTGACGTTCTTCACCTCAGCCTTGGTGCCGTACTGGGCCGCGCCCTTCAACATCACGCTCACGTTGGCGTCGCAGCGCAGCGAACCCTCTTCCATGTTGCAGTCGCTCACGCCGGTGTAGAGCAGAATCTCCTTTAGCTTCGTCAGATACTCGAACACCTCGTCCGCACTCCGCAGATCCGGCTCACTCACAATCTCGACCAGCGGCGTACCGCACCGGTTGAGGTCGACATACGTCCGCGATGCTGAATCCGCAAAGCCGTCATGAACGCTCTTGCCCGCGTCCTCTTCGAGGTGCAGCCGCGTCACGCCGATTCGCTTCGTTCCGCCAGCAGCATCCAGAACGTCCAGCCAGCCGTTCTCAGCGATCGGCTTGTCGAACTGCGAGATCTGGTAACCCTTGGGTGAGTCCGGATAGAAGTAGTTCTTCCGCGAAAACACGCTCGTCTCGCGAATCTCGCAGTTGATCGCCCGCGCTGCCAGCACCGCAAACTCGACCGCCCGGCGGTTCAACACCGGCAGCGCGCCCGGCAGCCCCAGGCAGGTCGGACACACATGCGTATTCGGATCGCCGCCATACTGGTTAACGCAGCCGCAAAAAGCCTTCGACGCGGTCAGCAACTGAACGTGAACCTCCAGCCCGATCACAGGCTGGTACTTGGCGAAGATCTCCGGCGAGAGTGCAGTCGTGGTGGCCATTGCAGACGATTCTACCAAGTCAGGCCCAGCCAATCCGCATCTCAGGCAGCATGGCCTTCCGTCTTCGTCGCCGTCAACCCACACCCGCCCCCGTGCCGCTGGCGCAAAAGAACCTGGAACGGCCGAGCGCGCAGGAGATCTACGAGCAGGTCGCCAACAACGCCCGCCAGGAGCTGGGCCGCTCCACGATTTCGCTCATCATCTCCGGGTTGGCTGGCGGTATCTTCATGGGTCTGTCTGCCCTGGGAACGGCCATCGCTCTCTCGCTGCTTGGTCCGTCAACGCAGGCGCAGTTTATCGCCAAGATGTTCTACCCGATCGGCTTCATCGTCGTCATTGTTGGCCGCTCGCAGCTGTTCACTGAAAACACTCTTTACCCCGTCGCGCTCGTTCTCGCCGAAAAGAAGCACTTCTGGCATACCATGCGCCTCTGGGCGGCCGTCCTTCCATCAAACGTCCTCGGCGCTCTCTCGTTCGCCGCGCTTGCCACGCTTACCGGGGCGATCAGCCCGGACGTCGTCCGCTCGCTCAGCCAACTCGGCCTCGACGCAATCCACCATCCGCCGGCCTCGATCTTCTGGAGCGGCGTCATGGGCGGCTGGATCATCGCCACCGTCGCCTGGCTCGTTTCGGGCTCACACTCAATCACAGGTTCAGTTATCGTCATCTGGCTGCTCGCCTTCGTCGTCGGTCTTGGCAACTTTGCCCACTGCATCGCGGCCAGCGGCGAGGTATTCGCCGCCGTGCTCACCGGTCAGATTCCCTGGAACGCCTTTCCGGCCTGGTTCATCCCTGCCGTCGCCGGTAACATCTGCGGCGGTGTCGGGATGGTGACATTGCTGGAATATGGCCAGGTCATCTATGGCGGCGACGCCAACGCCGAAGCGATCCCCGCTCCTGAGAAGGCAGAACCATAGGTCGCCGAGATGTAGATCCTACATTCACATCCCTGACACAAGAAACCTGAAGCCCAATGATGCCAGGCATCGTCTAGAAGAGGAGCACTTTTACTGGTGACCTGATTTCATGTCCTGCCTTCGCCACAGCATCATCGCAGCGGCCCTGCTACTCGCGCTACTGCCAGCACCCGTAAGCCCTGCGCAGTCCATCACATCCCCGCAAGATCCGGCTCCCGCACCGAAGCTGACTGGCTACTTCCCGCAATGGGGCATCTACAATCAGCCGCAGTATCTCGTAAAGAGTCTAGTCTCTACCGGCGGCGCCGCCCTGCTAGACCAACTCAATTATGCCCAAGGCTTCATCACCAACGGCCACTGCTCGATTGCCGATCCCAATGCCGACCTCAACTACGCCTTTCAGGCCGAGCAGAGCGTAGACGGCGTAGCCGATGATCCGAAGGCAGCCTTCCGCGGCAATCTGCACCAACTTGTCGAACTGAAGCGCCGCTACCCGCACATTAAAGTCATTATCTCGCTTGAAGGGCGCGGCTCAGACTTCTCGACAGACGCCCGGCCTGAGAATCGCGAAGCCTTCGTCAGCTCCTGCGTAGACCTCTTTCTGAAAGGGAAGCTTGCTCCAGGAATCACCGCTCCCGGCCTCTTCGATGGCATTGACATCGATTGGGAGTATCCGCAAGGTATCGATGCCGACAATTACCTTGCGCTGCTTACCGAGTTTCGCCGCGTGATGAACGCGCTCCGCCCCGGCCTTCTGTTGAACATTGCTGTCGGTGGCAGTCCGCGCATGTACGAGGGATCAGACATGGCGGCCATCAGCCGTATCGTCGACCAGGTCGGCCTGATGACGTACGACTTTGCCGGGCCGTGGAGCGGCATCACGGGCCTGATCGCCCCGCTGCGCATCACGCGAGCCCACAACACCGGTACGGTTGAGGACAGTGTGCGGGAATACCGTGCAGCCGGTGTACCTGCAACGAAGTTGCTCGTAGGCCTTCCCTTCTATGGCTATGGCTGGCATTTGGTTGAGGAGACCAACAACGGCCTCTTTCAGGAGGGCGACGGGATCCGCGGCGATCATCCGTACCGCGACATCCAAGCCATGGCGCAGCGGTCGACTGTGTACCGGGATGACGGCTCCCAGGCTCCATGGCTCTTCGATGGTGATGCCTTCTGGACCTACGAAGATCCGGTCTCCATCCGGCGCAAGGCTGACTACATTCGCGAACAGCAGCTGGGTGGCTTCATGATCTGGGAGCTCGGTGAGGATACGCCCGATGCGCTCCTGCTGCACTCCGCCCACAACGCCCTGGCGCCCGCAACGGCCTGGATCACGCCGGGACAGCAAAGCCTCAGGCCCGCAGCATCCCCCGTGCTCCGTTAGAATCAAAGCAGCATGGTCCTTCCCTTTGTCCGCGAGTTATTAGCGGACCTCGAGCACTCAGAAGCTTTTGAGCGTGTGCGCCGCCACCTGAGCGGCGGCGCGGGGCGCAGACGTGTCTCCGGCCTCACTGCCACGGCTCGCGCCCTCTATCTTCCGCTCTTTGTGCGCGCTGCCAATGCACCCGCGGTGATGATTGTCGCTGATAACAAGGCCGCCGAAGCGCTGCACGCCGCCGTCCTGAGCACCTGCCAGCTCACAGGCGCGCTCCCGGCCGAGTCGGTCCTGCGCCTCCCTGGCCATGACGTCCTTCCGTTCGAGAACCTGTCCCCGCACCTTGAAATCCAAGAACACCGCGCCGCTACTCTCTGGAAGATCGCGACCGGCCAGGCTCGCCTGGTCATCGCGCCACTTGAAGCCGCATGCATGAAGCTGTTTCCGCGCGACTACTACCGCGCCCTGGCCCTTCATCTGCGCACCGGCGAAGAGTACCTCCCCGACATGCTCGTCGAGCACTGCCTTTCGGTTGGATACACGAAGGTAGATGTCGTCGAGATGCCGGGCCAGGTCACCATCCGGGGCGGCATCATCGACGTCTACAGCCCGGAGATAGACCGGCCGGTCAGAATCGACTTCTTTGGCGACGAGATCGAATCCATCCGCAAGTTTGACCCCGATACACAGCGCTCGAGCTCGCATCTCGACGAAGCCCTGCTGCTGCCGCTCACGGAAACACCGGTCACCGAGAAGCTGCTCGCCGCGATCAACGCGCGCCTGACCCGCGGTGGCCTTGCAGGCGCCCGGCTCGAAGGCGGCGAGGAGCCGGTCGAGCTGCAGACACACGTCAGCACCCGTACCGGGGAAGCGACTGTCTTCCCCGGCTGGGAGTTCTTCGCGCCCGTCGCCGGCGCCAACCTCACACTGCTCGATCTACTCTCGGCATCGGGACCGGGACCGCGCGTCTTTATTGAAGAGCCCTCCATGGTCAAGAACCAGGGCGAGCGCTGGTGGAACAAGGTCGAGCAGCGCCACGAGCGCTCCGGCATCGGCAATCTCGTTCGCCCTGAGGACATCTATCTATCCCCCTGGGACCTTGACGACCGCATGCGCAAGTTCTGTGGTTGCGAACTCGACCAGCTTGGCCTAGTCGATATCCTCGACGCCGACCGCAGCGATCTGTCCGAGGTCGACTTCGCCACACGCCCTACACAGCGCTTTCACGGATCGATACCCGGGCTGATCGACGCGATCAAGGGACTCATGGGTCAGGACGCGCGCATCCTCCTTACCGCACCCAACCAGGGTGAGGTCGAACGGCTGGCAGGACTTCTGCAGGAATATCAGGTGCCGTACCGGCTCGGGTCCCGCAACGAAGCCTCCGGCTCGACGACCGTGTACTCCGAATCCAGCTATCTCGCTGGAGACCTGCGTACGCCCGTCATTGTGAAGACGGTTGTTGCTAGCGGCGTTCAAGTGCTTGACCTCGACAAGGCGTCCGCCCGGCAGATCGTTATCTTTGGCGCGCAGGACCTTATCGACGACGCCGACGTTGCCGCGCGGCCGGTCCGCCGCTCGAAGTCCAAGACCTCCGCCTTCATCTCTGACTTCCGCGACCTGACTGTGGGTGACTACGTCGTGCACGTCGAACACGGCATCGCTCAGTACTGCGGTCTGCGGGTGATTGAAGAAAACGATGCACCGCCACTGGAATTGATGATCCTCGAGTTCGCCGACGATGCGAAGCTCTATGTCCCGCTCACCCGGCTCGACCTTATTCAGAAGTACCGGTCGTCGGACACCGGTCCTGCTCCGGAACGCAACAAGCTGGGCACCCAGGCATGGCAGAAGACCAAGGCGCGGGTGAAGAAGGCCATGCAGGACATGGCCGGCGAGCTGTTGATCTTGTACGCTCAGCGCAAGGCAGCACAGGGCACGCCCTTTTCGCCAGACACCAACATGCAGCGCGAGTTCGAGGACGCCTTCGACTTCAACGAGACTGACGACCAGCTCTCCGCCATCGCCGACATTAAGCAGGATATGGAGTCGACCCAGCCGATGGACCGGCTGTTATGCGGAGACGTGGGCTATGGGAAGACTGAAGTCGCCATGCGCGCCGCCTTCAAGGCCGTGCAGGATTCGAAACAGGTCGCCGTCCTTACACCGACAACTGTTCTCTCCTTCCAGCACTACGAGTCCTTTAAGAAGCGTTTCGCCAATTTCCCGGTCAATGTCGAGATGATCTCCCGCTTCCGTACCGCCAAGGAGCAGAAAGCAATCCTCGAAAAGGTTGAAGAGGGTAAGGTCGACATCCTCATCGGCACGCATCGCGTGCTCTCGAAAGATCTACAGTTTCAGGATCTCGGGTTGTTGGTTGTCGACGAAGAGCAGCGCTTTGGCGTTCGCCACAAGGAGCGGCTCAAGCAGATGCGTGCCGCCATTGATGTCCTCTCCATGTCGGCCACGCCCATTCCGCGCACCCTGCATATGTCGCTCATTGGGCTGCGCGACATGAGCGTCATTGAGACTCCGCCTAAAGACCGTATGGCCATCCAGACCATCGTCGCCAAGTTCGATGAGAAGCTGATTCGCACCGCCATCGAGATGGAACTTGAACGCGGCGGACAGATTTATTTTGTGCACAACCGGGTAGAGACGATCTACGAGATGGCCACCATGATCCGCGAGCAAGTTCCCAGCGCCCGCGTCGTTATCGGCCATGGCCAGCTTCCCGAGGCCGAGCTCGAACGAGTCATGCTCGCCTTTATGAACCACGAGTACGACGTGTTGGTCGCCACCAGTATCATCGAGAACGGCCTGGACATCCCGCTCGCCAACACCATCATCATAAACCGTGCAGATCGGCACGGTCTCAGCGAGCTCTATCAGCTGCGAGGCCGGGTCGGCCGCAGCAATCGCCGCGCCTACGCCTATCTCCTCATCCCACCGGAAAAAGAGCTCACCGAAATAGCTCGCCGGCGCCTCGCCGCACTCAAGGAGTTTTCGGACCTTGGTGCCGGGTTCAAGATCGCCGCGCTTGACCTCGAACTTCGCGGCGCCGGCAACATGCTCGGCGGCGAGCAGTCCGGCCACATCGAGGCTATCGGCTTCGAGATGTACACGACGATGCTTGAAGAGGCCGTCCGCAAAATGAAGGGCGAGGATGACAAGCCCGCTCATGCCGGCACCGTCCTTAACCTTGGCATCTCCGTCCGGATTGACTCCGATTACATCCCTGAAGAGAACCAGCGCCTTCGCATGTACAAGCGGATCGCCGGCGCCGAGAACTTTGCGATCCTCACCGACGTACGCGCCGAGCTGCAGGATCGTTACGGCACGCCGCCCGAGGCCGTCCTCAATCTGCTCGCCGCCGGCGAACTCCGTCTCCAGTGCGAGCAGCTCGGCATCGCGCAGCTCGATCGCAAGCGCACCCAGATCGAGCAGGGCAAGACCAAGGTCTTTGTCGAGATGCTGCACATCAAATTCGCCGAGCGGCTCTCCGGTGGTGCCCCCGCCACCGCTCCAGGCCAGGCACCTGCACGCGAGCATGCCATTGATCCCAGTGTTCTTATGAAGCTCGTCAGTCGCAACACAAAGCGCGGAGCCCAGTTCACACCGCAGGGCATCCTTCGCTGGCCTCTCACCTCCGTTAGAGCTGAAGAAGTCCTCAGCGAGACCCGCGCCCTGCTCGATTCCCTTGACACCCAACCACGATCCTAGTGTCCACTCACGCCGAGGCCGTAAACTCTACCGATGAAGAATTCACTGCTGGCCTGTATCGCCTTATCCCTAACGACCGGAGCTGTAATGGCTGAGATTTCCCCGGCCCAACGTGTCTCCGCCGACGGCTCGACCCAGACCTTCAGCTTCGTCTCCGAGCAGTACTTCTCCGATGTCTACTTTCGCTTCTCGCCTACCAACGGCACGGCCGCGGGCCTGCATCAATACGACGTCCAGCTCGAAGACTACTCTGCTGCAGGTGTCCAGAAGCAGGTCGCCGCCCTACACGCCTACGAGAAGAAGATTGAAGCCATCGATCCCTCAGCGCTCGACGCCTCGGTCTCCGCCGACCGCGAGATCCTTCTCAATAACATCCGAAGCACCCTTCTCTCACTCGAAGTCGTTCGTCCCTGGGAGAAGAATCCTGACTCGTACTCTTCCGGTATCACCGGATCTGTCTTTGTCATCATGAGCCGCGACTATGCTCCGGTAAACATCCGGCTCCATGCTGCCGTCGAGCGCGAGAAACTGATGCCCCAGGTGCTCCTTGAGGCACGTAAGAACCTGAAGAACCCGCCTAGGATCTACACCGAGATCGCGCTCGAGCAGATTGACGGCCTTATCAGCTTCTTCCAGAACGATGTCCCCTCGGCCTTCGCTGCCGCGACCGACCCCGCGACGAAGGCTGCTTTCGCAAAGTCAAACGCTGCCGTCGTCGAGGCTCTCAAATCCTACGGCGCATGGATGAAGACCGACCTGCTCCCGCGCTCGAACGGCGACTATAAGCTTGGCGCAGACACCTTCGCAAAGAAACTTAAATATGACGAGATGGTCGACCTCCCGCTCGATCGCCTTCTCGCAATCGCGTATGCAGATCTCCACAAAAATCAGGCCGAGTTCGCCCGTGTCGCTAAGGAAGTTGACCCCGCGAAGACGCCGCAGGAGGTCCTCGCCGAACTCGCCACCATTCATCCTGATCCGACTAAACTCCTCCAGGCATTCCAGGCCCAGTTCGCCGGTCTGACTGACTTCATCGGGACCAATCACATCATTACCATACCCACCAAGGTCGAGCCCACTCTTGAAGAGACGCCGCCCTTTATGCGCGCCACCACTCAAGCCTCGATGGACCCGCCCGGCGCGTTCGAGACCCGCTCCACAACCGCCTTCTTCAACGTGACTTTGCCTGAAAGGGATTGGACCCCGGCCCACATTGCGGAGCATATGGCCGCCTTCAACGTTGGAACGATCACCAGCACAGCTATTCACGAAGCCTACCCGGGCCATTACGTCCAGTTCCTGTGGCAACCGCAGTTCCCCTCGAAAATCCGCAAGCTGATCGGCGCCAACACCAACATCGAAGGTTGGGCTCACTACTGCGAACAGATGATGCTCGATGAAGGATACCTCCCGCCCGGCACCACGGCCGATTCACGCGAGGCAAAACTGATCCGTCTTGGACAGTTGCAGGACGCGCTCTTACGCGACGCCCGCTTCGTCAATTCTATTAAGCTGCACACCCTCTCCGGCGCCACCGGGGGCTCATGGACGATCGACCAGGCAGTCGAACTCTTCGTCACCGAAGGGTATCAGTCTCACGCCGTAGGCCTCATGGAGACGAAGCGCGGCACTTCAGACGCGACCTACCTCTACTACACACTGGGTAAGCTCGAGATCATGAAGCTGCGGGCCGACGTGCAGGCGAAACAAGGCTCTGCCTTCAATCTCCAGCGTTTCCACGACGACCTGATGCGCCAGGGCTTCGCCCCCATCAAGGTCATTCGCAAAGCCATGCTCCACGACGATTCCGCAGTCCTATAGCTCTGCCTGGGCCACCTGCCTGAATGGCTTGTCCTCCGAGGGGACGGGTAAGCGGCCAGGGCTGATCCGGTTTACTACAGGTATTGAGAAGTTTGGTGGACCTGATCGGGATCAAACCAGATGACCTCTTCCATGCCATAGACCAACTATAAAAATTACAACTACTTACAAGACCTCGGTGGCCACCTAAGCCCTTGTAAACACATTCACCCCTGCAGAACCAACGTATCGCAAAACGTATCGCGTTTAATCAACGGCTCACAGACTTTAGTGGATTAGCAACAGAATGGATCACAGTCTAGCGTCACGCCGACTACTCTAGGACTATTCTGACGTTAAGAGGCCCAGCATGCCCGCATATCTTACAGGTGACTACGCCACTCACATTGACACTCTGGCCCGATTCCGGCGGAGCTACTGTTGCTCCGCAACTCGGGCATTCATGGACGACCTTCGATCTCTGTTCGGGTGAGGTCATGATCTTTTTCACTCCATTTCCCTGTGCAAAGGCCATTCGCAATACACATGCTTGCCAGCTTGCAGAGCCTTGAGCACCAACTCCCGATGAGCGGGCACGCGGACAACGACGGCAATGACGTCGATAGAAGGATACGCGATCATGCTGTCCACGTCTTTGAACCCGCGGGTCGCTCCAACTGCCGCGGCTGTCGCCACAGTTGAGGCGATGGCGGTGAGGAGCAGGGTGTGGTACAAGTCGAGGAGCCTGTAACGGCGATCGTTGGCGCGAAGTCATTTCTACGTCTCAGGCGTGTCTGCAACGGATCCCTGTGACGACTGATTCGTTGATGATGCAAGCAAATACCAGAACTGGGGTGCATGCGGTGTCCAGCTTCTCGCGTCGTGGTCTTCTGAAGACAGGTCTGGCAGCCTCTGCCGGCTTCCTGGCGAATCGTCGTTCATCCGCCTCGATGGAGAGATCGGAGCCGGTTGTCGGGGCAGGCGCCGTCTTTGAGGAAGCCGCCACCGTAGGCACACCCGCACCGCGGCAGCGCCTGCTGCTCGATTTTAACTGGCGCTTTCACTTTGGGAATGCTGCCGATCAGTCGCGCGACTTTGGTTACGGAGAACCGAGACGGGAGGGCTCGTTTGCGAAGGCCAGCTACGTCGCTCCAGTTGGAGAACAAGAGTTTGATGATAGCGCCTGGCGGCTGCTGGATTTGCCGCACGACTGGGCGGTTGAACTGCCGTTTATCGCCAGTGAGAAGACGTACCGTGAAGGAGACGAGGCTAAGCTGATCAACTGCGGCGAGGGCCGCAAGCCGGTCGGGCGAGACTTCCCGGAGACAAGCATAGGCTGGTACCGGCGAAAGATCAATTTGCCACCTAACTCTGCGGGCAAGCGTGTTTTCATTGAATTTGACGGAGTATTTCGCGATGCGGTGGTGCTGTTCAACAATCACTATCTTGGCCGCAACTTCAGCGGCTATGCTCCGTTTGCCTTTGACGTGACCGATTACCTGCACGAAGGTAAGCCGAACCAGCTCGCGGTTCGCGTGGATGCGACCCTTTCTGAAGGCTGGTTCTACGAAGGCACCGGCATCTACCGGCATGTCTGGTTGACGATCACCGAGCCGGTACACGTGCCGCAATGGGGAACGTTTATCGTTACGACGCCGAATGGGAACGCGTCTCACGTCAGCATCAGCACCGAGGTGGCAAATTGCTCTGAGGCACCCCAGACGGTCACGCTTTCGAGCGCGGTCCTGGACGCGACGGGTACGGCGGTTCTTACTCTGCACAGCGAGCCCCACACGATTGCCCCTTGGGAGCAGACAAGCGTTCAGAGTCAAGGCATCCTTCGAGCTCCTGCAATGTGGTCCTGCGAATTGCCTTATCTCCATCGTGCGGTCACGTCCGTGCGAACCGCCGCGGCTGAACGGATAGGGTAGAGACAACGTTTGGGGTCCGAACGATCCGCTTCAACGCTGACAAGGGCTTCTTTCTGAACGAAAAGCCGGTCAAGATCAAGGGCACCTGCAACCACCAAGACCACGCCGGCGTTGGCTCCGCATTGCCGGACCAGTTGCAGCAGGACCGCGTCGCTCTGCTGAAGGCAAGCGGATCGAATGCCTGCCGAACGTCGCATAATCCACCAACGCCGGAGTTCCTGGACGCATGTGACCGCGCCGGCATGCTGGTTATGGACGAGACGCGCATGATGGCATCGACGCCCGAGGGATTGAGCCAGTTGGAGCGGATGGTGCGACGCGATCGCAATCATCCGAGCGTGGTTATCTGGTCTCTGGCCAATGAAGAGCCGGACCAGGGTTCGCCGGTCGGTGCAAGGATCGTCTCTGCGATGAAGCGATTGACGAAGCAACTTGACCCTACCAGGCCTGTGACCGCGGCCATGAATGGTGGTTGGGGCCGGGGGGTCTCGGGCGTGGTGGACGTTCAAGGCTTCAACTATGCGGGGTCGGGCGGGGAGGGCGGTGCGGATACGGCGAAGCACATAGACGCGTTCCACCAGAAATTTCCCGCGCTACCGACGGTGGGCACGGAGACAGCCAGTGTATGGACCACGCGTGGGATCTACCTAAAGGATCCGAAGCACGCGCATGCCACTGGCTATGACACGGATTATCCCGGTTACACAATGAGCGCAGAGGGATGGTGGTCGCTGTTTGCGGAGAGAGAGCATCTTTCGGGCGGCTTTGCCTGGACGGGATTCGATTATCGCGGCGAGCCGAGTCCCTTTGACGACACGGGAATCAGCTCACCGATGGGCATGCTCGACATGTGCGGCTTTCCCAAAGACAGCTACTTTTACTACAAATCGTGGTGGAACTCGGAGCCGGTGCTGCATGTCTTCCCCCACTGGAACTGGGCCGGGCGGGAGGGCAGCAAGATTGACGTATGGTGCTATTCGAATCTGGAGAAGATCGAGCTGCTGGTCAACGGAAAATCCGCAGGCAAACAGGGTATGCGCCGAAATGGGCACGTGCACTGGGCTGTGCCGTACATTCCGGGAAAAATTGAGGCGCGAGGCTACCGGGGTGGGAAGCTCGTGCTTCACTCGACACGGGAGACGACGGGCTCTCCCGCGACGCTGAAGCTGACGCCAAACCGTAGCACGATGCGGGCCAACCGTGAGGATTATGTCAGCGTGCAGGTAGAGGCCTTGGACACATTGGGCCGGCCGGTGCCGATCGCGGGTAACCTGATTCACTTTAGCCTGGAGGGCGCAGGCCGCCTAATCGGCGTGAGTAACGGAGAACCGGGCTGCAAAGAGGCGGACAAGCCGGCGACGCCGCGGCAGGCGCAACGCAGCCTGTTTTCGGGCTTGGCCATGGTGTATCTGCAAGCACTGGATCAAGCAGGCGATGTTAGGCTGCGTGCCACCGCGGATGGCTTGACGCCCGCTGTAGTGTCGATCAAGTCGGATCCGGCGGAGCCGCGCCCTCGGCTCGCCTAGGTGTCGGCCTGCGCCAGATAAAGTCTTTCACGAGGATAGCTTTCCTGATGACGATAACGGATGATCAGCCCGGGCAAACACTGCTGCCCACGAAACAGCACTTCGCGGCTCTTGACGGGTTGCGCGGTGTCGCCGCCTTGGCAGTGGTCCTCTTCCACTTCATGGAGATGGTGATCGGCAACTACAGCAAGCTTTTCATTGGGCATGGCTGGCTGGCTGTTGACTTCTTCTTTTGTCTCTCCGGGTTTGTGATTGGATACGCCTATGATGATCGCGTTGGAGCGATGGGTCTCTGGCCATTTCTGAAGGGCCGGTTGATACGCTTGCATCCCCTGGTGGTGTTTGGGTCCGTGCTCGGCTTACTTACTTTGTATGTAGACCCATTTCGCGTGGGAGAACTTGGATACAGCGCCGGCCGGGTTACGCTCATGTTCCTGGCGGCGATCTTTCTCATTCCCTTTCCGGCGATGAAGGAACGTGGTTTTTGTCTGTTCAGCTTGAACTCGCCGGCGTGGTCGTTGTTCTGGGAGTATGTTGCCAACATCGTCTACGCAATCTTTGTGTACAGGCTCAACCGTCGCTGGTTGAGCGCCGCCACCATACTCGCGGCGATCGTCCTCTGCATTGTTGGCTACAACTCCGGCAATCTTTGGGCTGGTTTTAATGGGCGCACCTTTTGGACCGGTGCCGCTCGAGTGAACTTTTCCTTTCTGGCGGGACTGCTTGTCTACCGATCCAAATGGATCACTCGAACGAAGCTCGGCTTTGGTGGATTGTCCGTGCTGTTGCTGCTGGCCTTTGTGATGCCGTATGCCCGAGGGGGATGGATACGGGAAGCAGCAGTGATGATTTGTTACTTCCCGTTACTTGTGGCGCTGGGTGCAGGAGCTACGCTCAGTCCCCGCTCTGAGAGAGTCTGCCAGCTTGCAGGAAACATCTCGTACCCGCTCTACATGACGCACTATTCCGTGATCTACATTTTCGGAAACTACTATGACGGCCATAAGCTTGACACGGCTCACCTGTTCCTGGTGGTCGGCTGCGGCATCCTCGTCATGACCGGCTTTGCTTATCTGATCATGGTCTTCTACGACCTCCCAATACGACGTTTTCTTGGTTCTAAAGTTCGGGTACGCCCTTCCCCATAAGATTGCCGCTTCGGGCCACGTTTCTTACCCAAACGCTGAAGACCAGCTCTCCCAGCGGTGTCGCGAAGGCTCCTGCACACTACTCACTAAGACAACCCCTATATCCACCTCAGCGGCCGTGAACTAAGCGCAAAGATCGCAAAGGCCTCACTTCATTTGGCACGGATGGCTGAAGCCGCGGAGGTTCTTCAATGATCGATGTCGAAAGCTACGACCGTACTCACGCACTCTCTGCGGATGAGCTCCATCACATGCGGATCCTGGTCACCCGGTTTCAAAAGGGCGGAAAAGGATGGCACAAGGCCGCCAGACCTGCTCTTCAACGATTGCTGCGTCCGCTTGAGGTCGTGCTCGACCATCTTGGAGCGGTGAATACCATCAAGCGCAAGAACACCATCAGAACCACCGTCATCTGCCTGCGGACACTTCTACCCGGCAACTCTGGTCCGAGCTTTGGCTACCATGTGGCTTTTTTCTCGCCTGCGCCGTAGCGAGATCTTGCGGCTCCGGGTCGGATGCATTCGGTGGGAGAGTGCGTCGAACAGCTCAGGCGAGTCCCCAGTCTGCTTCCTACACGTTCCTGTAAACAAGACGGAAACAGCATTTTCAAAGCCCGTCGATGGCGTCGTGGGGCGCTCCGTAGAGCTTTGGGAACAGATGCGTCCACCGCAGCCATCCTCGCTCGACCTCAAGACCGGCGAACAGGTACATCGGCTCTTTTCCCACCGAGGACGAGGGATATCGAAATCACTACATCAACGATGTCGTCATCCCCCTGCTGTGCAAGAAGGCAGCCGTACGATTGGATGATGCTCGCAGCAGCATCACAAGTCACCGGGCAAGAGCCACCATTGCCTCGCAGCTCTACAACGCGAAAGAGACGCTCAGTTTGTTTGAGCTGCAGGAATGGCTCGGACACAGTTCTCCCGAATCAACCCGGCATTACACGAAGATCACACCCATTAAGCTTGCCAAGTCGTACCAAGATGCAGGGTACTTTGCCCGCAATCTCAGAGCAGTCGAAGTGTTGATCGATCAGGACATCGTCAGACGCGGAAGCCCACCGGGCGAGCCGTGGAAGCTATACGATCTCGGTCACGGGTATTGCTCCTACGACTTCTTCGACCAGTGTCCGCATCGCATGGCCTGCGCTCGCTGCGACTTCTACGTACCCAAGGAATCCACCAAGGCTCAGAGTATCGAGGCCAAAGCAAACCTACTGAGGCTCCGACAGGAGATTCCACTGAACGAAGACGAGCTGCGAGCCGTCGAAGATGGCATCGTCGGCCACGAGAAGCTCGTATCCTGTCCGACGCCCACTTCTAGATGATCTTCGAGATGCTGCATGCTTTTACGGACTCAGCGTCGGTGAGTGCATTGGCGGCCGGGCCGAGTCACTTATTGAACGTGGGGTTAAGACGAGGATCATTTCCGAAAAACGCGATTGTTCGGCAATACTTGAGTGCGAACGCCCGGCTTGAGGTCGGCTTGTTTCTGTTCAGTTTATTAAGCGTGGGTGTCAGGGTTGCGTAAGTCGCGTACAGTTGCGCTGAGCTAGCATTTTGCGGTCATGAAGGGAGATCACGGTGTCGGAGAACATCAACACTACGTTTGAACCGGGGAGGACCCGCGACGACTCAAACGCGATCGCGCCAGCGTGGCACACCGTCGTCGTGATTCTGATTCTTCTCGGCGTAGCAGCTTTAAGCATGCATGTTGGACGCGAAGGTCGGGTTGGGCATATGCCCCCTCGCATGCACGTTTACATCGCGATCATCACCGCTGAATTGCTTCTTGTGGCGTTCATGGAGCTGAGTGTGCGTTGGAATGGCGCGTCCGTGCGAACTCTTGTGGGCGAGAACTTAGCGCGCTGGCGCTTGATCGTCCGTGACCTTGGACTGGCCGTGGTCTTCTTAGTGGCCGCAGATTTGTTCATGTTCATGCTTAGCTACGTTCTCAGCCGTCTGGTGCACCCGACGGCTAGCGAGGCGATGAAGGCTCTTCTGCCTCAGTCGCGGCTTGAGGTCGCTGCCTTCCTGCTGCTCACCCTTACAGCTGGCATTTGCGAGGAGATTATTTTCCGCGGATATCTGCAGCGTCAATTTACCGTCTGGACGGAGAGTGCCGTTGTTGGGATTGGGGTGCAAGGCATTGCTTTTGGCCTGGTCCACGCGTATCAGGGCGCGGCCCAGGTGATCCTGATTGCTTTCTACGGCTGCATGTTCGGAGTGCTTGCTCGCCGGCGCGGGAGCCTGCGGGTTGGGATGGTGGCCCATTTTTTACAGGATGGGGTTGGCGGATTGCTGTTGGCAAGGATGCTACTTCACTAGACTCACTCATCGAGGAGTTCTGGCAAAGTAGCGGCAGGTCTAGGCCCGCATCTCCGACTTGAAGAGTCAACCAAATTTGACGCAGCTCTCAGATTCCACATAATCTAGATTATGAGGAATAGCACTCTGGACATTGCTGTGTGTTCTAACACAGCAATGTCCAGAGTTCAGCAAGCTTAAAGAGATACTGGCGACCCGATCGCACTCCTCCAGGTGGTTCTAGGAAAGTACCGGGAGCTGGATCGTGGTTCCAACAGGGATATTGTTGGCATCGACATGGTTCGCTTCCGCGATCTGCGGATACTTGTTGGCATGACCGTAGAACTTCAGTGCAATTGCGCTAAGCGTATCCCCATGTTTGATCGTGTAGGGCTGCGCGTCTCCACCGGTGACCGTGATCTGAATCTCGAAGTCTGGGTAGGTCGGATCACACTGTTTGATCGCGTCCCAAACACGATTCTCGACGACCTTGGACGGCAACTCACACTTGAGGACGAGCTTCTCGCCGTCCATGAAGATGCCGTCGAATTTGGCACCGTAGTCACTGAAGTTGGCCACTGCTTGTCCTACCGGAGCGTACTTCTGTTCCAATGCTGCTTGATCTGCCATTCAGAGTTCCCTCGCTTTCTGCAGGTTAGATGCTCAGGCAGAACGCCTCTTCGCAGCCGCTTTAAGGGCGGGCTGACTAGGCCGGGTCCTTTCTTGGCGCCCCGCTTTCACACTTGCGACCGACTTCTCTCCGCCGCTACACTGGTTATCGCCTCGTCCCCGATGCTTTGCTGAGAGCGCTTCGCCAAATCGGCCCCACTCATAGAAGAATCCGCTCGGTATGACGGAGCTGCGCCGTTGCAATGTGCTCGGGCCGCTGGTCAGGACCGTCTCAGGCACCATCGCGCTGATCTCGGAACGTCGCCGCTCGCCATACCGACTAAATGAGCCAACGAGCGTTGCTTGTCCTGGGCAAGCAGGTCGCCGACAGTTCGGATCCCACGCTCCTTCAGACGGGCCGCGGTCACTCGCCCCACTCCAGGTATGCGGCCCACAGGAAGCGGTACGAGGAACGCTTCCTCTTCCTTCGGCTGAATTACGAAGAGGCCATCCGGCTTCCGTCAATCGGAGGCGACCTTCGCCAGAATTTGTCCGGTGCGACTCCGGCCGATGCCGTGCGCCGCAGTGTCGATGGTCCTCGCAGGCCTGTCCATCCAGGCGGCAACGGATCGACCACGGCCGAACTGAAGCGTACGACCTAGATGGATGTGCGTCATCTGTGTTGCTGAGATACTCGAGTGCATGAAAGGCGGTCTATGACACAGGACAGAGAACAATGACCGCGATGAGCGACCGCATGCCTGAGCTACCGTCTGGCGCCTTCCGCAAGGAAGACGGGGGCGACGATGCTGCCTTCTACGCGCCTGCCCGCTTGGTCACTCACATAGACGAAGCAGCGACGCGAGCGCTCACCGTTTATTATCGAGCCATCCTGCCGCCCGGGGGCGTGCTTCTGGATCTAATGTCGAGCTGGGTCAGCCATCTGCCACCGGAGATGGCCTTCAGCGACGTGATCGGCCATGGCATGAACGCTCAGGAGCTCGGGGCCAACCCTCGGCTCAGCCGAAGCTTCGTGCATGACCTGAACCGCACCACCATCCTGCCGCTGGATACCGATAGCTGCGATGGTGCCCTGTGCTGTGTCGGCGTCCAGTACCTACAGCGGCCCCTGCAGGTATTTGCCGAGATCTTGCGAGTCCTGCGGCCGTGCGCGCCCTTCATCGTCAGCTTCTCCAATCGCTGCTTCCCGACCAAGGCGGTGGAGATCTGGCGGTCACTCGACGACCGCGGACATGCCGCACTGGTGCGCCTCTACCTTGAGCGCGCCGGCTTTCGCGACATCAGCGCAGAGATACTCCGGGACGGCTCCGAGAGCGATCCGTTGATCGCGATTACGGGACGGCGTTGAAGGGCTGCTACACCCCAGCTCTGCTTGCAGAGAACGCCTCCCTCCACTTCGCCTGTCACCAAAGAACCTGAGGCTCCCGCCGGGCAGCCCTATATCTTCCCGCAAATGCGTTTGAACTAAGCCGCTGGCGCGGCGGATGCTGCATTGGTGGCGGCGCTGTGGGCGGCTGGGTTTAGGGTTCGGGTCACAAGGAGGATTTCCTGTGACCCCTCTTCGCCAGTTGATGCTCAACGAGCTCGAGCGTAGTAACTACTCTCCGAACACCGTACGGTCTTACCTGCATGCAGTGGAGGAGTTCGCCAGGCACTTCGGTCGTTCTCCCGAGCAGCTTGGACCCGATCACGTCCGCGAGTACCAGGTCCATCTGTTCCGCGACCGCAAGCTTTCGGCACGCACCATCGCAGGTCAGACGGCGGCGCTGCGCTTCCTGTTCGTCAAGACATTGCGCCGGCCCTATCTGCTCGATGCGCTCCCGTTTCCCAAGCAGTCCAGGCGCCTGCCGACCGTGCTTAGCCAGGAAGAGGTCGCACGGCTTATCGATGCAAGCGGCAACCTGATGCATCGTGCGATGGTGATGACGCTCTATGCGACCGGCG
>CAXTLS010000019.1:0-61015 GCA_964245235.1 uncultured Acidobacteriaceae bacterium
GAACCGATGAACCCCGCGCCGCCCGTGACTAGAATGCCGTTCGTCATTGCTCCCCCTTGCGTTTGCAGTACAGCACACGTGGCCTCAGTTTATAAGCTCTTGGTAGCGTATCCGGCTACCGGCGTCTACTTCCGACGTGCTGCTGAGATCCGACTACCTTGGATTGGTCGCGACCGCAGCAGGCTGACGCCCGGCATAGATCATGCCTGCCGCCACCCCCATTACCTGCGCGCAGGACCGAGCGGCGAGCAGAACCGGCGACAGCAGACCGATGATGGGGTCTTTGCGTAGCGCCCGCAAAGCGAATGGCAGCGTACTCAGGAGGAATGCACCGGTTACGAGCGCCGAGACGGGAACCTTTGGTCGCACCGCCAGGTCGACCAGCAACGCGGCCAGCAGCGCCGGAGCAAAGAGCAGTTGCAACTTCATGACTTGCGGTGTGTGACTGTCTTTTACGCCTTTGCCCGGGTTCTTGCGGACCGCGAGAACGCGCCAGAAGGCAAACTTGTATTTCTTCCTGAGGTACTTCGAAAAGGTGTCCGGGTGCGTGTGATAGACGATCGCCGCCGGGGCAAACTTCATGATCCAGCCCTGCGCCGACATACGGTAGGAGAGCTCCACATCCTCCGCGCACGCGACCGGGAAGGACGTGTCATATCCCCGCATTTCGAGAAAGCGTTCCCGGACGAATGCGGCGGAATACGTGTCGATAAAGTCGATGCTGTCGGGACCGGCCATCAGCCGGTACTTATCTTCATATTCGATTTGCACGAACCGGGCGGTCAGTTCTTTCTGGCGCGTGCGATAGGTCCCCTTCGCGCCTATGACCTGTGAATCGCTGAAGGGGCCGAACATCGCGTCTAGCCAATCCGGCATCGGCACACAATCGTCGTCGGTAAACAGGAGGATGTCGCCATGGGCTTCGGATGCGCCCAGATTGCGAGCGATCGCTGGCCCGGCATTTGCCTGGCGGATGAGGCGAACCGTGGGATAGCGGGCGACGATCTCGGCCGTGTTGTCGGTTGAGCCATCATCGACAACCAGCACTTCGATTTCCCGGCCCGCAACTTGCCCGAGCAGCGCGTCGAGACACTTGCTGATCCGCTTCGCACCGTTGAAGGTGGGGATAACGATGGACGCCGACTGTAAACCGGCCGGCGTCCATCGTGAGGGTCTAAGCACCGCATCCTGTCCCGGATGACTCACAGACAATCGCGGCCGCCTAGGCTGTTGCGCCCTGAGGCTTGCTCGTCGGCTCTGTCTTGGTATGATCGCTGCCACGCAGAAGGTACTTCGACAGCGTTAGGAAGCCCTTAACGTTGCGCTGCAGTTCGCGTCGATCGGTCAGCGACTGTTTCATCTTGTAGACAAGATAGGATGGCGCCAAGTAGAAGCTGCGGCGGGCGCGATCGCAGAAGCTGACCAGCTGCTCATGCGTAATGTTCGGCAGGGTGACGACGCTGTTGTGCAGACCGTCCTTGGTGAGCCAGGCACCCCAATCCTCGATCTGGATGTAGTCCCGGGCCTTGGCTTCCTGGTACGCGACGGTGCCGGGATAGACCATGATTGGAAAGAACTGGGCGGTATCGGGTCGCAGCTTCTTCGCGAAGTCGAGCGTCTTCTCCATGCTTGCCGGCGTCTCGTTCAGGTTGCCGACCATGAAGCAGCCGTGCACCATGATTCCCGCATCCTGGCAGCGGCGGACGAATCGATGTGCCTCTTCGTGATACTTCGCGTCGCGGCGGTCATCATTGTTCTTCTTCATGCCGTTGATTACTTCAACGTCGCCGCTCTCGAAGCCGACGCAGAACAGCCGCGCACCCGCCTTATGCAGGGTCGAAAGTAGTTCGCCCTCGGCGCCAATGTCCGCACGGCAGTTGGCGTCAAACGGGAGCTTGTTCCCGCGCTTGATCAGCTCATGCGCAAGCTCGAGTGTGCGCGGCTTGCTCACGATGAAGGTATCGTCCTCGAGCATGACCGTCTTGATCTCGGGCATCTCGCGGGCGACATAATCGAACTCATCCGCAACGTTCGCGACCGAGCGGTAACGCATGGTGTGTCCGCTGAAGGTCTGGGGATAGACGCAGAACGAGCAGTGGTAGGGGCAGCCGCGGCTGGTATCAAAGACCACCAGTGGCCAGAGCGAATGGCCGTAGAAGTAATCCGGCGTATGCAGAAAGCGCTTGTAGACCTCGGAGACAAAGGGCAGCTCGTCCAGATTCTTGATCGCATCGCGCGTTTTGTTGCTGATGATCTCGCCCGTATCTTTGCGGCGCCACACCAGACCGTCGATATCGGCGAGATCGGCCCCGCAGGCCTTCGCTTCGAGCCAGTCCCGCACCGTGTATTCGTACTCACGAATGGCTACGGCCTGCAGTGCATCGGACATCGCCAGCGTCTCCTTAGGGAGTGACGAGACGTGACGGCCGACCATCAGGGTATGCAAGGACGGTCTGGCAGCGACTAGGGATTCCATGACGCTGATGTCGTTCAGAATGCTAGGCGTGGACGTGTCGCAAACGACTGCTTGAATGTTTTTCGCTTCGATCCGATCGATCACGGCCTGCACTGAGAAGCCACCCGCGGGAGCATCCACCAGGTCCACTTCGTGTCCATTCCTGATGGCTACACCAGCTGCCGTGGCCAGCCACTTGGGGTAATAAAGTGTGCCGCTCTTGGTTACCGCTGGGCTTCTCTGCTCACGCGAAAAGCGTGGGTGAAACGGGGGATTCAGAAACAAAACACGCATGCTTATAAGCCTCCAACTACTGTCATTAGACCACACCTTTCCGACACCAATGCGTTACACCTTCGACCGTTCATGAGCACGTTCCCGCTGCAGGAAACGTCGTTTTCTGCGGGCGCATCCGGAATTTGACTTGCAGCCATCGGGATTGGGTAGCTGCTGAGACCCGCCTGCTCGGACTACACTCAGGTATCGGAGACCAAGCTTTGAGACCCATCTTTATAAATGGGCGTTTCCTGTCCCAACCGGTGACCGGCGCCCAACGATACGGCCACGAACTCCTCGATACGTTGGACAGCTACCTGGCAGATTCCGACTCACCCCCGTCCCAAGTGAAAGTTCTCGTTCCTTCAGGCGTAGAGGTGCTGCCCGCATATCGGTGTCTCTCGGTGCGTCGCGTCGGAAAATTCTCAGGACAGGTCTGGGAGCAGTTGGAACTCCCCTTTCATGCGAGGAGCGGCTTGCTGTTTACACCATGTGGCGGTGCGCCCATTGTGCATCGACGGAACGTCATTACCATCCATGACGCCGCGGTCATCGCCTCGCCGCAGGGCTATTCGCGCGCTTTCCGGACCTGGTACCAGCTTCTGAACTGGACCCTCTGTCACTCTGCATTGCATGTATTCACTGTCTCTCACTTTTCCAAAGCCGAGTTGGTCAAGTGGTATCGAGCGAACCCTAAAAAGACGACTGTTACCTATCTAGGTTCCGAGCACGCATTGCGACCGGCTCCGGAGATTGCCGTACTCGGCCGGAACCTTCTCCAGCGTTATCGCTATGTACTGCTGGTCGCTTCCAGAAATCACAACAAAAATATAGCGGGGCTGCTTCGAGCGGTGCCGTACATCACCGATCCGAAGCTCCAGATCGCCATTGCCGGCCATAGCGATGCGAGGGTCTTCGGAGAGATCAAAATTCGAGACAAACGCGTTCATGATCTTGGCTATGTCAACGACTCTGAGCTGCGATCGCTTTACGAGAACGCCGCGTGTTTTGTCTTTCCCTCCTTCTACGAAGGTTTTGGTTTGCCGCCGCTCGAGGCTCTCGCGCTCGGCTGTCCAACGGTGGTAGCAGAGACAACCTCGCTCCAGGAAATTTTCGCAGGCGTCGCTCTCATGTGCGATCCGAACGATCCCGCAGATATAGCTGACAAGATCATGATGTCCTTGAACGCTACGGAAGAGCAAAGAGCAGGTAATCGCGAGTTTGCAGCTAAGTTCCGATGGGACGCCTGTGCGCGTACGACATGGGAAGCGCTCTCTCGGCTGGCAGCGTCGTGAACTCGAGGCCCGCGTTCCACAACATTTGCTGAATCCGAGCGCCTGGTTCGGATCAGACGGTCAGCTATCATCAGGGGATGGCACCACAGGATTCAGAATGACGGAGCAATCTGTCTGCGCGGTAATCGTCAGCTATCACCCTACGTCTAGCATGACGGAGAACATGCCCAAGATCCTTGCCCAGGTGCAAGGACTCGTGGTGGTTGACAACGGATCAAACTCTGACGAACTCGAGCGGCTCCGCATGGGGAGCCAGGCCTCTGGCTTCCATCTCGTCGAAAATGCAGAAAACCTGGGCATCGCCGAAGCCCTCAACCAGGGTGTTCGCTGGGCCAAGGCGAAGGGGTATCCGTGGGTCATTCTGTTTGATCAGGACAGCCAGATCACCGGGTCCTTTATGGATCAGATGTTTACGGCCTGGCGGTCCCATCCTGCCCGTGAGCGCGTGGGGGCCGTTCATCCTAGGTATGTCAACCCGACTACAGGTATCGAGCCGGCCGTATACCGCGCGGCGGATGGAGGTCCGGTAAGTTCCATGACCTCGGGCTCGCTTATGCCGACCTGGATCTTCGATACGATCGGCTTTTTCCCGCCCGAGTACTTCATCGACCAGGTGGACACGGAATATGGCCTTCGTATCCGTGCCGCGGGCTACCTTAACGCGGACTCGCGAGAGGCGGTGCTGTTCCATTCTCCGGGTCATCCAAAGCGATTGAATTTCTTCGGATTCAGCTTCGAGCCAACTCACCACAGCGCGCTTAGGCGCTACTACTTTTCGCGTAATCGGGTTGTAGTCTATCGCAAGTACTTCCGCCGCTTTCCGCGCTGGATTCTGCATTCCATCTATATCTCCATACGCGAGAACATCAAATGCTTTGTAGCCGAGCAGGATCGGCGGCGTAAGCTGCGTGCGGTCGTGCTCGGCACCTGGGACGGGCTTACCGGCCGCATGGGAAAACGCGGAAACATCTAGCACGTGGAGCGTGCCGGGTCAGGGCGTGTGAGATCCCAGAAAAAGCCGAGAGGCAGCACCTTTTCGTCAAACATCAGCTGGAGGCTCGTAGCAGGAAAGACGGATCGGACGTCAAAAGATGCAAGCTCGACAGCTGTCGGGTACTGTGCGACAGCAACGCATCTCGCGCGTGGCGGACGTTCCCGTTTACCATGGTACGAACGACCATATCGCGGCGCGTTTTCAAGTGAATCAGGGAAGCGGAACCAGATGATCTCATATACGTCGATCAACGAAGAGGCGCCCACCAATCTGCCAGCTCGTGCTGGGCGAACGGGTTGGAATGTCCTGGATTTGCTCATCCTCCTCGCAAGAAGACGGCGATTCATTCTCAGCATCACCCTCTCGGTCACCGGATTAACGGCAATCATCACCATGCTGCTGCCAATGCGCTACACAGCCGCTACGTCGATCCTGCCGCCACAGCAGTCCACCAGCCCGGGAGCTTTCCTTTCGCAGATGGCTGGCGGCGAAGGGCTTGCTGCCCTCGCGGGGTCAAGTCTTGGCATCAAAAGCCAGATTGACATGTACGTCGCCATGTTCCGGAGCCGGACTGTCGAAGACGCCATGATTCACCGCTTCGACCTGATGAAGGCCTACCACGCGAAGAAGCTGTCCGAGGCTCGCAAGACCTTTGAGGCGCGAACGTCGGCAGTCGCCGGTCTTAAGGACGGCGTTATTCGCGTCACCGTCGATGGCTCCACACCAGAGCAGGCGGCCGCCATGGCAAACGCTTATGTCGAGGAGTTTCAGAAACTCGCCTCCACCGTCGCCGTCACCGAAGCCGCCCAGCGGAGACTCTTCTTTGACCGCCAGCTGGAGGAGGCGAAGAACAACCTCTCCGCTGCCGAGCAGGATCTGAAGCGGACCGAGCTGACCACCGGGATGGTGCAACCCGACAGCCAATCCCGCGCCATGATCGAATCTGCCGCGACGATTCAGGGGCAGATCGCCGCCAAGGAGGTCCAGCTGAAGGCGATGTCGTCGTTCGCGACCGACAACAATCCTGAGATGATCGTCCTGCAGCGGCAGCTTGCTGAACTGCGGACGCAGTTGGGACGCTTCACGGGAAACGCGGGCAGCGACTCAGATCTCTTTGTGCCCAAGGGAAAGGTGCCCGAAGCCGCACTCGACTACGTCCGGAGACTGCGCGAGGTGAAGTATCGCGAGACGATCTTTCAGGCTCTGGCCAGTCAGTATCAGCTGGCGAGGCTTGACGAAGCCAAGCAGGGAGCAGTCTTCCAGGTAATCGACGTGGCCGTGCCACCGGATAAGCGCTCCTTTCCGCAGCGAACGATCCTGGTGGTTCTCTTCACCATGCTGGCCTTCATCGGCGCCTGCTTCAGTGTCTGGGTTGCTGCCGGATACAGGGCTTTGCGCAATGATCCTGAAGATGGCCCGAGACTCTCCGCCCTGCAGGCTGCGTTACGCGGTCGTCGGCTATAAGCGCGAACAGCCCTCTTCACGATCCCTGGCTGATTCTGAAGCCTAGGTTCCTTCCATATCAAGCGGCTTGGCAAAGGGCTCCATCGACTCTAGGCCGTAGCCAAATGCGAGCTTCGGATAGGCATTGGTCGTCTGCGGGATCATGACCTGGAGCAGTGATGGACCGTCGAGCCGTTCGGCGAGCCATTCCGCGCCATTCTGAATCTCGGCTGGATCGCTGATGGTCCGAGCCGGAATTTCATAGGCTTCAGCGACCTTCGAGAAATCGGGCGCTGAATAGCCCCATACGGTCGATTGAAACCGGCTCTCGAAATAGCTCTCCTGAAACTGGCGGACCATCCCGTGACATTCGTTATTGATGATTACGATCTTCAGCGGCAGCTTGAGGTTTGACACTGTCTCGAGTTCCTGGATGTTGCACTGGAATCCTCCATCGCCTGCGATGACGACGGTCGGCACTCCCTTTGCGCCAATAGCCGCGCCGATCCCTGCAGGCAGGGCAAATCCCATCGATCCCATGCCGCCGGAGGTGAGGAAGCGTTCGCTCTCACGAAGGTCAAGCGATTGTGCTGCCCACATCTGGTGCTGGCCCACATCCGCGACATAGGCACCTACCTGGGGAATGGCCTGCGAGAGAGCGTGCATGAAAACGTTCGGATTGATGCCCGAGGATGCAGCCAGCTCCGACGTATCCGGCCAGCGCTCGCGCAGATCTGCGATCGAGGCCAGCCATTGACGTGTGCTCGCAACGAGCTCTGCATGCGCGGGCTCGAACACCTCCAGGAGCACCTCGAGCGCGGGACCAATTTCCGAGACGGTCGCTTCGCAGTTCTGGACGCGGTTGTTCATCTCGGCCGGTTCGCAGTCAATGTGGAAGATCGTACGTTCTCCCTTGAAAGCGTCCGTGTTGGCGCCAGTCTGACGTACGTCCAGGCGGCTGCCAAGCACCAGCAGGCAATCGCACTGTGAGAGCGACAGGTTCGCCCACCTGTTGCCATAGCTGCCGATCATGCCGGCATTGAGGGGGTGGTCATGTGGCAACACGTCGACAGCCATCAGCGAGTGAACAACCGGGATTGAAGCTGCTTCGACGAAGCGCCTGAACTGCTCTATTGCATTCCCACCCCGGACGCCGCCGCCTGCGAGAATCATGGGCATCTTGGCGGACAGCAGCGCGCGAAGTATAGTCTTTGCATCCGCAGCGCTCAACCCAGATGCTCCAGTGGGAGCTGCACTCACATTGATCGAATCTCCAATCTGGGCGCGCTGCACATTCATCGGTATATCGATCAGTACAGGGCCAGGCCGGCCGCTTACGGCAACCTGGAAGGCCTCACGGAACGCCGGGGCGATCTGCGATTCGTGCTCGATGCGCCACGTCTGCTTGGTGACAGGAGCGGCCATCGTGACGATGTCGGTCTCCTGAAATCCAAGTTGTCGTATTTTGCGATCACCCTTTTGCTCATTGGTATTTACCTGGCCAGTGACGAAGACAGCGGGCGTTGAATCGAAGTAGCAGCTACCGATGCCAGTTAGCAGGTTGGTCGCGCCCGGGCCACTGGTCGCCATCGCTACGGCAGGCCGGCCGAGCATACGGCTGCAGCCTTCGACCGCGAAAGCAGCGCCCTGCTCGTGTCGCATGCTGATGATCGGGGTCTCGCCCTTGAGATGTACGGCGTCGAGCATGTGGGTAATCATGCCGCCTACGAGCTCAAAAACTGCGGGAACGCGTTGCGCTGCCAGAACGTCCGCGATGTAGTCAGCTACTTTCGTCATAGAGACCTAAGCCAATCCTTAATGCTCGTTAGAAAGTCGTGGAGAACCTAGTTTTAAGCCTTCACCGCGTACACTCTCAGGATATCAGCTTGCCTGTCCCTGATGAAGAACCAGCAGACCGGCCAGTGTCATACGGATCAGGATCAGTTGGGTCCAAGGACACCTCATCTAGATGACCAAGCAGCAGATGACCTTCGAAGACGACCAGATTAATCCCCGCCGCTATTTCAGCACGTTGATGGCGGCGATGCCGAGCCCGAACTGACCTACGATTGTTGCGATGTCTACCAGGTTCCGGAGCAACGGACGCTTATCTACCTGCTCCGGAATGATGATCGCATCGCCCGGATAGAGGTGCGTCGAGTCGAAGTTTCCGGTAAACAGCGCGGACGAGAACTGGCGGCTGATGATGGATCCATCCGCTCGCACAATGTAGCTTCGCCTGGTATCAGCTGTCCTCGTTCCTCCGCCGGCCTCCCGGATATAATCACCGGCCCGCTTGCGTGGGTTATAGAAGAAGGAATTCTGCGTGTAGACCGAACCAAAGACATCCACGCTCGATGGGACCTGCGGAACAACAAACGTGTCGCCATCCTCAAGCGGCAGATCGGGTATGTCGGCGATCCTCGTGCTATCCGGACGCACGTTCAGGACAATTCGTCCCGTCGCAACCAGCTGCCGTAAGCGGATTGCGACGGTGCGGGCATTCTGCAGCGCGCTGATGTTGGCCAGCTCATCCTGGGGACTGAGCGAGTTGTTTGCACTGTTGGCTTCAGCCAGCCTAATGCGCCGGTCGAGATCCGCCGCATAGTCATTTAGTCGCTGCTGCTGCAGCACGCGGGTCGACTCACGACTGAACTGCGATCCATAAAGGTAGGCATTGCTGCTCAGTCCCCCGGCACGGCTGACCAGTTGACGGAGTGTCTCACCCGGCGAAACGCTGTACGTTCCTGCGGCCGTGAACTCGCCTTCCAGCCGCACGTACTTCGTTTGCTGTGCCTGGGGCACACGGATGTCCGCCTTTGAAAAGATCGTGACAACATCCCCCGGCTCCAGTTCCAGGTTCTGCGACTTGTCGCCGTGCAGAACCAGCTGCCCGAGGCTGAACGGCAGCAGCTGCGTCGTCAGATCGGCCTGGCTAAGCCGCTGCACCACTGCATAGGCCCAGTCGATTTCAGGTGCGCTGAGTACCACGGCATTCTTCGGCGGAAACCGTCGTGCCGCGCCCGTGACCGATGCACTGACCGAGGTGCCCGATGCACTGTTGCCCGCGGCGTTCGCGGAGGTGTCGGGCCGTGTGTCAATCGACGAGAGACTGCTGTTCCGTGTTCCCCGAACGTTCCCGTCGCTGTTGAGATCTGCTGCATTTGTCGCGCTTGACAAACCAATGTTGCCGTTCGTCGTCGTATTGTTCATGATGCCAGGCTGATTGTTGGAATCGGTGCCAGTCGGCAGACTGGAGTTGGTGTTATTCGCCGTCTCACCATTTCCATAGACGTTGGTGTCGCTGTCCTGCAGGTTCGGCGAGTTCTGGAGGATCGCTGGCTTCACCGGTCCGACTCCCCGCCCATTGATCTGGGCGACGGGAGCGTCGGGAGCATATCGCCGCACGTCGGGTGTCGAATCAAGAACCGGCAGGCCAAGTTGATTGCGCTGCTGCCAGTAATCACGCGTCAGCAGGGCGTCCTTGTCGGGAATTAGGTCGCTGATCCGCATCCCCGGAAACCAGGTAAACCGCCTTGGGTCGGCTACGTTTCCGCGAAGTGTGACTGCATCTTTAAAACGGTCGACAATCGGCGAGATCTCGATCACGTCGCCATCGCTGAGCGGGGTCGCCATGCCACTTGCATCCAGCTTAATATCGAGAACGGATCGCACGTCGTGGTGCAGAATCCGTTCCACCCGCACCTGCTTATTCTGGGCTAGGGTCGAAAGACCGCCGGCCAGGGCGATCGCGTCATTAAGTGTCGATTCGGGCTGAATTTCGTAGACTGCTGGCTCTTGGACACTCCCCGCCAGGGCCACCATTGGGCCGACCGCTGGGATGTAAATGACGTCACCCGATTGCAGCGGTACGTCCTTCGACTTGTCGCCCTTCAGCAGAAGATCATACATATCAAAGGTCGTGATGATCTCGGCACCGCGCTTCACCTGGATCTTGCGCATGCTCCCCAGGGGAGCGGGACCGCCGCTGGCAAACAGGGCATTCACCAGCGTACTCAATGAACTGATCGTATAGCTTCCTGGACGTCTCGCCTGACCGACGACAAAGATCTGGATCGAGCGGAGCTGGCCGATATTGACGTTGATATCAAAATTCCGGAAGGTGCGGCCGACCTGGGCGCGCAGGAAGTCGGTTAACTGAGCGAAGGATACTCCCGCCACGCGCACGGAGCCTACCTGCGGGATGAAGACATTCCCGGTACGATCGACGGTGAAATGTCCGTCGAGACTGATCTGTCCCCAGATGCGAATGAGCAACTCATCGCCCGGACCGATCACGTAAGCCGGCGTTACCGGGATGCGGTCGACGGGAGCGAAGGTTGAAGGAACATTGGTGAAGAGATTGGAACCAAAGAGCGGGAGCACACGGCCCACCGATGCTGCCACCAAGCGCTGAAATGCAGTCAGCTGCACCGGCTCCAACGAGTTCTGGTTCGTCAGCCGGCCATTGCGCTCGATCTGCGAACCGTTGTCCTGCTGCTGACCATTGCGATACGTTTGATCCTGGTTCAACACGCGTGGCCCATTTTGAACCGGATTGGCTTGCTGTTGGTTGGCGCCAGGTTGATTCGCTGTGTCTGTCTGGCCCGACATCGCCGAGGAGAAGGGGTTGTCCTGTCCCAGCGGAGTTTGTGCGTAGATGTGCGCCGGTGCGGACAACGTAAGAGACAACAAAGCACACACGCGGAACGCTTTGTGCCACATATTAACTGCCATCACTTCTCTTCTCAACAATCTTCCTTACCTGCCGCTCAGCATCTTCAAATCAAAGTCAAAGTGACCGCAGCGCGGCGGTGCATTTGCGACCTGGCCGACGTTCATCGCGCGCCAGCATAAGCATATCGGATTCCCTCGCCTTTCCCTATTCACCGGGCGCAACCCGGCTAAGCTCTCGCCAACGACCTGTAGGGAGCTTTCGCTCGGCGCTGGACTTGATGCGCCGATATACTTGCGCCTAGATCGCTCCGCGAGACGTAATCTTTCGCGGGGGGTCTACTTGGAGATTGAGTGAGCACCAGACAACCCCTCGTTTACGTGTCCATCGCCTTGCTTTGGTGGACGGGAGGACTTTCATCTTACGCACAGGGCGGGCTAGATCGCGCTTTGTTTATGCCCTTGTCGGCGGCCGCCACCCCTCCCGCGAACAATCTGAAGCGCCCCTTCCTTCTCTCCGGGGGATCCTTTCGCGGCCTGGAATCAGTCCCCGGAGACTCTCTGCCCGGCCCGTCGTCCGAAGGAGTTCCTCTAACATCGGCGCCCGGTGGGGCACTGGCACAGGCCACGCCTCCCTCATCCACTGGGGATTTTGAGCCGGCCAACATCGGCGAGAATGACCGTTTCGGCTCGACCAACGTTCCCATGGACAGCTGGATCTATCCGACCTTGGAGCGCCTCGGGGCAATGGGGTTTGTCCCCTCGCAGAACGTTGCCATCCGGCCGTGGACTCGCCAGGAGTGTCTACGCCAGACCCGCGAGGTGGAAGAAAGCCTCTTTGCTTATGGTTCCAGCGATTCGCTGAACGAAGAGGCCGAACGCCTTCTGTCCGACCTCCTCAAGGAGCTTGCCCAGCCGGAGGATCGGAGCGGCGCTGTTCTCGAATCCTCCTACGCACGTTTTGGCACGATCGCCGGACCAGCCCTGACGGACGGCTACCACTTCGGCCAGACCTGGTGGAACGACTTCGGCCGGCCTCTCGGGCAAGGCAGCAGTGCGATTGCCGGGTTCTCGGTACGCGCCACCCGCGGCCGCTTCTTCTTCTACAATCGCCAGGAGCTGCAGCAAAGCCCCGGCATCCCTGCCCTTACTCCTGCCGAGTCGCAGCTCTTCAATACGCTCGACGGCTTTGCCGCCTTCAACTCGGTTCCGCAGGACTTTCTGCCGCCCACCCCCGCTTCACCCGCCTATCTGAGGCAGCGTCCGCTCGAGCTCTATGCTGGAGTCGCCTTTGAAGGAGACGCGCTGTCCTTCGGCAAGCAGGAGATCTTCTGGGGCCCGACCACCATGGGTCCGTGGGCCTTTTCGAGCAACGCTGAACCTACTTACAATTTACGTTTCGTCGCCACACGTCCCCATCCCTATCCCTTTTTCCCCAATCTAGGCACCTACAAGTTTGATTTCGTCTTCGGGAAGCTTTCCGGGCACCACTACCCCAACCGCCCCTACTTCAACGGCCAGAAGGTCGATCTCACCTTCGGTTCAAACCTGGAGATCAGCTTCACACGCTGGTCCGTCCTGTGGGGAGTAGGTCACCCGATGACGCTGGGAACTCTTAAGGACAACATCTTCAGTTCTAACTCAACCAGCGCAGCAGCGAGCGGAGGCCAGTACAACTACGGCGACCGGACCGATCCGGGCGACCGAAAGAGTGACTTCGACTTTTTGCTGCATGTGCCTGGGCTGCGTAAACTCGTCACCATCTACGCGGACGCCTACGCCGACGATGAACTCAACCCCATTGACGCCCCGCGCCGTGCCGCGTGGCAGACCGGTATCTGTCTTCCCCGGCTTCCTTACCTCCCTCACATGGACCTCCGCTTCGAGATGGCAAGTTCCGAAGAGCTTAGCCGCGATGAGGGCGGCACACGCTTCTTTATCAATAACCAGTACCGCGACGCCAACACCAATAAGGGTTTCCTGCTCGGCAACGCCGTCGGCCGCGATTCCCGCGCCTTTGAAGGCAGAACGGGGTACTGGCTCTCAGCCCGCTCCCGCGTGGAAGCAGGTTATCGGCAGAGTAAGGGTGGCCTCGCGTTTCTGCCCGGCGGCAGCACGATTGGAGACGCCTTTGTCAACGCCTCCTACGCCTTCACGCCGGAGTGGTCTGCTCAGCTCTTCGCCCAGCATGAGCGCTTTCTGATCCCGTCCTACAGGCCTGGCGCGCAGACCAATGAGAGTGGCTGGCTCCAGATCACCTGGAATCCCAAACTCCACCTGACCCCGTAGCCACATCTCCCTCTTACCGCGCAAGACAACCCGGCCGTACGTTCCACGGCTCAAAGCTGAGATCAGAGAGGCTCCTATGTCACCTGAAAGCAACGGTCCGAAATCTGCCGCCGACCAGTCTCCCACCGAGAAGCACGAAGCTTCCGAGCCATCCGGCCCCAAGGGAGATAATCCTGCTACGGCCGGAACCGGAAAGACAGAGGTCCAGTCAAATACCCCGGAGAATCGCCTGGGTCACCTTAACCCCTCCGCTCCTGAAGACTCAAACACGACGCCCGGGACAGTCGGGGAGAAGTAGCTAGACCTGCCGCTCTTCGTGGCTACTGCTCATAGGGTGTCCATAGCCTGCCATATAGTTTGACAAGGTGGTCAGGCCGCCTCCAAGCGTCTACGAGCAAGTTGCCCATGCTGCTTGCTAACGTCCTGATTTCTGCATTATTACTGGATCGACGTATTCTGCTTAGATACCGTCTCCGCACAGCTTCAATAAGCACCGCTTATCTCAACTTGATCGCAAAGGCCTCCATACGATCGGCCGCAGAGCCGTCTCATTACTATTCCAGCGCCCTTCATACCTCCATTCGTAGTGCGACATCGCTCATCAGTTCTCAGCGTATTAAGATCAGAGCATCAATGGGCATACAGATAGCTTTGCACCACCAGACACGCTACCAGTACGACAAGGCCATCTCTCTCGGCCCACAGGTCATCCAGTTGCGCCCCGCACCGCACTGCCGGACGGCCATCCTGAGTTATTCGCTCGAGGTCACTCCGGTTGATCACATTCTTAACTGGTACTTCGACCCCTTCGCCAACCATCTCGCACGGCTTATCTTTCCGAATAAGATGACCGAGTTCATTGTCGATGTGGACCTGGTCGCGGAGTTGACTCCATACAATCCGTTCGCCTTCTTCCTCGAGCCGGGGTTTGAAAGCTATCCCTTCATTTACGGGCCCAATCTCGCAAAGAGCCTTGAGCCGTACCAGTCGGCTGACCCGGCCGGTCCACTCTTGCAGTCTTTCCTTGACGAATTGGCCCTTGACGAGCAGGGTACCGTAAGCTTCATAGTCAGCCTGAATGAAAGGGTTCGCACCGGGATAAGCTATGTAACCCGGTTGGAGCATGGCGTTCAGACCTGTGAGCAGACACTTCGCGAGCGCCGGGGATCCTGTCGCGATTCGGCATGGCTGCTCGTGCAGATTCTTCGGCAGCTGGGGTTTGCGGCGCGCTTTGTCTCGGGGTACCTGATTCAGCTTGCAGCCGAGGAACAGACCATCGACACGCCGGCCGGGCTCACAAGTGATTCCGCGGATCTTCACGCCTGGGCTGAAGTCTTTCTTCCTGGCGCCGGCTGGATTGGACTGGACCCGACGTCGGGCCTGTTTACCGCCGAGGGTCACATCCCACTTGCCTGCACCCTCACTCCCCTCGAGGCAGCACCGATCTGGGGAACGGTCGAACCCGCCCAGGTGGACTTTCACTACCACCTATCCGTAGATCGCCTGAACGAAGCACCGAGCCTGTCCCGGCCTTATAGTGACACGGAGTGGGCGCAGGTCCGCGAGGTTGCGCACGCGATTGACCAGGATCTGCAGGAGCAGGATGTCCGTTTGACCATGGGTGGCGAGCCTACCTTTGTGGGCATCGATGAGCCCGAAAGCCCACAGTGGAACATCGAGGCTCTCGGGCCGCTCAAGCGCAGCCGCGGGCTGGCTCTCATCCGGTGCCTGCGCGAGAAGACCGCACCCGGCGCGCTGCTCCACTTCGGACAAGGGAAGTGGTACCCAGGCGAACAGCTGCCGCGCTGGGCCTTTCACTGCGTCTCGCGGAACGACGGGGTTCCGGTATGGGAGAACGGCGACCTGATCGCCCACGAAGAACAGGACTATGGCTTTGATGCGGGTGATAGTTATGCCTTCATGCGCGCACTTACCTATCGGCTCGGCGTAAATGCGGGCGACATCCTGCCGGCCTTCAACCCGGAGGATCCCTCAACGCCATCGAACGATCCTGCTGGTTACATCCTGCCGCTTCGACGTCGGCAACCATCGGGCCGCCTCGCGTGGTCGAGCCAGCTGTGGTTCCCCCGGCCGGAGCGGCTGGTGCTGTCGCCCGGCGACTCGCCGATCGGCTATCGCATCCCGACCGAGGCGATGCCGTGGGTCGCACCCGATGAGCTGGTCTATGAGTATGAAGACGACCCATCGAACACCACACCAATCAAGCTGATCAAGCTGCCCGCACAGCCAGATCGGCATCCGGATCTCTTTGACATCGAGCCTGCGCCTGATCCGCTTCCAACTCTCTCGAGCACCGCCGAAACGGCAACCGAGCTGATTCGTCCATCGCTGTGTGTCGAAGCCCGCAACGGCCGTTTGCACGTTTTTCTGCCGTACACGCCGGCTTCGGCCGATTATCTCGACCTGGTCGCTGCGGTCGAGGACACCTGTCAACACCTCACTATGCCGGTGTGGGTTGAGGGCTACACGGCACCGGCCGATCCACGCCTGCGTGCCTTCAGCCTTACTCCTGACCCGGGAGTGCTCGAGGTGAACCTGCCTCCGACAAATAACTGGGACGAGCTTGAGGAGATCAACGCCGTCCTCTCGGACGAGGCCCACCGCAATCGACTGATCGCCGGAAAGTTCGCCTACGATGGGAACCATCTTGCTACAGGCGGCGGGAGCCACATCGTCATCGGAGCCGCCACGGTACCAGACAGCCCTCTGCTGCGGCGGCCCGACCTGCTGCGCAGCATGGTTGCCTTCTGGCAGAATCACCCGTCCTTGTCCTATCTCTTCTCCGGTATGTACGTCGGCCCGACAAGCCAGTACCCGCGTGTCGACGAGGCGCGTGCCGATGCCCTGTACGAGCTGGAGGTAGCGTTCAGTCAGCTGCCGCCGAGCGACTGCCCGCCATACATTCTCGACGGATTGTTTCGCAACCTACTTGTCGATATTACCGGAAACACACATCGAGCTGAGTTCTGCATCGACAAGCTGTACCCACCGGAAGACCAAGGGCTGCGTCTTGGTCTGCTCGAGTTGCGCGCGTTCGAAATGGCGCCGCACTACCGGATGGGCCTGGTCGAGATGCTGCTGATCCGCGCTCTCGTCGGTCTGTTCTGGAGAGAGCCGTTCGAGGGCAGCCTGCTCCGCTGGGGCACGGCGCTTCATGATCGATTCATGCTGCCGCACTTTGTTCAGGAGGACTTCGCCGACGTCCTCGACCGTCTGCGGAGGTCAGGGTACCGGCTGGAGGATAGCTGGTTTGCTCCCCACCTGGAGTTCCGCTTTCCTAAGATTGGGTCCATTGCCGCTGACGGTGTGAAGCTTGAACTGCGTCAGGCTCTCGAACCCTGGAACGTGCTCGCTGAAGAGACGAACTCAGGGCGCACCGGCCGGAGCGTCGACTCGTCACTCGAGCGGATGCAGGTAAAGGTGACCGGCCTCACGACGGAATCGCGCTACGTGGTTACGTGTAATGGCCGCAGGGTGCCGCTCCACCCGGTCGGCGAACCAGGACAGGCTGTAGCGGGAATACGGTATCGCGCCAGGCGGCTTTCTGCAGCCTTGCATCCCACGATCCCCGTTCACACGCCGCTCGTCTTCGACTTGATCGATACGTTGACGAAGCGGGTCATCGGCCGCTGCACCTACTTCGCCGGGCCACCTGATGGCAGCGTTCACACCACGCGACCTGCGAATGCGTCCGAAGCCAGGGAGCGCAGGCTACGACGGTTCCAGGTCTCAGTGCCTCCGGCCGAGGTGATCGAGCTTCCCGAAGCAGAGAAGAATCCGATCTTTCCGCTGACACTCGACCTGCGCTGGCCAGTACCCGGTACGGTCCAGACGAGCTTTCAGGGGCTCGTCCCGTGATCGGCGACCTCTACCAGTCTCCTCTTCGTTATGGCGCTACCTACGAGGAGTCCTCTGCCGACGGCGTGAACCCGCGGCCACACTGGGAGCACCTGATGGAGTCGCTTCGGGAGATCGGCCCCGAAGAACTCGGGCGGCGCTGGGCTCTAGCGGAGCGGCGCATTCGGGAAAATGGCATCACCTACAACATCTACGGCGATCCGCTCGGCGCAAACCGACCCTGGCGAACGGATGTAGTGCCGCTGCTCATTCCAGCGGATGAGTGGCGTTTTATCGAGGCGGGCGTGACGCAACGTGCCAGGCTTCTGAGCCTCGTACTTGAGGATCTTTACGGGGCACAGGATCTGCTCACGGGCGGTCACTTTCCAGCAGCGTTGCTCTATGGAAACCCGGCGTTCTTGCGCCCCATGGTTGGTGTCCAGGTTCCACCGCACAGCCACCTTCACATGCTTGCCGTTGATCTCGCGCGTTCTCCGGACGGGCAGTGGTGGGTGCTGGCCGATCGCACGCAGGCGCCCTCAGGCAGCGGCTACGCGCTCGAGAACCGTACCATCGTCGCCGATCTTCTGCCCGAGCTCTTCCGCAACTCGAACGTCCTGCGCCTCGCTCCATTCTTCCGCGCCCAGCGTGATGCCTTGATCAGCATGAGCGGGTGCGATAGCCCTCGCATCGTCCTGCTCACTCCCGGACCGCATAACGAGACGTACTTTGAACACGCCTACCTTGCAAAGTATCTGGGCTTCACCCTGGTCGAGGGAGCTGACATGACGGTACGCAACCGTCACGTTTACCTCAAGACGGTTGGTGGCCTGGAGCAAGTCGATGTCATCCTTCGCCGGGTCGACGATAACTTCTGCGATCCGCTCGAGCTGCGCGGCGATTCTTTGCTGGGTGTACCAGGCCTGGTCGACGCGATCGTTGCCGGGCACGTCAAGGTTGCCAACGCACTGGGAAGCGGATTGATCGAATCAGCTGCCATCATGCCGTTTCTCCCCGGCCTAGCCCGGCATCTTCTTGGCGAAGAACTCAAGCTTCCCTCGGTGGCGACCTGGTGGTGCGGGCAGGCGAACGCGCTCGACTGGGTGCTCAATCATCTTGAGTCGGTGGTCGTGAAGCCTGCGTTTCCTGCTCGCGGCATGGAGCCGGTGTTCGGGTCCGAGTTGTCGAATAGTAGGAAAGCAGAGTTCATCGAGCGCCTGCGCGCCTTTCCGCACGAGTATGTAGCACAGGAGCAGGTCGCCCTGTCTACCGCCCCCGTCTGGGAGAGTAATTGCCTCAACTCGCGGAGCATGGTGCTGCGCACCTATGTGCTGAGTACTCCTCAAGGATGGGTGACGATTCCCGGAGGCCTGGTCCGGGTCGCCGAAGCGAATGGGTCGGTTGTCTCGATGCAGCGCGGCGGCCATAGCAAGGATGCATGGGTCCTCTGGGACCATCCGGTCGACACGTTCAGCATGCTGCGCCCGCGGGATGAACCGGTCGAGTTGCGCCGCGTCTCTCATGTAGTGCCCAGCAGCGTAGCCGATAATACCTTCTGGCTGGGACGCTACGTGGAACGAGCGGAAAACATAGCACGCATCCTGCGCTCGATGGTATCTCGTGTTCGCCGGGCCGAAGAAGCCGAGTTGCCAAGCTTGATGGGGCTCCATAGTTGCCTTGGGCTGCGTCAAGCGAAACTCCCCAAGAATAAGCGAACATTGCCGACCTATGCCGCTCTTGAGAAAGAGCTGCACTCGATGTTGACGGACACGAAGCGCTCCGAGAGCCTGCCCTGCACCCTGGCGGAGGTCTCACGGATTGGCGGCAACGTGCGCGAGCGACTGTCGGCTGACATGATGTTGCTGATCGGTCAGCTGCGGAACTGCATGGATGTCGAGCCGGGTGCTCGCCCTCTGGGCTATCCGGAGTACGCGGCGATGCTTACTGGGTGCCTGGAGCTGCTATCCGCCTTCTCCGGGATGGAGCGCGAAAACGTGAACCGCGGCTCGGGCTGGCTGTTTATGAGTCTGGGGCGGCGACTGGAGCGAGCGATCTATCTAACTAGGCAGTTGCGGGTCATTACCAAACCACTCGCGATGGAACACTGGTCGTTTCTGGAATATTTACTCGAAATCGCAGACAGTTCGGTCACGTACAGAACCCGGTACTACACCATCGTGCAGCCCCTGGCTGTACTTGATGTGTTGATGGCGGACGAGACCAACCCCCGGTCGCTGGACTTTCAATTGGAGCACCTTGCGGATATCTACGAGAAGCTGCCCAGACACGTGCCATCGGACCTGGCAACCATGCAGGATGCCCTTCACTCATTGCGCCGCATCGACCTGCAGGCGATCCATTTCCCGTCCTCGGGCGTCGCATCGCGTACTGACCATGGCTTGCGCAAGCTGGACCGCTATCTCGCCGAGCTCGAAAAGCTATTACCCTCCTGGTCGAACAACCTATCAAGCCGCTACTTTAGCCATGCGCGAACTCTGCCCATCACCATGGGGCAATGAGGACTGGAATGATCTACAAGATCCTCCATCGGACGACCTATAAATACACCTATCCTGTCTCAGTGGGAAATCATGTCGCCTGCTTGACGCCGCGTTCTTTTCAGCAGAATCAGGTTGTCAGTAATACGCTGCGGATATATCCAGAGCCCCTCACCTTTACCGAGCGGATTGACTACTTTGGGAACTGTCTCTGCTTTTTCACCGTGCAGGAGCCGCACAAGGAACTGGTAGTCGCAGCAACCAGCGAAGTGATCAGAAGCCGTGGCAGTCTGGATAGCGAAGCAGCTTCGCGGCCATGGGAAGAGTCAACTGCTACGGTTGCCCAGGACCACAGTATCCAAGGTCTGGACGCCTATCAGTTTCAGTTCGAATCACCCCGTATTCGTATCCGGCCGGAGTTTGCCGCTTACGCGTTGCAGTCATTTACGCCCGGGCGTGCGATGCGCGAAGCGCTTCTTGACCTTACGACACGTATCTACACTGACTTTCGCTTCGACTCAAAGGTGACGACGGTAAGAACGACGATCGAGGAAGTCTTCAAGAAGCGGCGAGGGGTGTGTCAGGACTTCGCTCACCTCCAGATTGCCTGCCTGCGCTCCATCAATCTGGCTGCGCGCTACGTGAGTGGCTACCTACGAACTTATCCGCCGCCCGGAAGGCCTCGTATGATGGGCGCCGATGCTTCGCACGCATGGCTGTCCGCATACTGCCAGGGCGAGGGTTGGATCGACATGGACCCAACTAACAATGTGGCCCCCTCCGACGGTCACGTTACGCTCGCCTGGGGTCGAGATTACGGCGATGTCAGTCCGCTTCGTGGCCTGATCCTGGGAGGCGGCGGCCATACGCTCCACGTCGAAGTAGACATGGAGCCCGAAGAAAACTGACTTCAGTCAATCTACTTCGAGCTACCACCGCTGTGACCTCCACCCGCCGAAGCTGACGAGGTTCCCATGTGTGATGATGCTGTAGGCTGCATTGCCGAACCCGCATGAGTCCCGGACTGGGGAGCGGAGGAAAATGCGGCGTTGCTGTTCTGGACGGGTGATCCGGGGCGCAACGTCACCGGGCCGGCGCTAGCCCCTGCGCGGGACGACACCAAAGAGGTTCCTGCGGCATACACCGGCATGCTCGCCGATCCATGCTGCTCGACGTGATTTGAAACCTTGCTCAGGCTTCCCAGTGATCCCCTTGGGACGCCCAGCCCCGCAGACGCCTTTTGGAAGACAAAGTTCCCGCTGCTGTCTGCCTTGGAAAACACCAGCGGCTTACCTCCTGCCAGCACCAGCGAGGGCGCAGCACCTTTGACAGCGACCTGTGGAGGAGCAGGCCTCAGCGGCGATCGAAGCGGGGTCTGCCCTGCGGTCGAACCGGCTGGAGTACTGACGGCGACAACGTTGTTCAGTCCGTTCCAACTGCCACCCGGCTGCCAGCCCCATCCGTAGCCTGGGAAGAACGACCACGTTCCCGAGTGATACGGCAGCCATCCCCAGGGATACGGTGACACCCAGGAGTACCCGGCTCCCGGATACATCGCCCACACACCGTTCCCGTACGGATCCCATCCCGCACCGGCAAGGTACGGTTGCCAGAACGATCCGTAACCCCCCGCGTTCGTAAAGCTGCCATAGTAGTTCAGGTCGCTAAGACCGTACGACGATCCCGAACCAGCAAATGTATTCGCCCGCGAATAGCGCGCGTGGTAGTCGTTAGAGTCCTTGTCCCATGCGTCGGACGGCTCCTCCTCGACCTTCTTCGCTACAGTCGCCTGGTCCGCCCCGAGGGTCATCGTCTGCTTCTTCGTGACGAGTGTTATCTCCGAGCCGTGTTGGATTTCCGCGCTGCCGTTGAAGACCGACACCTCCGTTTTTGCTCCCTCCACCATAATCCGGAGATGCGTGGCAGGGCTTACCGTTATCTTCTGGCCACCAGCCACCAGCAGGAACTCACTGGCCTTGGTGCCCTCGAGATTCACGTAGACCATTCCGTGCACCACGTTGATCGTGGAAGCCTTTGCGCCCGAAACCCGTAACGCCAGCAAGGGAAACTCAACTAGCGAATGCGGTGTTACACGAACTGTGCTGTTGTCCTCAAACTCGACTTCAGCGTAGCCTTCGGCGGTCCGGAGCTTTTCACCTTCAATAATCGGCATGTTCGGCATGGTTGCTTCAAAGCCGTTGCCGGTCTTGCGATCGAGTGCCACAGTGCCCTTCACGTCACTCAGTCGCACGATCCTCACGTGCGAATCGCCGGCCTGCGCGCCGTGATCTTCCCCGGGGAGACTAGCGCCTGGCGTAGAACTGCGGCCCACTGCGGGAGGAACTGGTGCGCCGGCTACTTCGTTCTGTGCTGCCGCATGGAGGACACCCGCCAGCGAAAGCGGTCCCGCCAGGGTTACTGCATACATGAGTCGCATCTTCATAAATCGCCTCCGACCCTACACCGGTCAATAAACGTCGCGAATGCGGGGAGTATACGCCCGCACACTTGGAAATAGCTTCATGAATCTCGAGCGCAGTTCAAATCGTGAGATCAGTGGATAGTTTCACCAATTAAGCTTCCGTCGCGTGCCTTGGGCACATGCCTACGCGAGAAGAGCAGTGGCCGATTCATAGGTTCATTTCAAGGAGGCAAGATACTTACGCCAGCCGCCAAGGTGGGTGATCTCGACAGCGTCACCCGTCGCCGCCGGCTCGACCAGAAAACCCTTGACGAGCGATCCATCGTCCAGCCGGAGCGTCCCGATTGCCAGCGGCGGCGGCACTCCATCGACAAAGCTGCCGACTGTGTCCTCCGGCAAGGCCCAGATCTCCACCTCGATCCCCGGACCTTCGAAGTCGGGAACGCGGACGAGACCGGGCTTCGGCGGTACTGTTCCTCGCAGCGCGTAAAACTTGTAGTCGGCATGGGTGCGGCACGTGCGGACTAGGCAGCCTTTACGCTGGGTCAACTGCCAGTTGAGCGGCTGGCCAGAAAGATGCGCACCGACGACCGCCATCATCAGGCAGGCTGCAGGCGGCACGGTGCCGGCGAGGATCGGCGTCTGGTCAAGCTTCCGCGCCGAGCCGCCTAAGGTGGAGATGGACGACCGATGCAGACGGTCGGCCAGCACCAGCAGTGCGGCATCCTCAAACGCCCTCCCGATAAGGCTTACGCCAAAGGGCAAGCCGTCCGGACGAAAACCGGCGGGTACGGCTACCGCTGCGAGATCCAGAAGGTTGACGAAGTTGGTGTAGTAGCCCAACTCGCTGTTCCGCTCCACCGGCGCGTCTTCGATCTCCTGGATGGTGTACGTCCGTGGTGCGGTGGGAAGCACGAGCAAATCAACGGTCTCCCACATGGGGCGGATCTTCGCGCGCAGATCTTTTAGCTGATACGCCGCCTGGAAAGCATCCGCTGCCGAATAGCTGGTCGCCCCGGAGATGATCTTCGCGACAGTCGGGTCCATACTTGCTGGTTGCGCTGCAATGAAGGAGGCGATCGCAGCATACCGTTCTGCAACCCATGGACCTTTGTAGAGCAGCTTAGCTACCTCGAGCAGAGGCGCAAGATCGATCACAACGGGCTGACCGCCAAGCGCTGCCAGCCGGGCCATCGCCTCCTGGTAGAGGGCGTGATTGTGTGGGTCGCCGTAGAACTCCAGCGTCTCTACTGCGGGCACACCAAACCGAAAGGTCGTCGAAGCCACCCACGGTGCGGCGCCTTCCCCGATTCGAGGCTGACGCGAGTAAGCATCGAGTGGATCAGAGCCGCGAGCTGCCGCCAGTACGAGTGAAGCATCGAGGGCGGTCTCCGTGAAAATGGAGACGCAATCGAGCGTACGGCACGCGGGCACGACGCCATGCGTACTAAGCAGCCCGCGAGTCGGCTTGAGTCCGACAAGGCTGTTGAACATCGCTGGTACGCGGCCCGAACCTGCCGTGTCGGTGCCAAGCGCGAAACTTACCAGACCGCCGGCAACTGCGACTGCTGAGCCTGAGCTGGAGCCACCGGAGATGAACTTCGAGTCAAATACGCTAGAGCAGATGCCATACGGCGTTCTTGTCCCGACCAAGCCCGTTGCAAATTGATCCATGTTGGTCTTGCCGATAAGAATCGCTCCCGCAGCCTCCAGGCGCACGACGACCGTAGCGCTCTCTGCCGGAGTGTAGGCGTACTTTGGACAGCCAGCCGTTGTCGGCAGACCCGCCACATCAATGTTGTCTTTTACCGCGAAGGGTACGCCAAAAAGAGGCAGCTTCGCCCTACCGGCAGCATCTAGCGCTTCGAGCTCCTGTGCCTTCTTCAAGGCATCTTCTCGCGGCACGAGCGTGATCCAGACCGGGCGTTGTCCCTGCTGCGCGATTAGATCAAAGGTCTCATTGATAGTGTTCGCCGGGCTCGACTGACCAAGAGCATAGGCGGTGTGGAGTGACGTGATGTCCATATTCCTCGTTCGCTTGCTGGGATGCAGCCTGGGGTTCAGGAAGGCCGGATTGAGATAAGGAGTTGGCCCGCGTTGACCACGGCGCCGAGCTCGCAGTGGATCGTTTCAACAACACCGGACACGTGGGCCGCAATCACGATCTCCGTCTTCATGGCATCGAGCACTATCAGCTTCTCGCCTTCTGAGACAGCCTGGCCCTGGATGGCGTTGATCTGAAAGATGCTCGCAGTAAGGGGAGACGAGACGCCCTCGCAGCCGTCCGGCACGGTGGCGCTCTCCGCTTTTTCTGTCACACCGATTGACTCGACCTCAGTGAGCAGGCCCGCAGCCTGCCAGCGTCCTCTCTCTTGATCGAAAGCAGCTTTCTGATGATGCTTGAAGGCCGCGGCTTCAGCGCTGATCGATTCGAGAAACCCCTGGTACTCGGCCAGGTTGAAGGTTGTCTCCTCAACCCGTAGCTCATAGCCGCCATGGGGAAACCGCTCACGCGCGTCGAGCAACTCCTCCGCCGACACCGGATAAAAGCGGATCTGATCGAAGAATCGCAGCGACCATGGAACTCCTTTCGTGAAGGCCGGTGTCGACTTCCATGTGTTCCATACCTGGATCGTTCGCCCGACAAGCTGATAGCCGCCCGGCCCTTCCATGCCGTACACACACATATACGCGCCGCCGATGCCAACGGCGTTCTCTGGCGTCCAGGTGCGCGCCGGGTTGTACTTCGTGGTCACCAGCCGATGCCGCGGATCAATCGGCGTAGCCACCGGCGCACCAAGGTACACGTCGCCGAGCCCTAGAACCAGATAGCTCGCCTCGTGCACGATACGATACACATCCTCAATCGAATCAAGGCCGTTGATGCGGCGAATGAACTCGATATTCGATGGGCACCAGGGAGCATCCGGCCGGACTGCCTGCATGTATTTATCTTGCGCAAGCCGGGCCTGCGGATCGTCCCAGGAGAGTGGCAGATGCACGATGCGCGACGGCACCGTGATGTCCGAAAGCTCCGGCATCGTGCGGTCGGTTCTGTCCAAGGCTTCGATAAGATCTTGGCGTTGGATTTTTCGACTGTCGTAATGGATATGGAGCGATCGCACGCCCGGCGTGATATCGATCATCCCTGGAAGGTTCAGCGCGCGAAGCTTCTGTTCGAGGATATGCACCCGGAAGCGAAGGTTTAGATCCAGCTCAAGCGCCCCGTACTCGACCAGCAGATATTTGTCACCGTCCGCACGGAACGTTATCGCGGGCGTTCGATCGGCGATCCGCCTTAGCACCGCCGGCTCGAGCGACGGTTCAGCGGGAAGTACAGGCGGGGCTTCCTGAAAATCTTTCAGGAAGAGATCCTGCTGTCGTTCCATCGCCTCGGCCTGCGTGAGCGTCATGCGCTGGAACTGAACCAGATCTCCGGCCTTGAGTTGTCCGAGCTTCCATATCTCGGCCTGCACGATGGTGGCCGGACAGACGAAGCCGCCGAGACTCGGCCCATCTGGACCAAGCAGGATTGGCATGTCCCCGGTGAAATCAATCGTGCCGACCGCATAGGCATTATCGTGAATATTCGAGGGATGCAGGCCGGCCTCGCCGCCATCGGGTCGAGCCCACCCAGGCTTTGGACCGATCAGCCGTACGCCGGTGCGATCGCTCTGGTAGTGAACCTTCCACCGCGTCGAGAAGAGGATGGCAACGTATTCGTCGGTGAAGAAGTCGGGTGCCGTATGAGGACCGAAGAGAACGCCGACCGTCCACTCATGCGTCAGTACCGGTTTGTACTCTGGCGGCAGAGCTACAGGCTCTTCTCGCCCCAAATCCTTCTGACCAAGATGCAGAACATTCCCGGCTCGCAACACTCTTCCAGCATGCCCGCCGAAACCGCCAAGGATGAAGGTGCTGCGACTCCCGAGGTACGGTTGAGTGTCAAAGCCGCCCTGGACAGCCAGGTAGGCACGGATGCCTTCCTTCGAAGCTGCACCCAGCGACAGAACGCTGCCGGCTTTCACTCGGATCGCCGTCCAACGCTCGATCAGCTTGCCGTCGAGCTTCGCCCCCATATCGCAGCCGGTGAGGGCAATCAGAGCCTCTGCATGAAATCTAAGCCGCGCGCCCATGGTGGCGAACTCGATCGCATTCGCGTCCTCCGCGTTTCCAACTAGCCTGTTGCCAATGCGGAAGGACAGGTGATCCATCGGCCCCGATGGCGGCACGCCAACATTCCAGTAGCCCAGGCGTCCGGGGTAATCCTGGATGGTCGACTGAGTTCCGCCTTCAAGAACTTCGATCGTCGTACGCGGGAGATGCAGGCCTTCAAGAAAGGAGGTTGTTACCGTGCCCGATACAAACTCCGGTGTTCTGATCACCTCGCGAAGGTAGCGCAGATTGGTCTCAGTACCATCGATAGCCGTTGCATCCAGTGCAAGCGAGAGCTTTTTGAGAGCCTCTTCCCGATTCTTTCCATGAACAATCATCTTCGCGATCATGGGATCGTAGAAGGAAGTAATGGTCGTTCCTGACTCGATCCACGTCTCGACGCGAGCCAGGTCTGTCTTCGGAAACGTCACCAGCGTGAGTTTTCCCGGGGTCGGCTGGAAGTTATTCGCCGGGTCTTCCGCGTAGAGCCTGGCCTCGATCGAACAGCCCTGCGGCGTGATGACAAAAGAGTTGAGCGGCCCTAATTCCCCTGCGGCCTGCAGCACCATCCACTCGACGAGATCGATACCCGTGACCTCCTCAGTTACACCATGCTCCACCTGTAGGCGCGTGTTGACTTCAAGAAAATAGAACGCCTCGGTATCTTCGTCGTAGAGAAATTCGACAGTACCCGCAGAGGCGTAGCCAACAGCCTCGGCGAGCCGTACCGCAGAGGCTTTTAGTTGCTCCCGCGTAATGTCGCTGATGCCCGGCGCCGGCGTCTCCTCCAAAACCTTTTGGTGGCGGCGCTGCGCGGAGCAATCGCGCTCCCCCAGGGCGAGTACCTTGCCGTTCCCGTCTCCGAATATCTGCACTTCGATGTGTCGCGCACGAGCTACGTATTTCTCGAGATACACGCCACTATCCCCGAAGTTTGCCCGGCTAAGCCGCAGGACAGATTCGTACGCTTCGCCGAGCTCTTCCGGGCTGCGACAGACGCGCATGCCGATCCCGCCACCACCGCCAGAGCTCTTGAGCATGACGGGATACGGTAACAGCGCCGCCTTCGCCAAAGCCTCTTCGCGGCTTGCGAGCAGGCCCGTGCCAGGCAGCATCGGAATGCCGTACGCTGCCGCCGTAGCACGCGCCGTATGCTTCAGCGCAAAGGCAGCGATATGCTCCGGCGCCGGTCCGATAAAGGTGATTCCCCGTGCGACGCACTGACGGGCAAAGTTGATATTCTCACTCAGAAAACCGTAGCCCGGGTGAATTGCCTCCGCTCCCGTCTGTGCAGCAGCGGCAAAGATGGCTTCAAGTGAGAGATAGCTTAGTGCCGCCGGCGGTTCACCGATAAGCACCGCTTCGTCAGCCTGCAACACGTGCAGCGAACTTCTGTCAGCAGTGGAGTAGACGGCGACCGAGCCAACGCCCATGCGCCGCAGCGTACGTTCAATCCTGCAGGCAATTGCCCCTCGATTGGCAATGAGCACCTTCTTAAACATCAGGCTCCTGGTTCTTGTCCCAGATAAGAATCTGAACCGGCGTGGGGTCGTACGCATTACATGGATTGTTGAGTTGAGGACAGTTCGAGATCACGATCAGGGTATCCATCTCGGCCTGCAGGTCCAGGTATTTGCCCGCGTCGGAGACCCCATCTTCAAACGTCAGCTGACCATCTACAGTGACGGGAACATTCATGAAGAAATTGATGTTCGCCGTCAGGTCGCGCTTGTCGAACTCCCGTCCCGTCTGCGCTGACCAGTCAAGCGCTGCCTTCAAAAAGCTCTGGCGGCAGGCATGCATCGATCGTTTTTCAATCGCGTAACGCACCATGTTGCTCTCTGTGGAACAGGCGCCGCCAAGCGTATCGTGGCGGCCGCAGGTGTCCGCCACGATCGTCATCAGGACATTGCGTTTCGTCGAGATCAGCCGCGTGCCGGCTGTCAGATAAACGTTATTTTGTTCGCGAATCGTATCCTGCGCGCTGTAACGGTCGGCATAGTCATGGGCGTTGTAGAAGAGCGTATCGACTGCCTGGTTGCCCTTGAGATCCACAATGCGGATGACCTGTCCTTGAGAGATCTCGTGAACAAAGGGGTCGCCTGCGCCTACCGTCGCAAAAAAGATGGCATCGCTGGGCAGACGTTCCCTGGAGTTGGTAACACATTCCGGCACTCTTTCAACTCCTTGTCTCTAGAGAAAATACCGCTCGGTGAGCGCAAATCCCCGGTCATTTTCCGGACGAAAGTTGCGGCAGAGGTCATCCGGTCCAGCCAATTCGACCCGCTTGACTGTAAGTTTGACGGGGCGCCGCGCGTAGGCCGGCGACGGCTCCATCGGATGCTGGCATGTATTCAGGATGACCAGGGTATTCATCTCAGCCCGAAGTTCAACCACATCGCCCACCTGCGAATGACCCTCGATAAAGAGCATTGACCCATCCCGCTGAACTTCGACCTTACTGAAAAAGCTAATGTTCATCATCAGGTCTCGGCTGTTTAGGCCGTATTTCGCCAACTCGACCAGAAAGCCGTCCAATGAGTTCTGGTGCCAATCATTTCTAGATTCCTGGTAGGAAGACTTACCGTATTTCTTCTCGACCATTCGCCCGTCGGAGCAGCCCCCAAGAGGATCGTGCCACCCCAGCGTGTCTTCCGTAGTTGAGCAAAGAACTCGCCCCATATCGGAGTAGAGCGCTACTCCCTTGGTAACACGCGCTATATGCTGCGCCTTCAAGGTATCGGGAAGGTTCAGGCGCTCCGCCGGGTTATCCGCGTTCAGAAAGATCGCGCCCACGTTGCACGCATCATCAAGTGCCTCGATACGGAGCGCAGTTCCCCGTTTGAGCACGTGGGACCATGTAGACGATCCTGGGAGAATCTCTTCCCAGAGAACTGATGAATTCAAGGAGTTTCCTTTGCACGGCAGTGGTGCGTAAAGGGATAGCGATCCTGACGCATGAGTCACTATTCCTACGTATCAGGTTCGAAAGAAAGCTTATCAGGGTTGATGGGGTGAGAGCCGCCAGACATTCCCTGCACGGCCATTCGAAAGCCAGAGAGAGTCGAAGCCGAAGCGTAGGCCATCCCCTCCTGCGCCGGCCCACTGCTTGACTACTGTATTGGTCGCCGGGTCCACCTGGGTCACGGGAAAGTCAAACATGGTCGCCCATATGGACCCTGCACCGAAGGTGATCTCTCCACCGCCGCCCGCAATGCCGCAAGAAATGGTCGCCAGCAGCTTCCCAGTCTTTGCATCTACACGGGAGATCGTGCCGTCACCCTGGTTGAGCGTCCAAATTGAACCGGCGCCTGCCGTCAGAAAGCGAGGTTTCGGACCAACGGCGATGCTACTGACGATGCTGCCTGACGCGGGATCAACCTTTAATAGCTGGTCATGCTCGAACGACGACACCCAGATGAAGCCGTCGCTGAACAGCGGGTTTTCGGAACCCGAAGGCAGCTCAATCCTCGCAACTACTGTGTTCGTCTGCGGATTGATGCGTGCCAGGGTTGATGGCGTGACAACCATCCAGACCGAGCCGGCACCTACCGTAATTCCACCCTCCGAGTTGGCCGGATGGACCTTGATCTCCGTGGTGACAGAACCCGTAACCGGGTCAATGCGGAGGATCGAATGAGCACCGCAACTGGGCGCCCAGATGGACCCGAAGCCATCGGCGAGGCCGGAACATGGGCCTTGCACGTTGATCGTAAGGCCGACCTTGTTCGTGGCCGGCAGAAGCTGCACGACGTGATTGGTACGCCCGCTTGTAACGAAGACCGCGTCCTTTGTCACCACGGACCAGTCGGGACTCCCCCCGAGGGCAAAGACAGCCTCCTTCTCCAAGCTGCTCATGGGACGGGAGACTCCCGGCGTATGAACTCCGAGGCGCACAGGATGTGCATGCTGGCCAGCGGCGGCGGCTGGCTTGGCAGGCTCCTGGCCAAAGATGGCGGAAGTCGACGCAAGCGCCACAATCACGAGGGCTCGGTACGCGGCGCCGGTAGTCTGGTTCCATGAAGACATGACTTCAAACTTCCCGGCAAAACAGGATGGTTGGAGAGGACGACACAAGGGAATAGGCAGATCTCGATAGTAGATCAATTCCTGCTCAGGACCGTTACCGTATTCGATCTGCAAATCAAGGTGATAAGCGATGCCTATCGATAGAGTCCGCCTATTAGGACAATCAACATTTGCAATAAGAGCGAAGTCGCCCATCGACTCACCTTAGAATCCAATTACATGCCTGAGAAGATGACAATGCATTTCCATCCAGGAGATAGACTTCTCGTGCTTCTTGCACTCGCGTCTGTATTGCCTGCGGCAATGATCCAACCGAAATCCGCTTTCGCAACAACATCCAGTCCGGCCGGCAGTACGCGTGATAAGAAGCACCCGGCCGAGACGGACACTGCTCCCAAGCCACCCACCAAGCCCGATAAAAGCGCCTATGATTTCAGCCTTCCCGGTGCGGATGGTAAGGACATTCCGCTCTCAACGTTCAAGGGGCGCTGCATCGTGATCGTGAACCTGGGACGGAAATCGACTTATAACGAGCAGCTACCCGCACTGATCAAGCTGAATGACACCTACAAAGATAGAGGTGTTGTCGTGCTTGGCGTGCCGTCGAATGACTTCGGCGGGACCGAACCCGGAACATCGCCTGAGATTCGGAAGGCTTACGCTGACGCAAAGACAGACTTTCCGATCATGGCAGTCTCGAAGCTCACCGGCCAGGAGCAATTACCTCTTTTTGCCTATCTCACGACCAGCAAGGGTGCACCTCCTGGCGGTCCGGTCCACTGGAATTACACAAAGTTCATCATCGATAAAAAGGGCATTGTGGTTGCCCGTCTCGACTCTGATGTAGCTCCGGACTCGCCCGAGATGCTATCCACTGTCGACCAGATTCTTGACGGAACCTACAAGCCTAAGAAGCCTCCAACCAAACCTAAAGAAGGAGCGCCTCCTGACGATGACGACGATTAGCCGCTTCTATTCGATAGGAATCAAGGTAGAACCTGATGGATTTTTCCTATCGCGCTGATTGCATGCTCCAATGAGCCCTTGCTCGTCCAAGTTCTCGGCATAAACTTCTAGTTGTCCGTGTACGTCATCTTCTTGCGCATCGGCTGACGATCGAATGACGCTTCCGGTAAGAGAAGCTCCCATCACTGCCAGGGTAAGGCAAGCCGATATTTTGATTTGGAAAATTCAGGTGCCGATGCAAGCAATGAAGCTCCGTTCTCTCACTCTGGCCTGTATCTGCGTGCTGCTGTGCGGCTTCGCCGCGTCGACGGCAGCCAGGGCGGACACTCCCACCTTCACCGTCGGCTGGTCTGTTTACGCAGGATGGAATCCCTACTTCTATATGCAGAAGTCGGGGATCCTTAAGAAGTGGGCCGATAAGTACGGCATCGTCATCAAAATGCAACGCTTTGACTACGCCGCTTCGCTCGACTCGTTTGTTGCAAAAAATATCGATGCCTGCACCATGACGAACATGGAGGCGCTCGACATGCCCGCGGCGGCCGGCATCGATTCAACCGCAATCATCATCGGCGACTACAGCAATGGAAACGACGCAGTCCTGGTCCGCAATGACCTTAGCTTCGCGACCCTTAGCGCGAAGCCAGTCATGCTGGTCCAGAAGACCGTCTCCGAATACCTGCTGGAACGTGGAATGGTGCTGAACGGACAGCAATCCCAGCTTTCAAAGCTCCACCTCATCAACACGTCTGATTCGGACATCGTCGCCGCCTTCCTAAACAACAAGTCGAATCAGGCCGTTGTCACCTGGAAGCCGCTCGTCAGTCAGATCGCAGCCGACAAGAGCGTTCGCTCGATCTTCGACTCATCGAAAATTCCAGGCGAAATCCTCGACTTGCTGGTCGTTCGTACCGAGGTTCTCAACAGCGCCGACGGCCAGAAGTTCGCAAAGGCAGTTACCGGCGCGTGGTACGAGACGATCCAGCAGGTTGCGAGCAGCCAGGCTGCTGCGTTGAAGTATTCGGCTGCCGCGTCCGGAGACTCGGTCGACTCCTACAAGGAGCAGCTAAAAACGACTTCGCTCTTCGTCACCCCGAAGTCGGCAGCGGACTTTACCGGCGGCCCCGACCTCCAGAAGAAGATGGACCTCGTCCGGCAATTCTGCTTTGCTCATGGCCTGCTCGGGCAAGGGATCAAGTCGGTCGATGATGTAGCCGTCATCTATCCGAACGGTGCTGTGCAAGGGAAAAAGGACCGCATCCGGCTGCGCTTCAACGCGACGTACATGCAGGCCGCAGAACAAGGAAAGCTTTAGCGATGCTGAATTTTTCCCCATTCGATATTCAGGCTCGGCCAAACCGGCTGCTCAGTCAGGCGCTCTCTTGCCTGCTCTTTGTTGTCTGTATCGGGCTCTACATGCAGACGTCGATCAGCCGGCACCATCAGAATCCTGAAGACCGCGTCGTGCCTAATGGACACCAGCTCTTCACAGGCATTCACGCTGCCGTTCTTGAGCCGGCCGAAGAGGACGACTATATCGCCTCTGAGAACGCCTCGACATGGGAGCGCCTGCATCACTCCATGATCTGGAAAGATACCACCTCAAGCGGCCGCCGGTTCTTTATCAGCCTCTTCCTGCTGGTGCCAGCCGTTGTGCTCGCGCTCCACATTGGCCTCTTCCCCTGGTTCGGCGCAGGCTTCCTGCGCTTCGTCCTCTTCTTCGATAAGATCGTGGCGCTTTCGCTCCTGCCGATCCTCCTCATCGTCTTCGGCATCGATGAGTGGTCGAAGATCGCGCTGATCGTCATCGGCGTAGCCCCGACCATGATCCTCGACGTCACGCAGATGGTGAAGGCCGTCCCGCAGGAGCAGATCGTCAAAGCCTTCACCCTGGACGCAAACAACTTCGACGTTGCGTACAGGGTGGTCTTCCGTCAGGTGTTACCGCAGGTCATCAACAGCCTTCGCCTGAACCTGAAGCCCATGATGCTCTTCCTCTTCGCTGGCGAAATGATTGCCGCCTCTGATGGTCTGGCCTATCGGATTGCTATCATGCGCCGCCACATGGGAATGGACATCATCCTCCCTTACGTTCTGTGGGTAGCGTTCCTTCTCTTCCTCATCGATCTTTCGCTGCGCACCATCAACCGCAGGCTGAACCCATGGTTTCAGGCATGAGTACGCCCAACCTCACGGCCACGTTAGACTTGCTGCCCCAGGCTGAATCGGCCGGCCAGGCAAGCGCACCCAGCTCGCTTGGCGATGCGAACTGTATTCGCATCAGTGACCTCTCGGTCTGCTATCCACTTGCTCGCAAAGCCCGCCGCACTGTTCTTGAGAGCATCTCCTTAGACATCGCAGAGGGTGAGTTCGTCGTGCTGCTCGGCGAGACAGGCTGCGGCAAAAGCACCCTTTTACGCATGCTACTCGGCCAGGAACGCCCCACTAGCGGCCAGATCTCCGTCGCCGGCAGGCGCGTCGAACGGGTAGACGCGCGCTCGGGCTATGTTCCCCAGAGATACTCCCTTTTTCCCGACCGGACCGTGCTCGAGAACCTGGCGATGGGGCCCGAGACTTCGAAATACCACATCCTGGGGCGCCTGCGACCGAGCTTCCGGGCCTTCCGGCGCGAGGTCCGCGCAGAGGCATTCCGTCAGCTCGCTCACATGGGCCTTCAGCCGTCGGACGCCGGCAAGTATCCCCACCAACTCTCGGGCGGCATGCAGCAGCGCGTCGCTATCGCCCAGGCACTCATGATGAAGTCGCGCGTTCTGCTGATGGATGAGGCCTTCAGTGCGCTCGACCCCGCAACGCGCGCCAGCCTGCAACGACTGCTCCGCTCCGTCTGGAACGAGACCCGGCCCACGGTTGTCTTTGTAACCCACAACACCGCAGAGGCGCTCTTCCTCGGAACCCGCATCATTGTCCTCGCGCGGCAGAGCCGTGAGGATACCTGCGGTTCGCGAGTGGTTCTGGATCTGAAAATGCCGGCGTCTGGCATGAACCTCCGCAGCAACGGCCAACAATATCTTGACCTCGTCGAGCACATCGAAAGCTTCTCACGCGGCGATCAGCAGACTGCGCCGTTACGCTTCCACCGCTCCACCGTCGCTTATCCCTCTGAGAACGCCGCACCATCCCCCAATCAACTGTCGTTTGATGGAGAGACGCTGTGATCAACGTCTGGAGACTGTACCCGACATTCGCCCGTATCGGTAGCGCCTTCACCGTGGCGGCCCTTGGCTTTGCCGCAGCAAGGATCCCTGCGGTTCACGGTCAGGCGAAGGCCGAGCGCCCTACTGCTGCGGCAGCTTCGACGCCCTCCGCCGAAGACGATACCCAGTTCTTCACCCAGAAGGTGCGTCCGCTGCTGGCGCAAAGCTGCTACAAATGCCACACCAGCGAGGCTGCCGGTGGTCTGCGGCTCGACTCGCACGCCGCCGTGCTCGCCGGCGGCGACTCCGGTCCAGCGATGATCCCGGGCAATCCCGACAAGAGCCTCCTAATCGAGGCAGTCCTGCAGACGGGCGATCTGAAGATGCCGGCCAAGGCCCCAAAGTTATCGGACAGTGACATCGCCAACCTCAAGGAGTGGGTCCGCCGTGGTGGTAGCTGGGATAGCGCTGAGCCCGCGATGCCGGTCGTAGCCAAGCTTAATCCGGCCGAAGCAAAAGGGGCGCCGGGGTCCGACTACTTCGAAAACAAAGTCCGGCCGATCCTGGCTAACTCCTGCGGACGCTGCCACCAGGAGCGCGCCTCTGGCGGCCTGAGCCTCACCTCACGCGCCGCTCTGCTCAAGGGCGGTGACTCCGGTCCCGCGATCGTCCCCGGTGATCCGGAGAAGAGCCTCCTGCTCACAGCCGTCCACCAGACCGGCCAACTGAAGATGCCGAAGAACGGGAGCAAGCTGAAGGACGATGAAGTCGCCGTCCTCACCGAATGGGTGCGCATGGGCGTTCCCTGGCCGCAAAGCGCTGTCCCCATCCGGACCGGCAAACAGATCACCGACGACATGCGCCACTTCTGGTCCTTCATGCCGCTGGCCGACCCACCGGCGCCTGCGATTACGGACCCAGCCCTCAAGGCCTGGGCCAAGACTGACATCGATCGCTTCGTGCTCGCCAAGCTGGAAGAAAAAGGTCTGAAGCCCGCTCCGATGGCCGACAAGCGCACCCTGATCCGTCGCGCGACGCTCGACCTTACCGGGCTGCCCCCCACGCCGGAAGAGATCGACACCTTTGAAAAGGACAAATCTCCTGACGCCTTTGCCAAACTCGTTGACTCCCTGCTTGCCTCCCCGCGCTACGGCGAGCGCTGGGGCCGTCATTGGCTCGACGTCGCCCGGTATGGCGATGATGACATCCGCGGGCTTGATCCCCGGGGGCGCGGCTACATGCCTCTCGATGGCGCCTGGGTCTATCGCGACTGGGTCATCAAGCAGATCAACCAGGACCTGCCATACGACCAGTTCGTAAAGATGCAGCTCGCGGGCGATCTCCTCTCCCCGCATCCCACCGCCGATGACCTTAAGGGAACCGGCTTCCTCGGCGGCGCTCCCTGGATCTGGGATCAAGCCGAGCCGATTCAGGGTCGAGCCGACGAGCGCAATGAGCGCATCGACGCCGTCACCCGCGGCTTTATGGGCCTGACCGTGGCTTGTGCCCGCTGCCACGATCACAAGTACGATCCCATTCTCGCAAAGGATTATTACGCCCTCGGCGGCGTTTTCGCCAGCTCCACCTATAAGGAATACAACTTTGTTCCCGACTCGCAAGTCGAGTTCTGGCGAACCAAGTTCAAGGAAGCCAACGACCGGGATAAAGCCGCACAGGACTACACCAAGCAAGCTGGCCAACAGCTTGCAATCGCCTACGCCGCCCAGACAGCGAACTATATGGTGGCCGCTTGGCGAGTCACGGGCAAGCCAAAGCTGAAGGTCGATGAGGCAGCCGACCAGGACCGCGTCGATCCGGAGCTCCTCAACCGCTGGATAGCGTTTCTGGCCAAGAAGCCGCTCTTCTATCCCTACCTGAAGGAGTGGCAGACCATGGTCGCCCAGGGAGGAACCGAGGACCAGGCAAAGTTCCTCGCCGCCTCCTTCCAGGGCCGTGTCCTCAATCTCGAGATCGAAAACAAGGCCGTCGAGGAAGAGAACGACAAGATCAAGGCCAAGGCCGGCGTTCCCACCGAACGCGAAAAAGATGTCAAACCGAATGAGTTCGACACCTATGACCAGTTCTGTCCGGGCTGCACCCTCGAGCTGAAAGTTCTGCCTTCTGAGAAAGCGAATCTCTACGAAGATCTTTTCGTCCGTCAACTCGGGACTGGCGTCTTCGAAGAGCGCGGTCTGCCCGGCCTCTTCGCCTTCCGCGGGTGGGATCTCGTCCGCCGCCTCGGTCCGGCCGAGCAAGCCTATCTCGCCGCCCTCCAGTCCGAAGGAAGTAACGTCAAGAAGATGGGTGAGGTTTACCCTTTCGTTCACGGCATGTCCGATAAGCCAAAGGCGGTCAACATCGCGCTCGACCTGCGCGGCAACCCCCACGCGCAGGGCGACATCGTTCCCCGCGCCTTCCTCACCGTCCTCGGTCCGGCAGATAAGAAGCCGTACATCCAAGGCAGCGGCCGGCTCGAGCTTGCGAACGACATTGTCGCCAGCCCGCTCGCCAGCCGCGTCTTTGTCAATCGGGTTTGGAAGTGGCACTTCGGCACCGGCATCGTCAACACTCCCGATAACTTCGGCGCCGTCGGCGATCCTCCCTCCGATCTTCCGCTGCTGAACTATCTCGCCACCCAGTTCCGTAAAGATGGTATGTCGCTTAAAAAAGTGCAGCGCATGATTATGCTCTCGGCCGTTTACCAGCAGAGCAGCAAGGAGACACCCGAGGAGCATGTGAAGGATCCAATGAACCGGTACTACTCGCACTTCTCCCTGCAGCGCCTCGACGCGGAACAGCTACGCGATTCGATCCTCTTTGTCGCCGGCGATCTCAATATCAAGGAGCCCGGCGGTCCGGCCACGCCGCTCGGCATCGACAACGATAAACGCACCGTCTATGCCAAGATCAGCCGATTCCGCATTGATCCGTTCCTGCAGGCATTCGACTTTCCCAATCCAACATTTACCGCCGAACAGCGCTTCTCGACCAATGTGCCCGTGCAACGGCTCTACTTCATGAATGACCCCTTCGTCTACAAACAGGCTGAAGTGCTCTCGAACCGCGTCTACTCCAAAGGCGAAGACGCAGCCCGCATCACCGAGTCCTACAGACTCATCTATGGCCGCACGCCGACCCCGGCTGAGCTGCAGGCCGGCCTTGAATTTCTGAAGACCACCCCCGACAAGCCCGGCTACATGGTCAACCAGGAACCGATCAGTGCATGGAAGGAATACTGCCGTGTGCTCTTCAGCTCGAACGAATTCAATTTTTTGAACTAAGTCGCAAGCAGGAGATCCATCATGTCTTGTCAGAAACCGAAACCAGTCACCCGCAGGGACGCTCTCCGCAAGATCGGCGGCGGCTTCGCCATGATGAGCTTCGCCAGCATGATCGGCGAGTCGCTCGCGCAAGCGGAAGCTCTCGACGCAAAGTCACCAGGCTCCGTTGCTGCCGATACGGCCGCCACCAATCCTTGGATGCTGCGCGACCCGAACTTCAAACCGAAAGCCAAGCACGTGATCTTCCTCTTCATGAATGGCGGCCTGTCGCATATCGACAGCTTCGACAACAAGCCAGCCCTCACCAAGTATCACGGACATGCCATGCCCGGTGGCGATCTCGGCCACGAGCGCAAGACCGGCACTCTGATGAAGTCGCCCTTCGAGTTCTCACGTTACGGCAAGAGCGGTCTCGAGGTCTCGGAGCTCTTTCCCACCGTGGGTGCCTGTGCCGATGATATCTGCGTTGTGAAGTCCGTCTACACCGAGATCCCCAATCACGAACCGGCGCTCATCATGATGAATACCGGCGCGAACGTCATCGGCCGCCCCTCCATGGGCTCATGGCTTACCTACGGCCTGGGAACCTCGAACAAAAATCTGCCGGGCTTTGTCGTACTTTGCCCCCAGGTGCCGACCACCGTCGGACCGCCGCTCTGGAGCTCCGGCTTCCTTCCCGCTGTTAACCAAGCGACGTACGTCACCACGGACACCAAACAGAAGGACTTCGATCCATACAAGCTAATCCCCGATATCCACAACGATCGGTACGACATCACCCAGCAGCGCAAAGAGCTGGAACTCGTCAAGAGGCTCGACGCCCTCAGCGTACAGGAGACCTACGGCACCGATGTCGCCAGTGCCGACCCCCAGCTCGAGGCCACGATCGGCTCAATGGAAACCGCTTATCGCATGCAGACCGAAGCTCCCGACGTCTTCGATGTTCGCAAGGAGTCTGAGGCGACGATCAAGATGTACGGCGAGGGTTCGACTGCACGCGGCTGCCTGACCGCAGCCCGCCTGATTGAACGCGGCGTCCGCATGGTGCAGGTTTACTACTCCATGGGCGATCCGTGGGACGCTCACCAGGACATCCAGTCGCATCGCAAGAACGCCAAGGACTCCGACCAGCCCTTCGCCGCGCTGGTCAAGGACCTCAAAGCCCGCGGCTTGCTCGATGAGACCATCATCGTATGCGGTTCGGAGTTCGGGCGTACACCCGTCGTCGAACTCGGCGGCGCTGGCACCCACGCTGGTCGCGATCATAACCCGCATGGCTTTTCTATGTGGCTCGCCGGGGGCGGCATCAAGGGTGGTATCACCTATGGCGCCACGGACGACTTCGGCTGGAAAGTGATCGACAAGCCGGTCCACGTCCATGATATCCACGCCACCATCCTCTACCTCATGGGCATCGATCACACGAAGCTTACCTTCCGCTCCAGTGGTCGCGACTTCCGTCTCACAGACGTAGCCGGTAAGGTCATTCACGACATCATCGCCTGACGCGAAACCGCTCGCAAGGCGCTTGGATAAGCAGCAGTCGTTGTAGGATCATCTTTTTATGAAGGCTTTGTCGGCTACCATCCTGCTCGCGAGCCTGGTCCTTACCGGCTGCCGCGCAACCCCCCCCTCCGCTACCGAAACCAAGATGGCCTACTGGACCAAGCGCCATATCACTATCAAGGGCAAGAAGGACGTCAATCCAATCGCCGCATCGCTCGAGAACATCGAAGAGGGTAAAGCCTCCTTCAACTCCTACTGCATGGTCTGTCATGGTCTGGACGGACAGAACACTGGCGTTCCCTTCGCCGCGACCATCTCGCCATCCATTCCTTCACTAGCCTCGTCACAGGTGCAGGCCTACACGGACGGGCAGCTGAAATGGATCATCAAGAACGGTATCTGGCCCTCCGGCATGCCGCCCTCAAGCGGCGACTTCTCGGACCGCGAAATGTGGGAAATGGTCCTGTACATTCGCCATCTGCCCCCGGCAGGCAGCCTTGGAAGTCCAAAGGTCTACAGTGGCGAAGCTCAGTAGGGACCTTCTACTGAGCCGTCACCGCAGGCATCGCAGCCCCCGCCTTTATCCATTCCGTAAGCGTCTGGATGTCAGCATCCGATATCTTCGGCTTGTTCGGAGGCATGTTCTTCGGCTCACTCGCCGGCCCTTCGTGGCGAACGAGTTTGATCAAAAGTGAGCTTGCAGGATCGCCCGGCACCACCGCAGGTCCGGAGTGACCACCCTTTAACAGCAACTCACGCGTACCCATGTTCAAGCCTCCGCGATGGTTCACACCAAGGTGGCACCGTCCGCAGTTCGTGTCCATAATCGGCTTTACCTGGGTTGTATAAAACTCCGGCTTCGAAGCATCTTCGCCAGCCTGGACAGTCCTGCCACTCAGGCTAGCCAATACAACAACAAACGTACCAATAGCTACAAAGCCTGCTACTACGAACCGCATATCACTCTCCGATACTTACAATCTGAAGCTTCTACGAACTTGTAATTAGTACAGCTACATTTCTATTACTGTTTCGAATGATCCCACATCCTGGTCTGCTCCTCCTCTACATGCCTCTTGTACTCCGCTCGTTCTGCAGCGCTGCCGAAGTCAGGTCCGGAAGGCCAGACCGAAAAATCACGAAGAGCCAGCCGTCTTGGCGTCCCATGCATTGAAACCAATGCATCCTCAAGCTCCAGTAAGTCCCCTCGCGAAAGCGCCAACTCATGCTCATCCGGCTGATACATCGTGCCAACCGGGTAATCGAGAAACGGCGTACTCGTCTGCTCGATATGATTCCCGATAATATGCGCAACCGGTTTACCTTCTGTGAACTTGATCAGGCGTTCCGTACTCGTCTGGAACGCGGGAAAATCCTGGACATAAAGTCGCCCGGGATAGAGACTGTCGCCGGCCAGCAGAACGCCCGTCTTCCTGTCATATAACGCAATGCTAACCGCGCTATGACCGGGGATCGGGATCATATCCAGTGTGCGGCCGCCCAGGTCCACCTTGCCAATATCCCCGGGCCAATTCTGTATCCCGTAGAACTTCTTTGTTGCCTCGATCTCCGACGGGATAAAGACCACCGGCATCGCTGGATCATGAATAGCCTGAATCGCCTTGTCCCCCCAGGTATGGTCCTCGTGGGGATGGGTATGCACTACGACCAGCGGGATACTGGCACGTCCATTGCGCACCAGCCAATGCCTGATCGTCAACTGCAACGTAGGAACCAGGTCGCCATTGCGTGAGCCCGTATCCACCAGCATCGCCTTGTTTTTACCAAAAATAAGAAAGATAAACGGCTTCTCATAGTCCGTACAAGGCGATTGCCGCAGGATGAAGAAGTCCGGGTTATATTCATGCACCTGCCACTCCGGAATTTCCATGCACTTCGGCCCCTGCGAAAGCCAGCGTGTCGGTAGTACGCCTCGTTCGAGAGTTCCTCCGTTGGGCTCCGGAAACTGTGCCACCGCCGCGCTCATTGAAAGACACAGCACGACGGCAAGCCCGGCACAGGCAGAAGTATTCTTCGGCATCGCGAACCTCATTCTTAGAACGTGTACTTACCCGAGAACTGCATCTGTCGCGGCTGCAACAGTAAGGAGCTTGACCCGCTTGAGGTCTGGTAGGCACTCGTCCCATTCTGATAGACGCCAAAGTTCCCACTTGTCCCGTCGATCTGTACGGTGGCAAAGCGGTTCGTATTCAGCACATTGAAGACCTCGGCCGAGATCCGCAGCTGCTGCTCACGGAAGATGTGGATCGTCTTCGCCAAGCCATCGTCGAGCGAGAGGTATCCATCCGAGCGGAAATTGTTTCGCTGCCCGGACTCGCCCACGTAGGCAAACCGGAGATTCTGCTTCGCCTGTGCACCCGTAATACCCTTCAATGCCGTCTCTTCAAGATTCACAGCATCGTAGTGGTGCCCGCCAGTTGGGATCGGTCCAGTCTGCACCATGTTGCTGTTGAAGGCAAAATTTGTTCCCCAGTTCCCCTCTGCAACCGCACTGAATGGGAATCCGGTGCTGTAATGCACCACTCCATTCAACTGAAAACCACCAACAATTCGATCGAGCAAGCCACCCTTGTTCAGGAACGAGGCACCGCGGCCGAACGGAAGCGGAGCCGTATAGTTTGCGGTCAGGTTATGACGTACGTCGAAGTCTGATACGCCATACAGTTGATGCGGCATAAATGCGTTGATAATCGGGCTTCCGCTGACACCATTCCGCTCCGGGTCAGAGCCTTCGTCCATCGACTTTGAATAGGTATAGTTCACGTCATATTCCAGACCATATTTCAACGCCTCACGAATCGAGAGCTGCAGTGCATGGTAATTGCTGCTCGCAATCGTAGACTGTGCGTAGATCGACGACGTCTGGGGGAAGAAGAAACGGAAGCTCTGTCCAGAGGGTGATGCCGTTGAGTCGGTATCCGCCGAAAAGAGAGCGTTCGTCTCGTTCCCGCGATTGGCAGAGAAATAGGCATAGTAGGCTTGCGCCCCTTTATAGCCGGCAAAATTGAAGTTGGGGAAGACGTTATGGAAGTAGCCCGCATCAGGAACGTTCCCTGCGGACACGCCGTTATCAACCATCTTGTCAAACGCGGTAGCCGCTTGGAAATACGTTTGAGCACTGACGGGATCATAAAGGTTCGTGGGTTGTGCCACATCCAGGTTAGCCAGCAGATGACGACCAAGACGTCCCACATACGATGCAGTAAAGGATAGGTTATGGCTCAACTCATGTTGCACCGTGAGGTTGAAGGTCTCTGCGTACGGTGTCTTTTGCTGGTCGTTGATGCTGTAATCGAAGGTGAACGGACTCTCAGCCGGCGTGTACGGCAGGGCTAACGGTGTCGTTGACCCGGCCACGACAGGAACATCATGGTAGCCCGTAAATCGCGGGTTCGTGTTGATATCCGTGAACGTCTCGAGATTTGTCTGCGAGAGCGACAGCAGCGATTGGGGATTCGACTGGTAGGAGTCAATCACACCCGAGCCGAAGTGGTCATAGGCCAGAGAAAACCCTCCGCGGACCGACGTCTTGTTATCCGCCGTCGCATAAGCAAATGCGAAGCGAGGAGCGAAGTTACGCTTTTGTGCCGTCCAGAAGTTCGGCTGGCTGTTCGGAGAACCGGCGGCACGAAATGAGACATCATTATCGTATGCGCTACCCGCGGAGGCGGCAGTTTCCCGGTTCGCCAGGAAGGTGTCGAGTGGGATCGTGGGTGCGATCTGTTGCCCGTTCTTCTCATACGGTACGCCTAGATAGACGTAACGCAGCCCAAATGTCAGGGTCAATTGCGCTGTCGCTTTCCACTGGTCCTGGAAGTAGTATTCTTGTTCTATATTCTTGAATGTGTGAGTCGGCACCACTCCGGCGCCAAGAGGAACAAGAGTATTATTCTTCACCTGAAACTCGGTCCCGGACTGCGCAGTCTCAATTGCGCCTACATTCGAAATGATTGCGTTATTGTAAAAATTCGAGAAGTCGGCAGCTACCGTCCCACAATCTGCGCAATTGAACGCGGCAGGATCTAGGCTTCCGCCCTGATTCGCGATTGCGGCCGTCGCGAGCAGGTTGGGGCTAACGTTTGATAGCGAAAGCAGAGGCGCGTCAAAGTACTGGCCGTTCGAGATGAAGTAAAGATTCGTTCCGGCCTGTAGCGTATGTCTACCTTTTACAAAGGTTACATCGTCAGCGAAATTGTTAGTGGCAACCTTATAAATGGTGGACGTCGAGGTTGCCGTGAGTGTGTTGAAGGCACCAAAGTTGACGTAAGGTTGACTCCCCGTTCCACGAGAGGCACTCCCAAGACGAACGAAGCCGTATCTTGCGTTATTTGTAAGGTGATCGTTGATGGTCCAGATATGACCTGCTGCGATCCCCTTGTTATTTTCGAAGATATTAGACGCAGCAGGCAGGCCCGGAAATTGTAGAGCTGTGGACTGGTTGTCGCTTTGCAGATTACCGCGCACAAAGAGACTCTGACGAGAGGTCAGGTTGTAATCCAGACGAACAATGTTTGTAATCTGGTGAATGGGAGCCGGTGATGTAAAATTGTAGCCGCCGGTGTTGACACCATCACCAGCTCCATTTGCATTCGACAAAGGAAATTGCTTGAAGTAGGCGATTGCTGCGGCATTTGTACTGGGAGCAACGCACGTCGCCGTTGCGCAATTCGGATCAGACGACCGCCCGTCCAGCTGCGCAATGTCTGTCGGGGTGAGTGTCTTATAGATACCTGAGCTGTTGCATGTCGCCGCGGTCGGGCAAGCCTCATAAGTCACGTTCCCTGTAACAAGACCGCCCGCGGGTCCACCAGCGTTAAAGGTAGATGGCACAGTTTGACCAACCGGAACGTTGCTTGCCTGCTTAAAGCCCTCATACGCTCCAAAGAAGAACAGCTTGTCTTTCTTGATTGGAATACCAAGGGATGCACCATACGTGTGCTGCAAAACCTTTGCAGCTATATTCGGCTCCCCGGAATTCAATTGTGCCTGCTTGTTAAACCAATTGTTAGAAGTTGTTCCAGGATCACGATAGTACTCATAGGCGCTGCCATGTATTCCGTTGGTACCACTCCTGGTAACAAGCGAGACCTGTGCCCCGGAGGACCTTCCCGCGTCCGCGTTAGCATTGGTCGTGGTGACACGAAATTCTTCAACTGAGTCGCGCGTGGAACGCAGGGCTCCATTAAATGCATAACCGAAGATCTGGTCGTTGTTATCCACACCGTCAAGCGTGATATTTGATTGGTCTTGCCGTGCGCCGTTCACGATGCCGGTGCGCGTGTCGGTGTTCAGACCTCCAGTCTGCGCACCACTATCGAGAGCAAGGACGCCTGGCTGCAGGGAGAGCAGGTACGTCACGTTGTTCGCAAGGTACGGAAGGTTCTGGACCTGGGCGCTGTTAAACGCTTTTCCAAGCGTACCGTCGGTAGTGTTCACCGATGCCAGGTTCGTCTCTACATTTACTATCTCGTTCGTCCCCGGGATCAATTTGAAAGTCAGCTTGACCGGTGTCGAAACCAGCAGTTCCACCTTTTCATCCTGTTCGGAAAAGCCTGGCGCAAGCACCTTGACCTCGTACGTTCCCGGCTGCAGTTGCTCAAACGTGAACACGCCGGCTGTCGTCGTCACAGCGGCCTGTGTTGTTCCGGAAGCCCCGTTCAGGATGCTGACATTAACACCAGCCACGGTCGCTCCAAGCGAGTCCATCACCGTTCCTGAAAGCGTTGTCGTGTTGGTCTGTGCTCCGAGCCACAAAGCGCTCAACGGCAAAGCGAGAAGCAGAGCTGTGCTGTAGCAATGCCAATACCCTCTCATCAAGCGTTGAGCCGGCCTGGCGCTGGCAGCCAGGATAAAAGATCCCGCCCGTTTGCCAAATCTGCCGCGTGCACCAAAGCCGAATAATAATAGCAATGCCGGAAGGCGATTACAGCGCATTGGTAAGCTCCAGAGAGAATCGAACTACGAAAGAAGCGACCATCCAGGAGGCGGAAAGCCGCGAAGGTAATTTGTTAAGCAGTCGCACGCGGACGCACGAAGCGATCCTGATTTTCATGATCGCGATGCTTGCAGGATCGGAGAAAAGCAGTTTGTGAAAGTGGTGTGGACTGATTATGCGGACGCATTTCCAGGAAATCAAACACCTTTGTTTTCACTTATCTTCCCAATAGAACAGCACCATAACCGCCCAGGCGGATGACAGGGCAGCTGCGCATTAAGGAAGTTCCTTTCTCCCGAAGCAGCCGCGAAATCGACTGGATTCCCCTCGGCTGCGCGGACACAGAGCGATCGACCACATCATCAGCCGGCATAATGCGGTTCATCTCTCCGGTACATAATCAGCAAGGAGGTGCGCTTTCTTCTATTCTGCGCATTGGAATTCGTCTATCGTTGTCCCATACACGCGCTGAATTCTTTTTGCACAAGCCACTCTCCCCAGGGTGTTGCCCCGTCTCTAACGAAAGGTCTCATGGACTTCGATTGGCTCAATACATTTCTTGAAGTGGGGCGTCAGAAGAGCTTCTCAAGAGCCGGAGAGAAGCTCGGCGTCACCCAGCCCTCCATCTCTGCGCAGATCAGGGCTCTCGAGACGCACCTTGGCCAGCGCCTTCTGGATCGAGGCGGCGGCAAAGTGACTCTCACCGCGGCAGGCAGAGTCTTCCAGCCATTTGCAGAGCAGTCCCTCGCGCAGTTAAAACACATTCGCCTCACCCTGGCGGATATGGACAGGATGCCGCGCGGAACTCTCACCGTAAGCGCCAATGATTCAACTGCCCTCTACGTCCTGCCGCTACTCATTAGTAAATTCAAGAAGCAGTACCCTCGCGTGGCACTCAACATAGCTCGGGCTGAACGCTCGAAGACCGTCGAAATGGTGCTTGATCGCGAAGTCGAGTTCGGCATCGTCTCCCTACCGATCAAAGATCCGCGACTTCACATGGAGACCATCCATGAAGACCGGTTGATGCTCGTTGTACCTGCCCGCCATCCCCTTACCGAGGTCGGGCCTGTCACCTTGCCACAAGCCGCCAAGTACGGCTTCCTCGTACCGAAACAGGGTCGCCGCCGTGAGTCGATCGATCATCTCTTCGCCCAGTTCAAGGTCACGCAGCGCATCACGATGGAACTCGACTCAAGCGAATTACTCAAACGCCTGATCCTCGCAGGCATGGGGATCGGCTTCTTACCGCGGATCAACATCATCACCGAACTCGACCTGGGACTCCTGCAAACGGTCGAGATCGAAGGCGTCGATATACCCCGGCACCTCGCGCTCATCTCTCGCTATGATACGGCCTTGACCCGCGCAGGAAACGCTTTCTTCAGCTCCGCTACCGGCGGGCCACGTCTCCCGTTAGAGCAGTAACAGCCTACGTCGTGACGATTGCAGCCGCCGGCGCAAACCGGCCCTCCGAAGGAAGCCGCAGCGTCATCGCAATCAGCGCTGCCAGCACATACATCAGTGCGAAAATCCAGATCACACCCGATACACCCACCCTCGGCAGAAACACGCCCGCGATCGCCGGTCCTAGCCAGATGCTTGTTCCTGAACCAAGATTCATAATGGACATGGCAGCACCGCGCGACTCCGGAGCCAGGGTCGCCATAATCGCACTCAAGGGCACAAAGCCAGCAAGCGTCGCCCCATACGCCATCGCAGCCAGCGTCAGCAGCAGATAGTTCTTGCCGAAGTGGTCTGGAATGTAGAACAGTCCCAGGGTCGTCAGGGCACAGCCGCATGCTCCGACGAACGTGATCGTCGTGCGCCACCCGATTCGATCCCCCACATATCCCCAGATCAAATTGAAGACTACGTTTGTAGCGAACATCACACTCAGTATCTGCAGCCACTGCTGCAATGAGAAGCCAATCGTGTGTATGTAAAAAATGGGTAAGAACAAAAGGAAGCCGAACTCAGATGTCGTCGTGATAATGGCTACCAAGCCACCCAGCCCAACCCTCGGCTTCTTCCAAACGATCGATACACCCGAGAACAGGACCAGCAGCGGGCTTCCCGTCCTCCCCACCTGCAGTCCACTGAGGCCTTGCTTTTCACGCACACCAAGCAGCGCAATCAGACCTCCTGCCATCACGAAGACAGTCGACAGCCAAAGTGAAACGTAGCCGCCGTATCGTGGCACGGAAAAGCTCGCCAGCAGGGATCCAAGCGTCGGCAGACCAGCCGTTCTCGCGACCCAGAACCAGCCCACCGCCGTCGCAAGATAGCGGTGCGGAGTCACTGCCGTTACCCACACCAGGAAGGCGAAGGCAAAAAGCGGATACCCAAAGCCGCGCAGCATGTAGCAGATCGCTATGACCGGATAATCCGCATGGGCGATCCCGATCAGCAGGAAAGGAATTTCGCAGACCACCCAGATCAGCAGCCCCGCCCACATCACTTTCTTGGGCCCATACAGATCAGAAAGCGTTCCGCTCAGCCATGCGGCAATCGCCGCCGTCACCCCGTAAAGTGTAAAAACCAGCGCTACCCGCGATTCGCTGAAGTGCATATCCATCAGCAGCGGCGAGAGAAAACCCGCCTCGACGCCATCGCCAATCATGAATAGTAAAAGTCCGAAGTAGCCTACGGCGAGCTGCGGATGAATGCCGATCTTCTCAAGCCATGTCTCGGTTGCGTTCACGCGGCCTGCTCGCCCGCCGAGAGATACCGGCGCATCGTCGCAGCAGCTCCCACGCTAGAAAGCAGCTCCAGCCCCCGCTTCACCTCGGCAACAAACATTTCACTCGACGGGAGCTCCTGTTCGAAAATCGACGTGACGGCCAGCATCGGTCGCGGATCGGTTCCAGCCGCTCGCGCCGTCTCCCGCAGCTTCGCCGCACGTGCATCAATGATCTCAAGCGCCTTGCCCTGCTCATCCACCCCTTGCCCCAAATAGCGGATCCAGCTGGCGATCACCAGGCTGAGCAGCTTCGTCGAGCCTCCCTGGTCCAGCAGCTCAACAATCGAAGGCAGCACCCACTTCGGCATCTTCGCCGATCCTTCAGAGCAGATCCGTGTGATCTGGTCGCGTATCGCCGGGTTCGCAAATCGCTCCACCAGCACCTTCTTATAATCGTCCACTGAGACACCCGGGATCTCCGGAACCACCGGCGTCACCTCATCCATAAATCTTTCAATAAACGAGATGAACAGCGGATCCTGCATGACCTCGTGGACGTAGGTATAACCGCTCAATGCTCCCAGATAGGCCATCGCCAGGTGGCTCCCGTTCAGCAGCCGTATCTTCATCAGCTCGTATGGCGCCACATCGGGCACGAGCTGCGCGCCCACCTTCTCCCACTGCGGCCGGCCATTGCAAAAATGGTCCTCAATCACCCATTGCAGGAACGGCTCCGTCATTACCGGCCACGCGTCGTCTACGCCAAATTTAGCTTCGAGCGACACGCGATCAGCCGGCGTCGTCGCCGGCGTAATCCGGTCCACCATGCTGTTTGGAAATGTCATCGTCTCGCCAATCCATTGCGCGAGTGCAGCATCCTTCAGCCCAGCAAAAGCGAGCAGGACGCGCTTTGCCACATCCCCGTTACCCTGCAGGTTGTCGCAGGACATCAACGTAAATGGCGGAAGCCCCCGCTGACGCCGCCGGTCGAGCGCCGCCGCAATGTACCCGAATGAGGTAATAGGCGCCTCCGGATGCTCAAGATCATGCTGTATATCCGGATGGTCCGGCGTGAACGCCCGCGTCGCCTCGTCAATAAAGTAGCCGCCTTCCGTAATCGTCAGCGAGACAATCCTGGTTTTCTCTGCGGCCAGCGTCTCAATCGCCCGCTCACGATCCTCTGGAGCATAGACAAAATCCACAATCGAGCCAATTACGCGAGCGGTCTCCGTCGGCGCGCTCTTCTCGACGACCGTGTAGAGGCAATCCTGTCCCTTCAGCGCGTCCCGCATTCGGGCATCGCTCGCCAGCACCCCAAGGCCACACTCGCCCCACCTGGGCTCCCCGTCCATATGCAGTAGATCGTCGAGATACACGGCCTGGTGCGCGCGATGAAACCCGCCAACGCCGATGTGCACCGTGTGCTCGATCAAGGCGCTCCGATCGTAAGCTGGCGCGCGCACATCCTTCTGCAGCTTCGAGAGATCTGCATCATTCAGCCTCATACCGCCCATGCGCTCACGCCCTTCTATGTAGAAGTCCAAGCATAGCCGAGGCGCAGGATCTCTGACAAGAAAAGTCCCGGCCCGCACTAGTAGATCTGTAGGGTGTATCAACACCTTCGCCCCTACCTTGTCATCCCGCTTGACAGCAACCCATGCCTAGGGGCGAAAATTAGGCGAAGATGCTTCGAAGCCAGGCCATCCGCGTGTCCGTAGAATCAACCTTGGCGAAGCGCGCGCCCTCGGCCCTGTCCCCACGCACCTTCCCCGTACGGGAGCGGCGGAGCTGCGGCATCGATATCATTGACGATCTGCTCAGCGGCGGGCTGCCTTTAGGCGCGATCACCGAACTCACCGGCGTACCCTGCTCCGGACGCCTGACCGTCGCCTGCAGCTACGTCGCCGGCATGATCCGCAACGAGCAGGTCTGCGCCTGGATTGACGTCCTCGATATGCTCGATCCCGAGTCCGCCGCAGCCAACGGCATCGACCTCGAACACCTCCTTTGGGTCCGCTGCGGTGTGCCTCCCCAACCCGCTCTCCCAAAGCCCGCTCCCATCACCCTGCAGCCTGCCGCATCGCCCACCGGGAGTGTCGGCGGAACCGGCAGCCCGCATCCGCGCAGCGAAGAACGCGGCCTCGGCAAGGCCGTCGACGGCCTGCTGCGGGCGCGCACCTCCCCCTACAAGCGCGATAAGTCGATTGGCACTCCAGGCCGGGCAAACCGCCCCATAACGCTTCCCCCGGCGCAGCCGTTCAAACGTGAGGCCCAGCCATTCAAGCGGGAGGTCCAGGTAGCCTTCGACCGGCTCCCAGCCCGGCGCGGCGATCGCGTCCTCGAGATGAGGAACTCCGCCAGCGCACCCGCAAGTAGCCAGAAAGCATTCTCAGACCCCGACCCCGAAGCCCCGCCACAAACCCCAGGACCAGCCCGCGCCCCCAGCAAGCCGGCCAAACCATGGAACCGCCTCGACCAGGCCCTCCGCTCCACCGACCTGCTCCTCCAGACAGGCGGCTTCGGTGCCATCATCCTGGACCTCGGCAGCCTTACCCCCGAGTTTGCCAACCGCATCCCGCTTGCCACCTGGTTCAAGTTCCGCGCCGCCGCAGACAGGACACGGACCAGTCTCATCGTGCTCGCGCCAGCCCCCTGCGCCGGCAGCAGCGCCGAGCTCTCCCTCCGTTTTGAACTCCTGCCACCTGAACCCGGCACCGTCATGACCGGCGCAGCCTGCACAGCCGAACTGCTCCGCCAGCGCTTCCAGCCAACCAACGTCACCTCCATCCGCAAAGGCCCGCACCGCGTCACGTCTGCCCCATGGGCTGCAGCCACCACCTGGGCTACGTCAAGGTGACCTACGCCGCCCTTACCATCCAAGAGTTCCCCGCCCAAGCACTCCTCCGCCTCCGTCCAGCCCTGGCCGCAGAACCCTTAGCCGTCATACACGGCGACCATCCCTGGGAAGCGGTGTGCAGCCATAACCAGTCAGCCTTCCAGCTCGGCCTGCGCACCAGCATGAGCCGCGCCGAGGCAGAGAGCTTCTCCATCCCGCTTCTGCGCCGCTCGCCCGTTGAAGAGCAGGCCGCCAAAGCCGCACTCCTCCATCATCTGGACACCGTTACCCCACGCATAGAAGAGCAGAGCGGCCCAGCGGATTGCACTTGGCTCCTCGACCTCAACGGCACAGAACGACTCTTTGGCCCGCCGCAAGAGTTGGCCGCCAGGATCAGGAAAGACGTCCGCGCTCTGGGATTTCAGTGCCAGATCGCCGTCAGCTCCAACTTCCACGCGGCCCTTTGCCTCTCACGATCGATGCCGCCCGGAAAGAGCATCCGCCTTATCCCCCTTGGCTCCGAACAGCAAGCCCTGGCGCCGCTCCCCGTGACCGCCCTCGAGATGACTGAAGAGCACGCCGAGATCCTCGCCGCCTGGGGCATCGCAACCCTCGCCGACCTCGCGCAGCTTCCCGCCGATGACCTCGTCGCCCGGCTCGGCCAGCCCGGCCGACGCCTTAGGCAGCTGGCGCGCGGCGAGCACCCCCACCTCTTCGTCTCTATCAAAGTCCCCTTCACCCTCGAAGAGCACCTCGAGTTCGAGCACCCCGTCGAACTCCTCGACTCCCTCCTCTTCGCCGTCAATCCCATGCTTGCGCAGCTCGTCCTGCGCGCCCAGGGCCGCTCCCTTGCCCTCGAGTCCATCCATCTCAAGCTCGGCCTCGATAACGCCATCGACAAAAGCGTCATCCACGAGCGGCGCATAAAGCCCTCGCTCCCCACCACCGACCGCCATCTCCTGCTCAAGCTCCTCCACCTCGCCCTCGCCGCCAATCCGCCACCCGCCGCCGTTACCAGCGTCTCGCTTTATGCCGAGCCCGCCCCTGTACCCAGATCACAGGCCGGCCTCTTCTCCCCGGCCACCCCCGAGCCCCTCGGCCTCGATGTCACGCTCGCCCGCATCGGCGCCATGGTCGGCCCCGAGCACGTCGGTAAGGCCTGCCTCAAGGACACTCACCAGCCGGGCTCCTTCACCATGCAGAAGTTCGTCCTGACCGCCCCCAGCATCAATCCCGCACCTCGACCGCAGCCACAACTCGCCCGCCGCATGCTCCGTCCCCCAACCGAATTGACCGTCCTGTTGAACGGCCGCCGCCCCACCAGCTTCTTCTTCAACCAGCGCCGCTACCAGGTCGAGCAGGTCTTTGGACCATGGCACTTGAGCGGCGACTGGTGGACCGCCCAGCCCTGGTCGACCGAACGCTGGGACGTCATCGCCGGCCACACCGACTCCCGCCTGGTCTGCGTCCTCGCCCAGAACCTGCACAGCCGGCAGTGGTTCCTCGAGGCGCTCTATGACTAATAGAGGCGCTTTATGACTGAATACATCGAGCTCCACGCCGCCAGCGCCTTCAGCTTCCTCGAAGGAGCCTCGCAGCCCGAAGCCCTCATCGAGCGCGCCGCCCAGCTCGACATGGCCTCGATTGCCCTGCTCGATCGCAACGGCGTCTACGGCGCTCCCCGCTTCCACGCCCAGGCGGAAGAGAAAGGCCTCCGCGCCCACATCGGCGCCGAAATAGCCGTCGAGGGCCTCGGCACCCGCCTGCTTCCCCCCGCCTGGCTCCCCCACAGCTGCCCCGAGGAGCTGGCCCGCCTTCCCCTCCTCTGCACCTCGACCATCGGCTATCAGAACCTCTGCCAGCTCATTACCCGCTTCAAAATGCGCGAGTCCACCAAGCAGGAGGGCCAAGCCACCGTGCCCGACCTCGAAGAGTTCGCCGGCGGCCTCGTCTGCCTCACCGGCGGCGACGAAGGTCCACTCGCCGCCGCCATCATGCACGGCGGAGAGGATGCCGCCAGAAAACTCCTCACCCGCCTCACCACTATCTTCGGCCCTGAAAATGTCTACGTGGAGCTCCAGCGCCACGGCCAGCGCGAGCAGGAATGGCGCAACCAGGTCGCCCTCCGCCTCGCCGAATCCCTCCAGCTCCCGCTGCTCGCCACCAACGGCGTCCGCTACGCCACCCATCCCGATCGCGAGATCCTCGACGTCTTCACCAGCATCCGCCACGGCATCGACCTCGAACACGCCGGCCGCCTGCTCGCCGCCAACGCCCATCGCCACCTCCGCAGCGATCGCAGCATGCGCCGGCTCTTCCACGACATCCCCGAAGCCATCGCCAACACCGTCCTGCTCGCCCAGCGGCTGGAGTTCAAGCTCACCGATCTCGGCTACAACTTCCCCGAATATCCCGTGCCGCCCGAGGACACCATGGACAGCTTCCTCCGCAAGCGCGTCGACGAAGGCGTCCGCCGCCGCTACGGTGCCAAGCACGACCTCGGCCTGCTCGAGCGCGCCCGCGCCCAAGTCGATCACGAGCTCGCCCTCATCGCTCGCCTCGGCTTCGCCGGCTACTTCCTCATCGTCTGGGACATCATCAAGTACTGCCACAGCAACAACATCCTGGTCCAGGGCCGTGGCAGCGCCGCCAACTCCGCCGTCTGCTACGCGCTCGAGATCACTGCCGTCGACCCCGTCAGCATGAAACTCCTCTTCGAGCGGTTCCTCAATGAAAATCGCGGCGAATGGCCCGACATCGACCTCGATCTTCCCTCCGGCGACAAGCGCGAAGAGGCCATTCAGTACATCTACCGGCGCTATGGCGAACTGGGCGCCGCCATGACTGCCAACGTCATCACGTACCGCGGCAAGTCCGCGGCCCGCGACGTCGGCAAGGCGCTCGGCTTCGACGACGAGGCCCAGGCACGCCTCTCCTCGCTCGTCGGCCAGTGGGAGTGGAAGGGTCCCCACGACAACCTCGCCAACGACTTCCACCACGCCGGCTTCGATCTGAGCCACCCCCGCATCGCCCGGTACCTCGACCTCTCGCTCCGCCTTCAAGACCTGCCCCGCCACCTCGGCCAGCACTCCGGTGGCATGGTCATCTGCCAGGGCCTGCTCAACCGCATCGTTCCCATGGAGCGCGCCTCCATGCCCGGCCGCACCGTCGTCCAGTGGGATAAGGATGACTGCGCCGAGCTCGGCATCATCAAGGTCGACCTGCTCGGCCTCGGCATGATGGCCGTCCTCAAAGACTGCATCGAGCTCATCCCCGCCCACTATGGCGAAGCCATCGATATCGCCCAGCTTCCCGAGGACGATCCCGAGACCTACAAGGTCCTCGCCGCCGGCGACACCGTCGGCATGTTCCAGGTCGAAAGCCGCGCCCAGATGGCCACCCTGCCCATCAATCAGCCCAGCCGCTTCTACGACCTCGTCGTCCAGGTCGCCATCATCCGCCCCGGCCCCATCGTCGGCGATCTGAAAAACCCCTATCTCCGCCGCAAACGGGGCCTCGAAAAGATCGAGTACGTCGTTCCTGCGCTCGAACCAGTCCTCGAGCGCACTCTTGGTATTCCCCTCTTCCAGGAGCAGCTCCTCCGCATGGCCATGGTCGTCGCCAGTTTCACCGGCGCCGAGGCCGACGAGCTCCGCAAGGCCGTCGGCATGCGCCGCTCCAAAGGCAAGATGGAGGCCCTCAGCATCAAGCTCCGCGACGGCATGACCGCCAACGGCATCGCCGAACCTACCCAGGAGACGATCATCAAAAGCATCTCCTCCTTCGCCCTCTACGGCTTCCCCGAGTCCCACGCCGCCAGCTTCGCCCTCCTCGCCTACGCCTCCGCCTTCTGCAAGGTCAAATACCTCGCCGCCTTTACCTGCGCCATGCTCAACAACCAGCCCATGGGCTTCTACATGCCCGCCGTCCTCGTCAAGGACGCCCAGCGCCACGGCCTCCGCATCCGCCCCATCGATCTCCAGCAATCCACCGTCAACTGCACCATCGAGCACGAACCCGATGGCTCGCGCTCCCTCCGCATGGGCCTCCGCTACGCCAAGGGCCTGCGCCACCAGGCAGCCGAAGCCATCGTCGCCGCCCGTCTCCGCGACGGCGCCTTCACCTCAAGCGAAGATGTAGCCCGGCGCGTCCCCATCCTCAACCGGAAAGAGCTGCGCCAGCTCGCCCTGCTCGGCGCCATGAACTGGCTCGGCGACGTCCAGCACCGCCGCGACGCCCTCTGGCAGGTCGAGCAGATCGGCCGGCCCGCAGGCCCGCTGCTCGACCAGGCCGGCCCGGCCACCCCCACCGCCACTCCGCTCCTCCAGATGAGCACCGCCGAGCGCCTCGTCGCGGACTACGCCGGCTCCGGCCTCACCGTCGGCCCGCACCCCATGTTCTACCGCCGCCAGCAGCTTCGCCAGCAGGGCGTCATCTCCTCCGCTGAGCTCCGTCACACCCCCGCTGGCCGCACCGTCATCACCGCCGGCTGCGTCATCGCCCGCCAGCGCCCCGGCACCGCCCTCGGCTTCATTTTTCTTTCGCTCGAAGACGAGACCGGCATCGCCAACATCATCATCCATCCCGACCTCTACGAAACAAACCGCGTCCTCGTCACCCGCGAAAAGTTCCTCCAGATTGAGGGCGTCCTGCAGAATCAGGACACCGTCGTCCACGTCCGCGCCGTCCGCCTCGGCCCCATCCACATGGGCGCCATGGCCGCAAAGTCTCACGACTTCCACTAGCCACCTGCATCAGAATGAATAGTGTCATAGCGCACACAGAGAGACCATCATCAAAATCGCAAGCTGGAACGTCAACTCAATCCGCGCACGGCTCGACCACGTCACCACCTGGCTGCAGACCACCGCACCGGACGTCCTGCTGCTGCAGGAGCTCAAGGGCACAGACTTCCCCGCCGACATCTTCGAAGCCATCGGCTACCAGAGCACGGCCGTTACCCAGAAGACCTACAACGGCGTCGCCATCCTCGCCCGCCACCCCATCGAGACCCTCTGCACCACGCTCACCGGCGATGAAACTGACAGCCACTCGCGCTACCTCGAAGTCATGATCGAGGGCCTGCGCATCGTCAACATCTATCTCCCAAACGGCAACCCCGTGGGCACCGACAAGTTCGACTACAAGCTCGCCTGGATGGACCGGCTCTACCGTCAAATGAGCCTGTGGCGACAGGACGACACGCCCACCCTGATCGGCGGCGACTTCAACGTCATCCCCGAGGATATTGACTGCCACAAGCCCTCATCCTGGGTCCGCGATGCTCTCTTTCAGCCCGAGCCGCGGGCCCGCTATCGCGATCTGCTCCAGCTTGGCTACACCGACGCCTTCCGTTCGCTGCATCCCGGCGAGGGTGGCCAGTTCACCTACTGGGACTACTTCCGGCAAGCCTTCGAACACAATCGCGGCATCCGCATCGATCACTTTCTGCTCTCGCCCGCACTCGCCGAACGCCTGCAAGCCTGCGAGATCGACAAAACGCCTCGCACCCAGCCCAAGCCCTCCGACCACACCCCCATCACCGTCACCCTGCGCTGACCTGACGACAGCCGGTCAAGTACAGTAAAGATCAGGGCCTGTAGCTCAACGGTCAGAGCAGGGGACTCATAATCCCTTGGTTGGGGGTTCAAATCCCTCCGGGCCCACCACACTTGCCTTTCGGTAGCCGTCCTGGGGGTTCAAATCCCTCCGGGCCCACCACACTTGCCTAGCACGCCTTAATACTCCAAGTGGTACGGAGCCGGATACGTCAGCGTCCCATTCGACCGCTCATACCACATGAACATCTTGGTCTTGCTGGCATTCACCGTCACCGCCACGATGATCCCCGTCCCCGTCCGCTTCGAGATATCGACATGGTACGTCCGGATCGGCCCCCAGTCGCTCGCCGTCGTCCAGTCCTCGGTAAAGCGCTGTAGCGTGTAATCGTACTTCTGCGGATGCTCCTGCCACTTCGGATCATTTACCCAAAGCGAATAGGCCTTTCCGTAGTCCTTAGCCTCAAGCTCACTGAGAAAGCTGCCAACCCGGTGCTCCGCCGGCAGATTGTCAAAAAACCAGCCATGCCCGAGCATGTAGCCGGCAAGCGTCACCAGCACCAGCACCACCACCAACACGCCGCTCCCGATCCACAGGTTGCGCTTCCGCGTCTCGCGGCCTTCGTTGTACTCCGGGGCATCCAGAAACGTCATCGTCTTCTTCCTCGCTCCTGATTAGACACCGCCGCCACACCAATCGGTCGTCCACCCGAACTAAAGCCAGCTCCGCAGTGCCCGCAGATGATGCTCCATGTGCGCCACGTAGTCCTCCATCAGTAGCCCCATCGTCACATACCCATCCGGAAATACGCAGATGCGCCGCAGATGGGCTCGCGCCACATGCCCCATCGTCCACGCAATATGCTGATTCAGCACTTGCCACAACTCCAGCACCTGGACCCACTCCCGCTCCGCATAGTGCTGCGCCCGCACCCACTCCTCCTGTTCGTAGTTCTGCGTCCGTACCTCCGGCTCCACGTCGAGCACCGTATCGAGCCGCACCATCCGCTGCAGGTTGTTCACCGCCGAGTCGATCAGGTGACCGACAACCTCCTTGGCGCACCACTTTCCCTCGGCTGGGGCCACACTCGCCCGCTGTCCTGACACCTCTTCGAGCCACGGCAGCGCCGCCGCCACCACCTCCTTCAGCCGAATCCCCAGCGCCACCGGATCAAGATCCTCAAGCGCCGTTCCCTCCGCATACCTCGTCATCATCACGCCACCCCTCGAACCCGCCCATCCCGTTCCAGCGGAAACGCGCCCTGAAACACCTCGAACTCCGTCCCGCCCGCCAGCAGGTACACCGACACCACGTCAAATCGTACCGGAATCAGCCGTCGCTTCTCCTCCGGAAAGGCCCGCAGATATGCCCGCGCCAGTCCACGCAGCATTCGCTCCTTGTCCCGGTCCACAGCCGACTCCGCCGGGTTCAGGTCCCGCGCCGTCCGCGTCTTTACCTCGATAAAACACAGCCAGTCGCCATCCCAGCCGATCAGGTCCACATCGCCGCGCATCTTCGCACTCGTCCATCGCGAGGCCACAATCGTGTAACCCAGCCGCCGCAGATGAAACAGCGCCGCCCGCTCGCCTCGCAGCCCAGTCTCGAGATGCGTCACCACGGACCGCACCGGCCGCACCGCGTCTGTCAGCCCGTGCATCCGCCCTAGGCTCCACTCCTGCAGGTCGATCCATCCTCTGCTCAACGCCAAACCAGGCATATTAGCAAGACTACAGCCTTGCCTACTGGTCAACCTTAAAGCGATACGTAAATTGCAGGTAAGCCAGGGTCAGCGGCGCACCATGTGCCGCGCTCGTCATCACAGCTCCCGGAAACAGATGTCCCACACCCACATTGGTCACGAAGGACTTCCGGAAGATGTACTTCGCCGAAGCGTCGAACTCCGTCCCGATTCCATTGTGCGCAAAGCCGGCAGCCGGCGCCTTGAACAGGATCGTGCCCGGGCTTGAGTAGACGCCGTCCCGCACAGAAGCCACATGCAGCGAACCCACCTGGAACAGCATCAGCAGGTTAGTCTGGGGCGCGAGCGAAAAGTTCAGCCGGTCCTGCTTGATGTTCTGAAACCCAAATAAATCGACCAGCCCAAACGCGTTGTGATTGCTCGGATATTGCTCATCGTACGTCCCGATGCGCGACGCATTGGTATGCGGATTGCCGGTCGCGTAGTCGTACTCACCCTCGATGTGAGGCTTCAGTGGTACCCGGCCCGCAGCATAGCCGCCGCGGATAATCCCGGCCCCCGCATGGATCGAGTCGTTGCTGTAGCTGCCGCGCTGCAACACACCCGTCCCCGAGGAATCGAACCCGAGCGGCAGCTTCGTATCGTAGTAGCTGCCAAAGGTCACCTCTGTCTCGCTGCCGGCAGTCCCTTGCTGACTGACCACTCGCGGCAAAGCACGAATCAGCACAAACGGCTGCAGCGACGTCTTGGGGAGCAGTGTATTGATGTTCCCCTCTGCACCATGGAACGTGAGCCCGGCGCCATGCTTGTCGAGACTCGTAGCATGAACGGTAACAACCGACGTCGTAAAAAGGTCAACTTTGTTCCTGTCGCCGATGCGCAGGTCAAAGCCGTCCCATGTACGGCTTGTATTCGTCCAGTCGCTGATACCGACCACCCGCTCATCACCGAACTTGAGCTCCTGCCGTCCCGATTTTAGATCTACCCGCTCGGCGTGCAGTTCGAGATAACCCTGCCGAAGATCAAACGTGTCCCGCATATTCGAGGCGACATCGCGTACCGGCAGTCCCAGCGCATGCAGATCCTCAAATTGCAGATAGCCCGACATCCACGAGGTCGGCCGCACGCGCACGCCACCCCACACGCGGGTCAGTTCATAGAGACGATCTTTGCCGGAGACGTAGCCCAGCGACGTCTGCTCCTCTGTACGGCCACGCAGCTCTATATCCAGCGTAATTGAATCGGGAAGCTCACTCCAGTGGAGCGGTTGCACAATGCCCTCTTTGCGCGGATACATCTCCCGCTGGGCAACCAGGGAAGCGCTCAGCGAAAAAAATACGAGGGTAGTCGCCAGGCTCGCCAGAACAAGGCGGCCTCTGCTGAAAACAACGGCTCTGAACAAGGGAAAACTCCTTCTACAGCATCTGCTGCTGCTCTGCACTTACTCCGGCGTGACCACCGCTTCCTTCTTCCCGATCTTGCGGAGAAAGTCTTCGCCGGTCGCGATATGCTGATCCACCAGCCGCGAAGGCGTATGCGCCAGCCACTCACCGAGCGACACATCCTCATAGTTCGGCGTCGGAAACACTTCGAGAAAGACCATGTCTGTATCGCCGGTGTTCTCGATGTAGTGCGGCATTGAGCGTTCGATATACCCCACATCCCCGGCTCGAAAGTCCATCGTGCGCGCATGCCCGCCGGCCGCAAATACCGTCATCCGCCCAGACCCCGAGACGTAGTACTGCCACTCATCCTCATTCGGGTGCCAGTGCAGTTCCCGTAGCCCGCGCGGCTTCAGCGTCACGATGGCCGCCGCGATATTTGTGGCAGGAAAGTTGGACCGATCGATAATCTTCACGCTGCCACCCGCCGTCACCTTCGTCGGCTGCATCTTGCCCGTGAAAAACGCGAAGCTGTTCGGGACCGCGCCCGTCACCGCGTACACTTCTTTGCGCTCCTCTTCAAGCGGCCGTGGCAGGTCCCGCGGAAAAATGAACAGCTCGCGTTTAGGCACGTTGTCGAACGTCGCCACAGGCGTGTTGAAGTTCTTCGCCAGCACCTCCTTCGGCGTATGGTGCAGCCAGTCCGTCAGCAGAAACGTCTCGAACTCGTTGAAGTTACCATCATCGAAGACCAGCAGAAACTGGCAGCCATCCGGCCCAAGTCCCTGGATCGAATGCGGAATTCCACCCGGAAACAGCCAGAGATCGCCCTCGTGCACATCCTCGATAAAGGCGCGACCTTTCTGGTCCACAGCCGTGATCCGCGCGCTGCCGGCTGTCATAAACGCCCACTCCGAGCCCACATGCCAATGCAGCTCGCGGATGCCACCCTTGATGAGCCGCATCTCCACGCCGGCCATCTTCTTCGAGATCGCCAGGTCGCGCACCGTCACCTGCCGCGTCCATCCACCCGCCTCAATCCGCTTGTGCGCATAGCTGAACGGGTATTTGAACGGCGGCTGTCCGCCCGAGTCACTCATCGGTGGATAAACCGAATCAGGCTCCGCCGCATCGAGCGCAGGATTCCGCGGCCCGGGCTGCTGTTCATTCACGCCGGCATGGTTGTCCCCACTCTTATCGATCGCCTGCTGCGCCGCCGCCGCTAGGGGCAGACTCGCCGCAGCTACCAGCACCGCCGAGCTCTTCCCCAAGAACGTGCGCCGGCTCACCTCGTTTGTACTATCTTTCTTCTCCATGTTGCTTCCTCTCCCAACCAGAACTGCCGTTCAAAGCATGCCGTCCAGGCCGAAGCGAGTATGTACAGACGGAACCCGCTACGGGACGACCGCTTTGTGATGCAGAACCCACGGGCCATGGTTTTCCTCCCCGCCAGCTGCCAAGTTTGTTAACAGCTGAAGCAACCTATTGCCTCCACCCCCCTACCCTGCCATACTTAGGAGTGCCCACACCGCACAAAATTCCAATACATCCCAAGAGGTCGCGGACATGTCTGCAAAGTACATCTTTGTAACCGGCGGCGTTGT
>CAXTLS010000020.1:0-60472 GCA_964245235.1 uncultured Acidobacteriaceae bacterium
AGTAGAATAATGGCGGGGACGACGGGGCTCGAACCCGCGACCTCTGCCGTGACAGGGCAGCGCTCTAACCAACTGAGCTACGTCCCCAGGATACGCCTGGGATCTGCGGAGGGTGTAACGCTCACGCGGACAACTTCTTAATCATACGTGCTGCACCGATACGGGTCAATCGCCAATACTGCACCTTTCGCCACATAAGAATAACTTTCCAACCTCACGCCGTCCTGTTCTGGCTATACTCTTCGCAATGGTCGGAGACATGCCCGGCGACTCTAGTCCGAACGCAACAGTTCAGGTGAACTTTTCCCTGGCCGTCGGCTCCGGCCGGCTCGAAGCCTCGCTTCCCGTTCCCTCCGGCAGCGTTACGCTCACCCAGCTCCTGCCGGTTCTCCAGTCCCTGACCAGTCTCATCGTCGACAGCGCCATCCAGATCGCCGGCGCCGAGGGCTACCAGGTCTCCTGCCGCGCCGGCTGCGGAGCCTGCTGCCGCCAGCTGGTTCCCCTCTCAATCTTTGAGGCCGAAGCCTTGACCGAGTGGATTCGCAATCTGCCGCCAGAGCAGCAGCAGGGGCTCAAGAGCCGCTTCCACACCGCGCTGCTGGCGCTGAAACGCTCCGGCATCCTCGAGCGGCTCAATCCCACCGCATGGGACGAGAGCACCGCTGCGACGCAGGCGGTCGCCGCCGATTACCTGGCGCAGAAGGTCCCCTGCCCCTTCCTCCAGGATGAATCCTGCAGCATCCATCCCATCAGGCCCCTCATCTGCCGCGAGTACTTGGTCACCTCACCGCCCGAGTTCTGCGCAGCCCCGACCAAGGATTCGGTCGTCGGCCTTCCTATTCCGATCAAACCCTCACGCGTCCTGTACAAGCTAGGCGCGCAGGTAGAACGCGCCTCGCATGGCTGGATCCCGCTGGTCTTCCTATTCGCCTGGATGCAGAGCGGTGCCCGGCCCGGCGACGCGATCGCCGGCCCCGGGCCCGAGCTCCTCTACGAGTTCGTCAAGCGCCTGGCCTGAGCCGAAGCGCGCCTCGCGTTGCATCCCCCTCGCCCCTCCCATACACTAAAGCAGTGCGAAGAATGGGCGGATAGCTCAGTCGGTTAGAGCGCCTGCCTTACAAGCAGGATGTCGGGGGTTCGAGTCCCTCTCTGCCCACCATTCATCCCCAGCGTAGCTTCTCCGCTCAGCATCCTCTCTGCCCACCATTCATCCCCAGCGTAGCTTCTCCTCTCCGCTCACGAGTGAAGTTCCTCGGCTCTCGTAGGATTAGAGTGAGAGTGTGACGCAGATTGACCCAAAGCTGATCCTGATCACGCTGCTCGTGGAGCTGGGTGTAGCGGCGTCCGTTTCGACCTCGCTGGGGCGCTCAACCGCCTTCAAGAACGCGCTGCTGGCCGGAACGAAGCGAACACCCCGGCAGACGTTGAGCCTAGTGGCAATGCTGTGCGTGCCGCTGACGCTGGGCGTCTGGATCCGTGTCACCGTACCGAACTTCCTGGCGGCGGATATCTCGTTCGAGGCGACGATCCTGCTCGGTCTTCTGATTGGCCCCTTGGCGGCTATGGCAGGCGGGGCGGCGCTCGCCGTCCCGGCGGTGCTGCACGGTGAGTACTGGGCGCTGCCTGTTAACCTCGCGATTGCGGCAGCCGCGGGAGCCTTCGGCCGGGTCGCGGACCGCGAGGACGTCTGGTCCTTCTCGCCGATGATCGACCTCAGCCTCTATCGCTGGGTGACGCGGAACCTTCGCCACCCACGGCTGGACCGGCAGATCATCCTGCTGCTGCTCATCACCGCGACGCAGTTCGCAACCAGTATGATGTCGCACTTCTACCCGCGACACTTCTTTGAGCTCCACTCGGACCAGTGGTGGGTCGAACTGCTGATCTGCATCACGGCGCCGATTGTGGTGGGTATTCCGTTGAAGATCTGGAACGCGATCCGCACCGAGCGGAAGCTCGAGGAGCAGGGCCGGCTACTGATGGAGGCGCGACTTGACGCGCTGCAGCGGCAGATCAATCCCCACTTCCTCTTCAATACGCTGAACTCCATCACCTCCCTGGTGCGCTCGCAGCCGGAGCTGGCGCGCGAGATGATTGTCAAGCTGGCGAGTATCCTGCGCATGCTGCTGAAGGAGCGCGAGGCCTTTGTCCCCTTCCGCGAAGAACTCGAATTTACTGACGATTACCTCGGGATCGAGGTGGTGCGTTTCGGCGAGAAGCTGAAGGTGGTGAAGGACATTGCCGAGGAGACGCTCGAGATTGTGGTCCCAAGCATGCTGCTGCAGCCGCTCATTGAGAACAGCATCAAGCACGGGCTTGAGCCGCGCATCAGCGGCGGTACGGTCACGCTGCGCAGCCGGATCGTCGAGGGCCGGCTGCTGGTCGAGGTCGAGGACGATGGCGTTGGGATGGCGCCGGAGCGAAGCGGGTTCTCGCCGGTCAGCGGACTGGAGCGGCCAGGTGCGGGCATCGGGATGAAGAACGTGCGGGAGCGCATGGAGGTGCTGTATGGGCCGAGCGCGGCCGTAGAAGTAGTCAGCCGGCCAGGCCGCGGAACGAAGGTCACGCTGCTGATGCCAATCGTCGAAGCCGGCGCGCAGAACTGGTCGCAGATTCGCACCGAGGCAATGGGCGCGGCGAACCATCTGCTCGAGAGTGCGGTGCGGGCCGTGACGCGTGGCTGAGGCTTCGGTCATCTGCTTACGAAAGTTCACCGGCATGAGAATCACCCTGGCGGCGTCTGCCGCGTCTTACCTGTAGCGTTATCCGTACGAAGCCATTCAAGGAGCTCAATGACTGCGCAAGAGCAACAGATGATCCAGAGTCTCGCCGATCGCATCAACAACACGCCTCTCGCTGAGAAGGACCCCGATGCCGAGCGATTCCTGCAGCAGGCGCTTGGACGCAACCCGGACGCGCTCTACATCCTTGCCCAGACCGTTCTGGTGCAGCAGTACGCGCTGGAGCAGGCACAGAAGCAGCTCGCCGATGTCCGCACGCAGCTTGATGCAGCACGCACCCAGCTCGACCAGCAACACCAGCAGACGACCCAGCCCAGGCATGCAGGCAGTTTCCTCGGCAATCTCCTCGGCCTCGGCGAGGAGATTGCGTCCCCGGCGCCGCCGCCGGCTCCAATGCGGCAGAACCAGCCGGCATACGCGCCAGTGCAGGAGTACGGTCCGGGCAGTTACGCGGCGTCAGGTCCGGGTTATGGGCCGCCGCCTTCACAGTACGGCCAGCCACAGTACAGCCAGCCGCAGTACGGCCAGCCGCAATCGGGTGGTTTCCTGCGGTCGGCGATGCAGACGGCAACGGGTGTTGCGGCCGGTGCGCTCGCATTTGAGGGTATTGAGAGCCTGATGCACGGCTTCGGCGGGTCGGGCGGCGGCAGCGGCTTCGGCTCCGGAATGAGCGGCGGCCGGCCTGAGGAGATCGTGAACAACTACTATGGCGATGCAGCTCCGGGTGAGCACCATCTGTCATCGGACATCGAAGATCGCCGGGGAGAGTCGTCGAGCTTCGCGGATGCAGTGACGAACGACGATCACCACGACGGAAAAGATGGATTTCTCGACAGTAGTTCAGGCGACGCCGATAACGGTTCCGACGACCCAGACACGAGCAGCACAGACGACGCGCCGGACGACTCGAGCTACGACGACGGATCAAGCTTCGACGACGGCGGCTCCGACAGCGGCGACGATACGAACTACTAGGCCGGATCAGTCGGGCAACGGACCCAGGATGTCCATACTGAACTTCGTGCAGAGCGCGGCCATCTTTGCCATGTCCGGTGGAGTCGGCGGGGGAAGGACGCGCTCGGTGGCCGGCTCGCCCATTTCCGCGAGGAATCCGGCAAATCCACTGCCCGGCATGGCCATAATGAGCATGGATGCGGGCTCGGGACCGTCGACACGGATGCCGTGAGCGCGGCCTCTCGGCAGGAAGAGGTAGTGACTGGGGCCGGCCTCGATGCGCTCACCGTCACTGAAGAACGTGACGTTGCCCTCGAGTACATAGAAGGCCTCATCTTCAATGTGGTGCAGGTGGTAGGGCGTGCTCATGCCGGGCGGGGCCAGTTGGTGGACGAGCAGAAAGCTGCCACCGGTCGACTCCGTGGTGGACTTGATGGTGATCAGGCTGTTAATGAACCAAAGGGCGGTTCCCTCTTCCGGAGAGAGAATTTGCGGGTGCAGGTCGGCGAGCATGACAGCTCCTTTGGGTAGATCGTACGTCAGGGATGAGCCGTGGTGCGGGCAATAACGCGCTCGTAATACCGCTCGTACAGCGGGATGATGCGGGAAGCGCAGAAGCGATCCTGTGCCGTCTTGCGGGCCGCGGTACCCATCGCGGCGTGGCGGGCCGGGTTGCCTAAAAGGCTTACCGCAGCAGCTGCCATCGCGTCGACGTCGCCCACTGGGAAGAGCAGTCCATTGATGCCATCATCAATAAGCTCCGGCACGCCGCCGACCCGCGTCGCAATCGCGGGGACGCCGCAGGCCATGGCTTCGAGCGCGGCCAGGCCGAAGGACTCCATCTCGGAGGGCATGATCATCAGGTCGGCAAGCGCCAGCAGCTCGTTGACGTTCTCCTGCTTGCCGACGAAATGGATGTGCTGGAAGACGCCGAGACGATGTGCGAGGTACTCCGCTGCTGAGCGGTCGGGCCCATCGCCAATCATCAGGAGCCGCGCCGGCATCGCGTTGGCGACGCGGGAGAAGACTTCAATCACGTCCGAAATGCGCTTCACTGGGCGGAAGTTCGACAGGTGCGCCAGGAGCTTCTCTTGCGGCGCGGCAAACTGGGGACGCATCGCGGCAATCTTCTCGGGATCGCGCTGGTAGACGTCGCAGTTCACGAAGTTGCGGATCACCTCGATCTCGGAAGCGATGTTGAAGGCTTCGCGGGTCCGGTCGCGAAGGTGGGAAGAGATTGCCGTCACGCCGTCCGACTGGACGATGCCGAACTGGGTGATCGGCAGATAGGAGCGGTCGAGACCGACCAGCGTGATGTCCGTCCCGTGCAGCGTGGTGATAAACGGCAGCTGGCGGCCGCGCGCGACGAGCATCTGGCGGGCGAGCAGCGCGCAGACCGAATGCGGGATCGCGTAGTGAACGTGGAGCAGGTCCAGCTCGTAGAGCTCAGCCACTTCGGCCATGCGTGTGGCGAGCGCAAGATCATACGGCGGGTACTCGAAGAGCGGATAGTTCGAGACCGAGACCTCGTGGAAGTGGATGTTGGCCTCGCGCCCGGTGAGCCGGAATGGCTGCGACGAGGTGATGAAGTGGATGTCGTGGCCACGCGCCGCAAGCTCAATGCCGAGCTCCGTGGCGACGACGCCCGAGCCGCCGTACGTGGGATAGCAGGTGATACCGATCTTCATGGTGCTCACTTTCTCGACTCTGCTGCAGTGTACGGAGCTTGAGGCCTATCGTAGCTCGACGCCCACGCGGGTCAGCTCTCCGTAGTGGATGAGCTGAGGCGGGTGAGGGCTCGCTAAGACTGTGGGGATTTCCCGGAGTAAGGCCCGGCGTTCGATCTCACGATGACTGCGGAGCCGTGTGCTGACGCGATCGAGGTCGGCGTCGTTGTAGCCCGGATGACAGCAGAGCTCGTACGTTCCCTCCTGCGGAAGCGCCCGCAGCAGCCGCCCGAGCGATGCCGTTTCGAGCGTCCCCGTAGCCGCGATGCCAAGGGTGCCGTCGGTGGTGCGGGTCTGCGCCGTAAGTCGGCTGAAGTCCTGCCTGAAGTGATTGAGCAGCGCGAGTTGAAGCCGGCGCGGCAGCGGCGCGGCAGCAAGTCGGCTGCTGAAGGATGGTTCGAACGGGTTGCGAATGGCGTGCGGCGCTCGAATGTAGAGGAGCGCCTGCGTGACCACGGGGAAGATGTGCAGGTGCTTGTGCGTGTCGATGTGAGTGATGGCGATCCCGACGTCTTTCAGCTTTGTCTTCTGCGCAATGCTCTCATAGGCAATCTCGTCAGGGTCGATGCGGCCGAGCAGGAGGTCGCGAACGAAGGCGCCGAGGGTCGGCCGAAAAGTGCGGCGGTCCGGGCCGAGCAGCGTGGGAATGTGCGACGGAGGAAGAACCGGCGTGCCGTCCACCAAGACGATGTGACAGCCGACGCCGAGCGTAGGAAGCGAGCGGGCGATGGCCACGGCGTGGTCAAACGCCGGTCCGGTCGCCATCAAAGTAGTCGAGGTCAGCACGCCGGCACGGTGAAGTTCGGCAATCGCGCAGTTGATCCCGGGGGTAATCCCGAAGTCGTCCGCATTAATAATGAGGCGCAAAGCCATGCATCGATTATCGCTTCAGGGCTGGCCTCAGTGAGCGGTCACCACTGCCGATCCTGTCAGTTCCGCTCCGACCCATCCCACGAACATTCCATCATCGTCACCACACTGCATCAAAGTAGCTTGGTTCGAATCCAATAGGGGTGAACCCCGAACCGTATAATCGACCCATGCCGTTCGCAAGTGTACGCAAGGTCGCCGACGCAGACTTCCCCACGCGCTGGGGACACTTCCGCATTCTCGGCTTCGAAGCGTTGATCGACCACCCTACCGCCTGCAACGACGCCATCCCAGCCCCTGCCACCCGTATCGAGTCAGCCGTTGCCCTCGTCATGGGCGACATCCACACCGAGCCGCCCATCGTGCGCATCCACTCCCAGTGCCTCACCGGCGACGTCTTCCATTCGCTCCGCTGCGACTGCCGCCAGCAGCTCGAACTCGCCCTGGGCCTCATCTCCGAGGCTGGCTCCGGCATCCTCCTTTACGAGCAGCAGGAGGGCCGCGGCATCGGCCTGATGGCCAAGCTCCGCGCCTACGAACTCCAGGACCAGGGTCGCGACACGATCGAAGCCAACCTCGAGCTCGGCTATAAAGCGGACTGCCGCCACTACGAGCTGCCGGCCGAGATCCTTCGACAGCTCGGCCTGACTGCCGTTCGTCTTATCACCAACAACCCCGAGAAGGTCGAAGCCCTGGAACTCGCCGGCATAACCGTCACGGAGCGCATCTCCGCCGAAGTGCCCAGCGTGCCCACCAACGAGCTCTACCTTCAGACCAAGCGCGAGAAGATGGGCCACCTCGTCAACTAAGGTCCAGCGACAGCTTTATGCAGGTCAGCCGCAGGTCTTCAGAGACTTCATCCCGGAGGGGGTACCCCCTACTTCTTCTAGTACAGTTGCTACAATCACTTAGCGAGCGACAGCTTCCAAATTCGTCATTCGGTTGAACTTGCAGCTAGATTCGGCATTCTGACCAAGATAGCCCCGGCGGGTGGCCGGGGCTAATCTCTCTACCACATTAGGCATAGCAGGTGGGTGAACTGGTCTGCCAACTTTGTTACCTATATTCCAAAGGGTTTAGTTCCATCCAGGGCTTGACAGAGTTTCGTCCAACCCCAGCCGCCGATCCGCCCGATCAGTACTCCTCCCATAATCCGTCTCACCCACGCTGATCCGCATTTAAGCTTCTCCTACCGCGTCGACTATCTCCCTGCCGCCTCCGCGTTGATTTTGATGTACGTATCCACATTGGTCCGATCAACCAGCGCCGTGCCTGTATCGATGAACACCGGGTAGGGCGAGTGGGGGTCGCTTGAATAATCGGTCCCAAAGTGCTGCGGCAGCGCGTGGTGGATCTCAGCCAGCATCTTCAGGCCCGCGTAGCCCATCGTGTACGGCCGCTGCGAGATCGTTGAATCGATCTCGCCCAGGTTCACCAGTCGCAGCGTCTCTTCATCCACGTCCATCGCAATCACCGTTCGCGGCTCCGGCTCCTGCTTCTCACCGACCACCCGCCGCACCGCCTCCGCCACGTCCTTGCCCGAAGAGGATTCAAGGCTTACAAAGGCGTCGATGTGGTCCTTGCCCGTCTTCCCCAGCAGCTTCTGCGCCTCGTCAAATGCCGTCCGCGAGTCACCCTTCATGTCGAACACTTCCGCTACCTTGATATCGGGATGACTCGCAAACGCATCCCTGTACCCCTTCAGCCGTTCATCCAGATTGGGCTGCCCTGGGTTCGAGAAGAAGACGACGTTGCCCTTCCCGTTCATCTTGAAGATCAGCCGCTCTCCGCCCAGGCGTCCCGCCTCAAGATTGTTGGTTCCCACAAACATCAGCCGCCCGCTTCCCGGCGCGTCCGAGTCCATCGTGATCACCGGCACGCCCGCCCCGATGGCCGTGTTGATCTCGGACGTCATCAGCGCCGCGTCCGCGATCGAGATGAGGATGCCCGCCGGCTTGCTCGCCACTGCCTGTTCAAACGCCTTCTCTTCCGCCTGCGGATCGAACGTATCCGGTCCTTCCAGCCGCGCCGTCACGCCAATGGCCGTAGCTGCAGCGGCAAAGCCAGCGTTCGCCGTCTTCCAATAGTTCAGCTTCAGGTTATTCGCGATCAGGTAGTAGGTCTCCGACTTGCTATAACGCTGGCACCCCGTACTTGCCAGCAACCCAGCTCCGAGTGCCACCAGAAAGAGTCTCGTTTTGCAATCACGCATGGCTATCCCCTTTTCACATCGTTTGCCGCACCAGACTGCAGAGCCACCGACAGGGACGATTGCATCACAAAAGAATCGTCCGAACCGCAGTCCTGCGACGCGTGCCAAATCATACTCCATACACGCAACACCGGCGCATACAAATTCAGACCTGCAACCAGAGCGCAGGAACGCCCGGCAGGCAGCCGGTAACCCTCGCGATACAATCCGGATCAGTCCGGCTTGGCTGCCGCAACCCGGATCCCTAGGACCACCTTCGCCGTCGTCACCACCTGCCCGGCATGCCGCTGCGTATGCTCCGCGCAATGCACCAGCAGGCCGCCGACGGTACTCGGCAGCAGCGCGCGCCCGACCCCGCGCGGCTCCTCGTAACTGACCGGCGAGATCCGCCGGATACGCTCCGCCGCCTCGGCCAGCCCGGCCCGCAGCTCGGCCAGCACCTCCTCAGCGAACGCGCCGCCGGCCAGCTCGCTCGCCAGCGCGTCCAGCTGCGAGCCCGACAGCTGCGCTCCCTCGGCATACGTCAACAGCCGGTCTAAACTCCGCGCAATGTGCCGAAGATGAAACGCCACCGGGGCCACGCCGAACGGACGCGCATTCATCTCCGCATCGCTCAGCGCTGCGCACCACCGCGCCACATCCTCAGCCGCAAGCTCGAGCGCATGCAGCGCCTGCCGTCTCACAGCATCCACCTCGGTCAGTGTTCCTCGCAGCCACGGCTCGACCATCATCTCTCCCTTCGCTCGGCTGTCTCTTGCTCAGCTCTCGCTTGTTCGACGCGGAAGTCGAAGCAGCCCGCCTTTCGGTCCCGCACCATCACGTACCGGGTCAGAGGATCGCTCAGCATCGTCCGCAGGCGCGACTCCTGCGATCCATCCTCGACCAGTTCCCGCCGCCGCACCATCTGCTCCGCGTCATAGCTTTCCAGCACCGCGCCGAAGCCCAGCAGCTCCGCCGGATACCCCGCACGCTCCTCGTACCGCACACACGCCGCCTCATGCACGAAGATCGGTCCCGGCTGCGGTATGGCGCCAACTCCCGCGAAGGGATCAAACGTCAGCAGCAACCGTACGTCGCTCCCCACAACAAACGGCCGCAGGCAATGCCGGCACGGTCCATGCCCGGTCGCCACCTTCGCCGTCACAGGGTGGCTATACCCCGGTGAAAGCCGCGTTGCCCTCGCCTGCTCCACCAACTCACTCGCCATCGCAATCACTCTGAACTCGCTCACCTTGGTCTCCAGTCGTACCTGGAGCCATCCTCGGTCAACCCATGCCGCCGCACACTCCGCTTTGGCACTCCGAACTTAAAGCCCTTTCCTGCCGCGGAACTCCCGCACCACATCCCCCACATCCCGGTGCTGGCCATCGACCGCATCGTTCATCGCCCGCACCTCGTCCGCTGTCACCTTTCCCGCCAGCCGATCCTCCGCGACCTTGATCCCCGGATGCAGCCGCAGCGAGTCCGCACGCACCAGCGGCACTGCTTCGTACGGCGGAAAGTAGTGCCGGTCGTCCTCCAACACCACGAACCCGAGCGCGCGAATGGGCCCGTCGGTGGAGTTCCCCGCCACCATGTCCACCTGCTTCTCCGCCAGCACGCGGTACAGCAGGCCCAGGTCCATCACGCGCGGCGGCCCGGCAAAGCGCAGCCCGTACGCCGCCTGCAATCCCTTCAAGCCGTCCGGCCGTTCCTCGAACTCGTACCCCACCCCCAGCCGCAGCTCCTTCTTCTGTGGCGATGCGTCATCCTGCAGCCGCACCACGTCCGAGATCGTCTTGAGACTCAACTGCCGCGCATCGTCCCCGCGCACCACCATCGCAAACGTATCCTCAAAGCCCATCGCCGGCCCGACCACCACGCCATAGCCGCGCGCGTAGAGCTCCGTCACCTGCCGCAACACGGTCGCTGCATCCCGCTCCCCAACCGGCGGCAGCGGCTGCTTCAGGATCGCCGTCAGCGCCGTCCCCGTGTACTCCACGTACGCGTCGATACGCCCACTCACCAGCGCCTGCTGGCAGATATAGCTCCCCGCCAGGTAGAAGCGCCGGTCGACCCGCGACCCGGTCACCGCCTCGATCTCCTGCGCCAGCAGCTCCCCCATCACGACCTGCTCGGTAAAGTTCTTCGCGCCGACCGTGATCCGCGACGACCGCGGCGGCGCACACCCCACCAGCGCCACCAGCACCCCAATCACGGCGCCACGTGTCCTCTGCGAGAGCCGGGTGCCCCATCCTGCGCGCCCCTGCGAAGCGTGGGCGCGACCAGGCACAAACGCCGCGGGCCCCCTCATACCCGCCGGACCGCCAGCCTCTTTTCCAGCCACCCCAACACCGTGTCGGCCGCCAGCGCCAGCAGCGCCGCCGGGATCGCCCCCGCCAGCACCAGCCCGTTATCGACCGACGCCACCCCCCGAAAGATCAGCTCCCCGAGCCCACCCGCCCCGATCGCCGCTGCAATCGTAGCCACCCCCACGCAGGTCACGGTCGCGGTCCGCAGCCAAGCCAGGATAACGCTTGCCGCCAGCGGAAGCTCTACCTTCAGCAATCGCTGCATCTGCTTCATTCCAAGCGCATTGGCTACATCGATTAGCGCTGGATCAACGCTCCCGATGCCCGCGTAGGTATTGCGCAGGATTGGCAGCAGCGCGTACCCCGTCAGCGCCAGGATCGCCAGTCGCGACGCGTTCTCGCCCAGCCACGGCACCGGCAGCAGCAGCCCGAAGAGCGCCAGGCTCGGTACCGTCTGGACGACATTGGCCAGCGCAATCACCGGCCTGGCCAAGCGAGGTCGCCGCGTAAGCAGGATCCCCAGCGGCAGCCCTACACCTGCCGCCAGCAGCATGGCAAAGAACGTCAGCCACAGATGCTCGAACGTGAGCCGGCCGATCTCCCACCCATGCGCGCTGAGAAAAGGAATCATTGAGCGACAGCCCGATGCACCGCCCGCACATACGCTTGCACCGGCTCCGCTTCGGACCCCAGCACCTCGCCCGCCGGCAGGTCCGCCACCACCTCGCCCTCGGCCAGAAACACCACGCGCTGGGCCAGGTACAGTGCCTCATCCAGGTCGTGCGTCACCAGCAGCACCGTCTTCTTCACCCGCTTGAAGAGCTCGAGCACCATGGTCTGCATCTCGGCGCGCGTCATCGGGTCGAGTGCGCCAAACGGCTCATCCATCAACAGGACTCCCGGATCAGTCGCCAACGCACGCGCTAGGCCAACCCGCTGCCGTTGCCCGCCGGAGAGCTGCCAGGGGTATCGCTCCCGAAACTGTGTGAAATCCATCCCCACCAGCCCCATCACCTCGGCCGCACGCGCTGCAATCTCCTGCTTCGGCCGCCCCGCCAGCTCCAGTGCCATACCCGCATTCCGCTCAACCGTCATGTGCGGAAAGAGACCGGTCTCCTGGATTACGTAGCCGATCGAGCGACGCAGCGCAACCAAGTCCGCCGCCTCGACCGCCCGATCCCCGACCACCACCTTGCCGGCTGTTGGCATCACCAGCCCGTTCACCATCCGCAGCAGCGTCGTCTTGCCCGAGCCGCTTCGGCCCAGTAGCGCCGTCGTCGTTCCCGCCTCAAGCTCGAGCGAGACATCGCGCAGAAGAAAACGCCCATCTGCCAGCGTATAGCTCACCTTCGCGAACGTAACGCCGGCCATGGGCATCCTTGTTGCTTCGAACTTTCCGTGCTCAACGCCGGACTCGAAAGCTGCCGACTCTACAGCGCGGACTGGATACTCGCGTCCGAACCGTCCTCTGCGCCCTCGTTCCCGACCGTCGGACCCGGCTCCGTACCCGCCGCACCCTTCACGCGAACTACCGTGATCTTGTCGAAACCCTCTTTGAACGCCGGTGGACGCAGCCGCTCCGCCATCTTCTGCATCACCTCGTCGGTCACCTGGCGCTCGCGCTTCGAATTGCGCTCCATGCACACCGCCAGCGGCACGTCAAAGAAGACCGCCTGCACCTCATACTCGAAGCTCTTGGCCATCTTGATCCATTGCCGGCGCTCGTGCGGCGAGAGATTCGTCGCATCCACATAGTTCCACGGCATCTTCGCGATCAACCGCGCTCGCAGCAGCGACCGCAGCGTCGAGAACACCAGCCCCTGATAGCGCTGGTCGGTAATATCGTCAAACAGCAGCGTCCGCAGCAGGTCGCTCGACAGCGGGGTAACCCCGCGACGCTTGTACCATGTCGTCTTACCCGACCCCGGCAGCCCGATCGTCAGCACGACATAGCCGCGCGGCGACTTCTTCGTCACCGGCACAAGCTCGGCCGGCGGCGTGTTCAGATGCTCCGGCTGGGTCTCGATGACCATCTGCTTTTCAGCGACAGGCGCCTTTTCAGCAAGGTGCGCCTGGTCAGCGACCGGCATCTCCGGCGTCTCGTCTTCCTCAGCCGAAGCCGCTATCGCTCGAGGTGCCGCTGTGCTTTCAGCTCTGGGAGCAGCCTCGCGTACAGGGGCTGCCTCCGGGTACGTCGGCCTCAGTGGTGCTTGTTGATTTGCAGGAAGTTCCTGCCCAATCTTGCCAGTGGACTCCGATTCATTCGGTCCACGCCGGGGACGTCGTCTCATCTTTTCGCGCATCCATTCGCGCAAGTCGCGCATAGGGTGCTTATAACACCCGGGGAAGTCCGCCGCAAATGGTCGCACCTTCCGCGATAACCCCGCCTAGGCCCCTATGCCACACATCGCCCGCTCCCGCCCCACACACAGTCTATTCGTCTGGCTCCAATACGTTCGGCGATGAGGTGTACGAGCTGGAGATCGGAACCGCGGAGCTCGACCAGCGCAGAAACGCTTATATGGAGGTCGTCGACGCCTGGATCAAGGCAATGCTGCACGAGGGATCGCTCGGCGCCGGTGAGGACTCGGTCGTCGATATCGACCCAGCGAGAGCAGGCCGGTTACCAGGAAGAAGATCCTCGCAGCAAGGCCAGGCAGGCCAAAACGGTCTGCGAAGACGGCCTCCGCTCCGAGTTCCTCGGCTTTCACGCCAAGTAGACCGCACCTCCACAGAAGCACCCGGGGAGCAGACCCCGGCCCGCTGCGCACCATCCTGCGTCACGCCTTATAGTTATAGGGAAGCCCTTCAACCGAGGGCTGAGCATTCACAACAGGAGCATCACGACTTATGGCAGTAAAGGTTGGCATCAACGGCTTCGGCCGCATCGGACGCAACGTCTTCCGCACCGCCCTGGGCAACCCCGATATCGAGTTCGTCGCCGTCAATGATCTCACCACCCCTGCCACTCTCGCCCACCTGCTCAAGTACGACTCCATCCTCGGCAACCTGAAGAACGAGATCACCTCCGGCGAAGACTTCATCGCCGTCGACGGCAAGCAGATCAAGGTCTTCGCCGAGCGCGACCCCGCCAAGCTCGACTGGGCCTCTGTCGGGGCCGAAGTCGTCGTCGAATCAACCGGCTTCTTCACCGACGCCACCAAGGCCAAGGCGCATCTTGGCAGCACGGTAAAGAAGGTCATCATCTCCGCGCCCGCCACCAACGAGGACCTCACCATCGTGCTCGGCGTCAACTCCGACAAATACGACGCAGCCAAGCACCACGTCATCTCGAACGCCAGCTGCACCACCAACTGCCTCGCGCCCGTCGTCAAGGTCCTTCACGACACCTTCGGCATCGTCTCCGGCATCATGACCACCATCCACAGCTACACCAACGACCAGGTCATCCTCGACACGCCGCACAAGGACCTCCGCCGCGCCCGCGCCGCCGCCCTCTCCATGATCCCCAGTTCGACCGGCGCCGCCAAGGCCCTCAAGCTCGTCGTGCCCGCCATGGACGGCAAGCTCGACGGCTTCGCCATCCGCGTCCCCACCCCGAACGTCTCCGTAGTCGATCTCACCTTCGTCGCCGAGAAGCCCATCACCGCCGCTTCAATCAACGAAGCCCTCAAGCAGGCGTCTGAATCCGGCGACCTCAAGGGCTACCTCGCCTACACCGACGAAGAGCTCGTCTCGACTGACTTCCGCGGCAATCCCTACTCCAGCATCGTCGACTCCAAGCTCACCAAGGTCGTCGGCCAGAATATGGGCAAGGTCATCAGCTGGTACGACAACGAGTGGGGCTACTCCAGCCGCGTAAAGGACCTCATCTTTTTCCTGGTGCAAAAAGGGCTCTAACACTGAGAGGCGACGTTGCCTGATTGGGACGTCGTCGACCCCGTATCTGCTAATCGTGCCGGTAAGAGATCGTAACCACAATCATTCCGTCCTCTTCAGTGACGACCTCGAGATCTCCGAGCATGTGCACTATCCTTTGTGGATGTTTGCTGTCAGGGCGCGTGGTGCCGTGCAGGATGGCCTCTTCTACGAACGTCGGTGGAATGCTACGGCCATTTGTAAGAGAACCGCCACCCTCACCCGCCGCAGGCTTGAATCGTGTCGCAGACCGACGTCCGCTGGGCAAAAAATAGTCGACAGCGTGTTTGGAATAAAACCTGTTACCAACCAAGGCGTACGTCCTGCCATTACTCACTGTCTTTTGATAGTCGCGCCAATAACCCCAATAGATATCCGGCATATACTCTCCTAAAAGAACAGCTCGCCACGAAGTACCCCGGGAAGTCTATAACGTTATGCTCAGGGTTGATGAAAAGTAATCTTTGTCAAGAATAAAACTGGGGGAGAGCTATCCTTGATGCATACCGAGATCCGTATTGCATCACACTTACGGAGCTACATATGCGCACACTTTTCCCCCTTCTTATCCTCCTCCCCACCCTCGCCGGCTGCCGCCACGCCGATCACGACCGCAAAGACACCAACACCTTCGGTCGGCGTATGCAGTGCGCCGAATTCTCCTCTTCCGGTATCTGGGAAAATCTGCCCAATGGCCCGTTCCTCGACAACACCTACTACTCCCCGTCGCTCGATACCTGCGTCTTCGCCCTCAAGCGCAGCGTTCGCGCCGAGAGGGATGGCGGCCTGCAGCATGAGTACCTGCTTGTCGACGCCCTCACCCGCAAGCAGCTTTGGAGCAACGACCCCGCCGCCAACGAGACCGAAGAGCAGGTTTCCGCGAAGATGGACGAAGAGTTGAAGAAGCTGCAGATTACGCCGTAGCCTCAGCCCACGCACTGGCCTCACCTCACAGCGTGACCAGCACCATAACCAACGTTAGATTGCCTCCGCGTACCGGAACGGTCGCCCCGATCCGCCGCGCATCAGGTAGAAGCAGATGATCAGGCTCGCGATCGCCGCATATGCGCACCACACCGAGGTGAACGCGTAACGCTTCACCGCCATCACAATCAACAAAATGACGAAGTTCGCCGTGCCAAAGATCACCATCTCGCGAATCCTCGACAAGAAGAGCGACCCGCACGTCGCAATCACGTAGAGCACCGCCACCCAGGTCGTAATTGTCGCCACGTTCCCGTACACAATGCTGTTGTCCTTTACGTAAACCTCGAGTGAAAACGCCGTCAAGCCCCACAGCATATACAGCGTCAGCCCCAGCCCGAGTATCACGAACGGCAGCATCGCCCGGCGCCGCTTCGCCGTCGGTTCGAACAGCACCACACTCAGCGGCATCAGGAACGGCAGCAGACCCTGCGCATACAGCACAAAGGCCGCGCCTGCATTGTGCGCCACCTGCAGTGAAAGATAGCCGTCCAGCCCCAGCCAGACGAGTCCTTCGATGAACTGGTGAATCGCGAACAGCAGGGGCAGCGAAGCAAACAGCAGCTCCCGTCGATGCTTCACCCGGCTGATCGTCGCCACACCCAGGGCGCCAAGCACGCCGCTTCCGACGAAGTTCGCTGTTGCTGAAAAACACATCGCGCACACCCTTAACTTCTGCCGATCATACCTGCCCGTCGCCGTGCAGGCGTCGTCCCCGACCGCCGCGCATCCAATCCACCATGACCCGTACCAACATCCCCGGGACCTCGCCCTACGAGCCCGTCATCGGCTTCTCCCGCGCCGTCCGCATCGGCAATCAGGTCCACGTCTCCGGCACCGGCCCCATCGGCTCAGAGCAGTGCGACGCCGCCGAACAGACCGACCAGTGCCTCACCATCATCGCCGCCGCCCTCAAGGAAGCCGGCAGCTCCATCGAGCACGTCTACCGTACCCGCATCTATCTCACCAGCGCCGAAGACTGGGAGATGATCGCCCGCATCCACGGTAAGTTCTTCTCGATCACCCGCCCCGCCGCCACCATGGTTGTCGTCGCCGCCCTGCTCGATCCGGCCTGGCGCGTCGAGATCGAAGCCGACGCCGCCATCCCCGACTAACCCCAGCTACCCTTGTCATCCTTCCCGAAGCGGAAGACCTGTTTCTCGCTCCCGCCGCGGAGGATCCACTTCTCGCCTTCGCAATCTCCATGAAGTATCCTCACTCTCATGTCCACGCTCTCCATCCGCGACCTCGACCTCGCCCACAAACGCGTCCTCATCCGCGTCGACTTCAACGTCCCCATCAAGGACGGCGTTATCACCGACTACACCCGTATCCGCGAGACCATCCCCACCATCGAGTACGCCCTCCGCCGCAAGGCCAAGGTCATCCTCGCCGCGCACCTCGGTCGCCCCAAGGGCAAGCCCGTCGAATCACTCAGCCTCCGCCAACTCGTCGATCCCCTGCGCCTCCGGCTCGATCACGTCCTCGACGAAGGCGAAAACGTAGGCTTCTCCCCGGACTGCGTTGGTGAGATCGCCAGCGAACTCGCCGAAAAGCTCGGCTCCGGGCAGACCCTCCTGCTTGAAAACCTCCGCTTCCATCCCGAAGAGGAGGCCAACGATCCCGCCTTCGCCGCCGCCCTTGCCAGCCTTTGCGACATCTACGTTGACGACGCCTTTGGGGCGGCGCACCGCGCCCACGCCTCGACCGAGGGCATCACCCACCACGTAGCTCAATCCGCCGCCGGCCTGCTGATGGAGAAGGAGCTCACCTACCTCGGCAAGGCATTGACGCATCCCGACAAGCCCTTCGTCGCCATCATCGGCGGCGCCAAGGTCTCCGACAAGATCGGCGTCATCGACAGCCTGCTTACCAAGGCCGACGCCATCCTCATCGGCGGCGGCATGGCCTACACCTTCCTCAACGCCCAGGGCCAATCCACCGGCAAGTCCCTCGTCGAGAAAGACAAGATCGACCTCGCCCGCGCCACGCTCGAGAAGGCCACGGCCAACGGTGTCAAGTTCCTCCTGCCCATAGACCACATCCTCGCCGACAGCTTCTCTGCAATCGCCGCCACCCATGCCTTCGCCGGCACCGGCGCCTTTCCCGCTGACTGGATGGCCCTCGACATCGGCCCCGGGACGATCGACCTCTTCACCAGGGAGATCGCCGACGCCCGCACCATCCTCTGGAACGGTCCCATGGGCGTCTTCGAGCTCGCCCCTTTCGCCCGCGGCACCAACGCCATCGCCTCAGCCGTAGCCCACAACAGCGACGCCACCACCATCGTCGGCGGCGGCGACTCCGTAGCCGCCATCCACAGGTCCGGCTACGCCGACCGCATCACCCACATCTCCACCGGCGGCGGCGCGTCCCTCGAATTCCTCGAAGGCAGAACCCTCCCCGGCATAGCCGCCCTCAGCCACGCGGAAAAGTAAGTCATCATCCCTGACCGGAAGACCGCTATCGCTCGGCAACTTCGAGCGCTGGCGCGTGCAGTTCGCCATAACTTGATGCTGACGCCAGCGGCTGCTTCGCGGGCGCAAGCGCAAGCAGCAGCACCCCGATCACCACCAGCACCCCCACGCCGATCATCTCGCCGCGTTCGATCATGTTGCGCATGGCCTGGGTACCCATCAGCGCCGCATGCGCAAAGCTCGACCACGCCGTAAACGCAATCAGGCTGCGGTTCGCTGACGGATTGCGAATGGCCAGCAGTAAAAAGACGCCGAGCGTTGCATACACGCTCAGCATCATCGAGACCGCTGGCTCCTGGCGAATAAACAGAATCATGGGATAGCTCAGCGCAACGAAGATCACGCCCGTTACCGCCAGCACGATCTTCAAAGCCAATTGTCGCTTCATGGAAACCTCCGCGGCCAGCAATACGCGGGCGTTATCGCCCCGTCTGCGACCAACATACGCAGACTACCCCGCGAAGGTTCCAGATCAGCTCTTCCCGAGCAGCTTAACAAAATAGAACGTCATCACCGTACTTCCCGTATTCACGATCCCGTGCAGCACATTCGCCTCGGCGTACATCACGTCGCCAGGCTCAACCTGCGTCACCACGCCATCGACCACAATCTCCCCCGTGCCCGCGCCGATGATCACGAACTCCTCCTCAGGATGCCGATGCGGCGGATGCGGCCGGGCCCCCGGATCAAGCGTCACCAGGCCCCCGGCCACCGCCGCAAGCTGCGCCGTCGACCCGTTGAAGTGCACCTTCGCCTTCGCCCCGGGGCTGTCCCCGGTAGTCGGCAGGCCGCTTCCCTTCACGACGGAGCTCTTGAGGCGTGCCCCATCCCGCACCGTATCCACATGCGTAATCGCTTGCTGCGCCTCAAGGAACGCGCCAGGAAGCGCCACTGTCGAGGCCAGGAAATCTCGCCGGTTCATCGCCGTCTCCTCCGGGCCGCAGCCTTGTCTACCAGCGGGACCAGCCGCCCTAAATCTCCCCAAGCTTCATCTGCTTCACCGCATAATCGCACGCCCGCGCCGTCATCGCCATGTACGTCAACGACGGGTTCTGCCACCCCGACGACACCATGAATGAGCCGTCCGTCACGAACAGGTTCTTCACATCATGCGCTTGGTTCCAGCGGTTCAGCACCGACGTCTTCGGATCGTTGCCCATGCGCGCCGAGCCCTGCTCATGAATGCCCTCGCCCGGCGCCGATGCCGCATCGCGCAGCGTGATATCCGTCGCCCCGGCGGCCTCGAGCATTTCCTTGGCCGTCTCCTGTGCATCCTTGAAGAGCGCCCACTCATTGTCGCGCCACTTGCAGCTGATCCTCATCGCGGGAATCCCCCACGCGTCCACCTTGTTCTTGTCGAGCTCCATGCGATTGTCAGCATACGGCAGGCACTCCGCAAAGGCCGCGAAGGTGAAGCGCCACGGCCCCGGCTTGCGCAGCGAGTTCTTGAAGTCAACGCCGAAGCCCGCCGTCTCGCTGCCTCGCCCCCAGTCCTCGCGCCCGCCCGCACCCTGAAACCCATACCCACGCAGGAAATCGGGATGCTTCTCCTTGATGTTCCGAAAGCGCGGCATGTAGATGCCGTTCGGCCGATTGCCCAGCTGCACGCGATCCTCATGCCCCGGGATGGTGCCGCTCGCGCCGCTGCCCATCATGTGGTCCATCAGGTTGCGGCCAAGCTCTCCGCTCGAGTTGGCAAGCCCGGTCGAGAACTCCGGTGTCGCCGAGTTCATCAGGATGCGCGCCGACTCGAGCGTCGAAGCGCACAGAAACACCACCTTCGCATGGAACTCGATCGGCTGCTTCGTCTGCCCATCGATCACGCGCACACCCGTGACTCGCCGCGTATTCGCGTCGAAGATCAGGCTGTGCACCACGCTGAACGGCCGCATCGTCAGCTTGCCCGTTGCTTCGGCCGCCGGCAGCGTCGAGTGCAGGCTGCTGAAGTACGAGCGCGTAATACACCCGCGAGCGCACGGCCCACAGTAATGGCAGGCGTAGCGGCCGCGGTGGTCCGCCGTCAGAATCGCCGTCCGCCCTATCGTCAGCCGGCGGTCTGGGAACTTCTGCGCTACCACGTCCCGCATGTGCAGCTCGGCGCAGTTCATCTCCATCGGCGGCAGGAACTTGCCATCGGGCAGCTGCGGCAGATTCTCCGCCTGCCCGCTCACGCCGATGTAGTCCTCCACGTAGTCGTACCACGGCTCAATATCCTTGTAGCGGATCGGCCAGTCGGTCGCGATGCCGTCCTTCAGATTGCCCTCAAAGTCAAAGTCGCTCCAGCGATACGTCTGCCGCCCCCACATCACCGAGCGCCCGCCCAGGTGACGGCCACGCAGGAACAGGTACGGCTGATCGGGCGGCGTCGTATAAGGGTTCTCCACGTCATCGACGAAGAACTTCGCATTCCACTCGTCGCCGATATGCTTCTGCCGCTCGCGATGCACCTTCTCGTACTGCCGATCGCGCATGCCCCGGAACTTTACTTCCCACGCCGGCACGTGCTCCACGTAATCCTTCTCCGGCACAATCGTCTGCCCGGCCTCGAGCACGATCGTCCGCAGCCCCTTCTCGGTCAGCTCCTTGGCCGCCCACCCGCCCGTGATACCCGAGCCGATCACGATGGCGTCATAGGTGTTGGCCGCGCCGGTATTCACGTTCGCTGTCTGGATCTGCACAGTCATATCTTCGTCTCCTTCAGCGGTGCACAGCCGGCATGCTCCGGCGGAATAATGCTCTTACCCAGCTCCTGCGAGAAGCCGATCTCGGACGTGTAGTACCCCGCCAGGGTGAGCTTCTTGATCTGGTAGAAGAAGTTCGTCGGCTCTCCAGCCTTGTCGGGCCGCACTGTCTGCACCGACCGGACGATCCCCTTGGGCTGGCTAGCCTGTTTCTGCTTTGCCGCGAACTCCATCGCCGCTGCATCCAGCTTCGTCAGCAGTTCCGTCTGCTGCGCGGGCGTGCAGTCGACAAAGGTGGCCGAGAACTTCGCCCGGCTTTGCGCATCCACGTCGCCAAGCCCGGCAAGAAACGCGGCCGTATCCGCAGGGTCATACCACTCCGTCAGCAGCAGGTCGATAAACTCATTTACCTTCGCACCCTTGGCGCCTGGCGTATCGGTAGCCGGAATGATCGCCTCGGTGATCGAAATCACGGTGGCATTTTGGTGTGGGTTCAGCGTCCTGAGGCCGGTCGCCTGCGCCGCTTCGGCGCTCGCCTCCCGAATAAACACCATCGCTTCCACCGGCAAAGCAGAGAGGGCTGCAGCCGAGCCCAGCAGCCTGAGTACATCGCGTCGATCCATTGAAAACTCCAGCCCGCGGCCCTACAGCGATTCACCCCGGAATCAACAATTGTAGTAGAGACACGCCCTCCTGATAAATCCACTCCCCGCCCCGCACTTTGCCCTCACTACATTTCCCGCGAAACGTTGTACTCAGCCGCGGCACGCTCCCGTAGCTTCGCTCACGCGGCGCACCCCAGTTTCCCAGGAATCGACGCATCCGAACGGTCATGCGCGTAACGTACTATGCTCACGTAGGCATTTGAGTGGAGTGAACATGTCAGTGTTCTACCGAACAGCCGTGTATCTGCTCCTGGCTTGGCCCGCGGTCGCTCTGTCGCAAACATTTGAAACGATCACCATCAAGCCTGCTCGTTCAGCTGACCCGCGTAGCCACCGGGTGCAGGTGCTGCCTGACGGCAATTTGATTGCGACTGCGGTTTCCGTAATCGAGCTGCTAAGTTACGCGTACGACGTTCCGGTCAACCCTACGCCGCGTCTCTCCCCTCTTCCCGACTGGGCCGTAACGGCCAGGTACGACATCCAGGCGAAGGCACCCGCCGGTGCCATCACCTCCACGCTTCAGGACAGAGAAGTGCAGAGGCGAGCTCAGCAGAGGGTGCGCGGGCTGCTCGCCGAGAACTTCAAGCTGGCGATGCGGGTCCAGAATCAACCCATGCCGGTCTATGCTCTCACCGTCGCCAGCGGCGGCCCAAAGCTCCAGAAGTCGACCATGACCGCAAAGGAGTGCACCTTCGATACTGCCCCGGAAGGCTGCCATAACTTTGTGATCGGTTTCGGCCATCCGCTGATCGGCAAAGCCATCAGTATGGATGACCTTACCCACTACATCACGAACTGGACGGATCTGCCGGTCGTCAACCGCACCCACCTGAGCGGACTGTTCTCCGTCATTACGGAAGGCTGGCGGCCCATGCAACTGCCCCCGCCGCCACCGAACGCCGCAGGAGACGTAAACTTCGCTGCTCTTCCCTCAATTTTCAAGGTTCTAGGCACACTGGGTCTCGAACTGCATCAGCAGGAGGACGTCTTGCCGATGTACACCGTCGAGCGTATCGAGCGCCCACTCGCCAACTAGGAGACCATGCCCCATCTACGCAACTTCCTACTCTTCCTCGCCGCCGCAACCGCGCCCCTCACCATCGTCGCGGCAACCGCACCCGACACCAGCGCCGACGACCTCTCCCACCGCGATACCGCGATCCACTGGCCCAAAGAATTCGACCCCGCCACCGTCCCCGTCTTCTCCCACAACGAGCTCCTCATCCACGCCGACTGCCATCGCGTCTGGACCGAGCTCACCAACGTCACCCAGTGGCCGAACTGGTTCATCCTCACCAAAGACGTGACGCTCGACGATCCCGGCCGGCCCGTCCAGCACGGTACGCCGATCCATCTCAAGATCTTCGGCAGCCCCATCACCACGCGTATCGATGAGTTTGTCCCCGACGCGCGCCTCAGCTGGCTCCCCCAGGGACTCGACGAGACCAAACCGGCCCACTACCACACCTGGCACCTCGTTCCCGAGCCCGCAGGCTGCCGCGTCAGTACGGAAGAGACCGGCATCGGTCCAAACGACATCAAGGCCCCGGCGTCCGTCAGCAGGCTCATGCACCAGGCCCACGACCTTTGGCTAGCCTCCCTCCGTTGGCAATCCGAGCGATAAAGCGTCAATCCATAGCGACCACGCAAAAGTCACTGGCGTTCGCCACACCGACGCCCGCTGCAGCGCACAGCTAGCGGCGAGCGGGACCTTCATCCTGACTCCTGCCCTTGGTCCTCTGCAGTAGCGGCAAGGCCACAAAGAAGAAAAGCGCCAGCGGCAGGGTGGTCGGAATCAGCGCCGCCCACAGAAGTGGCCGCGCCGCGTACCACACGACCATCCGATCCACCAGGCACGTGATCATCAGCACGAGCGTCATCCGCAGCACCCAGGACCTGTGCACCTGGATCGCTGTGTGAACTTGGATCGCCGACAGCTTCATAGGCTTGTCCCCGTATCCGTCGAGAAACCTGTGGCACGATGCTACTCCAAACCCCAGGCGCATCGCCCCATCGCTCACCCACCCTCAGGCAGCCCGTCTACACTAGCAATAGCGGCAGACCCCGCGCCCGCTATCCTCCGACCCGGGGCTGCTCCCGGAACGCCCAAGGACCGCGACCCATGCAGCAGCCTCTGCCGACCGCTCCCCGCTTCTATCTCACCGACCGCCAGCCGCTCCGCCCCGGGGTCGTCCTGCTCGCGATCGTGGCCGCCGTCACTGCGCTCTGCTCGATCGGCTACGCCATGGGTCACACCAAACGGACCCACATCATCTCGGGCGGCGGCCCCGACTCTGCGCAACCCGCCGGCCCCGCATCCGGAGCCTCCTCGGCCGCCGGCAACGATGATGACGATGACCCATCCCAGATCGACACCATCGTCCTCGGTGACCCCGCCGACGCCCCCGTGCCCGGCCGCCGCGGCGAACACGTCAGCCCCGTCCACGCCACCATCGTCGTGCGCCTGCCCCGCTACGGCGACCAGGTCGGCCTCATTCCCGACACCCCCGCCGGCCACCTCCTCTACGGCTGGCTCGCTGCCTTCAACCAGGCCAGCTATCCCGCCCTCGGCAACGCCCTGCCCAGCGCCGCACTCGCCCCCGCCACCGCTGCACAGCTCGCGCTCCGGCAGCAGACCGGCGGCTTCAACCTGCTCTCCGCCAAAGAGGTGCAGCCCGGCATCCTCGTCTTCCGGCTCCGCGATCAGACCCCCGCAGGCACCGAAGTCCTCGGCACCCTCCAGCTCCGTCCGAACTCGAGCCCCGCCGCCGTCGCAAGCTTCAGCCTCCGCGCCATACCCTCCCCCGCAAGAAATTCGAATGCCGGTTCGCCGACTCAACCCTGAACCACCATTCGGACGGCGAGGCTCTGCGCCGAAGGGAGCCAGGCCACAATCAGACACAGGTGTTGGCCACGAACCGTGGTCGCCAAAAACAGGTTTCATTCTTGCTGAGACGGCGCGATCGGTCGAAGTTCGGCCGGTTTCTACCCACGCCAAAGCCCTCATGACGCCCGGGACCTGACTAGACTGTGTCCCTTAGAACGTGATCTTCCCGGCGAACTGCAGCTGCCGGGAAGAGCCCGCATCCCCCACCTGGTTGCGTGTTGCCGTAATCTGGCCGAAGGTGCCCGTCGTCGATGCCGTCAGATTCGGATTGGCCAGGTTGACGTGGTTCAAGAGGTCGAAAGAATCAAGCCGCAGAACCAGGTTCACCGACTCCGCAATCTTCGTCGTCTTCTGCAGCGAAAGATCGACGTCCGAAAAATCCGGCCCTCGTAACGCATTCCGGCTCAGGGTTCCAAAGCCGAAGGCTTGTGTATAGAACGTGCAGCCCGGTGTCGTCCGCACCGCACAGACTGTTCCGTTGATAAAGGGTATGTTGCCGTTCGCCAGCACCGCTCCGCGACCGGTCGAGTACTGGCCGAGCACGGTCGGGCGCAGATTACCGCTGCCGGTAAAAGTCGTATTCGACGTCACCACGTTCAAAGGATTGCCGGACTGAACCTGCGTAATGTTCGCCAGCAGCCAGCCTTCCTTCAGTCGATTGCCGTGGAAGGGCAGCGTCCAGGTACCGCTGAAGACAAAGTGGTGCCGCGCGTCGAAGTCCGAACGGCCGTAATCGCCTGCAGGGTTCGTGCTGTCCTGGAGACCGCTGGTCGACAACGAGTTCTCGTCAAGCGACTTTGAGAAGGTGTAGCTGGTGTTCAGGTCCACTCCGCCGCGCAGCGTCTTGCGTGCCGTCACCCACAGCGCGTTGTAGTTCGACATCGACGCGTAGCTCACCTCCGTAATATTGCCCAGCGGCGCACTCGGGCGGATAAGGCTCGTCGCAGAGAGTGTCGGGAAGGGTCGCACCGCCTTCACGCCGCTCGGGTAAGTGAACTGGTTCAAATTGAGCGGCACGCGCAGGTGACGTCCACCCGACGCGATATACCCAACCTGGAGCACGGTCCCGAAGCCCACATCCTGCTGCACGTTCAGGTTATAGGACTCCATATAAGCGTTCCTGTAGTTCGGAGCGATTGCGCTTGGCGCCAGGCCGCTAAGCGCTGCTTTCGTGTACAGCGTTCCCACGGCAAGGTTGCCGCCCGTCAGGCTGACCGGTGTAGAGTTGGGCGGATTGCCTGCCAGTCCCGAGACCACGCCCTCGTTCGGCTGGTCCGCGAGAAGGCCAAACCCGCCGCGCAGCACCGTCTTGCCCGATCCGAACAGATCGTAGGTGAAGCCGACGCGGGGATCGTAGTTGTAGTTCTGGTTATAGGGCTGATTCACCTGCTGCAGCGTATCGCTCGCAGCGAGGAAGTTGACGAAGCGATGGCCGCCTTCGGCAAACGTCCCATTCCATTCAAAGCGCAGGCCAAGTTCCGCGACCAGGCGCGGCGTCAGCTTCCAGCTATCCTGCACAAAGCCCGCAACGGCGCTGTCGAAGATGCGGCTGACCACGTTCGAAGCGTTCCCGGTAAACGTATTTGCGGAGCCGGCGATAAAGCTGGCCGTCGTCGTGAAATTGATCGTGCCCGCGGTCTCCGAGAAATTGTTTCCTTCAAAACGGCGGAACTCGCCTCCCGCCTTGATGGAGTGCTTCCCGACGGTATAGTTCAGCGTGTCGGAGACGACACCGGTCGTCACAAACCGGCCCTGAGGAAACCCGGACGGACCGCCAAAGTTGAGGTTCAGGTCGGTGACCGTAATCTGCGGAACCCCCAGCGGCAACATCACACCGTTGTCGATCCCGTAGCCGCTCGCAAGCCCGAGGAAGTTCTCGTTGAACGAGATCGCAATCCGATTGAAGCCGAACCGCGCCTCGTTCACCACGCTCGGCGAAAAGACGTGGATCTCGTTGATGGTGCCAATCTGGCGATGAGCCGTGCGATGGTCCCCGAAACCGGCAACGGTGTTCCCCTGCAGATTCGGCTCGGTCCGCGCATCCTGCTGCCACGCATAGTAGAGGTGCAGCGTATCGGCCTTCGTAACATTGTGGAAGAGATCGCCGCTGAACTGGTCCGTCTTGACCGGTCCGGGCGAGGAGCCCGTGGCCACGGCCGTGGTCACACCGTTCTGGGTCGACTCCGCCCCGACGGGAAGCAGACTGATGATCTGTGCCCACGCCGGTCCCGCCGGGCTGCTTGCAAACAGCAAGCGCTGCGCCGCCGTCGGTACGTTACTCGTCAGCAGGATGGCCTGCTTCTGGCGCAGTCCTTCATAGCTCAGGAAGAAGAAGGTGCGATCCCTGAAGATCGGTCCGCCCAGCGCCCCGCCAAAGTTGTTCCGGTTCAACTGGTTCTGGCGATTCGACGGCAGCGGCCCCTTCCGATTGAAAAAATTCCGTGCGTCAAAGTAGTTGTTGCGCAGGTAGTCGAAGCCCTCGCCATGAAACTGGTTCGTGCCCGAGCGGGTCGAAACGTTAACGATCGACCCCGAGCTGCGCCCATACTCCGCGCTGAATGTGGAGTTGATGATTCTGAACTCGGACGTGGTGTTGATCGACGGCTGAAACGTGATCTGGTTCTGCGTCATGTCGTTCAGGTTAATGCCGTTGATCTGGAAGTTATTGCTGTCCTCCCGGTTGCCCGCCGTATCAAAGGAGTTCGCTCCCAGGCCTCGGCTCGGTGCCGTCAGACTTCCATTATTTGGCGGCACCACCGTACCCGGCGTCAGGTTCGTCAGGTCGAGAAAGTGACGGCCATTCAGCGGGATCTGCTGCACCGTCTCCTGATCAATTACCTGTCCGACCGTAAAGGTCTGCGCTTCGATCGCCGCCTGCGTGCTCTCCACCTGGACCGTCTCGCCGGCGCTCGCAATCTCCAGTCTGGCATTGACGGTCACACTGGTATTCACCTGCAGGGTCAGCTTTTCGACAGTAAACTTGCCGAAGCCCGGCGCAGTCACCGTCACCACGTAGTCCCCGGGCTGCAGAGACGGCGCCGTAAAGTTGCCGGCGGCGTCACTGACCGTATTCCGCTCCGCACTTGTCTGTATCTGGTGAATCGTGATCGCCGCGTTAGCGACCACCGCCCCGGACGCATCGGTCACCGTACCCGACAGGCTGGACGTTGATTGCGCGGACACAGGCACCGACAGCAGCAGCGCCAGCACGAAAAACAGAAGAAGAAAGCCACTCGCTGAAGACCTCATCAGCTCCTCCAGGAACTACAAGTCAACCTGCTTCGCACGCCGCCTCCTCCATCAATAGAAGAAACGCGCGCACTCAGTTAAGTGTGCAGGCTGAACTTACGTAGCCCAGGAAAAATGGATAATTCAGTTTAGAGCAGATAGCGATGCCTGTCATCTAGTTGTCATACTTCAGCCACAGCCAGCGAGCCCATCTCTTCTCAAGCGACGCGAACTTGCCCGCTACGAATAGAACAGCGCCAAGCGCCAAGCACCGCTCACTGACCCACCTCTCAGCCGCTAATCGGCTGGCGGCCTGAAGAAGATCTCCCGCACCTCGCCAGATGCCCGGCACGCCACCGCACCTTTGCGCGCCCACTCGAGCGCCTCGTCCATGTCCGCGCATTCCAATATCGAGAAGCCGCCCACGTGCTCCTTGGCCTCCAGGTACGGCCCGTCCGTGATCAGGACCTCGCCATTCGGCTGCACCCGCAGCGACTTCGCGTTGCTCGCCGGGAGCAGGCCGCAGGCAAAACGAACAACGCCCGCCGCCTCCAGTTCGTCGCCGAGCACCTGCATATCGCGCAGCAGCGCTTCGTCCTCAACAGACGGGTCGTAGTTGTCGGGAAGCTGAATCGTAAGCAGATATTGCGGCATGGTCTTCTCCTGGTCTGGATGGGTCTGGGCTGGTCGTGTCTTCAGGCAGGCTGGTTGCCTCGCCTTCACTATAGCGACGAACGGCGCAACCGGAATTCGACAAGCTCCCAAAAAATTTCAGCGCAGCTTCACCTCAGACCGACAGGCCGCCTCACCCGCAGCCCGCAAGAAACCCGCACCCAAAACATGCCATACTGACCGCAAATGCCCACCCCCATCGGCCGCCCCGAACCCACCGAAGCCATCCCCTTCCAGCACGCCTACATCCGCCAGGTCGAAGGCGACGACATCCTTGCCATCCTCCACGCGCAACGCGCCGAAGCGCAGGCCTTCTTCGCCCGCGCCAGCGAAGCCGCCTCGCGCGAGCCTTACGCGCCCGGCAAGTGGACCCTCCGTCAGACCCTCGGCCACATCACCGACACCGAGCGCATCGTTACCTTTCGCGCCCTCTGGCTCGCTCGCGGCCTCGCCGCCCCGCTCCCCGGCTTCGACCAGGATGAAGCCGTCGCTGTCGCCGACGCCAACACCCTTCCCTGGGCCGCCCACCTGGACGACTTCGACCGCGTCCGCTGTGCCACCCTCTCGCTCTTCGAAAATCTGCCCGCCGCCGCCTGGCTCCGCACCGGCCTCGTCAGCGACCACCCCGTCACCGTCCGCGCCCTCGCCTTCGTCACCGCCGGCCACCTCGCCCACCACCTCAACATCCTCAAAGCGCTCTCCTGAGCATCCCGGGGTCTCCGCCTGGCGCGTCACGGATACGATCCCCTGCGCAGGATTCTGTCCGGTACTCGCCGGCCAGGGAGCGACGAAAGTCTACCCTGCAGCGTGAACGCAGCGTAAGCTTGTAGGCAATATGCCCCTCAGGTGGTCGTTTCGCACCTCGCGACTGTGTCTCATGACGTGGGTCTTTGCGGTCCCGCCCGTATCGTCGTGCGCGATACATCAGGAGACTTCGGTAGCAGCTTCAGCGACCCGCACCAGCCAGGCGCAGCCCGACTCGGAAGGCGTGTACCGGGTGACGGATGGTGTCTCTTCGCCCAAACTCGTCTACTCAGTGGAACCCGAATTCTCGGAGGCAGCCCGCAAGAAAAGGATAGGTGGCAATTGCAGGGTGTCGCTCATTGTCACGGTAGACGGTCGTGTTCGCGATGTCAGGGTCGTCCACTCGATTGCGGACGATCAACCCCCAAAGCTGCGCCAGGTAGCCCTATCTCTCGATGCCAAAGCGCTTGAGGCGGTTCGTCAGTATCGCTTTGAACCTGGGCTCCTTGAGGGGAGGCCGGTTCCGGTCAGTCTCACGGTCGAGGTAAACTTTCAATCTTCTAAGAGCAGGGAGGATCTTCCCGGAACGCTTGTTCTGGCAAGAGCACACTCTAGCGTCGAGGGCCCCGCGTATCAGCACGCACCCGCCACCAACCCCATCCCCAAAACCTGTCAAGCCCCCCACAGCCCCAAAATCGCCCAAACCCCAGCAATGACGCACCTTTTCACGCAAAAGAAAGTTGGCATAATGCCCCACGCCAACCCGTATACTGGATGTAGAGAGTATTCACCCCGGCTGGCGGCTTTTCGCGGAATCCTAAGTCGTTTGTTTCGAGGAATATAAACGTAAGCCAAGCAATATGAGGATCTTGCGAGCAAACCCGCCGTAACTTTTACAATCCAGAGAATTTAGCCGATGAGGGGGTGGGGGTGCGAGCGCCTGCCGCAGCCACCCGGACGGCCAGGCAGCGCCACAAACTTCCCAACCATCCATCGAGATGGAATACTGACTACCCATGCGCAAACCTCTCATCGCCGGCAATTGGAAGATGTATAAGACTCCCAAAGAGTCGCTCGCCTTCCTCGACGAATTCCTCCCCCTCATGCGCGATCACACCGCCCACGACATCACCATCTTTCCCACCATGTCGTCCCTCGGCTACGTCATCGACGCCCTCCGCGGAACCAACGTCTCCGCCGGCGCCCAGACCATGCACTGGCTCAACGAAGGTCCGTACACCGGCCAGACCTCGCCCACCATGCTCGCCAGCATCAACTGCACCCACGTCTTGCTCGGCCATTCGGAGCGCCGCATCTACGCCAACGAGACCGACGACATGGTCAACTGGAAGCTCAAGGCCGCCCTCGCCCACGACCTCATCCCCATCGTCTGCGTCGGCGAATCGCAGGATAAGCGTCAATCCGGGCTCACCGAGGCCGTCCTCAACTGGCAGGTCGCCTGTGCCCTCAACGGCATCCGCTCCGAGTACGCCGCGCCCATCATCATCGCCTACGAGCCTATCTGGGCCATCGGCACCGGCAGCGTCGCCACGCCCGACCAGGTCTCGGAGGCTCACTGCATCATCCGCCGCGAGGTCGCCGCCCGCATCGGTCAGCATCGCGCCGACGCCATCCGCATCCTCTACGGCGGCAGCGTCAAGCCCGAGAACATCGCCAAGCTCATGGTCGAACCCGAGATCGACGGCGCCCTCGTCGGCGGCGCCAGCCTCGACCCCAAGGCCTTCGCCCAGCTCATCCACAACTCCGTCCGCAGCACCGGCGGCAAGAAGTAGCCACCTGCATCGGCAGCTCTTCCCGCTCGCAAGACACTGTCATCCTGAGCGGAGCTTCTCGCAACCTCACCGCGAGAAGCGCAGTCGAACGACCTGCGTTTGTCCCCGCGATCCAGCCCGGGCTTTGTCTATCTACGCTTCAAGTCAACTATGGAGACACGCCAGGCAGTCTCCCGGCCACAAGCCCGGAGTCCACAAGGCTTTTCAGGTAAACTTAACCTTGTGAATTTTCAGAATTTCCGCTCCTGGTCTCTCTCGGCTGCACTGGCCCTTCCGTTGCTTTCCACGCCGATGCTGTCCGCCCAGGAAGTCTCAAGGCTCGCCCCCGCTTCACTACCAGCGACGCTGCCCGACGCGCCCCGCCCTCAGCTCGACGCCGCTCTCCCAGACGACACCGACGCTCAGGCCTCATCCTCGCAGCAGCCGGCTCCCGCGACGCCGCCCGCCCAGCAACCAGATCCCACGCAGCGGCCTTTGACCGACGCGGAAAAGAAGCAGCTCTCCGAGGAGCAACTCCAGCAGGAACTCCACCAGCGCATGGCCGGCGTCGTGCCAAACTTCAACGCCGTCCTCGGCGGCACCGCCGTTCCGCTCAGCCCACGTCAGAAGATCCGGGCGTCCTTCCGCAGCGCCGTCGATCCCTACCAGTTCGGCCTCGCCCTCGTCACCTCAGCCTACGGTCAGGCGACCAACTCGCACACCTCCTACGACGCCAACGGCGTGCAGCACGGTTACGGCCAGGGCTGGGAGGCTTTCGGCAAGCGGTACGGCGCCAACTACACCGACCAGTTCACCGGCGCCATCCTCGGCAACGGCGTCTTCCCCGCCCTGCTCCACCAGGACGCGCGCTACTACCGCATGGGAACCGGCTCCTTCAAGAAGCGCTTCTTCTACTCGCTCTCGACCACCGTGATGTGCAAGGGCGACAACGGCAAGTGGCAGCCGAACTACTCCAACCTGCTCGGCAATCTAGCCTCCGGCGGCATCTCGAACCTCTACTACCCGCAGGCTGATCGCGGCTTCGCACTCACCATCGAACAGGCCCTTGAAGTCACCGCGGAAGGATCCTTCGGAGCGCTGCTGATCGAGTTCTACCCCGACATCCGCAAGCACATCCACCACAAGAACAATCCGCCGCCAGCCACGATAACCCAGCCTTAGTCGGATCTCCGGGTCGGCAGCGGACCACTCGCAGCTTTCACAGCATCAGGCGCCGCCGGCAGCGTATAGATCACCTCGCCCGGCCGCGTGTAATGCAGCTCCTCCCGCGCCTGGTGCTCGATCGCACTCGGATCATTCTGCAGCCGGTCGACATGCTCCTTCAGCACCTCGTTCTCCTGCCGCAGCGTAGCGAGGTCCTTATCGAGCGAGACCGCGTTCTGCCGCTTCTGCTCATACGCCGTTAGACCGTTCTGGCCGAAGACCACGTGATAGCCAAGCGCCACCGCGAGCACCGCGGCCGCTCCAGTCGCGATCCTGCGCCGGCCCCGATAGAGCCACTCGCACGTACGCACCAGGCGGCCCGTAGTACCGCGATAAGCGCGTGATGAATTTGCCTGCGACATCCGGAAAGAACCTCTGAAATGACTCATGGCTCCGCGCCTTACCTGCGCCGAGCTCCATCTCGAGTACAACGTCGCCCTCCGTCGCCGTCAAGCACAAACCTCGCCGCGACGCACCGGGGAACCAAGCTGGTATCTCTACCACCGGCACTGGCGGCCAAATGCTTCCGCCCTGCTTCAATCCAGCTCGATTCATCCGCACGCCATCGCCCGACCTTGGTATCCTTTGGTCTACAGCCCGACCCCGGCGAACGACGTTCGTCAGCGCGCTCCCGCCCCGCACCTGAAAGGACGTCCATGCAATTCACCACAACTCGCCGCTCGCTCACCGCTTCCTCCCCGGATGTGCTCGCTGGCTCTTTCGCCGGCAAGGCTTTTCTGGCCGTTGCCGCCACCGGTCTCATGGCGCTCGCGGCGCACATCTCCCTGCCGCTGCCCTTCTCGCCTGTGCCGCTCATCCTCACGCCCTTTGCCGTCCTCGTGATCGGCATGACGCTCGGGCCCGCCACCGCCTTTGCGGCCATGGTGCTCTACCTTGCAGAAGGCGCGTCCGGCCTCCCCGTCTTCAGTCCGCAAGGTCCTGGCGGCGTTGCCCAGCTGCTCGGTCCAACTGCCGGCTACCTCTTCGCCTACCCGCTCGCCGCCGCAGCCGCAGGCTGGATCGTCCGCAGCCTTCGCACCGTCGTCTCACCCTTTGCTCGCGGCCTGGTCGCCGGCACCGTCGCTATCACCATCATCTTCTGCTGCGGCGCCGGCTGGCTCGCCACCCTGCTGCACCTCAACACCGCAGCCGCCTGGCATCTCGCCATCGCCCCGTTCCTCCCCGGTGAGCTCGTCAAGATCGCCGCCGCCGCCACCCTCTACAGCACCATGCGCCGCTGGCAGCAATCCTAAGCTCCCACCACGCTCCACCCGCACCACCGAAGGACTTCCAGCACAATGACCGCCGCAGGCACCGCCATACAAGAGATCAGCATCGCCCACAGCCCGGATTCTGACGACGCCTTCATGTTCTACGGCCTCGCCACCAACAAGGTCCGCGTCCCCGGCTACAAGTTCACCCACGTCCTCACCGACATCGAAGCTCTCAACCACAAGGCCATCGACGAGCAGTTCTACGACGTCACCGCCATCTCCTTCCACGCCTATCCCTACATGCAGGACAACTACACCCTTATGACCTGCGGCGGCAGTGTCGGCGAAGGCTACGGTCCCATGATCGTCGCCCCACGCAAGGTCACGCTCGACGAAGTCAAGAAGCTGCGCATCGCCATCCCCGGCACCCTCACCACCGCCTACCTCACCCTGAGGCTCTTTCATCCGGAGATCGAGACCGTCACCGTTCCCTTTGACAAGATCATCCCGGCCGTCGTCGCCGGCGAGTTTGATGCCGGGCTCATCATTCATGAAGGCCAGCTCACCTACGCGACCGATGGTCTCGTCAAGATCCTCGACCTCGGCCAGTGGTGGCGCGAGCAGACCGGCCTGCCCCTGCCCCTCGGCGGCAATGCGATCCGCCGCTCCCTCGGCCCCGAGGTCATGCATATCGCCACCCAGGCCCTGCGCGATAGCATCCAGCACGCGCTCGACAACCGCGATGCCGCCCTCGAGTACGCCATGCAGTTCGCCCGCGATCTCGACCCCGTCCTTGCGAATCGCTTCGTCGGCATGTACGTCAACGAGCGCACGCTTAACTACGGCGAAGACGGCAAGGATGCGATCCGCAAGCTGCTCGACATGGGCTACGATCGCGGCATTATTCCTCACCGCGCCAAGGTCGATTTCGTCGACTAGGCCCGGCATTCCAGGCCCTACGACCCCGCGGATCATGCTACTCTAGAGGGGTGGAAAGAGTGTGCGTCCGTCGCTCAGGCTGACCGGATACTTCTCAATCGACCCCTCGAAAGCTCAGGGCGCATTACCCCAAAAATGGACGCGTAGCTCAGTTGGTAGAGCATTCGACTCTTAATCGACTGGTCGTAGGTTCGATCCCTACCGCGTCCACCATCAACCCATCTTCTGGCAGGAGGGCTGCTGAAAGGCCGTCAACCTAAGCCTCGCTGCTTCCAGCCTACCGCGGAACGCGGAGTCGGAGGACCTGCGTTCCTTGACTTACGATTCGCGCAGTTCCGCGATCAGCAGGCCTATTTCTCGCCTGCTTCAAATAGAAAAGCCCGGCTGATTGAGCCAGGCCTTCCATCAATTTCAGAGAGCTAGAACCGGATACCGAACGTAATCGGAATGTACGTGGTTCGTGCGCTGTTCTGCGGAAACACATTGAAATACGTGTTTGTCGAGCTACCCTCCGAGTACGGCTTCGGCGAGTTATCGACAAACACATACCGCGCCTCGGCATAGATCTTCAGGTTGCTGAATTCCGACGGCTTGTACGTATACCCGACACCGCCATTTACACCGAACGCATTGCTGGTGTACTTGTCAATCGACTGATTCGCCTGGTACTCGTAGCACCCATAGTACGGATCGCAATATTCCCCGACTGCAGGAATCGTGAAATTGGCTGTCTTGTGGTAGAAGCCGACGCCGCCGACCACGTACCCGCCGCTCTTTCCATGGGTTGTGAAGTTATAGACCGGGTCCAACGTGAAAGACCATATATGGCTGCTGCCACCCAATTGCGTCAACGCGGCGCCACTCTGATCGGTCGCCCCCAGGCTGTTATACGTCGCCAGCAGGTCATTCAGCGTATTCGTCTGGATACCGAAGTTCGCCCAGTCAAACTGCGCAATCACGCCGAGATTTTTGTTGAAGTTTCGCCCGATGCCGCCCTGGAAGTTGTAGCTCGGCGACAGGTAACTGTGGGTTCCGCCTGTGGGGAGCGTGAAGCCGCCGCCAACCACAAACATGTATTTGTTGGAGCCATCGGCATTGTGCTGATTGTCCGTGTACCGTGGGCGCCCATACCGGCGACGCGGTGGCGGCTGCGTGCTGTCGCTCAGCGAGAAACGTTCCGCGGCGACCGGATCAGCCGGTACATCCGCGTCCGCGCTCGAGCTGCTTGAAGAATCTGTGGCAAACATGTTGGTCGGCGTCGTCAGTGCAGCCGAAAGATTCAGTGCCGGATAGTTCTCCGCAGCCGCTGCGCTTACCACGGGTGTCGTCGCCCCGGGCTGCTCGGCACGCAGGCCAAGGCCCGTTGCCGCAGCAAGAAAGGTAACGGCGGCAACGCGACCCGCTTGAAGTATCGGTTTCATCGTTTGCATCGTGTAATCACTCCTGAATAGAAGAAAGCTGGTGACGCCCCTGAGTGGGTTCAACCCCAACTCCATCATCATGTTGTGTAAGACGCAGTCGAATCCGGAATGGATGACGAACCCGGCCACGCCGTGCGGTTAGCGGCCACCGTCTCATCGGGTCACACGGGAGGGGCCGGGCATTCTGCAAAGCCCGGCTGCTTCCACCCCGCCTAATGGATGTCGAACTGCTCCGGATGCAGGCTCGGATCGCTCTTGACCAGGATTGTCTTGCCCGACATCTCTTCCATCTCCTGCAGCCACTTCGTCCCTGGACTCTTCAGCTGCTTGACCACCTCGGGGTGCACACGCAGCATCACATCGCCCTTGTCCAGATGCTTGTACATCTTCCGCATCTCGATATAGATGTCGTTGCACACCGTCACCGGCGACTTCACCATGCCCGTGCCCACGCACACATTGCACGTCGTCGACAGCGTCCGTTCGAGCGACTGCTTCACCCGCTTCCGGGTAATTGCCACCAGCCCGAAGTCGTTGAACTGCAGCACCTTCGAAGGAGCCCGATCGCTCTTCAGCTCCTCCTCAAGCGCCGCCATCACCTTGTTCCGGTTCTTGCGCTCATCCATATCGATAAAGTCGATAATGATGATGCCGCCCAGGTCGCGCAGCCGAATCTGCCGCACAATCTCCGGGATCGCATCGAGATTCGTCTTCACGATCGTGTCCTCAAGCCGCGCCGTCTTGCCGACAAACTTGCCCGTATTGATGTCGATCGCCACCAGCGCCTCGGTCTGGTTAATCACAATTGATCCACCCGACTTCAGCCACACCTTCGACCGCAGCGCCTTGTTGATCTCCTCCGTAATCCCGAACTGCTCAAACAGCGGCGTCTCCTTCAGGTAGAGCTTCACCCGCCGGATCAACGAAGGCTGGAAGCGCTGCAGGAAGCGCAGCACCCGCTCATACTCGGTCTCCGTATCCACCCAGATCGCCGAGAAGTTGTCCGTTACCTGGTCCCGCAGAATTCGCTCTACGAGATTCAAATCGTGATAGATCAATGCCGGCGACTTCGACGACTCCGACCGCTGCTTGATGTCCGTCCAGAGATTTAGCAGGAAGCGCAGATCGCTCCGCAGCTCCTCCTCGCTCGCCCCTGAAGCCGCCGTCCGAACGATAAATCCGCCCGCCGCCTCGCCCTTCTCGCTGAGCAGGATCTCCTTCAGCCGCCGTCGCTCGCCATCCGATTCGATCTTCCGCGACACGCCCGTATGGTTCACCGTCGGCATAAACACCAGGAAACGTCCCGGCAGCGCGATGTGCGACGTAATCCGCGCACCCTTCTTGGCAATCGGCTCCTTGGCAATCTGCACCAGGATCTCCTGCCCCGGCTTCAACAGCTCGCTGATCGCCGGCAGGTTGGTCGACTGCATCGACGTCCGCCCGCGTCCACCCGACCGCCCGCGATCCCGGTCTCCGCCGCCCCCCGTATTCCGTGGCCGACCCGAGCTGTCGCCGCCGCGCCGATCGCGATCCCGCCCGCTACGCCGCACGTCCCGCCTGCCGCCGCGCCGTTCGTTGTACGAGAGTCCGTCGCCCAGCGGCGCCTCGCCCGTCGCTGGCTCGCGGAACTCGGTCGAGAAGTCACCTGTAGCCTCCGCCGTCCGCGCCGCCTCTTCAGAGTCAGCCTCATCCTCAGACTCGTCTCCGTCCTCAAACTCACCGCCGCTCAGCTCTTCGGATTCCTCGATGAAATCTTCTTCGAAGTCCTCCTCGTCCAGCTCCGCAGTCGCCTCGGCAGCAGGCCGCGTAATCTGGTCGATCGACATCTCCCGTAGCATCGTCCCAAGATCGGCCGCGCCCTCGAGCGTCTCCTCCTCCAGGTCGTCGTTCTCATCCTCATGCGTCGCGTGCATCGAGGCGACCTCATACTCGTCCTCCTCGATCAGCTCCTCTTCGAGGTCACCCGATCCCGGAGCAAACAACTGCGTCGCCTCGTCGTCTTCTTCCATGTCGAACGTCCCGGCACGCTCCTCCACCAGGTCAGTCGCGCCTGCCGTATCGACCGCACTATCCGCAATCGCTGCCCCATGGAAAGCCGTCTCATGGATCGCCGTCTCATGCAAAATCGGCGCCGTCGGCCCTGGCTGCTCAATTGGCTCGATCACCGCCACCGGCTCAATCGCTGGAGCCTCCGAGAACATCTCCCCCGAAGCACTGAGCGTCACGACGTCGTGATCCGCCGCCGGCAGATCACGATCCGGCATCGGCGTCCCCGTCACCGGCTCAAACGAGCTGTAATGATCGGCAGCAAAGTCGTGCAGCTCAGGCACCTTCGTGTCAACCGGCACCGCAGCAGCGACCGGCTCCGCACTTTGGACCGGCTCGGCAGCATCAAGCGGCCCCCCGAAGCTGCTCTCCACCGGAACCACCGGCTCTGGCGTAAACAGATGCGTATGCCCAAACCCAGGCTCCGCCGCAGCGACCGCCTCGACCTCTCCAGCGGACGAAGTCTCCTGGTCCGAAACGTCCGAGTGTCCGATTTTTTGCGATTCCATCGCAACGGGTGGGCTACCGTACGAAGCACGACCACCCTCCGCCACCGGCTCCTCCGCCACCGGAGCACTCTGCCGGTACTCACTTGGCGCCACAGGATCAACCCGGTACGAAGCCGAAGCCTCCTCCGGCTCATACTCCGCAGCCTCCTCGACCGCCGGCGCAACCTCCACATCCGCGTCATGCTGTTCGCCGCGGCTTTCCGTGCCCGCCTCGTGGCTGATCTCTGCCGGCGGCACCTGCTCCGGATGCGCGGCCAGCGCCACCTCCGGCTGCTGCTCAGGCGTCACCGCCACGCTGAGACCGTCATGCTCTTCGACCACCGCCGCGTGGACCATCGGCATCGGCGGCCGGACAGCCGCAGCCGGCGTAACCGGGTTGGTAAAGTTTACCCGCGACTCCGACCGCATACTCGCCCGCGGCTCCCGCGGCTGCTCCGTCCGGCGATGCCGCGAAAGCGACTCACCCGGCAGCGTCGCTCCGCCATCCCAGCCCGTAGGAATCGTGTACTCGGGAGACGGCGCCGGCGCGGCAATCGTACTCGCAGCCTTCGTCTCCGTACCCTGGTCGCCCTTACGATATTTGCCCAGCGACTCGCCCGGCAGGATCACCGGCTCGCCGACCGGCGCGTCCGCAGCCTCCCCCATGTTGCTCTCTAAGCCATACGGCGTCCGCGACGACACAAACCCCCGCGGAGCCCGTCCACCCCCGTCACGCCCGCCGCGCTCCTCGCGTCCACCGCGCCCGCGATCCCGGCCGCCACGACCGCCCTGCCCGCCACGATCACCCTGCCCGCTCCGCTCCGCCTGGCCACTCCGCCGGCTCTCGTTATAGCTCTGTCCGGAGTTCTCCTCGTTCACCGGCGCACTCGCCGCTTCCACCCGATAAGCCTCATCGCCCTCGCGCGGCGCAGCAATATCGTCCACCGCGGCAAAATCGTCCGCCGCGGCGCTGCCGCCAAACAACTCCCCAGTCAAGTCCTCGACCGACTCCGCCTCAGCCTCTGCCGGGTACACCGGCTCGGCACCTACCGGCCCGCTCCCGATCAGCCCGTTCGCCCCGCCCGCAACGGCACCCGGCCCGCGACCACGACGCCGGCCCCGCCGACCACGCCACCGACGGCTGCCATCTGCTCCCGGCGCGCCCTCACCGAGCTCCGCACCCTCACCACCCTCGGCCACAAACGCCGGCTGGCTCGGCATCACCGGCGCAACGCGCGGCACCTCCGGCACTGCATCCGGACGCTGCAAATCAGACCGCTGGGCATCATCTCGCTGCGAGTCGTTCCGCAAAGACTCGGGCCGCTGGGTATCTGCCCCCGTCGAACGCTCGCCCTGCGGTCCCCGATCCCCACGATCGTTCCGCCCCCGGCGCCCGCGACCACCCCGTTCATGGCCGTTCCGCTCCCCACGCCCTTCGCCTCTGGACTCCTCGCCCCCACGCCCTTCGCCCCGCGATCCCTCGGTCTTCGGAGCCTCGACAACCGCACTCTCAGCCGAACCCTCCAGCCGCGGCACCCGGGCCTCACGCGCCTCCCGGGCCACGCCATCCCCCAGTCCGGCCGTATCAAACTCGGCCGAATCCGGAGCCTCTTCCATAAAGTCCGTTATATAGAGGAAGGCATCGCGCTCGAGCCCGACGTCCACAAACGACGACTGCATACCCGGCAACACCCGTGTCACCTTGCCGTTATAAATGGAGCCCGCAAGCGTGTACTCGTTCTCGCGTTCGTAGTAAATCTCAGTGAGGGCGTCGTTTTCGACGATAGCGAGACGAGTCTCGTGCGGCGTACTGGAGATGTAAATCTCTTTAGACATGCTGTTCTGCTCTTTCTGCCCGGGCCTGATTTCTTCAGGCCGGAGCGGACGGCAGACCGAGCATCGGGAACACCACTAGCAATTCGCTAGGCGGCGCTCACCTGTGGTGCGGACAGGAGGCAAGAACCCGAAAGCTGCACCGTTGCAACCGGTGCCCAATTCCGACGGCCGAGAGGACCAGACCCATACCAGGTCGTACAGCGACCCTGCTGCCAGGCCGCTCTCCAACGAGAGGGCTGCAGCGGCATGGAGGAAATCGTGGACATGGGAGAAGCTTCAAGCAAAAGCCGGCATGCGGAGGTGGCCGAAACAACCTCAAACTGAGGCGGGGCCGTTTGCCTTCCGGATGCGTTCATTCCTAAACCTGTCCGGCCACCGGAGTCGATGTCTCAGCCTGGCCGGCCTTTTTCTAAAAATCTGGATAATTACTCGTCACAACGAGCCGTTCTCTTCTCAACTCAACCGCTGCCGGCGCCGGGCGCCAAAGGGAAGCGGGTTGCTGCGCTGATTGGCATCTGGCCAAATCAGGTCTTCCTCACAGTATGCACTAAAGGAGTGGCACCCCGCTCCGACCCGGCACAAATTTGTTGACCCCAGGTTCACACTGGGCCACCCCAACCCCGCCACACCAGCCTACCGCTGCAGCTCCATCACCAGATTGTGGGTTCGCGTGTCGATCAACCCCCGCCCCGGCTGCAACGTCAGCGTCAGCGGCATCCCGCCCAGCCGCACGGTATAAATAGCCGAATCCGCGTCGAACAGCACCCACGTCCCGCTCGCCCCATTCGAGCACTTGATCGTCCCATCCGGCAGAAACTTCGCTGCCCCAAAATCATTCAGCTTCACTGCATACGCCCCCACGATCCGGTCCCGCCCACCCGCTGCAGCCGCCCCGGGAGCCCCCGCCGCACCCGCCCCGCCGCCAAACGAAACGTTCCCCGTCGCCCCCAGCGTATAGTCCGAAGTCTGCCGCACCAGCACACTCTTCACCGGCTGTACCAGGATCTCGACCCGCGCCCGCTGCGTCGTCGACCCCTCCCACGTCACGCCGCCCTTGTACTCCTTCGCCGTAATCGTCGCCCCCGCCACCTTCGGCACAAAGATCGCGCCCGCACCCGCGTGGCCGCCAACCTCAAACCCCTCCTGCGTCCCCCCATAGCTGAAAACCAGCTGAAAGTGGCCGGGCTCCGCGTAGAAATACCAGAACTGATCCCCCACAAAGCTGTCGACCGCACCACGATTCACCCCGGCCTTCATCGGTCCAGGATCGTCCGCATGCAGCGTCTGCGCAGCGGCCGGGCGAGCGAAGGCAAGCAGAACTAGCACAAACCCTCCAACAAGCGGAAGATGGCGAAGAGAACAGGGCATGGATCACCTTCGGTTCGGTACAGGATTAGGTGGCGTCGTATCGCCAGCATAGTGCATAAACCTGCCCAGGCGTTTCATCCGCATCCAGAAGTCACCTGCGTGGGCACGTTCCAACCGCCCAGCAACGAGCGGCGGCCCGATACTGCGCCAGACCTCTTCCAGAAGACCAGGCCGGCACCCTCACCCACATCAGCAACGAACTGATAGCAATCTTCCCATAGCCCCCAGTCAAGCACCGCTGACCCGCTGGCTTGAGTCTCGCCCCATGTTCAGTCGACATTCGGTACCAAGCTTCGAATCGGGCATCGGCGACGGCCAACTCAGGTCAGAGTACCCGTCCGAAATGATGGTTCGATAGGTACACGCAGGGTGTGAAAACAGTGCTGCTTCAAAATACAGCGCCTCCTCCAAACCATCTTGCTCAGTTCGACGTTGGAACGGGTACTCCGCCGCGCGTTGCCGCGGGAGTAGCATCTCCATTCGCCACCTTCAGCATTCGAGCCTTCGTGTCGTCATAGCTCGGCTGTCCATCCATAAACCCGATGAGCGCTTGAGTTTGTGTCGCCGTACCGTTCGGACCAGCTTTGCTGGTACTGTAGGTGTCCATTGAAAAGCGGCGCATTCCTTTAACTGCCATATCGGGATGTTCTTTCGCGAAGCCAACCTGATCGATATCGTTGCTCTCAAGCGTTGATCTGCCGTATGAGGGCGTTGTTGGCGTCAACTTGGCGCCCAAGCATGTAGATGTGGTAACTGCTGAATGGCACGATTGCATAGTAGATGTCCAGGAAGCCACTCGCCAGCTTTACTCGCTCCACAACAAACCGATCCGCACGCTTAAGCTCTTCGTTCGTGGTTGTTTGGTGCAGCTTGAGCACAGCAGCGATCGTCTTACCGCGGTCAGCCGCATCACCGCTTTCAGCATAGGCACGTGCCAGCCGCTCTAAAGCGAACAGGTCTTCCGGGTGTGTGGCAGTCCACGGTTTCAACAACGAGAGGGCATAAGCATCATCTCCCAGGATCACAGCAGTTTCCGCAGTGCCGTCTGTGATCGTCGGGTTCTCAGGAATCATCGCGTGGAGCTGCTTCATCTTCTCTAAAGCAAGCTCTGGATGATGTTCGCTGAAATCCTTCTTCGCTGTATCGAAGAGTGTCTGCTGCTCGGCTGTCAGCGCTGGAGGCGCAGGTTGTTGCGCTGCACAGAGAAAAGAACCACCCAACAAGAAGGCCAAACAGACTCTATACATAAAACACCTCCGGCAATATCTAAAGCGGCTCCGAGTTTCGGAAGGGCTGTTTTGCAGCCTTTATACCTGATCCGCGACAACTCCGGCGCATGGGTAATCTCCTCAACGCCGCTTTTGCAGAAGCTTGGACCGACGGGCGGACGAAGCCTTCTCTCAGGGCAATGTGCTGCCTGGAGGGCTCGACGAATTTATCCATACCGTGCTCCCTCTTTGCTGGTATTTCGTCAGTTCGCCGGTCCAGATTCGTCGAGGTTTAAGGACCTCAGTTCACGAACCGTCGCATCCGGATGTTCATTACGATCCCCAGCGCCAGGAACGTAAACAGGATCGACGACCCGCCATAACTCATCAACGGCAGCGGGATTCCCGTCACCGGCATCAGCCCTACGACCATCCCCACATTCACCGCGATTTGGAAGACGATCACCGCCACCACCCCCATGATGATGAACGTTCCCGGCAGGTCCGCCGCCGTCTGTGCGTTCTGGATCAGCCGCATCAGGATCAGGAAATACAGCAGCAGCACCCCAACCGCCCCAATAAATCCATGCTCCTCGCAGAACGCCGCGAAGATGAAGTCTGTATACGGAATCGGCAGGAAATCGCCCTGCGTCTGCGTCCCCTGGTTCGTGCCCTTCCCCCAGATCCCACCCGACCCGACAGCAATCAGCGACTGCTTGATCTGGTAGCCTGCGCCCCGCGGATCGCTGTCCGGGTCCATAAAGCTCGTCAACCGCGCCTTCTGGTACGGCTTCAGCACCTTGCCCGTCCGCCACGCCGCCCCACCCACAATCAGGATCGCCAGCACGATGATCCCTGCCTGCTTGAACCGCAGCCCGCCGAGAAATAGCCCGCAGACCAAGATCGGTAGATAAGTCAGCGCCGTCCCCAGGTCCGGCTGCTTCAGCACCAGCAGCATCGGCACCCCCACCATCGCCGCCGCCTTGCCCACATCGCCCCACGTCAGCTCCCGCCCTGCCAGCCCCCAGAAGTAGCGCGCAATCGCCAGGATCAAGATCAGCTTCACCCACTCCGAAGGCTGGAAGTGGATGCCGCCCGGAAACTTGATCCACCGCCGCCCGCCCAGCACCTTCGTCCCCACCACCAGCACCGCCACCAGCGCCACCAGGCTCACCCCGTACGCCCAGCCCGCCATGTCGATCAAGCGATGGTAGTCGATCAGCGAGATCAGGAACATCAACACCAGCCCCACCACCAGAAAGCCAATCTGTTTATGGTCGAAGCCGTGAAATTTCGTATGCAGCGTGGCCGACTTGATCTCAAGCACACTGATCACCGACAGCAGCAGCACCATGCCCAGCAGCGGCCAGTCGAAGTCGCGAAAGGATGAAAAGCGAGTCATCAGCTGGCCTCTTTTTTTGCTTCGGAAGAGATGTAGCTACAGAATCCTCGCTGTAGCTACAAAACTGTAGTTATAGTACTACAAAGTTGTAGTTACAATGGCCTTTTTTATAACTACAACTTTGTAGTACTTTTTGATCCATTTCACTTTGGCCCTTCAGGTGCGCCTGCAGAAACGGCCACTATTGTGGCGTCCGGAGCGGCCACCGAGGCCTCCGGTTTGGGAGCCACAGGAGCCGCCGCCACCCGTATATTGTTCTGCAGTTTTCGCTGTTTGTTCACGAAAGCGTCGATCACCTGCGCCGCCAGCTTGGCCGAATTGTTCCCCCAGTTGCCATGCTCCCAAAGCACCGCGACCACGATGTCCGGGTTCCGCCGCGGCGCCATCCCCACAAACCACGCGTTCGGATCGGTCTTGTGACCCCCGCCCGACCGCGCCAGCGCATCATGGCTCATCACCTGTGCCGTGCCGGTTTTCCCAATAAAATCAATGCCTTCCAGGTGCGCCGCTGCCGCCGTGCCGCTGATCGTCGTCTGTGCCATGGCGTCCGTGATCAGCTGCCAGTTGTCGGTCGCGATCGGCACCGACCGGTCGCCCGACCCCGGGAAGCTCGAAGCCAGCGCCTCCGCATCCTCGCTCGGCACCTCATTCGGAAAAACAATATGCGGCCGGCGCAACGCCCCACCCGAGGCCACCCCGGCAAGGGCCCGTGCCAGCTGGATCGGCGTCACCGTCACCGCCCCCTGCCCAATCCCGACTGAAATCGCCTCACCCGCATACCACTTCTGGTGCTGCGTCTTCATCTTCCACACCGTCGAGGGCATCGTGCCGCTCGCTTCGTCTGGCAAATCGACACCCGTCTTCAATCCTAACCCCAGTTGATTGGCATACTTGGCGATCGTGTCAATTCCAAGCCGATTGGCCAGCGTGTAGTAGAACGTGTCGCACGACAGCGGAATCGCGTTGTGAATGTCGACATTGCCGTGGTGTCGGTCACAGGCATAGAAGTGCCCGTAGAAGGTCGCACCTCCTTGGCAGTTGACCTTCAGGTCCTGCGCCTTGCCCTCTTCAAGCCCCGCCAGTGACATGATAATTTTGAACGTCGACCCTGGCGCCAGCTGCGCCTGGATGGCCTTATTCAGCAACGGATGGTCTTGGTTATTCAAAATTGAGGCCCAGTACGAGCGCGTCAACCGCCCTGAAAACTCGTTCGGATCGAACGTCGGTCGCGACACCATCGCTAGGATCTCGCCCGTATGCGGGTCCATCGCGACCATCGCCCCGATCTTGCCCTCCATCGCCTTCTCAGCCGCCATCTGGATGTCGAGATCGATGGTCAGCTTTAGGTCCTCGCCCGGCACCGCCAGCTCCTGACCAAGACGCCCCACCTCCTTGCCGTGGCTGTTCACGATCAGGTCGCGCGACCCATCCTTGCCTCGTAGCAATGCGTCGTACGTCTGCTCGACGCCTGACCGCCCCACCACGTCGCCCGGCTCATAGAAGGCATACTTCGGGTCGTTCAGCATCTGCTCGGACACTTCGCCGACATACCCGATCAGGTGCGCCGCAAAGCCCTCGCGCGGATACAAACGCCGTTGTTCATCTAGGGTTTCAAGCTCCGGCAGCTCGTTCCGATGTGCCTCGATGAACGCCTGTTCGTCCGGCGTGATGTCCTGCTTCAACGGAATCGCCAGGTATCCCGGCGTGACCTCGAAGCGCTTGATCGTCGCCTGGATCTGTTCGAGTGGGATATGCAGGCCGGTCGAGATCAGCGGCAGATCAACCGCAAGATCCTTCACCTGCTCACGCAGCAGGTAGCACGACGTGGAGGGATAGTTGTCGACCAGGATGCGGCCATCGCGATCGAACAGCTTGCCCCGCGGCGCAAGCACCGGGACCTTGCGGACGCGATTCGCCTCGGCCAGCAGCCGGTAGTTGCTGGCTCCCAGCACCTGCAGCCGCCACAGCCCGGCGAAGAGGATCACCAGGATGAGCGCGACTAGATATTGCGCCGCGTGCAGCTTTCCGGGCGCAACCTTCTCCTGCTTCTCGTGGAACTCTGGATTGGAGGCAGATGTCGACATAACTGACACCAGTTTAGACCGGTGAGATGCAGACGTAATCAATCGTCAGGTAATAAGGCCGGGTCACAATCTTCTAATCGGTACGCTTCGTCGCATCCAGCAGGAAGAATAGCGGAATCGCTACCGCCGTATTGATCAGCGCGCGCACAAGTTCGTGCTTCCACATCACGTGATAGCCGCCGAGCCCAAGCAGCCGGCTATTGATAAGGTAGAGCAGGAAGCTCTGCAGCAGCGAGAATCCGAAGTTCATCAGCACCCGCGTACTAATATTTTCAACATCGACCTGCACCCCGATGCTGGCTGCGACGTAGCCGATCACCGCCTTTGCCATCCCATTTACACCGATCGGCTGGTTGGTGAGCGCATCCTGCAGCAAGCCGATGATGGCGCCTGTAATCGTCCCGGCAATCGGACTGCGGCGTGATACCGCGAAGAAGATCACGATGATCAGCGGCAGGTCGAGGATGGCGGTGCGGGGAAACGGATGCGGCAGCAGCACCTGCACAAGAATGGCTGCGACCGGCACCAGCAGGGTGACGGCGGGGTGGAAGCTGTGCTCTTCAAGCTCGCGACGGGAGGTATAGCTACGGTTGGCCATGGGTGCGCTACTGCGGCGGCTCCGTACTTGCAGGCGGAGGAGCGTCAGCGTCTGGTCGAGGAGTGGACCGCAGCGTCCTGCGCGACGCGGGAGCAGGCACTCGGTCAAGCGGCACCGCAACGGCCGGCGCGCCCGGTGTCAGGCTTGAGGCCGGCGGCGTCGTTCCCGGCGTGAAGTGGTCGGAGTGCAGCGTAGGCAACGGCTTGGGAACTGTTCCGCCTGGCTCCTTGACCACGGCCGCTGCATCTCCTGGTTCGCCCGGCTTGGCGTCAGCAGGCAGAATCGTCGGGTCTATATATTTGGGATCGACATCATGGAGGCTCGGCAGCCGCTCCGACAGCAGGTCAGCCGCCCGTCGTGTATCGGCCTGCGCGCCGATCGCCTCGGCGGCCGACGCCCCGCGCGCAAGGTCCTGCTGGGCTTGCGGCGTGATGTTCGTCTGGGTCTGCGCGATGACGAGCACCTCTTCCAACTGAAACAGATTGGCCGCCGGCTTCACCACGATCGCCGTATAAGGCTGGTGATCCGGATCAGGAGCAATCGAGTCGATCGTGCCGACATTAAGACCGCGTGGGTAGACCAGATCGCCTCCCGAGGTCAACACGACCTCGCCCGGTTTAATGCGGGAGTCGGCCGTCAGATTGCCGATCTGCAACCGCCCCGTCGGCGTCCCCCGAACGATCGCCCGGATGCGCGTCGCCTGCAGCACGACACCGGCGCCGGAGGTCTGGTCATTCAGCAGCAGCAGCTGCGCCGTATGCGGAAAGACGTCGCGCAGCTTGCCCACGATGCCGTTCGGCGTAATCACGGCCATGTCCGGCTTAAGCCCCTCCGCCCGTCCCTTGTCAAGGATCAGCATGCGCGACTGGTCCGATCCGCTCGTCCCGATCACCTGAGCCGCAATCGTCTTCGCAACATAGTGCTGCTGAAAGTCAAGCAGCGTCTGCAGCCGATGTCCCTGGATCGCATCCTCCGCGAAGGCCGCTTCCTCCAGCCGCATCTGCGCGATCTGTTGCTGCAGCGCCGCGTTCTGCTGGCGTGTATGGCGAAGATCAATATAGTTCGACCAGGTCCCCACGACACCATCTCCAAGGCGTTGGGTAATTCGCTCGAAGGGCATCGCTGCCGCGTTTACCCAGTATCGCAGCAGGTAGACCTTACGGCCGTCGGGCGCGTCCGAACCGACCGGCCGGCGCACCTGGATGGCCAGGCCGATCGTCTGCACCAGGAGCACCGTGATCAGCACCAGGGAGTTCTTGAACCGCGTAAAGAAGGATTCCATGCGTTACTGCCATTATCCGCGAGATGCGTTCCCGGATCGCCTCCCGGCTGAAATAGAAGTAGCTGGAACCACCACTGTCAGCCCTGCGTATATAGGAAAATTCGAAAACCGGAGTTTCCCTATGCTGCGCCTGTCCTTGCTCCTGTTCTTTACTCTGATAGTCCCGGCAGGTCCTGCACCCCCGACCGCACCACCTTCCGCTTCTGCGGATGGTCCTGCGTACACGGCAGATGGCAAGCTAAGGTTCCCAGAGCACTACCGCGAGTGGGTCTTTCTGACCTCCGGCGTAGACATGAGTTATAACCCGAAGGCGCAGGACGGCGGGCACTCTATGTTTGACAACGTCTTTGTGAATCCTTCCGCGTATAGAGCGTTTGAGCAAACGGGCACGTGGCCGGACGGTACAGTCATGGTGCTTGAGATTCGTGGCGGCGAGAGTGGCCGGTCGATCAACGTCAACGGCAAAACGCAATCAGTCGAGGTCATGGGCCTCGAAGTCCATGTGAAAAACCGGGCGCGCCTGCAGGGTGGCTGGGGCTTCTTCTCCTTCGACGATGACCCGGCAAGTGCGAAGCTCATCCCCCGCCCAGCAAGCTGCTACACCTGTCACGAAGAGCACGCAGCCGTCGACACCACCTTCGTCCAGTTCTATCCCACACTGATCAAACGGGCACAGGAAGAGGGCACCCTCAGCTCTGCCTATCTCAAGGAGATCACTGCTTCTTCGGCAAAATAGAGACGCCCTACTGCCCCTGGAAGAGCAGCGGCGCGAAGTGTGCCAAGTTGTCGCGCCACACAAGCCATACATGCAATCCGGGCGTCTCGACGGCGGTTACAGGCATGTTCTTGGCCTTTAGAAAGGCGACCAGCTTCCGGTTCGCCTCAATCAGGTTGTCCTCCGTCCCGCACGCCACCCAAAGCAGGCGCAGGTTTTCAGCCTTCGGATCGAGTGTGGCAAGCTGGTGCTCATAGTCGAGGTTATGCACCGCCGCGCTGAAGCCACCGACCCAGGCAAACTTGTCCGCGTGGTGCAGGCCGGTATCGAGCGCCTCCAGGCCGCCCATGGAAAGTCCCGCAATCGCACGATCTTTCCGGTCGGTTGACACGTGGTAGTTTGCGTCGATCAGCGGCATGATCTCCGTCAGCAGCATCTGCATAAACAGTTGCGTATTGTGCTCGACCGGCACCGGGTCACGCCATATGCCGAAGCCATTCTCGACAAAGCTCCTGTCACCATAGCCCAGCGGCATCACGACTACCATCGGCTTAATTTTCCCTTGCGCCAGCAGGTTATCGAGGATAAAGTTCGCGCGTCCTTCGTTGGCCCAGCTGGTCGCGATCTCGCTCCATCCATGCAACAGGTAGAGCACCGGGTACGCCTTCGGAGCACTCGGGTCGTAGCCCGGCGGCGTGTACACTGCCACCTGCTCCTGGTCGGCAGGCAGGCCTAGCGCAACCCTGCTCGTGAAGCGATGCAGATGCAGCGCGCCGTGCGGGACACTCGTTTCGGCCCACAACTGCGGCTGGGCTCCCGGAATAAACAGCGCGTTCGAAGCAGGAAATGCAATGTTCGGAACAATGTCGTAGTTCTCCGGATCAAGTCGCGGCTGGCCGTCAGCCAGGAAGCTGTAGCCGTAGATCTCCGGCGCCAGCGGCTGGCTAGTATAGCTCCACACACCGTCGCTGCCTCTTACCATTGTGACCGGCTTCGCTACCCCCTCAAGGCTCAGTTCGACCTTAGTAGCGGCCACATCCCTGAAACGAAACGTCACCGTTCGATCCCCATGAATCTCATGCGAGTTCAGAGGCGGAGCCGCAACGGCTTCGCGAGCATGCCGTTCACCAGGCTTCTGGGCTGAAGCACAAAGCGGCAGGAAGAGTAGGACGGCCAGGAGGCGCTTGGGAGACATGGAAAGAAGTCTAGCCGATTGTGTTCGTTGTTTGCTCGCAACCGTCGCCAGCTTCCCTCCTCGACGGCTGCCGGCCGCGCGGCCGAAGACGTAAGACACTTCCGCCTATTCCGCCGTCCTACAGGAAAAGTTACGCAGATGGAACCCATGCCTGATTTACGCGCCGCCGCCACATACCCACCGACGATCGGCACCGAATACGTGCGAGCAAACGGTTTTACCTTCGAGGTGCTGACGTGCGGCACCGGATCAACCATGGCCCTCTGTCTTCACGGCTTTCCAGAGGTGGCCTTCAGCTGGAAGGAGCAGATGCTCCTGCTGGCCAGGACGGTACCGTGTGTGGGCACCGAACCAGCGCGGCTACGGACTGACCAGCCGGCCCGCGCGATGGCAGAGCTACAGCATCGAGAACCTGATGGCCGACGTCGTCTGCTTAATTCTGGCGTCCGGGGCGGAACACGTCGTCCTCCTCGGTCACGATTGGGGAGCCATCGTTGCCTGGTGCCTGGCCAGCCGCATGCCGCACCTGCTCGAACCTCTTATCATCATCAACGTTCCCCATCCGGTATGTTTCGCGCGCAGCCTTCGCCGTCCCGCGCAGTTGCTGCGGTCCTGGTACGCCCTGGCGTTCCAGGTGCCTCTCCTGCCCGAGCGACTGCTACAGCGCGATCACGCCCGTCCGGTCGTAGAGGCCATGCTGCGAAGCTCGACCTCGTCCGCCAGCTTTCCTCGGGATCTCCTCGCGGCCACTCGCGCCAACGCGGCCCAGCCCGGCGCTTTGACGGCCATGATCAATTGGTACAGGGCTTTCATCCGGGACGGCCGATTGCGCCGGCAGCTTCGCCTTGGTTTCCCCCCGATCGAGATCCCTCCGCTGATGCTTTGGGGCATGGAGGACCGCTTCCTGGCGAACTTCACCACCGACGGTGCCGCGGCGTTCGTCCGCCATCTCACTCTCAAATTTCTTCCGGGTGTCTCGCACTGGGTCCAACAGGATGCTTCGGCGGAATGCAACAAAGCGCTTCAGGATTTCCTTCCAGACCTCAACAAATCCGCTTGACCCAGGCTCTACCAGCAGAAAGCTCCAACAGGGGGCTTCCTACGCCCATACCGATACTGTTTGCGCCGCGCGAAGCATCCAAATCCCATGGCTATTGCACTGGTGTTCAACCCGGGAAGCAACTCGCTTAAGTTCGAGTTAATCGAGATGGCGGAGGATCAGCAGGTCGCCTCGGAGGCAACCAAGCTGGCGAGCGCAACGCTCGACGACATCGGCAAGGAGACGAATTTACTCGTTTATCGCGGCCGCGAAGTTGTCGATAAGCGGCCTGCAGAGGCGAAGGATATGACGGCGGCCGTCAGCTTCGCCCTTACCTGGTTGCGCGATCAGGGCCGGATCGCTGACAAGCTCAAGCAGCTCGCGCTGGCAGGCGTACGCGTCGTCCACGGTGGTTCGAAGTACGCCAGCGCAGTGCGAGTCACCCCTGATGTGCGACGCGACATTGAGGCCTTCGAGGAGTTGGCCCCGCTCCACAACCAGAGCTCGCTCGACATCCTGGATGTCCTTGTCAAGGAGCTGCCCGGCACGCCGGCATTTGTCACCTTCGACACGGCCTTTCATCGCACCTTGCCGGAGATAGCCTGGCGTTATCCAATTGAGCGAGAGACGGCAGACCGCCACGACATACGCAAGTTCGGCTTCCATGGCGTATCGCACCGGTACATGCTGGAGCACTACGCCCATACCGTGGGCAAACGCCCGGAAAAGCTCACCCTGGTGACGCTTCATCTGGAGAGCGGCTCTTCCGCTTGCGCAATCGCAAATGGTCAATCGGTAGACACCACTATGGGCCTGACTCCCCTCGAAGGACTGATGATGGGCACGCGTTCGGGCAGCATTGATCCCGCCATCGTGCCCTACCTGATGCGTAAGGAGAAGCGGAGCGCAGACGAGATTCTCACGCTGCTCAATAAGCGCTCAGGCCTCCTCGGCATCGCCGGCGGGTCGCTCGACACACGCGATCTGGTCAAGCGCGATGACGACGCAGCAAAGCTCGCACTCGCGATGTTCAGTTATCGTGTACGCCTCGCAGTCGGCGCGTATCTTGCCGCTCTGGGCGATGCGGAAGCCGTCCTGTTCGGCGGCGGCATCGGCGAGGACTCCCCGTGGCTTCGCGAGGCCGTGTGTGCCGGCCTGGTTGGCTGGGGACTAGAGCTCGATCGCAAGGTCAACGACGCGTCCATAGCTGGAATGGCCCGCATCTCCACCGAGGTTTCACGTCTGCAGGCCTGGGCCCTCCCGGTGGAGGAAGGCCTGCAAATTGGGCAGGAATGCGTCCGTGCGATGAAAGAAGGATGAAGCTGTCCTGGCGCTCTATTCAGCTACTCACAAGCTGTGCACCGCGCCCGGATCGGCTTAATGGTGCTGCCGGCCGAGATGTCCGCCACCCCGCCGGCGAAGTGCTTCCAGGAAAAGAAGGGCGGGGAGAAGACTCAGCCTGCGGTAAACTTCAGCTCGCCCTTGCCTAATCAATTGATATCTTCCGCAGCAGCTTGAAGTCCGACAGCATCTTCCCCGTCCCAAGCACCACGCTCGCCAGCGGATCATCCGCGATCGACACCGGCAGGCCTGTCTCCTCGCGAATCCGCTTGTCGAGATTCTTGATCAACGCGCCACCGCCAGTCAGCACGATTCCCCGGTCTGAGATGTCCGCCGAAAGCTCCGGCGGCGTCCGCTCCAGAGCTACCCTGATCGCATTGATGATCGTCGCAATGCACTCCCCCAGCGCCTCGCGAATCTCGGAATCCTCAATCGTAATTGTCTTCGGCACACCCTCAATCAGGTTGCGCCCCTTCACTTCCATGTGGATCGGCTTGTCCAGCGGATACGCCGAGCCAAGCACAATCTTGATCTGCTCAGCCGTACGCTCACCGATCAGCAGGTTGTACTTCCGCTTGAGGTACGTCATCACGGCTTCATCCATCTGATTGCCGGCCATCCGCACAGACCGCGAATACACGATCCCGGCCAGCGAGATGACTGCGATATCCGTCGTACCGCCGCCGATGTCAACAACCATGTTGCCGCCGGGCTCCGTGATCGGCAGTCCGGCCCCGATCGCCGCCACCATGGCCTGCTCGACTAAATGCACCTCGGACGCCTTCGCACGGTATGCCGAGTCCATGACTGCCCGCTTCTCTACCTGCGTAATCTCCGAAGGAACTCCGATCACGATCCGAGGATGAACCATCATCTTGCGGTTGTGAGCCTTCTGGATGAAGTAGTTCAGCATCTTCTCGGTATGACGGAAGTCGGCGATGACACCGTCCTTCATCGGCTTGATCGCTACGATATTGCCCGGCGTCCTGCCCAGCATCTCTTTGGCTTCTTTGCCGACCGCCTCGACCTCGTTCGTGATCTTGTTCACCGCAATAATCGAAGGCTCGTTGACGATAATGCCCTTACCGTGGGCGAAAACCAGCGTGTTCGCGGTGCCGAGATCAATGGCAAGATCGCTTGAGAAAAGGCTGAATAGCGAGCGCATGTTGTGGATGCGCGAGTACCGCATTTGAAAACCGTTCGATGACATGAATGAATTCTTTTCCTGACTGGGGACGCTTTTCCTAGTGTACCGCCTCCGGGCCAAGGAAAATGAGCCATTTACCGCGGCTTTCCCGCGACGCTCGACCTATGTCCGTCAGACCAGATGTTGCTGCTTGTGGACCGCAACCGCCGGTTCGACTGCCAGTACGGCGCAACATATCAGAACCGCCGGGTAAATTAGAATGCTCGCATGGCGCGTGTACCCGAAGCCAATGAAGTACGGCGCGCTGCACGCCACCAACAGCACCAGGAAGATTGCGCCCGCTGGCGCCCAACCAAACCGCCGCCTCTGGCACACACCCCACACCGAACAGCCAAAGGCGCTCCAGAGCAGAACGCGGAAGAGAACGAGTCCGGCGGTCTCCACCGCGAGCATCACGCCATGGCTCCCAGAAGAGCCGATCTTACGTACCGAGACGAAAAGGATGTCAAACTTGCGCATGTCTCCCGCTACCGTCCGCGCCGCATGCGTGCGGAGATAGGCGATCGCCGCCCTTTCATGGAAATCGTTGAAGCTCCATTCGTCCGAAAAATGAAGCCCCTCGTTGAGCGTGCGATCAAACCGGTCGAGCGAGCTATCCGTCGACGGCGGATAGCGATCAAGAAAGGCGCCGTTATTGCCCTTGCGCAGGTTGATCCCATCGATGCTCGTGCCGAAGGAGTAGCGGCCACTCGCATGATGCTGGTGCAGCGCCCAACCTACAGGCGCGGCCGCCACCAGTAGTACCACCAGTGCGCGCGGCCCATTGCGGCGCTCCCGCACAAGGAATGCAATTGTAAGGGCAGCCGCAGCCAGCACCATCGAGCTCTTTGCAAGATAGATCGCGGCCACCGCCACAGCGAACAGCGCGGCGCGCCTGATCCCTGAGTCCCGATCCGGACCGCCTCCCTTCACATCCATACCGAAGAACAGGATCGCTGTCGCCAACGCCAGGAAACTATAAATGTAGCCCTCCTCTACCTGCATATTAACGACATCCGCCAGCAGCGACGTCATGCAGAAGGGCACGAGCAACAGCAATACGATTAGCCGCTGCCGCAAACGGGATCGGGGCAGCCTGCGCCACACCAGCCACAACGCAATCTCAAGCGGAACCAGAAGCAGCAGCAGTTTGAAACATCCGACCGGAAGGAAGTGGTTGCCGAAGATGCTCACGCCCAGCGCAACAACCGCCGAAGGCAGCGGCATGCGTCCGGCATGAAAGCAGATCGGATTTCCGACTGTACCCATTGCCTCCGTACAGACCGTTAGCCCACCGCCATGCAGCAAACTGGCCGCAGTAGGTCCGACCAGGTTCGCAAGCTCGAGCGGAGATCGATCCGCGGAAGCTCGGTCGAACATCCAGAATGCGAGAAGCGACATCAGCAACGGCACAACAAGCAGCACCAGCAGCACTCCGCAGTCCGGCCGATTCTCGAGCCGCCGCGAAGTTTTTACATAGTACCGTGGGAGAGATGAAGCCACTGCGTATTACTGCCCTCCAGGGTTGCTCGCTGTTGTCCAGCACCCTCTTGACAAGCTATTCACTTACTTCAGCCGATAGCCATGCGTGTGTGATGCAATCTCTGCGTCGTACTGAAAAAACTTCTTCCAGCGCAGAAACCGAATCTCGAAGTTGTCATAGCTCAACTTTGCCAGCAGGAAGACGCTTGCGAACGTAATCAGAAACATCAGCACGCCACCCAGGTTTGGTGAGCCAAGCCTGCGCCCCAGGAAAAGGCGAAGCTGGATCCACTCCTCGAAATACAGCAGATGGAGAACGAAAAAGCCGTAGCTGTACCGGCCGAAGTAGCGCAGCGGCCGCATGCCGAAAAAGCGGAAGGCAGGCGAACCTGCACGCAGCGTGCTGCCTACCAGGCCTGCCGAAGCGATCGCCACGAACAGCACCCCTACCGACCGCGTCAGGAGTTCGCTGATGTGCTGCGGCAGCACCAGTATCGTCAGCACGATTGCCGCTCCAGCCAGGAAAATCCAGCGGCATGCGCGCTGCCAGCGATCGGCTAGTGGCCCGCGCAGCACAAGCGCCAGTATTCCTCCCATCAGGATCGTGTCCAGCCGGAACGGCAGCGTGTGATTCGTCCAGTGTTCAGCGACCGGGCCGTGCACCGTATACACCACGATCGCTCGGAAGAGAAACGAGAAGGCGCACAGGCCCATGGCGATCCGCAGCAGCCGCACACGGTCCCGCACCCGCCACACGATCAGCGGCCAGAAGAGATAGAACTGCTCCTCCACATACAATGACCAGAAATGGCTAATAAAGACGGTCGCATGCGGGTGCACCGTACTGCGAATCAGGTAGAGATTCAGGTTCGACGTCGCGAAGAAATTGCCAATATAGATCAGAAACGTAAGCTGCAGCCATTTCCAGTGATAGTGGATAATCGGCGTCAGCAGCATCACCACGATCGCAACCAGGTAAAAGATCGGAAAGATGCGAATCGCCCGCCGGCCAAAGAATCGCTTGAAGTAGTGCGAGTCCGTCTGCGTGTCGTACAGGATGCCGGTGATCAGAAAACCCGAGAGCACAAATGTCAGGTCAAGCGAGAACCAGCACCGCTCCCGGATCCAGTCCAACAGATGCACCACGTGGCCGCCGCTGAACCCGCCCCCGTAGTGAACGTAGAAGATCAGCATCAACGCAAACGCGCGAATGCCTCCCAGCGCCGGGAAGTTCGTGCGGAAATCGACAGGCGCAAAGTATCGTACAGGTAAAGCCATTCCTGGGCGCATCTCCACAGGGCGTCGTGCAGTCCTGCCAGTCTATCCGACCAGCCTGCTCCGCCTACTCGATGCGGAACGCATGCTGGTGGGTAGCGATCTCGGAGTCGTACTCGAAGTACTTCTTCAAGCGCAGGAATCGCACCTCGAACAGGTCATAGCTCAGCTTCGCCACTAGCAGCGTCACCGGAAAGCTGATTAGGATCACGACAATCACCCCGAGATCATTCGAGTGCAGCTTTCGCCCGGTCGCGATCCGAAGCGCGCTCCAGAATGTCGAATAGAGAATGTGAAAGATATAGAAGCCATAGCTGTACTTACCGAGGTACCGCAGCGTGCGATTCGAGAAGAAACGAAATGCCGCTGAACCCTGTCGCAGCGTGCAACCGATCAGCCCCACACACGCGAACGCCACGATCGTCAGCCCCACCGATTGCACCAGCAGTGATCGAGGAAGCTGCGGCAGGAGCAGGATCACGCCCAGCGCTGCACACGCCCCGAGAAAGATCCATCGGCAGGCCCGTTGCCACTGATCGGCCAGCTCTCCCCGCAGCAGCAGCGCCAGTATCCCGCCCATCAGCATCGTGTCGAGACGAAAGGGCAGCGTGTGAAATGTCCAGAGCTGTGCCTCGGCGCTGCGATGCGTCAGCACGACGTACGTCCGCGCCAGAAGCGTCACTAGGGAGATCATGGCCGCGGTCTGAATTAGTCGAATGCGCTCCGGAACCAGCAACACCAGCAATGGCCAGAAAAGATAAAACTGCTCCTCCACGCATAGCGACCAGAAGTGCCCGAACGAAACATTAAAAAGCGGCGACACCGCACTGCGGATCACCGACACGCTCGGGTCACCCACCTCGAAGAAGTTTCCGATATAAACCAGGTACGTCAGTTGGACCCAGCGCAGGTGGTAGTGCACGATCGGCGTCAGGATCAACACCAGTGCTACGACCAGGTAGAACACCGGCAGAATACGGATCGCACGTCGCGCGAAGAATCGCTCCAGAAAGTGCGAATCGCCCCGCGTGTCATACAGGATGCCCGTAATCAGGAAGCCAGAAAGCACAAACCAGAGATCGACGCTCACCCAGCCCATGTCGCGCACTCGCTTGATCACATGACCAATACCGCCCTGCCCCAGCCCACTCGAAAGATGCGTCAGGAAGACAATAATAAGCGCAAAGCCACGCATCCCGTCGAGCGCCGTGAACCGCATCCGGAAGTTGATTGGCGCGAAAAAGCGTGCTGGAGATGCCATCACTGCATTGAGCCCCGTAAGTTCCTGTCATGAGAACGATTGTTTGTACCCGAAGTATACCCGCGCCGAAACTCACTCTTCCCGGCGTCAAGCGTTCCAGGCCACCCTAGATACAATTGACCGTGAGGGAAGACGATGATTATTGGCGTGCCGAAGGAAATAAAGGATCACGAGAGCCGTGTGGGCGTAACTCCGGCGGGCGCGAAGGCCCTGGTTGAGGCCGGCCATACCGTCCTGTGCGAAACCAACGCCGGCGCACTCTCCGCCATGCCCGACGACGACTACCAGGCCGCCGGCGCTGAAATCGTCGGCTCAGGCTACGACGTCTGGCGTCTCGCTGACATGGTGGTGAAGGTGAAAGAGCCCACTGAAAAGGAGTACCGCCACTTCCGCGAGGGCCTCGTCCTTTTCACCTACCTTCATCTCGCGCCCATCGTCGATCTGACCAACGCGCTTCTCGAAAAGAAGGTCACCGGCATCGCCTACGAGACCGTGCGCGACCGCTTCGGCGCTCTGCCGCTGCTTATACCGATGAGTGAGGTCGCCGGCCGCATGAGCGTTCAGGTCGGCGCCGCCTACCTCGAAAAAGAGCACGGCGGCCGCGGCGTTCTGCTCGGCGGCGTCCCCGGCGTTGCCCCTGGAAATGTGTGCGTCATCGGCGGTGGCATCGTTGGCACCAACGCAGCGAAGATCGCGCTCGGCATGGGCGCCAAAGTCACCCTGCTCGATAACAGCCTCAACCGCCTCCGCGAACTTGACGACATCTTCGGCGGTCGCATCTACACCGTCTACAGCAACAGCTATAACGTTGAGAAGGCCGTCTGTGACGCCGACCTCGTCATCGGCGGTGTCCTCATCCCCGGCGCCGCCGCACCCAAGATCGTTACTAAGGCCATGGTCGCGAAGATGAAGAAAGGCGCCGTTGTCGTCGACGTCGCCATCGACCAGGGCGGCTGCATCGAAACCGCCCGCCCCACCACGCACAGCGATCCCTCCTATGAGGTCAACGGAGTCGTTCACTATTGCGTCACTAACATGCCTGCCGCCGTGCCTAATACCTCGACGCTCGCCCTCACCAACGCCACCTTCCCCTACCTGCTGAAACTCGCCCGCATCGGAGCCGTCGCCGCCATTCAGGAGGACAAAGGCATCGCCGAGGGAGTCAACACCTACAACGGCGTGCTCACCTACCAGGCCGTTGCCCAGGCCCAGGCACGCGACTGGACCCCCATAGCCGAACTGTTCTAGCGCCTCCAGCCACACATTCATCGGCACGCGCTCCCCAGCCGTGTGACTCAGGCCCGCGCGCCACGTCCTATAATCGGTGGATTACGGAGACTGCATGACCACGACGGCACACCAGCGTAAGGTCGCAAGCATCCTGCTCGGCACCTGCCTGCTCGTGCTGTCCCTGTTTCTCGCGTCGATGAACGCCTTTAAGAACTTCCTCAATCCAGCAAGCACCGAGCAGATTGTCGTCTTCACCGGCCTTTCCGCCGTCGCCTTCGTGCTCTTCGTTGGCGTGCTGGTACTGCTCGTTCGCAACGTCCTCAAGCTCTACGCCGACCAGAGCAGTCGCGTCATGGGCAAGCGCCTCCGCACCCGCATGCTCTGGGGCGCGGTGCTCGTCTCGCTGATTCCAATAGCCTTCATGTTCGCCTTCAGCTACGACCTGATGAACCGCGCTGTGGATCGTTGGTTCTCGCAACCCGTCACGCAGATGCGCGAAGACAGCAACCGCATGGCGCTCGAGCTGGCGCAATACACCACTGCCAACGCCCGCGTTGAAGCCGACTCCATCGCCACCAGCCTGCCGGCCCTGAGATTCATGGGAGCCAAAGGAGAGAAGCTCGGTGCAGCCGGAGTCACGCCAGAGAACCTTGCCAGCATCCTGCAGGTCCTGCGCCACCACGAAGGCACCCTGCAGGGCGGCTTCGTCGTTGTCTACCACGACGCACAGGCCATCGCCGCCTTCCACCTTCCCGAGAAGGTTGGTACCACGGCCAAACTCAAACCCTGGCTTCCGGAGCATGGTGATAGCTCCGACGAGAATGAGCCCGCGTCGAAGAGTGACCAGGCCGAGACCTCCACCCGCATGGACCTTGGCACCGCAACCGATGCCGCCATCCTCGCCGCGGCCCAGCGCAGCGACGAGCCCATGTTCTCGCTCGACAAAGCAGATTATGCCCTTGGTGCTTCGGTATTGAACAACGGCGGCTCGGTCGTTGTTGGCCTACCCATGCCCTACGGCATGTCCGAGACCATGACCCGACTCCGCAACGCCGCCGACGACTATTGGAAGCTCTTCCGCAGCCGGCGCCTCATCCGCAACACCTACATGTGGCTGCTGCTGATGATGACCAGCCTCGCCCTCTTCGCCACCAGCTGGCTCGCTCTCCATCTCTCAAAACAAGTTACCCGCCCTGTAGAAGCCCTCGCTGATGCCATGGAGGCCATCGCTGCGGGCGACTACGCCCATCGCGTCGGCGAGAGCGCTACCGAAGAGCTCGAGGAGCTCGTTCGCAGCTTCAACCACATGGCCGCTGACCTTGAAGGCAGCCGCCGCGCCGTCGACGAATCGACCATCAAGCTCAGCCGCGCAAACGCCGCCCTCGAGGCCCGCCGCGGCGAGCTTGAGACCATGCTCCAGACCATCCCCAACGGTGTCGCCACGCTCGACATCGGCCGCAACGTCGTCCTTGCTAACCGCGCCCTCAGCGAGATGATGGACCCCGGCGGCCAGCGGCCCTTTCTCGGCATGCCCATGCAGGAGGTCTTCCCCGCCGAGATAACCGAGGCGCTCGACCGCCTCATGAAGCGCAGCCATCGCATGGGCTCCGCCTCGGGCGAGCTCGAGATGAGCAAGCGCAACGGCCAGGGCTCCACCGTGCTCAACCTGCTTGCTACCGTCGCTCTGCTCGAGACCAACGACCGCGTCCATCTCGGCTACGTCGTCGTCCTCGAAAACGCGACCGAGCTCCTCCAGGCGCAGAAGCAATCCGCATGGAAGGAGGTCGCCCGCCGCGTAGCCCACGAGATCAAGAATCCTTTCACCGCCATCTCGCTCAGCGTCGAGCAGATCCA
>CAXTLS010000021.1:0-8669 GCA_964245235.1 uncultured Acidobacteriaceae bacterium
CAGGGAGGTTGAGGGATGACTACGTTGTCGACGAATGTCTGGCGGGAGCGGATGCGGGCGGACCTTTCGGCGCGCTCGCTGCTGGTGGGGCTGATGGTGCTCGTGAGCTGCCTGTATCTGTCGCTGGCGCGGGACTCCTACATGAACGACTTTCGCGCCTACTATGTGGCGGTCGTCGCGGCGCAGGATCACCTTGACCCGTACGTGACCCAGGTGAACGTGAGTGAGAAGTATGCGGACGGGATGTGGGTGAAGGGCGATAGCCGGTTCGTGTATCCGCCGACGGCGCTGCTCTTTTTTACACCCTTCGGCCATCTGCCGTATAGCCGGGCGAAGCTGCTCTATGCGGGGATGATCCTGCTGGCGATGATCGGCCTGCTGAGCTCTTTTCAGCGGCTGTATCCGCGGCAGACGATCGTGCTGCTGATGTTGTTTGTGAGCCTGCCCATGTTTGCGCATATCGATACCGGGCAGGTCGATGTGCTTATTCTCGCGCTGCTGCTGGGGGCGTTCTACCTGAAGGATGGATGGCGGGCGGGGCTATGCCTGGGTGTGGCGATCATGATCAAGCTGGCGCCGGTGATCGCGGTGCTTTGGTTCCTTGGCAACCGGCGGTGGAGGACGATCGGGTGGAGCGTGGTGACCGGTGTCGGGCTGGCGCTGGCAGTAGTGCCGTGGCTGGGCCTGGGGCTGTACAGAGAGTTCCTGCATCACCTGCTGGAGGCGACCAGGCAGAACCACCACCTGGCGCTGGTGCACCGGTTTGAAGGCTACAGGGTGATCGGGGACCGGCTGATCATGACGCCGGATGGGCTGTATGAGTTCTGGCACGTGATCTACCAGTTCCGGCAGAACCCGCTGTTCGCGCTGGGGCGTGTGGGCCTGGCGATCGGATTGCTGCTGCCGGTGGTGTTCATGGTGTGGGTGAAGGCGACGCGGCGGGGGCGGAGGCTGAGCGAGGCGCAGAGCTACTTCATCTTCCTGGTGATGTGCCTGTTTGCGAACCTCTCGCTGTGGCCCATGGGGTTGCTGGCGTGCTTCCCGCTGTTGATCCTGCTGGTCGATACATCCAGAACACCGAACCGGACGGCGCTGCTGCTGCTGTCGCCCTTCTTCATGACGCAACGGATTCTTGGCGGCAGGGATTTTGCGGTGTTTGTGGTGGTGGCGGTGTATTGCATCTTCGAGAACGGCTGGCTGCGGGGCGATGGTGGCTTGCGGGGAAACGGAGACGGCGTGGAGAGTCTCCACGCCGTCTGATCGTTCCGGTCCCGGTTACATATCGTCGTCGCCCTTTTTCTCGGCAGGGATGGGCTCCGGCGTGGCGAGTGGCTTGGTGATGTCGTCGAGGTAGTCGGTGGTGCCGTCGACGCGCTGGAGGACGGGGTAGCGTTCGCCATCGTGGTAGTCGATGTCGGCGGTGGTGATGAAGGTGTCGGCCTGGAGGATGAAGTGGATGGGGTCGGTCTTGCCTTTGGCCTCGGTGATGGCGTCTTTGAGGGCGTCGGCTGAGAAGACGTTACCGTTGACGCCCATCATCTTCTGACCGGGGAAGAGGCGGGCTTTGTCGGCGGGGGAGTTCCGGCGGACATCGCGGATGACACCTTCGCTCGTGATGCTGAGGCCGAGCGAGTACCAGGCGTTGATGCCGCTGCTGCGACGACCTCCGGCGGCTGCCATGGTGCGGGCGGCCTTGTTGGGCTTGTCGGTGTAGACGAGCTTCCAGCCGCCGCGTTCGATGCCGTCGAGGTCGGCTCGGGGGTTGATGTTATCGATGTGGGTCTGGATGAAGGTGGCCCAGTCGTAGGGCATGACCTGGTTGAGGTCGGCGATCAACTCCGGTCGCTCATAGGGGACGATCATGGGGCCGGTGTTGCCGCCCTGGCCTAGGAAGATGTGGAGGAAATCGGTGAGGGATTTGGTGTTGTTGGTCTGCTTGCGGATGAGGGTGTCGGCGTCAAGCCAGAAGAGTTCGCCCTCCTGGTAGTAGTCCTGGCCGCGCTTCCAGCTGGCGTAGGCGGGATTACCGCCGCGCAGGATGCTGGCGGCGATGGCCGTATCTTCGGTAGGCCGCCACTCGCGGCCTGACTTGCTATCGAGCTCAGCGGCGGAGGAGGCGAGCATGTCGCGGTACTGCTCCTGTGACTTGAGGCCGGAGCGTGCGGCGAGGACGTTGCCCAGATATTGCGTCATGCCCTCGTAGACCCAGAGGAGGTCACCCTGCTGGGCGGTGGCAAAGTCTGGCTGGTAGAGGCGGCCGGGGCGGCGATACTTGCCGTTCCAGGAGTGCGTGAACTCGTGCGAGAGGAGGTCGGACTCGGCCAGCTGATGCCGGGCGTCGGAGAAGCCCTTTTCGCCTACGCCGTTGTCGGAAGACTGGTGGTGCTCGAGGCCTTCGCCGCCGGCTACGTCGGAGAGGGTGAGGAGGAAGTGATAGGCGTTGTAGTGACGCGAGGCGTAGGCGGCCCCGGTCTCCCGAACGAGATTGTTGAGCTCGGCGAGCAGGGCGGGCCGGAGCTGGGAGTCTTCGGGGGCATCGGCCACGACGTCGATGAAGTGCTTGGGCGTGATGTCGGGGGCGAGGGCGAACTCGTGGAAGTACTGGCCGGTGATGACGGGCGAGTCTTCGAGCTGCTCGACGGTGGTGGCGGCGTAGTCTACGAGGCCTCCTGCCGGGTGCTGCGGGTCATAGGCGCTTGTGGGCACAAGAGCGGTGCCGATGCCCCAGCCGGTCGGGACCTTGACCGAGGGCTGGATGGGGATGTTCCTGACGGGTATGTTGGCGGGGTAAAGCAGAAGCTTCTCCCACTCTAGGACGGCCAGCTTCTGCGAGATGCGGGCGGTGACGATGCAGTCGAGGTGGGCGTGGAGGGTGGTGACGCCCTTGGGGATGATGACGTGGAACTCGTAGAGGTCGACGTCGTCGCGGCGCCACTTGAGGGTCTCGCCGTTTGCCGTGAAGACGACACCGGTGATGTCGTCGACGGGGCCGGTGGGGCGATGGTTGCCGGGGATCCACTTGGGGGTGGTGAGGGTCAGCGGGCCGGCCTTTACGGGGAGGTCGACCTCAGCGTGATAGAGCTTGCGCGGCGCGTCGGTGAGGTCTGCGGTGATCTTGATAGGAGTCTGGGCTGGGGTCTGGGCAAGGGCGCCGGTGGTGAGGAGGGCTGCGGTGGCGAGGGCCAGGGTGGTGCTTCGGAGCATGGAAGGAGCCTTGTGGTGGTGCGCAGGATGGGCGAAGCAGGTGTGTAGGTATGGTACGGAAGCGGCGGGGGAATTGTTTCGGACTGGTAACCTTCCGCTGCAATGGCGTCAGCCCTGCATCCCGGGAAGGACGCCAGGGCTGGCTTTTTCTGCGGTGGGAGCTGGGATCAGGCGTGAGGGTTGGGCGCGTCGGCGAGGGGCGGAAGGTTGGCTTCGATGGCCTGGATGAGGATGGGGTTTGAGGGGAGCATGTCGGGGGCGAAGCGGCCGGTGACCTGGCCGCGACGATTGACCAAGAATTTCTCGAAGTTCCAAGTGAGCTCGGGGGCGTCATTGACGGTGAGGCCGTAGCCGCGGAGGTTGTCCTTGAAGCCGGGGTCGGCGATGCGGGCGACAGGCTGGGCGTTGATGAGGGTCGCGTAGAGCGGTGATTTTTCCGGACCGACGACGGTGACCTTTTCGAACAAGGGGAAGGTCACGTTGAACTTCATGGTGCAGAAGGATTGGATCTCGTCGTTGGTGCCGGGCTCCTGGCCGGCGAAGTCGTTAGCGGGGAAGCCGAGGATCTCGAAGCCGCAGTGGCGATAGGTGTTGTAAAGCGCTTCGAGACCCTCGTACTGCGGCGTAAGGCCGCACTTTGAGGCGGTGTTGACGATCAGCAGGACCTTGCCCTTGTAGGGTGCGAGGGAGGTGGCTTCGCCGGCGATGGTGGTGAGCGGAATCTCGTAGAGGCTGGACATGGGGTTCCTTGACGTCGGGATGAGGAGTCGAACAACTGAATTATAGGGGCGTACAGGAGCCTGCGATGGACGGAACCGACGAGGCAATCGCCCAATGTAAGGCGGGGTGCCGCATGCGATGGATTCGATTGAGGCCGGAACAAATTGTGAAACTGAATTACTCGTAGAACAGGACCGGAAGAAGTACCATCAAAGATCACATGGCAATTACCGACGTTCTATTTGGCAGGCCCCTCGCTACGAACGAAGAGCGCGCGGAGCATATTGGCGTCGCTGCGGGTATACCGATCTTTGGGCTCGATGCACTGACCTCGGCGGCGTACGGTCCGGAGCAGGCGCTGTACCTGCTGATCCCGCTAGGCCTGTACGGCGTCAAGTACCTGCTGCCGATCATCGTGTCGATCCTGATCCTGCTGGTGATCGTGTTTTTCAGCTATCGGCAGACGATCGCGGCGTATCCGAACGGCGGCGGGTCGTACACGGTGGCGTCGGAGAACCTGGGTGTCGGCCCCGGACTGCTGGCCGCGGCGGCGCTGATGATCGACTACATTCTGACGGCCGCCGTAGGCATTTCCGCGGGTGTGACTGCGATCAACTCAGCCCTGCCGAAGCTGGCTCCGTTCCAGCTGGAGATGTGCCTGCTCATCTTGTTGATCCTGGTGGTCGTGAATCTGCGCGGGGTCAAGGATACGGGCTCGGCATTCATCCTGCCGACCTTCCTGTTCATCGGCACCTTGCTTGCCCTGGTCATCGTCGGCTCCTTCAAGACGTTTGCAGCAGGCGGGCATCCGACGCCCGTAGGGGTGATGCCGCCGGCGCTTCCGCAGACCGTGAAGTATCTCGGTCTCTGGATGCTGATGAAAGCGTTTTCCAGTGGGTGTGCGGCGATGACCGGCGTGGAGGCGGTCTCAAACGGTGTGATGGCGTTCGGCGAGCCGCGCGCGAAGAAGGCACAGTACACGCTGACGGTCATTATCGCGATCCTGATTGTGCTGTTGTACGGGACAGCATCGCTGGCGACGCATTATCACATCATGGCGATGGATCCGGACCAGGCGGGGTATCAGAGCTTGCTGAGCCTGCTGGTTGCCGCGGTATTTGGCCGTGGCTGGTTCTACTTCCTGACTATGGGCAGCGTCTTCCTGGCGCTGGCGCTGAGTGCGAACACGGCGTTTGCGGACTTCCCCCGCTTGACGCGGGCGATTGCGCTGCAGGACTACCTGCCGCATGTCTTTATCCTGCGCGGGCGCCGCTTGCTGTTTTCGCATGGCGTGTACGCGCTGTCGGGTCTAACGGCCGTCATTCTGATCCTGTTCCGGGGCGTGACGGACCGGTTGATTCCGCTGTACGCGATTGGCGCATTCCTGGCATTTACGCTGTCGCAGGCTGGTATGGTGGTGCACTGGCAGAAGCAGGAGGGTGACCACAAGGGCCGGAGCTGGCACATCTTCGTCAACGGCATCGGCGCAGTGGCGACGGGATTGACGACGATTATCGTGCTGGCGTCGAAGTTCGCATCGGGCGCGTGGGTGACGGCACTCCTGGTACCGATCATCATCCTGATCATGCTGGCGGTGAAGAAGCATTATGTCCGTGTGCGCTCCGAGATGCGGGACATGACGCCGCTGAACCTGTTGCACCTGGAACAGCCGATCGTGGTCATCCCGATGGCACGGTGGGATCGGATTACCGAAAAGGCGCTTCGCTTCGGGCTGGTGCTGTCAAAGGAGATCCGCGTGGTGCACGTGGATTGCAACGAGGGAGAAGAGTCGCTTTGCGAGGTCTGGAACGCGAAGGTGCTGGAGCCGCTGCGGCGGGAGCATATGCCCGAGCCGGAGTTGATCTCGCTGATGTCGACGTACCGGCAGGTGATTACGCCGGTGATGGATTACATCTTGGAGCTCGAGAAGGCAAATCCGTCGCGCAAAGTAGCGGTGCTGCTGCCAGAGCTGGTGGTGAAGCACTGGTGGGAAAATCTGCTGCACAACCAGCGGGTGCAGCTGTTGAAGTTGCTGCTGCTTGTGAAGGGCAAGCAGCGGATCATCGTGGTGAATATTCCCTGGTATCTGTAGGACGGCACCGCGAGAGGCTCTAGACGGTTGCCGCGAGTGCGGGCTTGTAGGTCGGGCTTAGCGTGCGGAGCCGGGCAACGGCAGCGGGGATCAGCGTGAGGGCGTAGTCGACCTCTTCGGCCGTGGTGAGGCGGGAGAGCGAGAAGCGGACGCTGGCCCGGGCGCGGGCTTCAGATAGGCCCATGCTGGTCAGGACGTGCGAGGGTTCGGTGGCACCGGACTGGCAGGCGGAGCCTCCGCTGACGGCCAGGCCTTTCAGATCGAGGGCGATGACCAGGGCTTCGGCCTCTACGTGGTCGAAGTAGAGGTTGGTGGTGTTGGCTACGCGGGGGGTACCGGCTCCGTTGACGCCGGCTTCCTCTACGGCGGCGAGGATGCGCTGTTCGAGGCGGTCGCGCAGGGCGGCGAGTTCTGCTGGGTTCGCCGATCCTACCCCTGACGATGGGTCTGTCGAGGATAGGGCACCTGGACTGGGGTGCTCGGCGGAGAGCCAGGCGGCGGCTAGTTCGGCAGCTTTGCCGAGGGCCACAATGCCGGGGACGTTCTCGGTGCCGGCGCGGCGCTGGCGTTCGTGGGTGCCACCGTGGAAGAGAGGCGCAAGGCGGACGTTGCGGCGAACGAATAGAATGCCGGTGCCCTGGGGGGCATACATCTTGTGCCCGGAGAGGGTGAGCAGGTCGACATCTTTGAGCGCGTCCTTTGGGCTGAGGTCAAGCGGGAGCTTGCCGGCGGCCTGCACGGCATCGGTGTGAAACAGGGCGCCGGCAGCATGAACGATGGCGGCGAGTTCGGCAATGGGCTGGATGGTGCCGGTCTCGTTGTTCGCGAGCATGATGCTGACGAGCTTTGTGGTGGACTTGAGGGCGGCTCGGAGCGCGGCGGGTTCGATGAGGCCGGCGGGCGTGCAGGGGAGGAAGGTGACGTCGACGCCGCGCTCGGCGAGGGCTTCGGCGGCGTGAAGGACGGCGTGGTGCTCAATTTGGGTGGTGATTAAGTGGGGCCGTTCGCCGGTTGCTGAGGGCTCCGCTGATAGGGTGCCGAAGAGGGCGAGGTTGTCGCCCTCGGTGCCGCCGGAGGTGAAGACGATCTCGGACGCGCGGCAGTGGAGCAGACGGGCAACGGACTCGCGGGCGTGGTCGACGGCGGCGCGGGCCTGCTGGCCTTGCTGATGGATGGAGCTGGCGTTGCCGAAGCTCTCGATCCAGAAGGGACGCATCGCCTCGAAGACCTCGGGAAGCAGAGGCGTGGTGGCGTTCGCGTCCATGTAAATCCGGCGCATAGGTTCAAGTTTACGCCGGTTGGAGAGATCAGGTTTCGAGGGGAGTGGTGGTTGACGAGCTGTGAGTGACGGGGTGTCTGCGGTCGAGGCGGGCGGAGATGAGGGCCATGGCGAGGGCGATGAGGGTCACGGCAGCGCTTGCCAATGGGAGTTGGCGGTAGGTGAAGCCGGCAGTGAGCATGATGCCACCGAGCGAGGCGCCGGTGGCGTTGCCGAGGTTGAAGGCTCCCTGGTTGAGGGTAGAGGCAAGGTTGGGGGCGGCGGCGGCCTGGTCGACGATGCGGGATTGCAGCGGGGCGCCGGCGGCGAACTGGATCGCTCCCCAGGCCAGGATCATGGCGATGGCGGGTATGGCGTAGGGCTCGGTGAAGGGCAGCACGAGGTCGGCGATGATGAGGATGATGAGCGCGCCGTTGAGGAAAGTCATGGGGCGCCAGTCACTGAGGGCCCCGCCGAGCAGGTTGCCGATGGTGATGCCGACGCCGAAGAGCAGCAGGCTCAGGGTAACGGCGTGCGGGGAGACGCGGGTGACGGTCTCGAGCATGGGGGCGATGTAGGTGAAGACGCAGAAGAGTGAGGTGGAGGTCAGGACGCTCATGGCGAGGACCAGCAGGACCTGCGGTTTGCGGAGGACATGAAACTCGTGCAGCAGGTTGGCTTCGCTGGCGGGCTGCGGCGGCACGAGTAGGAAGACGGCGGTGGCGGCGACGAGGCCGATTGGCACGATGGCCCAGAAGGCGGCACGCCAGCCGAAGGCCTGTCCGAGGGCTGTGCCTGCGGGAACGCCGAGGACGTTGGCCAGGGTAAGGCCGGAGAACATGAGGGCGATGGCTTGCGAGCGCTGGTTTCGGGGGACGAGATTGGCGGCGACGACGCTGCCGATGCCGAAGAAGGCACCGTGGCAGAGCGCGGTAAGGACGCGTGCGGCGAAGAGCAGGTTATAGCCGGGAGCGATGGCGCAGGCGAAGTTGCCCACGGTGAAGACTCCCATGAGTAGCAGCAGGGCGAGTTTCCGCTCGAGCCGTGCCGTGGCGAGCGCAACGATCGGCGCGCCGATGGTGACTGAAAGCGCGTAGCCGGAGACGAGGGCGCCGGCTTTGGGGATACTGACGTGAAAATCTTCACTGAGATTGGGGAGCAGCCCCATGATGATGAACTCGGACGTGCCGATGCCGAAGGCGGCAATGGCCAGCGCCATGAGCGGTGTGCGCCTGAGGATGCTTTGGTGGTGGTCGGTTGATGCAATGGCGGCCATGCCTCTATTCGACCACAGTTGCTGGCGAGCGCAGCTTGCTGATGAGCGCGGCTTGCATGACGAACGCGGCTTGCATGACGAACGCGGCTTGCATGACGAACGCGGCTTGCATGACGAAC
>CAXTLS010000021.1:8769-16013 GCA_964245235.1 uncultured Acidobacteriaceae bacterium
CGCGGCTTGCATGACGAACGCGGCTTGCATGACGAACGCGGCTTGCATGACGAACGCGGCTTGCTGGGCGAGGGCCGGTCAGGCTACCAGGCTCGTGACCATTTTGGGCCGGCCTTGGTTTCGTCCCGCAGGCGGGCGTCGATGCCGGCCTTCAACTCGATGAGGCGGCCGAAGAGCCAGATAAGATCCGAAAGGCGGTTGAGGTAGGGGATGACGCTGGACTGGATGACGCCGCCGCTTTCGACGAAGCGAACGGCGTTCCGCTCGGCGCGCCGGCAGACGGTTCGGGCGATCTCGTAGGCGGAGGATTCGGTGTGGGCGCCGGGCAGTGACCAGTCGGCGAGGATGCCCTCGGTGGCTTCGACCTGGTGGACGAGGCTGGTGAGGTGGTCGACATCGTCCTGCGAAAGAAGGGGAGGCTGCTTGCTGTTTTCTACCGGCGTGGCCAGCGCTCCGCCAACGCGGAAGAGGGTGCGCTGGATATCTTCGGTCCAGGCGGCGATCTCGGGGTTATGGCAGATGCTGCGGGCGAAGCCGAGGACGGCGTTGAGCTCGTCGACGGCGCCGTACGCTTCGACGCGGAGGTCTGCCTTCGAGACGCGGAGGCCGCCGACGAGGCCGGTCTGGCCGCTGTCGCCATGCGTGGTTGCGATGCTCATCACGTTCTCCTGAGGCTGCCTGGTGCAGCGGTCTTCCACTATGGTGCCATGCGCGGGTCTATGGTGCCATGCGCAAGCCCGGGCGTGCCGGGACGGTTTGCGCGAGACGAACAGCCGGGAAAAGTTTCTGGCGTACTCGTGCGAAGACCCCGGTACGCCGATAGTCACGCATAGGATGGTCAGATCGATCCCTACCTACGTCAGAATGGCCGGCATATGGATGTTGCTGGCGCTCGTTGGTGGACCGAGCCTTCTGGCGCAGCGGTACACGTTTCGCCAGTACGGTTCGGCCGAGGGGCTGAGCAACCTGGCGGTCAACTGCCTCGCGCAGGATGCGATTGGCTATATCTGGGTGGGGACCGATGACGGCCTGTTCCGCTACGACGGGAGCCGGTTTCAGCGCTTCGGGCATACGGAAGGCTTGCCGAATGTAGAGATTCACGGGCTGGCCGTGTCGCCGGAGGGTGTTCTCTGGGCGGCGACACAGGGCGGGATTGCGCAGTTCGACGGACGCCAGTTCAAGACGGAAGAAATAGGTGAGAGTGGCCCGGTGTGGGCGATCGCTTTCGATCGCTCGGCGCAAATGTACCTCCAGCACGGCTCCGGAATCATGCGCGGTGTTCGCAACAGTGTGGGGACGTATGTCTTTCGCCCGGTAGCGAATGGTGCCGTAAGCGGCATGTTTCTCGATGGTGCGGATGTATGGTTTGGCAGGGATGGCGATCTCTGGCGCCAGACCCGGGATCGGGCGGAGCGGGTCGGGTCAACCGCCGGACTGCCGCTGGATCGCTGGAGCGCTATCTCCAGAGACATCTTTGGCAACCTGTGGGTGCGCAGTTCGACACGGCTGTATGAGATGCGCCCGGGCGGCACACACGCGGTGGATCGTTCGGCGGGGATCCCGCAGGCCCCGGGCGGCCGCCTCTACGCCGACCCGCAGGGACCCATGTTTGTCTCGACTTCAGAGGGAGCGGTGGTGCTTGACGGCGCGATCAAGACGCACATCGACGCGCTGCATGGTCTGCCGGCGGACGTGGTGGGTCCGGTGCTGATTGATCGGGAAGGATCGTTGTGGCTGGGGCTGGTTGGCGGCGGCCTGGTACGCCGCCTGGGCCATGGAGACTGGCTCTCCTGGAAGCGCGAGGACGGGATATTACATAACAGCGTCTGGGCGATCCTGCATGATGGTGCCGGGCAAACGTGGGTGGGTTCGAGCGGCGGTCTGAACCTGCTGGACGTGAACGGCGAGGTGATGCGCTCCTGGACCAGCCGGAATGGTTTGCCGGTCGACCGGGTCCTCTCGATCGTGGAAGGGCCGGGTGGCGATATCTTTGTGGGAACCGATCCTTCCGGGCTGAGCCACTTCAGCGCACAGGCTGTGCTGCTGCATACCTACGGGGCCGCGGCGGGGCTGACAGGACGGGTGGCCGCGACGGCGATCGATCGGCTGGGCCGGCTCTGGGCGGTGGGCGAGGGAGGCTGCTTCCGCAGCCGGACCCCGGTCTCCGCGGCGACCGCACTGAAGTTCGAACGCATCGCTATACCGGGGATGACGCCGGAGACGGTCTTCCGTGAGGTGCTGGTGAAGGGGGACGGCAGCGTCTGGCTGGCCACATCGCATGGGCTGGCGCACTTTGATGGGGTGCGATGGCGCGTCTTCACCGAGCGCGATGGGCTGAAGTCGGCGGACCTAGATGCGATTGCCGAGCGGCAGGGCGTCGTCTGGGTGGCGTATCGCGACGCGCTTGGCATGACGCGCATCGAGTTCAGCGGCGAGCGTACCAGGCTGACCCACTTCACAAAACAGGATGGTCTCGCTTCGGACCTGATCTACGCGCTGGCGTTTGATGCGACGGGACGGTTGTGGTTGACGACGGACAACGGCGTCGATGTGTTGCAGCAGGGTTTGTGGCACCGTTTCGGTAGGGAAGATGGCCTGATCTGGGACGACGGCAACAGCCGGGGGCTAAGCGTCGACCGCGAGGGCAAGGTTTGGGTTGGCACCTCAGGAGGACTCTCCCGCTACACCATGCCGTTCCATCCCGCCCCCGATCTTCGACCAGCAGTCGTGCTGACGGCGATCGAGGGTGGCTCCAAGGAGTGGCAGGCTGAGGATCAGCCGGCGTTACCCTACGCGCAGCGCTCTCTCGAGATTCGTTTTGCGAGTTTGAGCTACACGTTCGAGGATCGCACCCGCTTCCGGTACCGGCTGAAGGGCTACGAGAACGGCTGGACTGAGACGAGCGAGCAGAGCGTTCACTTTGCCGCGCTGCCTGCGGGCCGCTATGTCTTCGAGGTGGTGGCCGCGGGTCCAAACGGCCTATGGACCGAGGTGCCGGCGCGCTTTGCGTTTTCAATTCTCACGCCCTGGTGGCGATCCTGGTGGTTCCTGACCTTGTCGGTAATGATGTCGCTCTTGCTGGGACGAGTGGCGTGGAGTCTCCGGGTCCGGGTGCTGGTGGCGCAGAAGCGATCGCTTGAGCAGCAGGTGTCGGATCGGACAGTGGAGTTGATCAAGAGCCATCGCCAGCTCGAAGAGCTTGCCTACTGTGACGTGCTGACGTCTTTGCCGAATCGGCGGCGGTTTACCGAGGAGTTTCGCACGCGCCTGGCCCTGGCCCGGCGTCATGGGGAGCTCTTCGCCTTGCTGCTCATCGATCTCGATCGCTTCAAGCAGATCAACGACACCTTCGGGCACGATGCGGGCGATGCGGTGCTGATCGAGTTAGCGGTTCGGCTTCGGGTGGCGGTGCGGGAGACTGATTGCGTGGCGCGGCTGGGGGGCGACGAGTTTGCGATTCTGTTGAGTACGACGGACAGCACGGAATATGTCGACGCTGTGTGCAGGCGGATCATCGACGGCTTCGTCAGCCGCATACCGCTCCAGGATGCGTCGTTGAAGGCCGGCTGCAGTATCGGTGTGGCGTCCTTTCCAGACGATGGAGACTCGCAGGAAGAGTTGTACAAGTCGGCGGACCTGGCGCTCTATGAGGCGAAGCGGCTGACTGGCGATGCATACTGCTGGAGCCGTACGGCGAAAGAAGCTGAGGCGTTAATGCCGTGGGTGGAGTCAGATCAGGGCGCGGCGACGCTGTAGAGTGCCGAGGCGTGGGGAGCAAGCTGGATGGACAGATCGTCCGCCGGCTGCATGTCTGCTTTGGTCCATAGCTCATGGACGGCGCTCGCCGGGCGGTTTATCCCGATCTGTCTCCACGAGACATGTGTATCCAGCGGCATGTCGCCCAGGTTAAAGACGGCTACATATCTCTTGCCGTGGGCAGGGTTCGCGCTCGACGTTGCCGTCCAGACCCGCAGGTCGCCCTGGCTGTAGGCGATGCGGTTGCCGGTGCTGTGCTGATCGACCTGGAGGACGGCGTCATTGGTCAGCAACGAGGTGGTAAACGGATCGAGGGTTGTCAGGTCGCCGCCGAACATGAGCGGCGAGCGAAAGATGGACCAGAGTGTCATCATGGTCCGCTGCTCGTCGTGGGTCAGCTTTGAGAGGCGATCGTCGCCTCGTTCGGCCCGAAGACCGATGTGACCGAGCGGGAGCATGTCCGCATCGGGCCAGCCTCCCGGTTGGACCAGCTTTGCCCAGCCTTCGATGCGGCTGTACATATTCTTGACCGACGGCCAGTTATCCCAGAGATCGTCCTCGATGCGCCACATCTGCGCGTTGGCGCGAAGATCGTCGACTTCCGCCAGCGGTGCGGGTCCGGGAGAGAGGCTGAGGACGATGGGGCCGCCGGAACGGAGGATCGCCTGGTGGAGACCTTCGATTTCGGCCTTATGATAGGGCCGGGACATGTCATCGGCCTTGATGAAGTCGACCCCCCACTGGGCGTACTGCGCCACGATGGAATCGTAGTAGGCCTGGGCGCCGGGCTTCGTCATGTCGACGCCGTACATATCGGTGTTCCACTCGCAGAGGCTGGTCTTGTCGGCGACAGCGCCGGCGTGGATGGAGGTGCCGGCGATGAGCGCGTCTTCAGCGACCGCCTGACGCGGGATGCCCCGCAGGATGTGGATGCCGAACTTCAGGCCCTTGCTGTGGATGTAGTCGGCGAGCGGCTTGAAGCCCTGGCCATCCTTTGCGGAGGGAAAGCGATTGACGGCCGGGATAAGGCGGCCATTCTGATCCATCGCGAGCTTCGCGCCAGCGCGATAGCCATGCGCCTGGGCGTTCGGCTCATACCACTGGATGTCCACGACAACATACTGCCAGCCGAACTGTTTAAGCTTCGCGGCCATCGCGTCGGCATTGGCGCGCACTTCGTCGTCACGGATGGTGGTGCCGTAGGAGTCCCAGCTGTTCCAGCCCATGGGCGGCGTGGGCGCGAGTTGCTGAGCCTGCGCTGCCGCTCGGAACGGGTCGGCAACGAGCGAACCGGCGAGGAGCGAGGAGAGGAGAGCTGTCTGCCAGGAGAGATTGATGACGAACGTTCCTTTCGCGAGACGACGAATGCAATCCAGGTCGATCGGTGAAGTCGGGCAACGCCTGCGCTCCACTTTACCAGTGCAGGTACCGCTGGCAAATGGAAGCTGGTGCCGATCTTGTAACTAATCACTCGTTGGCGTATCTAAGGCAGTGAACCCAAACGATCGTTGCACGGGAAACTGCCCGCAACGTCAGCTGCCAGAAAGAGAGACGCTCGATGAATGATGTACTCCGGCTGTCGTTTCCAGGGCTGGCGTAACGGCTATGGCGGAGCAATCCCAAGGCAGAGATGAGGCGCAGATCATCGCGTCGGTACTAGCCGGCGATACGCAGCGTTATCACGAGCTCATTCAGCCGTACGAACGAAGTGTGTACATGATGGCCTTGTCCTTCACCAAGAATGAGGCGGACGCGGAGGATGTCGCGCAGGAGGCCTTCCTGAAAGCCTTTCGTAACCTGGCGAGCTTTCGCGGTGAGGCGCGGTTCAGCACCTGGCTGATCAGTATCACGCTGAACGAAGCGCGAAGCCGTCTTCGCCGCCAGGGCACGATGCCGACGGACTCACTTGACGGCAGCCCCGAGGACGGTGCGCGTGTCTCGCCCGCCCTGCTGCGAGACTGGCGGGAGGTTCCCTCCGAAGCGCTCGAACGCAAGGAGGTGCGGCAGATCCTGCACCAGGCCGTAGCTGAGCTGCCGGATATCTACCGCGAGGTATTCCTGCTGCGGGATGTGGAGGAGTTCAGCACGAACGAGACTGCGGCCGCACTTACAATCAGTATCGCCGCCGTGAAGGTGCGGTTGCACAGGGCGCGCATGATGCTGCAGAAGCAGCTTGCTCCCCGGCTACGCAAGATCGATCCCGTGAATCTAAAGAGGAGGTGGATCCCATGGTTATAGAGTGCAAACACGTGTGGGATTACATTTCGGGCTACCTGGACGACACGCTGCCGGCGGAGACACGAGAGCTGGTACAACGACACCTAGAGCATTGCGAGATCTGCTCGGCCATCCTCGATTCAACGCGCAATATCCTCATCCTGACCGCGGATGACCGCGTCTTCGAGCTTCCCGTGGGCTTCAGTGAACGGCTGCACGCGCGCCTCGATCAGGAGATGAGTCTCGATCTGCCGACCGCCGTTGAAGAGGGAAGTGTCTGAGGATGGAAATGTCTAGGGTGCGTCGTGAACGATCCGGTGCGTCAGCCACTCCGCGAAGACGAGCAGAAGGGTCACGATCGCCAACCCGACCTGGAAGATCTCGGACCGGCGCTGCTTCAGGGTGACCGGCCTCGATCGCCACTGGGCGGAGGGCCGGGCGCGGAGCGATCGAATGCGCCACACTACGTAAAGGTTGACTACGGAGCCGACGACCGCCACGATCATCATGGGAATGCGAATGGTATCGGCATGGAAGCCCCGAGCGGGGCGGTGGAGTCCGGCGGCCGCGGCGAGGGCGCCCAGCCCGATCACGACGCGAACGCCGCTAATCGCCATGACCGCGGTGCAGGCACTCTGCAGAAGGATGAAGAGGAAGCTGGTCAGGCCTACTATCCAGGAACGGCCATTGCGGGGTTCTATCGCTGTATCGCTGATCGCGTTCTCGTCCGGCACCGTCATCTCCCGAGGTACGCATCGATCCTATCTCGTCTGAAGCTCTCTGCCGCGAACCACCCATATTCATACTTGTTTTGTAACCTTCTGCCGCACCGCATGTCTTACAGGCGCAATGGCGGGACGCTTCGGACTAAGCTGACAGCAGGATTCACTCTGCTCAAGAGAGGAAAGGTGAGCCATGGCAGCTAAGCAGCCGGTAGAACAAGAGAGTGCGATCGCGCTGGTCGAACCCGGATCTATGGAAGAGGAAGCCACCGAAGAGGCGACGATCCGGCTGGAACGCAAGCATCCGCTGGCGATTCGCTGGATGCACTGGATCAATTTCCCGGTGCTGTTCACGATGATCTGGAGCGGCCTGCTCATCTACTGGAACGATTCGGATAACGCGTACGCACACCCGCACAGGGTGTACCGAATCGGCGTCGGGCATTTCACGCTGTGGCGATTTTTTCCGGAGTGGTTCTACACGAAACTGAACGTGCCGTACCACGTCACCGAGGGGCTGGGTTACCACTTCTTCTTTATGTGGATCTT
>CAXTLS010000021.1:16023-54564 GCA_964245235.1 uncultured Acidobacteriaceae bacterium
ATCAACGGCATCGCGTACGTTTTCTATACGATTCTGTCGGGTGAATGGCGGTTTCTGGTACCGCAGCTTCGAAGTTTCCGTGATGCCATCCAGGTCACGCTGGTTGACCTGCATCTCCGCAAGGGATTGCCGGAGCAGACCAAGTACAACGGCGCCCAGAGGATCGCGTACACCAGCGTGATCCTGATGGGGCTGGGCTCGCTGCTGACTGGACTCGCTATCTACAAGCCCACGCAGACGCACTGGCTCACCTCGCTGCTGGGAGGCTACGAGATGGCGCGGTGGCTGCACTTCATGCTGACACTCGGCTTTCTGGGCTTCTTCCTAGTGCACGTGGGACAGGTCATCCTGGCAGGATGGAATAACTTTCGCAGCATGGTAAGTGGCTTGGAAGTGAAGCGGACGGAAGAGCCCTCGGTGGAAGCGGAACGGAGAACGTGGTCATGGCCGAAATCAACGAAGTAGGAAAGTCCCCTGAAGGCGCGGAGAGCCCTGAGCTAGACAAGTCGCCAGCCAGCCCCGGAGAAGTTGTGGCGGAAGCGCCAGCCACGAAGCCCCCTGCAGAGCCGCTGCAGGCGGTCGCAACGGACGAGGTAGAGGATCAGAAAAAACCGGGCGGAGGTAGCTCCGCTGCCGATGCCGAGGACCAGCCGGCAGCGCAGCCCGACGCGCCGGCCCCGCCCGCCGATCTTGCAACTGCGGATGACGTCCTGTCGAAGAAGATGCCGGGACATGCAGCCGCGGATGCGCTCGTGCTTGCAGAGTCTCGCAAACACACACGGCGTACCTTCGCCGTCGCGGCTCTCAGCGCAGCGGCTGGCTTTGGCTTTTATCGCTGGCTTCCACGAAGTCCCGAGGACATGGAGACGCCGGAGCTCCTGCGGCGTACCTTGCAGGCGAACGCCGCGATCTCCCGCACGGTCTTTGACGAGCGTGCGCTGGCTCCGACCTACCCGCTCGCGCGAGCAGAGGTGCTGCGCGTCAACGGCATCGCCGGGCTCAAGCAGGCGCTCGTACCCGAAAGCTGGCGTCTGCAGGTGGTGGGCTCGCGCGATGAGAAGCGCAGTCCCCGGTTCAGCAAGGACGTCACTGCCTGGGAGTATCGCTACACCCAAGCAGCCAGCCATGAAGATCAGGGGCACGACACCAAGGTGGCTCCCTCAGCGGATACGGCCGAGAAGATGGCGCCTCTCGAAAAAATGAACGCCGCGAAGCAGCAGCAGGAGCGTGTGGCGCGCCCGCCCCGAGGGCAGGAGGAGGCAGGCGAGAGCGACTCGACGCTCGACCCCGGCACCAGCGGCCTGCTGCTTACCCTGGACGACGTGACCAGGCTGCCGCGACATGAACTGGTCACCCAGTTCAAGTGCATCGAGGGATGGAGCCAGATCGTGCATTGGGCCGGCGTGCGCATGGCGGACTTCCTCGAGCTCTACCCGCCGGATCTCATCGACGGCAAGGAGCCGCGCTACGTCTACATGGAGACTCCGAACGGGGACTACTACACCGGCTATGACATGCACGTCATGCGTCACCCGCAGACCTTGCTGGTCACAGAGATGATGGGCGTTCCACTCACGCAGTTCCATGGAGCGCCGCTTCGTCTGCACATGCCAACGAAGTATGGATACAAGCAGATCAAACGCATTGGACTGATCAGCTACACCAACGACAAGCCGGACGACTACTGGACCAAGCTGGGCTACGACTGGTACGCGGGTTTATAGCTGGTTGCCGAGACAGAGCGGCTAGTTTGCGATGTTGGTCTGCGCATCCATGTAGGCTACGTCGAGTGCTGTCCCCTGGACGGTGACCAGCGAGTTGTCGATCTCAGAGCCGTCGACGGTCGAGAAGACGTGAACTTGGCCGCCGTACGCGGTATAGACCTTGTGAAAGGTCTGGACCCAGGTAAGACCGGTAAGGTCCCCGTAGTAGTACGGATTGAGGTTGGTGTTGGGGTAGGGAACCTGTTGGGCGAGGTTGGCCGATCCGGGCACGACGTTGCTGGGAATGATAGCCGCCGTCTTGGCGCCCAGGTCGAAACGGGTCAGGCAGTTGTAGTTCTCGTTGAGCTTATAGCGCTCGCCCGACGCACAGAGCTGCGAGCCGATGAAGAGGGTGTTGTCGTCGGCGAAAAGCAGCTTGGTGTGGGTACCGTCGGAGATGGAGTACTTGCCGGTAACGGTGTTGCTGGCCAGCGAAATAGTCGATAGGTTGCCGGCGAAGAGGCCGTCCGGCTGTAGCTGCTGGCCGGCAGTGTAGAGCGTTGTGCCGTCAGAGATCGCCGTCGTCACGCCGCCCGGGATGGGAATGTTCGCGATGAAGGCGGAGGCGACCGAGGAATTTGTGGCGACATTATTAATGTTGAGCGCGCCCTCCTGCATGGACGTGACGCTGGCAACCTTGCCGCCGCATTCCGGTCCGCAGTTGAGAATGAAGACCGTCGTTCCATCAAGCGAGAAGTAGGCGTTCACCGGGCGATCATAGACGCCGGGAACGGGAACGACGCAGTAGACCGGCAGGTTCAGCGGCTGGCAGTCAATCGCGCCGATGCCCCCCTGGGAGACAGGCAGGTCGGCCGCCTGCGCGGTCATGTACTGGTTCGCGTTCAGTTTGACTGTCTGGTACAGCGTGTCCGAGTTGCGCACCATGGCGAGCGCTACCGTGTCGCCCACGTTGGCGACCACCTGGTAGACGTTGGGCAGATTAAGCGCGTAGGCCGCACTGGTGGTGTTGTCGAGGATGACAAGCTGGCCGGTCGACTCCTCAGCCGAGAAGTAGCGGGCGAAGTCGGTCGGGATCGCGAGACCCGTCGATTGAGCGGGAAAGCTGCCGGCGGAACCGGTGGTGGCCTCGGTGCTGTAGTTGACAATGGTAAGACTGCCGTTGCCGCCATTGGCGTAAACGTAGCCGCGAGTCTGCTCGGGGAAGTTGAAGATCATGCCAGGACTACCGGAGCTGAAGCCCGAGACGGAGAAGCTGGTGACGGTGTTCTCGACATTGCTGCGGATGTCGCGCAGTGCGTCGACGATGGCGAGCGCGCCGCCGGTGCCGCCGGCTCCCACGTTGCCTACCGAGATCATGACGCGCTCAGCCAGCTTGCTCGGCGGAATAGGCCGATTGGCAAAGGTGTAGACGGGAAACTTGTAGTAGTAAGGCCCGCAGGCGGTAAGGCCAAGAGTAGCGGCTGCAATCAGGAGTGCGGAGAGTGCGTACCTGCCGAGCGAGTGCTTGCAAAGGGCTGGGCCAGATGCTGGCCTCTTGCCGAACAGCGTTTTGCCGTACAGCAGGGCAGAGAAACTTCGATTCTTCAACGTAAACAACTCCAACCTGTGACGCAGCATTCTTGTTTCGGTTACTTCAGCCGAGTATACCAAACGAGCGGCTCTGACTGGAGGACTCACCAGGTGTGGCATAGGATGAGAAGGATGTGCCGTGCGCGGCGCAGAGCGCGAGCGAGCGGCGGGAAAGGCTGACGTGGCAGTGGAGGTAACGAAGATTCAGACGTTGTTCCAGGTGCAGTCTCCTGGCGGCGAAGGTGTGGCTGGAACCCGCCGGACCGTCTTGTGCGATGGTGCGATGGGCACCATGCTCTACGCGCGCGGCGTGTTTATCAATCGCTGCTATGACGAGCTGAACCTCTCGCAGCCAGAGCTGGTGCGCGCGGTGCACCAGGAGTATCTGCAGGCAGGCGCGGAGGTGATCGAGACCAACACCTTCGGCGCCAATCGCTTCCGGCTGGAGCGGTACGGGCTGGCGGATCGTGTGCGCGACATCAACCTTGCCGGCGTGCGGCTGGCTCGGGAGTGTGTCGACGCAATGCGGGAGAAGCAGGCGTCGGAGGCGTTTGTCGCCGGGGCGATCGGACCACTGGGCATCCAGCTGGAGCCACTTGGCAAGACGGGGCTCGACGAAGCGTTTGCGGCCTTTGCGGTCCAGGTAAAGGCGCTGGCAGAAGGCGGACCCGGCGTAGGCGCGGACCTGTTGATCGTAGAGACAATGACATCGATGGCCGAAGCAGAGCAGGCGATCCGCGCCGCGAAGAGCGAGGCTCCCGGCGTGCCGCTCGTCGTCATGGTCACGGTCGATGAGGACGGCAACTGTCTCGACGGGACGACGGCCGAGACGGCCGCGGCCAGGATGACGGAGTGGGGCGCGGACGCGCTGGGCTGCAACTGCAGTGCGGGTCCGGCGACGGTCTTGACGGTGATTGAACGGATGCGCGGGGCGACGCATCTTCCGCTCGCCGCGATGCCGAATGCCGGCATCCCGCGAGCGGTCGATGGGCGGATGATCTACATGACGTCGCCGGAGTACATGGCGAGCTTTGCGCGGCGGTTCATGCGTGCCGGGGTTACCTTCATCGGTGGCTGCTGCGGGACGACGCCGAGCGATACGCGCGCCATGCGCAGTGCACTGCGGGCGATCGAGGCGCAGGAGCTCGGGCCGACGGCCGAGGGTGTAGAGGTCAAAGGGATCGAGAACGTGCGGGGTAAGGTCGAGCCGCCGCCGCTGGGTGAGCGATCGAAGATCGGCGCGAAGATCGCCGCGCGTGACTTCATAACGATGGTCGAGATCGTTCCGCCGAAGGGCATCGACTGCTCGAAGGAGATCGCCGGCGCGGCGCAGCTGCACGCGCTCGGGGTCGATGCGATCAATGTGCCGGACTCCCCGCGCGCGAGTGCGCGGATGAGCGCGCAGAGCATGTGTGTGCAGATCCAGCAGCACGTCGGAATCGAGACGATTCTGCACTACACCTGCCGCGACCGAAATGTGCTGAGCATGCAGAGCGATCTGCTCGGCGCGTCGTCCATCGGGCTGAAGAACGTCCTGTGCCTGACCGGCGATCCGCCGAAGCTGGGCAACTATCCCGATGCAACAGCGGTCTTCGATGTGGACGCGATCGGGCTCGTCAACATCGTGCGCAACCTCAATCATGGGCTCGATATTGGGAAGAACTCAATTGGTGAGTCGACCGGCTTTACCATTTCGGTGGCGGCGAACCCGGGGGTTCCGGACATCGAGAACGAGATCCGGCGGTTTGCGTTCAAGGTTGAGGCTGGAGCGGAGTTTGCCATCACGCAACCTGTCTTTGACCTGCGCCTGCTGGAGCAATTTTTGCGGCGGGTGGAGGCCTTCCGCGTCCCCGTGATTGCGGGGATCTGGCCGCTGACGAGCTTGCGGAATGCGGAGTTTATGAAGAACGATCTGCGGGTCAGTATGCCGGACGAGATCATGGCGCGGATGTGTGCCGCGACCACGCCTGAGACGGCGCGGGCCGAGGGCGTGCGCATCGCCAAGGAGATGCTGGCCGAGGTTCGAGCGATGGTGCAGGGCGTCCAGGTAAGCGCGCCATTCGGCAAGTACGGGGCCGCAGCGCAGGTGCTGGGCCTGGTGGAAGGCGAGGTGTAATGGCGAGCTTCGAGGAGCGATTAACGGCGTTGGAGGTCGTGTTGGAACGGCTGGAACGGGGAGAGTTCTCGCTCGAGGAGACGATGCGGCTCTTCGAAGAGGGCGTCATGCTGGCGAACTCCTGTAAGGCGGAGATCGAGGCAGCGGAGGGCCGGATCCAGGTGCTCACGAACCCGAAGACCGGGGCGGCGCAGGACCTGGTGCTGGAACCCGATGACGGCTCCGCAACCTATCGGAGCGGCCAGGGTGAAGATGAGGATGAGGAGTACTAGCTCAGCCTAGCGATCGCGCGTCGTCACGAAGCCGGGAACCCAGAGCAGGGCGCGCTTGGCGTCGGTCTCCGGAAGATCGGCAATCGAGAGCCGGGCGGCCTCGGCGTAGGCGCAGGCCGTGTCCATGGCGTACTCGATCGACCCGTGACGGTGCAGAATCTCCAGTATCTGCGGATGCGAGACGCGACTGAAAGTTCGGTCGGCCAGCACCGTACGGATGGCCTCGCGGTCGGCCCCGGTGCCGCGCTCAAGGGCGTGAATCACGGCGAGCGTGGCCTTGCCCTCACGCAGGTCCGAGGCTACCGGCTTGCCCAGGATCTCTTCGGAGGCGGTCAGGTCGAGTACATCGTCGACGATCTGGAAGGCCAGGCCGAGATTGCGGCCGTACTCGCCCAGCGTCTCTTCATACGCTTCACTGCCGGAAGTGATGGCGGCGCCAAGCTGCATGGAGACCTTGAAGAGACAGGCTGTTTTGCGGAAGATGAGGTCGAAATACTCCTCCTCGTTAATAAGATGGCCGAGCTTCTGCATCTGGAGGAGTTCGCCCTCGACCATCTGTTGCGTCAGCGAAATCAGCAGATCGAGCACGCGGAAGTTCCGCTCTTCAAGAGCCGTAGCGAAGGCCTGCATGTAGAGCCAGTCGCCGGCGAGCACGCACTTCGCGTTACCCCACGTGGTGTTTGAGGAGGGGCGGCCGCGGCGTGTATCCGCTTCGTCGATAATGTCGTCGTGGACGAGGGTCGCAGTGTGCAGCATCTCGACCACGGCACCCAGGCTGATGCGCGCTGCGGAGGTGCAGCCGAGGGCGCGGGAGCTCAACAAAAGCAGCAATGGACGGATGCGCTTGCCGCCGCCGGCCATCAGATAGCGGGCAATCTCGGTGACGACTTCAACGTCAGAGACCGACTGGCGGGAAAACTCCTGCTCAATGGCGGCAAGATCGTCCCGTAGCAGGTCGAATACCTCTTTAGCGGTCGCAATGGAGAGGGTACTCACTCGATTGTTAGAGTAACAGTAGCTATGAAGGCACATCGATACCCCGTGAGTTTGCCCGGGTAAAGATGATGCAATGAAAGAGAGGCTTCACTCGAAACCTGCATCCAGCCTCATTTGACCGGCAAATGCTATACAGAAGCTCCGTTCAAAATTGGTCCGATCAAAGTCGCGAGTCCACACGCAGCCACGCGAAGGTCCTCAAGAGGCCTACGCCGAAGTTTGAACCTCAGCAACGCCAAGTTCCCGGCGAATGACAGGCGCCACGCCGCTACCCAGGAGCTCGATGGCGCCCAGCATGGTGGAATGCGAGAGCGCAACATTCGTCATCTGGAAGTTGAGGCGCGCAATCCCGCCAAGCGCCTCGTTGACGTAGAGAACCTTCTCCGCGACCTGCTCCGCGTCCCCGATCAGCAGCGCGCCTTTTGGCCCGCGCAGGGCGTCGTACTGGGCGCGCGTAACGGCAGGCCAGCCACGCTCGCGGCCTATCCGTGTGAAGAGCAGCGCGTAGCCCGGGAAGAAGTCCTCAGCCGCCTGCTGGGTCGTGTTGCCTACGAAGCCGATCATGTGCAGCCCAACCTTGAGCTGGTCGGGAGCGTAGCCGGCGCGCTTTCCAGCCTCGCGGTACAGGTCGATCAGCGGGCGGAACCGGTGCGGTTCCCCGCCGATGATGGCCACCATGAGTGGCAGGCCCAGCGCTCCGGCGCGCGCGAAAGACTCCGGTGTGCCGCCCACGCCCAGCCAGATCGGCAGCAGGTTCTGGAGCGGGCGCGGATAGATGCCCTGGCCGGTCAGCGAAGCGCGGTGCCGGCCCGACCAGCGGACGGTGGTGCTGTCGCGGATGGTAAGCAGCAGATCGAGCTTCTCAAGAAAGAGCGAGTCATAGTCCTCGAGCTTGAGGCCGAAAAGCGGGAAGGCCTCGGTAAAGGAGCCGCGGCCGACGATCAGCTCGGCGCGTCCCTTCGAGATCAGGTCGAGGGTCGCAAACTCCTGAAATACCCGGACCGGGTCGGCGGCGCTCAGCACAGTCACGGCGCTGTTCAGGCGGATGCGCGTCGTACGTGCGGCCGCGGCAGCAAGGATGATGGGCGGCGCGGAGTCCAGGAACTCGGGCCGATGATGCTCGCCGACGCCGAAGCTATCAAGGCCGGCCTGATCGGCATGCTCGATCTCCTCAAGCAGATTGACGAGCCGCTGCGATGGGCTGACGGTCTGGCCGGTGGCGGGGTCGGTGATGGTCGCGGCGAAGCTGTCGATGCCGATCTGCATCCGGGTCTCCTGGAAGGTGCTGCACTGATCTTACGTTGCCTCGTTCGGCTTTCCATCGGAAACGGGAGTAAAATGAGGCGTGCCGAAATACTCCGTCGTCGTTCCATTCCACAACGAAGAAGACAATGTCACCACGCTCTACGACCGCCTCAAAGCGGTTATGGAGCAGGTCGGGCAGACGTTCGAGCTGGTATTTGTGGACGATGGCTCCCGCGACCGCACCTACCGCCTGCTGGAAGAGATCGCCGCGGTCGACAGCCGGGTGCTCGTGGTCAAGCTGCGGCGGAACTTTGGCCAGACCTCCGCGCTGGCGGCGGGCTTTGACCATGCCCAGGGCGAGTTCATCCTGGCCATGGATGGCGACCTGCAGCATGATCCTGAAGAGGTCCCGAACTTCCTCGCCAAGCTCGAAGAGGGCTACGACGTCGTGAGTGGGTGGCGCGTCGCCCGTGTCGACAGTATGGTGCTGCGGCAGATTCCCTCGCGTGCGGCGAACTGGCTGATGGCGAAGCTCTCCGGTGTCAACATCCACGACTTCGGAACCACCTTCAAGGCCTATCGCCGCGAAGTCATCCAGAACATTCCGTTGTACGGCGAGATGCACCGGTTCATCCCGGCGCTGGCGTCATGGTATGGCGCCAGCATCTGCGAGATTCCGATCACCATCGTCGAGCGCGAACACGGCAGGAGCCACTACGGTATCTCGCGAACGTTCCGGGTGTTCTTCGACCTGCTGACGATCCGGTTCCTGCTGAAGTACATGACGCGCCCGCTGCATTTCTTTGGCACAATCGGCGCCATGGGCATGATGGCGGGAACCCTACTGGCCATGTGGCTGCTGGCCCTGAAGGTACTGACGGGGCAGAACATTATGACGCTGCACGGCCCAATTTTCGTGATTGCCGGCATCCTCATCCTGGCGGGCGTGCAGATGATGGGCATCGGTCTGCTGGGGGAGCTGCAGGTGCGCCATTTCCATACCGCCAACCACCGCGCGCCCTACGCGGTCGACCGGCTCCTGAGGCTCCGATCCTCCGAAGAGAGCCTGCTGCAGTAGCCCAGCCTCGTTCACGGGTGCCGCGGTCTGTTCTCACGGATGCTTCGCGTCTCAGGAATGCTTCGCGGTCTGCTTTGCGAGCGCCTGCTGGTAGGCCCGCTCGCGCTCGTCCACAAAGCGCACATACCCTTGCGGATCGAGGAACGGATTAGCGCCGCCCTCGCCCCGGCGCGCGTACTTCTCATTCAGCCCGAACATGCTGGCGTGTGACCCAAGGAAGATATCGCATGGTAGCGCATACAGCGTACGGAAGGTCCGCGCAAAGTCGGCCGCCATCTGCGGGTACTTGGGATCGCCGGTCAAGCGGTACCCCGACAGCACGTTGGGGCTGCCGACGATGACGACGTTGTAGCTCCTCCCCTGGTCTACAACCTTCATGGTCCATGTCGTACAGCCCTTGGTGTGCCCGGGCGTCAGGTGGGCGACCAGGACCGTCCCGCCGAGCCGGACCTCGTCGCCATCGTGCAGCACGCGGTCGACCTTCGCCGGCGCATAGGACGACCTGCCGCCGTAGAAGAAGTCCGTTCGGCCGCCGGTCTCGACCACCGAGACGTCGCCGTCCATCACCTCGTACTTCGCCTGGGTGAGGCGTTTGATCGATGCGCTGCCCGCGGCGTGATCCAGGTGGGCATGGCTGATCAGCAGGATTTGCACGTCGCTGAAGTGGAAGCCCAGGCTCTCGATATTCCGGCGGATCTGCGGGACCGACGTCTCGAGATTGCTGTTGATGAGGATGTCGCCCTCGGGCGTGGTAATCAGGTACGAGGCGAGATCGTTGCTGCCTACGTAGTAGAGGTTCCCGATGATGCGGAAGGGCTGATGATTGGTCGTCCAGTCCGGGTTCCGCTGGGCCCGGAGACAGGACGAGAGCGCAAAGGTAATCAGCAGGGCGCGGAGCATCATCGGCCCAGCATACCTCCTTACCGTGTGAAGGCTGGCTGGCGGCCCGGGTCAGCAAACCAGTCAATGGCCAGCCGCTGCCTGAGCCTGTGGTGAATCCCAGTTCCCGAAGATCCTGTCGATCATCGCAACCCAGCTTCCCCCAGCTTTCATCGTCCACCATTGTGCCGTCCGGCCGATAAAGCGAGCTTCGCCCTTGCGGTACTTGTCTTCGATCACCACCTTCACCCGTGTGCCGGATTCGAGCAGCGCACCCCACTCGATCTCGGTCCTGCGGTAGGCGCCGCCCGAGCCAAGAAATGCCGCGTGCAGATGCCTGGGCGCGAAGGTGTTCATGTTGGGATTCTGCAGGCCTAGGTTGCGGGTATCGCCGGGGGCGCCGAACTGAGTCGCGATCAAGTGGCCGGCGTGCTCGCCGGTCCCGTGCGAGACGGCCCACTGGGCGCGCTCATCGCGAATGCCGGTCACAAGACTGGGGCGCCGCAGCTCGCCCGCGGCCTGCTTATAGGAGAAATCGCCGCGATCGAAGGACTGGAAGCTAAATGCGGGGTAGGGCTGATTCGTGCCCGGTATGTTCATGGCATCTCTCCGAAACTGGGCGATCGTACCACCGGGACGATTCGCAGCGAAGTGAAAATTCGGCGTTGCGGCGGCGAATGATTCGCCATCACCACCACTGACCGGGTGCCCCGTTCGTGACAGCGCCACCGTCAAGGGTGCGTCCGCAGCCAGCCCCACCGCCAGCCCACCCCTTGACAAATCGGCACCCAGACACCCTCTGCCGTCCACCCACCTGTTAAAACTGCTAATCCTAACACCTTAGGATGGTCTAGATTTAAGCCTTTTGTTCTTTAGACTTTGCGCGCTAAGTATGGGGGTGGGGATACCTCAAAGTCTCTCCCCGAGCCGTTCCCAAGGTCGAAGCCTTCGACCCGAGGGTATACAGGTGGCTCAACTTCCCTTACAACTGGGAGATGCCCTTTCCTGCGATGCGGCCCCTGTGCGCATTGCGTCGATCTTCCTTTGTCCCGTACGGAATGTTCGGGAAGCGCGGTGAGACTCCGCCACTGCCCCGCAACTGTGAACGCGCGCACGCACCCAGTGTGAATGTAAGCCAGAGGTTCTTCCACTGACCGCCAACGGCGTCGGGAAGGAAGCAATCCGCACCACGGCAAACATGCATCGCGTGAGTCAGGAGACCGGTTCTGTCGGCAACAATCAACCACGCTCCCGAGGGGGGAGCGGAGGAGTCCGACCCATGTTTTCTTTCCTAAGTCCCACCGCCGTGCGCAGAGTTGCGCGCGTCTCCATCCTTCCTCTTGTCGCCGTACTCGCCCTGGCAGTACCCGCGCGCGCGGTCATCGTGCGCGGCACCGTCACCGACCAGCTCGGCGCGCCGATCCAGCTGGCCAAGGTGGAGCTGGTTGAAGGCAAAAAAGCAGTCGCCTTTGCCCTGACTGGCCCCGACGGCTCCTTTGAGATCCTCAGTGCCGAATCAGGCCGCTTCCTGCTGCTCACCTCGGCGCGCTCCTTTGCGCTCGGCGTAGGCGCAGACTTCTATGGTGGCCGTACCGAGACCATCTCCCGCAACATCACGCTCAGCGTAGCCTCGATCACGGAGCAGGTGACGGTCACGGCCACCGGAACGCCGACCCCGCTTGAGCAGGTCAGCTCGCCGGTGACCCTCATGCCAAAGAGCGACCTTGAGACGCGGATCGGCGTGCTGGATGAGCTGCGGCAGTCGCCAAGTACGGTCGTCGTCCAGACCGGGCAGACTGGGGGCGTGACCTCGCTCTTTGTCCGTGGTGGTGACTCCGACGCGAACAAAGTGATGATCGACGGGATCGCCGCCGAGGATGTCGGCGGCGCCTTCGATTATGGAACGGTCTCAAGTACCGGCTTCGCCAGCCCCACCAGCCGCGGAACGGCGATCGAGCTCTACCGTGGACCGGATTCGGTGCTGTACGGCTCGGGTGCGATGGCCTCGGTGGTCAACCTGACAACGACCCGCGGAGACTCGCTCCGGCCGGTGTTGAACTACTCGGGCGATGCGGGAAACTTTCACACTTACCGCAACGAGGCCGCTGTCAGTGGCGCCCTCCGCAGGCTGGACTACTTCGGCGCCTTCTCCCGCTTCGACACGTCGAACTCGATTCCGCTGGATGAGTTCCACGCCGCCACCTCCATCGCGAATCTTGGTTATGACCTGCCCGCGAATACAAAAATCCGGTTCACGCTGCGCAACACCGACTCAGCAACCGGGCTGCCCAATGCGCATGACTTCTACGGCGTCTCGCAGGACGGCAAGCAGTCCGACCAGGACCTCTACTCGGGGGTGACGGTCGAGAATGCGGCCCTGAAGAACTGGCACAACCTGGTGCGCTACGGGATCGCCCGCAAGCGCGAGCAGGCCGCCTACTATGGCAACCAGGGAACACTCGTGACCATCCCCAGCGACTTCGGACCGTATCAGGCCTACGTCGGCGACCTCGTAACGTTCACCGGGGCAAATGGCTACAGTGCGACCGGGCAGACGCAGTTCTTCAGTACGGACCGCGACCAGGCCTCGAACCGCGACGAGCTGTACTACCAGACCGACTACGTGTTTCCGCACCGGATCATGGCGCTCTTCGGCTTCCGGTATGAGAACGAGCGTGGCGTCTTCAACGAGCCCGCATTCGGTGAGAGCGATTCGATCCGGCGAACCAACTATCAATACACGCTGCAGTTCCAGGGCGACATCAAGAACCGGGTCTTCTACTCTGCCGGCGGAGCAATCGAAAAGAATCACCTGTACGGGATCGCCGGCACACCGCGCATCGGGCTCGCGTACTTTCCGGTGCGGCCGGGCAGCCGCTGGCTCCGCGGGACCAAGCTGCGCGCGAACATCGCCACCGGCGTGCAGGAGCCCAGCTTGGCGGTCGAGTTCTCAAGCCTCTACAGGGAGTTGCAGCAGGCCGGAGATACGGCCGATATCGCTGCCTTCGGCATCGCGCAACTTGGGCCGGAGCGGTCGCGGACGTTTGATGTGGGTATCGATCAGAACATCCGGGGCGAGAAGCTGATCGTCAAGGCCGGCTACTTTCACAACCAGTTCTCGCACCAGCTGGAATACGTCAGTTCGGGCGATCTCGAGACCTATTTCGGCATCACCCCCGGCAATGATGAATACTTCTACGGGGCCGAGCTGAACTCGCTCGCCTTCCGCGCTCAAGGCATGGAGCTGGAGCTCCAGTACCAGCCGTTCTCGCACCTCTTCATACGTGGCGGCTACAGCTACCTGGCGCCGCTAGTAAGCCAGTCGTTCGCGTCCGATGCGACCGCGGCACGACAGGGAATCCCGACCATCAACCCCAACTATCCCGGGATCGCGATCGGCGCTTCCTCGCCGCTGGTGGGGGCGCGTCCGTTTCGCCGGCCGCCGGACACCGGCTTCTTCGCCGTCCAGTACAGCGGCTCGAAGTTTACGGCGGCGCTCAAGGGAGCACTCGCGAGCCGGGCGGATGACTCGACCTTTTTGGGGGGGCTCGACACGACCACCAACGGCAACACGCTGCTGCTGCCGAATCGCAACCTCGACTACGGCTTCGCCAAGCTGGACGCCAACTTCACCTACCAGGCGAACCGCCACGTGAGTGTCTACACCCAGCTCGACAACCTGCTGAGTCAGCAGCACATTGGACCGATCGGCTACCCGAGCCTGCCGTTCACCTTTCGCAGCGGCATAAAATTCCGCATTGGCGGCGAGTAGGTCACCGCGGGGTGGGAAGCGAATGGCCTTCCCATCCCGAAGCGGCACTGCCCAACGGTGCGGTTCACGGAGTTACATAAGTATTACGAGGCGCAGCAGCACGGAGAGAAGCTCTCGTGTCGAATGAAGAAGAGAGGAATTCTCCATGGCAAGTCTCGTGCACGACCGTACGTTTACCCAGCCCGTCGTCTGGGTGACGACCTTTTTCATGGTGGCGTTCCATGTGGGCGCCGTCGTTGCGCTCTTCTTCTTTACCTGGAAGGCCTTCCTGGTCGCCATGGTGCTGTGGTGGATCGCCGGGGGCGTCGGCGTGGGGATGGGCTACCATCGGCTGCTCACGCATCGCGGCTACAAGACTCCGAAGTGGATGGAGTATCTGCTGACTATCTGCGCCACACTGGCGCTTGAGGGCGGCCCGATCTTCTGGGTAGCCATTCACCGGATGCACCATCAGAACACGGACAAGGAAGGCGATCCGCATTCCCCCAAAGACGGTGGCCTCTGGGCGCACGTGGGCTGGCTGCTCACCGGCCAGACGATGCACAACGACTCGGCTGAACTGGCGCCGTTTGTCCCCGACCTGCGGAAAGATAAGTTTCATGTCTGGATCAGCAAATGGCACTGGGTCCCGATCACGACGCTTGGCGCACTCCTGCTGGTCGTCGGTGGCTGGCCGTTCCTGCTCTGGGGGATCTTCTTCCGCACGGTGCTCGGTCTGCACTCTACCTGGCTGGTCAACTCGGCCACGCACATGTGGGGTTCGCGCAGGTTCCCGACGAGTGACACCTCGCGCAACAGCTTCTGGGTCGCGCTGTTGACCTTCGGGGAGGGTTGGCACAACAACCATCACGCCCACCCGCAGTCGTCGCGCCACGGCCTGGCGTGGTACGAGTTCGATCCGAACTGGTACGGCATCGCCGCGCTGAAGATGGTCGGTCTGGCGTGGGATGTGAAGGCAAGAAAGCTGGAAGGGCGGGCAGCACCGGCAGCTGTCTAGGCGCGGCATACTCTATCGATTTGCCGGGTGGCCGACGGGCAAGGGGAAAAGTGCGTCCAACAAGCTGATCAGCCGCACATGTCTTGAACGCGTGCCTGTTGGCTGACATTCGAAAGGCGCTGATGCCTTCATACTGGCACCAAGAGAGGCAGAAGGCGATGGTGGGGAAGAAGACCGCTGTACTTGTGGCAATGGTGCTGGGAACGGTATTGGTCCCGGCTCGAGCCGCAGTTGGACAGGCTGTAAGTGCCTTGCCAAAACTCGATCTGAGCCGGTATATGGGTACCTGGTACGAAATTGCACGCCTTCCGTATAAGCGGGAGAAGGAATGCCTGAGCGACGCAATTACCCTCTATGCGCCCGCATATAAGCCGAATCACTTCCACGCGGTGACCTCGTGCCAGATCAAGTCCAACAACTCGGACTCATGGAACGCCGGTGGCGTCATGGACAAGACCGGCGCAGCGAAGTTCAAGTTGACGTATGTCTGGCCCTTCACAGAAAAATACTGGGTGCTGGCCGTAGGGCCGGAGTATGAGTGGGCGCTGCTCGGTAGCCCGAACCGGAAGGCGCTCTGGGTACTGTCCAGAACGGCGGTCATGAAGCCCGAGGTGCTCGCAGATATTCAAGCGAAGGCCGCGGCCGAGGGTTTCACGGTGGCCAAACTGGTGATGGTGCCGCAGCGGCACTAATTCTGGTATCGTTCATCGAAGTCAATGTTCAGATAGGTCGAGAGGGAGCGATCAAACGTTTCTTTTGGCTTGGCATCTTGATCGTGGGAGCACTCCTACCGGCACATGCCAAGGTCTGGGGTCAGAGCGGCATCACCGACCAGAGCCGGTATGGTGTGACGTGTGCCTCGGATGATGGGAACCGTCACTATTGCGCGGTCGACACCAGCCGCGGCGTCAAGCTAACCAAGCAGCGGAGCGGGTCACCCTGTATCAAGGGTCAGACCTGGGGATACGACCGGCGCGGCATCTGGGTCGACCGCGGATGCCGGGCGGAGTTCGCACTGGGCACCGGCTATGGGCCGCCTGGAGGAGGCAACGGCAACTGGAACGGCGGCGGCGGTGGAGGCTACCAGACCGTGACCTGTTCCTCCGACAACGGAAGGCGTAACTACTGCAACGTCAATACCAGCCGCGGCGTGCGTATGGTCAACCAGCGAAGCGGATCGCCGTGCGTACAGGGGCAGACGTGGGGCTATTCAAAGAACTCGATCTGGGTCGACCGGGGTTGCAGAGCCGACTTTGCTGTCGGCGGACGGTAGCCGGAGCCTTCGGGAAACGGTTTCTTGACGGCCATCGTCCATTTGGGTGAGAGTATTGGCTGGTTCCGGAGGAGCAGGCCCTAATGAAACGAAGACTGTCTCGGCGTACTTTTATCACCTCTGCTGCGGTGTCCGCCATCCCGTCGGCCGTCGCGTGTGCCCAACCGCGCAGCAGCGGATTGCTTTCCTTTTTCATGGACGGCCAGGAAACCGCTGGCGCACCCACCGCGTGGCGTAATGCCGGCGTGATTGATCTCGCCCACTCGCCCTACGCGAAGCTTAAGACAGTTCCAGTACGTGCGGTCGTCATCAAGGATGGCTTTTGGTCGCAGCGCCGGCAGACCAACCTGCTGGCAAGTATTCCCAGCATGCACGATGAGCTGCTGGAGCACGGCAGGATGACGAATTTTGCCCGGCTCACGGGCTCTTCTTCCGAACCCCAGAAAGGGCCCGTCTACTCAGACTCCGACATCTACAAGTGGATGGAGGCGGTCGGCTTTACGCTGCAGGGCAAGGATGAACCCGAGCTGCGCAGGACCACAGACGCAATGATTCGCCAGGTAGTGGCGATCCAGGAGCCGAACGGCTATCTCAACACGTACTACCAGGGCGATCGCAAGCCGATGCGGATGCAGTACAACGTCCAGACGACCGGCCATGAGCTCTACTGCATCGGCCACATGCTGCAGGGTGCAATCGCCTACTACCGTGCGACAGGAAACCGAACGCTGCTTGATGCGGGGATGCGGTTTGTGGATGATTTTCTGATCCCCAACTACGGGCCGGGTGCCAATCAGAAAGGGATCGTCTCCGGTCATCCGGAGATCGAGATGGCGTTGATCGAGCTCTCCCGTACAACCGGCAAGCCAAAGTATATCGAGCTGGCCGGCTACATTCTGCATGGCGATGCCCGCATCCCGCTGCGGCCACAGCAGATCGTGTACATGTATTGCGGGGTCCCGTTTACTACGCGAACCAAGCTGGAAGGCCATGCCGTGCGCGCGATGTACGCGTGTTGCGGCGCGACCGACTATTACCTCGAGACGGGGGACAAGGCGTACTGGAAGACGTTGAACACGCTGTGGGATGACCTCGCGGCGCACCAGCTCTATGTGAACGGCGGCGTAGGCGCCCGGGAGAGCGGCGAGGCCTTTGGCGAAGCCTATGAGCTGCCAAACGCGCGGGCCTATGGCGAGAGCTGCGCGGCGATCGGCAACATGATGTGGAACTGGCGAATGCTGGCGGCGTCCGGCAATGCGAAATTCACGGATGTGATCGAGCGGGCGCTGTACAACGGGATCAACTCGGGCATGTCGCTCGATGGCAAAACTTACTGCTACCGGAATCCGCTGGCGTTTGATCCGTCTGGCGAGTCACAGGACCAGCAGATGACAGAGGGCAAGATCCGCAATGCGTGGTACGACACGACCTGCTGCCCGCCGAACCTCGAGCGTACGTTTGCATCGCTGTCGGGCTACTTCTACAGCACGAGCAAGGACGGCGTGTACGTTCATCTCTACGACAACTCGGCGATGGACTGGCATCTCGATAACGGGACGGCGCTGAAGGTGGAGCAGAAGACGAACTATCCGTGGAGCGGCGATGTCCAGCTGACGGTAAGCCCGGCGACGCCTGCGGACTTCGTCATGTATGTCCGTATCCCGGGCTGGTCCGTGAAGAACCGCGTCCTGGTGAATAACAAAGAGGTGAGCGGAGCAAGGGCGGGCGAATACCTGGCGATCCGGCGACAGTGGACGGCAGGGGACACGATCGCTTTGAGCTTCGACATGACGACGCGGCTGCTGAAGGCGAATGCCGCGGTCACGGAGGATCGCGGCAGGGTGGCCTTCCAGCGCGGTCCGGTGGTGTTCTGCATGGAGCATCTCGACCAGCAGAACCATACGGCCGGTCTGAACATGGCCGACTACACGGTGCGGCTCGACGGCAACACTGTGGCGGAGTTCGAGCCCAAACTGCTCGACGGCGTGATGGTATTAAGCCACCCGGGAACGATCAACACGAAGGCGACCGATACCGGGCTCTACTTTCCTGCCGCCGCTGACGTGGTGCAGGGTAAAAACCAGCCAACGACGGTAAAGCTCATCCCTTACTACGCGTGGGCGAATCGCGAACAGTCCCAAATGCAGGTCTGGATTCCGTACCGCGATGCGTAGGCATCTGGAGCCGCTACACTCACCGTGTTACCTGGCGTAAAGGAGAGCACGACCTCTCCTCCGAGCGGGTTAGAGGAGATTGTTATGTTTTTCGTGTCGGGAATCACCGGGAACGTTGGCGGGGCAGCCGCACGGCAGCTTCTCGAAGCGGGTCATACAGTGCGCACGCTGGCTCGCGATCCGCAGAAGGCCGCAGCCTGGGCAGAGCAGGGCGTCGACGTACGCCAAGGGGACCCGAACTATTCCGCAGCCGTGGCCGAGGCTTTGGACGGCGTGGAGGGAGCCTACCTGATGGTTCCGCCCTCCGTTGCTCCGGCGCCGGGCTTCCCGGAGACAAAGTCCATCATCGCCAGCTTTCTCGAGGCCCTGCATCAGGCGCCTCCACCGCGCCTGGTGGCACTGTCTTCAATCGGATCAGAGCAACCCGGCGGCCTCGGCCTGATCACCGCGCCCCACCTGCTTGAAGAGGGGCTGGCGGACCTGCCTTTCCCGGTCGCCTTCATCCGTGCCGGCTCGTTCTTTGAGAACTACACAGCCGGCCTCGACACCGCGGCCGCAACCGGCGTCTTCTACAGCTTTTACACGCCCATCGACCGCCCGGTGCCGATGATCGCCACTTCAGCGAGGAGGTCGCCCGGTTGCTCATTGAGGGCTGGAGCGCTAGGAAGATCATAGAGCTCGGCTCGCCCGTCACTCCCGACGCTCTCGCCGGCGTGATTGGCGACGTTCTCGGACGGCCGGTCCACGCGCAAACCGTGCCCCGCGATCGATGGGCAGCCACGTTTGAATCGTTCGGCATGGCTCCCGGTACCACCGGCGCCTACGAGGAGATGCTGGACGGCTTCAACTCGGGTTGGATCCATTTTGGAGTGCCTGGGACGGAGTCCGTCGCTGGCAGGACCACTGCGGCCCAGGTCTTCGCGCAGGCAAGAAGCCTGACCGTATCGGACGAGCAGGTGACGGGAGGTCTCCGGCCTAGCCTTCCATCGCCCCAGTTTCGCCCTACGGAAAAGCATTGATTCACACGCCCGTCCCGTTCATGCGAAGTATCATGGAGCAATCCTAAATACTGGACAGATGAGGAACATGGCCGCTCCGACGCTCTGGCACTCGATCCGGGAAGCGCTCCGGGGCAGCCATCAGGACTACACGACTGGCAGCCTCAATCGATCGATCCTGCTGCTCGCGATCCCCATGGTTCTCGAGATGGTGCTGGAGTCGCTCTTCGCCGTGGTCGACGTCTTCTGGGTGAGCCGCCTCGGAGCAAACGCAATCGCTACAGTCGGCCTGACGGAGTCGGTACTGACGCTGGTCTTCGCGGTCGGCATGGGCCTTGGCATGTCGACGACCGCCATGGTGGCGCGCCGGATCGGCGAGAAAGACACCGATGGCGCTGCCATCTCCGCGGTACAGGCTGTCTTTCTCGGCGTCATAGCCTCGCTCGTTCTTGGTCTGCCGTTCTTCTTTCTCGCGCATCGCATCCTGGCCCTCATGGGAGCTTCGCCGGCAATACTCGCCACCGGAACGAACTACATGCGCATTGCCCTGGGTGGCTCCGGGGTCGTTCTCCTGCTCTTTCTCAACAATGCCATCTTCCGAGGGGCCGGCGATGCGGCGATTGCCATGCGGCTGCTCTGGGTCTCGAATATCCTCAACCTGGTCCTCGATCCATGTCTGATCTTCGGACTGGGCCCGCTTCCCAAGCTCGGGGTCACCGGTGCGGCGCTCGCGACCTTCAGTGGACGCGGTATCGCCGTGCTTTACCAGTTCTACCGGCTGAGTCGAGGGACAGAGCGGCTGCATATTTTAGCCCGGCATGTACGCCTGCAGGGCGAGGTGCTCTGGCGGTTGATACGCGTCTCGATCGGCGGCATCGTGCAGTTCCTCATCGGCCAGGCCAGCTGGCTTGGCCTGGTGCGCATCGTGAGTCTGTTCGGCGCGCCCGCGCTCGCCGGGTACACCATCGGGATTCGAATAGTTATTTTCGCCATCCTGCCCGCGTGGGGGTTGAGCAACGCGGCCGCCACCCTAGTCGGTCAGAACATTGGAGCCGGGTACCCCGATCGGGCGCGCAATGCCGTGTGGCGCACAGGAATGTGGAACGTGATCCTGCTCGGCTCGGTTGGCCTGATCTTCGTCGCCTTCGCCCCATGGATCATTGGCTTGTTCACTGCTGATCCGGCCGTCGCCCGGGTCAGCGTAAGCTGCCTGCGGATCTTCAGCTGCGGCAACATCGCGTACGCCTACGGGATGGTGTTGCTGCAGGCCTTCAACGGGGCAGGCGATACGCTGACACCAACGTACGTGAACCTCTTCGGCTTCTGGATTGTGGAGATCCCCCTTGCCTGGTGGCTGGCCATGCACACGGCCCTGCACGTGAACGGTGTGTTTCTCTCGGTGGTCGTTGCCCAGTCGGTCATTGTGCTGATCAGCATCGTGCTCTTCCGCCAGGGCCGGTGGTCAGAGCAACGTATATGACGGAAGGGGCCACCGTGGAGCAAGCCTGTCGGCTTAGTGCGCGTGTGGCGATCATCCCGACCCGTACGACGCTGCTACCATGGGGCGATACGTCCACGGCGTGCACTTCGCTCGCTCAGGTACGTGGTGGTTCAGGGGTGGACACCGCAGTGAGATCTAATCGCACCTTCAAACGATGTAGGATGGCGACGCTTGTGCTCTCGGTCTGGCTGCCGAGGATACTCGTTGCGCAGACGTCCTACGCGCCTCTGGTCGTCTATGCTGATCTGCCTGATGCTCCGGGCAGAGATAACCTTGGTGGCCAGTTCACGGAGCAGCAGGGAGACGGCAGCATCAGCGGCACCGTCACGGACATTAGCGGCGGCCTCGTCGCCGGAGCCAGAGTGACGTTGATCGAAAGCGGCCGTCCCGATGAGCGGCTAGCGACCTCCGGGAGCGACGGGCGATTTACCTTCGACCATCTGGCTGCAGGGCGCTTCAAGCTGACGATTACCGCCATTGGACTTGAGACCTTTGTCGCGTCGGAAATCGTGATCCGGGCCGGGGAACGGCATGAGCTAGCTCGCATCGACCTGCCTGTCGCGTCCGCGAGTACTGCGGTCACGGTGGTCGTCACGCAGGAGCAGCTCGCCCAGGAACAGATTGAAGAGGCGGAGAAGCAGGTCATCTTTGGCATCTTCGCGAACTTCTACAGCAGCTACGTCTGGAATGCTGCGCCGCTCTCCTCGAAGCAGAAGTACAACCTGGCGTTTCACGCTGTAACCAACCCCGGTGGCTTCCTGGTGACCGGTGTGCTCGCAGGTGTCGAGCAGGCGCGCGACACCTTCCCGGGGTACGGTCAGGGCGCGCAGGGCTACGCCAAGCGCTACGGCGCGGCCTACGCGGATGACGTAATCGGCAGGATGCTGGGCAGCGCGGTGCTGCCGTCCATCCTGCACCAGGACCCGCGCTACTTCTACCGGGGCTCAGGGACCAGGAAGGAGCGGGCGCTCTATGCGCTTCGCTCGACGCTGGTGTGCAAAGGGGACGACGGCACGTGGCAGCCGAACTACTCCTTTGTAGGCGGAGTCTTTGCCACAGGCGCGATCTCGAACGTGTACCACGATGCAGGGGATCGCGGGGTGGGGCTGACGATCCGCAACGGGTTCATCCAGATCGGCGGGCGCGCTGCGGATAACCTACTGCGGGAGTTTCTGCTCCGGAAGATTACCCCGAAGGTGCCGGCATACGAGCACGGGAGGACGCCGTAAGTGCCGCGCTGACAAGAGCTCTGCGCGGCTTTGTGGCTACGCGGGGCGCATCAGGCGTGCGAAAGATAAAGAAACCGCAGCAGGAACAGACTCGCCAACAGATAGAGCATCCAGTCCTTGCGTGTGGCCCGGCCGGTAAGTAGCTGGAGTGCGGCGTAGCTGGTGAGGCCGAAGGAAAGACCGTCCGCAATCGACCAGGTCAGCGGGATGGTGGCGACGGTGAGAAAAGCCGGGATGGCGATGTGCGGCTTGTTCCACTCGATCGTGCCGACCCCGGTCATCATCAATCCGCCAACGAGGATCAGCGCCGGCGACGTCGCAAAAACCGGGATCGTGCCTACCAGCGGCGCCAGGAAGAGGGCGAGGAAGAAGAGCAGTCCGGTGACGATCGCCGTAACACCGGTGCGCCCGCCGGCGGCTACGCCCGTAGCGGATTCAACATAGCTGGTGACGGTGCTGGTACCGGCCAGCGAGCCGGCGATGGTGGCGGTGGCATCGGCGAAGAAGATGCGGTTCAGCCGTGGAATGCTATGGTCGGGCGAGATCAATCCGGCGCGTTGGGTAACGGCGACCAGCGTGCCGATATTGTCGAAGAGGTCGACGAAGAGGAAGACAAAGACAATCTCAAAACCGCCGATATGGAGCGCGGCCGGGATGTTGAGGTGGAAGGCGGTGGCCGTGATCGCGGCGATGTGGAAGGGAGTAGGGTCCCAGTGGACCTGGTGGACGAGGATCCCCAGCAGCATCGTGCCGAGGACACCGATGAGCATGGAGGCGCGGACCTTCAGCACCTGCAGGATCGCGATCAGGAGCAGGCCGAAGAGCGCGAGCGCGGTCTGCGGTGCGCGGACGTTGCCCAGCGTCACGATGGTTGCAGCGCTGGGCACGATAATGCCGGCGTTGCGGAACCCGATGAAGGCGATGAATAGGCCGATACCGCCGCCGACCGCCGCATGGAGCTGGTGCGGTATAGCGGCAACAAGCTGCTGGCGGATCCCGGTAAAGGTGAGGACGAGGAAGATGGCGCCGGAGAGGAAGACAGCGCCCAACGCCGCGGGCCACGGAATGCCCATCTTCTGCACGACTGTGTAAGTAAAGTAGGCATTCAGGCCCATGCCGGGCGCGAGAGCCAGGGGATAGTTGGCGACAGCCCCCATGAGAATGCTGCCAAATGCGGCGCAGAGACAGGTTGCAGCGGTGACCGCAGCGATAGGCATCCCGGTCTGCGACAGGATGGCCGGGTTCACGAAGATGATGTACGCCATCGTGATGAAGGTGGTAAAGCCGGCGAGCGTCTCGGTCCGCCAGGTGGTCTCGAGATCGGCAAAGCGGAAGTAGCGTTCGAGACGGGTGCGCATGGCTGCGGTCTACTCCGGTGAGTGCGTGAAATCAGGATGAATGGATTGTTACCAGCATAGCGTGAGTGGTGGGCGGAGGACTCGGCTGGTCCGCCGGTGCTGGCGCGGGTGTTCGAGCCGTTCTTTACGACCAAGGGGAACCTGGGCACAGGCATTGGTCTGTGGGTGACGAAGCAGCTGGTGGCGAAGCGCGGCGGCCCCTGCGGCTCACGAGCTCGACTCTGGCGGGGAGCGCGGGGATAAGCGTAGCGCTATCGCTTTCCTTTGCCGGGCCGGTGGTGCGGTAGAGCTTCGACTTACTTTGCGAAGAGCTGGGCAGGATCAGCGAAGGCCTTGAACTCGAGGGCGTTCCCTGATGGGTCGAGAAAGAACATGGTGGCCTGTTCGCCGACCTCGCCCCGGAAACGAATGTAAGGTTCGATGACGAAGGCGGTATCGGCGGCACGGAGCCGGTCGGCGAGGGCCTGCCACTTGTCCATGGTCAGGACCACGCCGAAGTGGGGGACGGGAACGTCGTGCCCGTCGACCGGGTTGTAGTGCGGCGTCTCAGCCGTGAAGCGAGGCTTATAGTGAGCCACGATCTGGTGCCCGAAAAGGTCGAAATCGATCCACTGGGCAGAGCTGCGGCCCTCGGGACAGGCGAGCACGGTGCCGTAGAAGTGGCGTGCCGCGTCGAGGTCATCCACCGGAAAGGCTATGTGAAACGGAGTGAGCATGGCCTTTATTTTAGCCCGCGTTCTTCATGGAAGAAAGCTGGGATGCAGCCCAGGATGGCAGCCGCGCCGATGGGTGGCCGTCGATCAGGAGATGAAGTTCTTCAGCCAGGGATCTTCAGTGTGGACCAGCTCTTCGGTGGTGCCGTGGAAGACGATCTTTCCTTCGTTGAGGACTAAGAACTTGGTGCTTGGATCAATGCCGTTATCCGGGATGAGCTCCATCTTGTTGGCCTCCGGATTGAAACGGTTCATGGCCAGAACAAAGGCATCCTGCAGCCGATGCGTGATGAGCAGAGACGTTGCATGGGAGACGTCACGCTGCTTCACGATCAGCTCGACAATCGTCGTTGAGGTGATGGGGTCAAGGCCGCCGGTGGGGGAGTCGTAAAGGATCAGGTCGGGGCCGGTGATGATGGCGCGGGCGATCGAGACGCGGCGGCGCATCCCCCCTGAGAGCTCCGAAGGGAACTTGTCGATAGCATGTTCAAGGTCGACGAACTTCAGGGCCTCGACGACGCGGGTGTGGCTCTCTTCAGCAGGAATACGGTCTTCGTTGAGCCGGTAGGCGATGTTTTCTTCTACGGAGAGCGAGTCGAAGAGGGCGGACTCCTGGAAGACCATGCCGATGTGGGCGCGGAGCGCGTAAAGATCGACCTCCGGCATCGAGGTGATGTCCTGGCCGAAAACCTTGATGGTGCCGGTGTCGGGACAGATAAGGCCGTTCGCAAGCTTCATCAGAACGGACTTGCCGGTGCCGGCCGGTCCAAGGATAATCAGGGTCTCGCCCGGATCGACAGAGAACGAAATATTCTGAAGAACGGGCTTGCCGTCGAAGGCGATCGAGACGTCGTCGAAGACGACGATCGGGCCGGGCGGCGGCTGGAACTTCTCCTGCTCGGCCGGCGCGGCTTCGGTGCTCACGAGAAGAGCCCGATCATGGCGCGGGAGATCAGGAAGTCGATAACGATGATCAGGACGGACGAGACAACGACGGCCTGTGTAGTGGCACGGCCTACGCCCTGCGTGCCGCCCTTGGTGTTCATGCCGTAATAGCAGCCGACACTCGCGATGATGAAGCCGAAGAAGAGCGGCTTGGCGAGTCCCTGGACCACGCCGATATAGTCAAGCGCCCGGTAGGAGTTGTGCAGATAGGACGATGCGTTAAGCCCCAGCAGGGTGACGCTGACGAGGGCGCCGCCCGCGATACCCACCGCATCCGACAGAATCGTGAGGAAGAAGAGCATGAAGGTCGTGGCGAGGATACGCGGCGTGACGAGCTTGCGCACGGGATCGGTGCCAAGAGCGCGCATCGCGTCGATCTGTTCGGTAACCTTCATGGAACCGAGCTCAGAGGCCATGCCGGAGGCGTTGCGGCCGGAGACCATGAGCCCTGTGAGGACTGGGCCGAGCTCCTTGACCATCGAGAGGGCGACGAGGTTGCCGGTGAGCGAGACGGAGCCGAAGTCCTGGAGCGCGGTGGCGGACTGGAGCGCAAGCACGCAGCCGGTGAAGAAGCCCGTAAGGACGACAATAGGCAGCGAGCCAACGCCGATAGCGTCCATCTGCGTGAAGATGTCGGCCCAGTAGCGCGGGCGCGAGAAGAGGTTCGCGATGGCGCGACCGGAGAGCAGGGAGTACTCCTGCAGCTCGAAAATCCTCTCTTTTGCAAAGACTTCGGGGGAAACTAAGGGCATGTGATTCTCTGGCTCAGGGTATCAGATGCAGTTACGGTCAGCTTCGATTGCGCTGTGTTCTCTGCGAGATGCGGGCGAATCACGCGCAGGGACCAAATGCGTTATTGCGCGTCCATCAGAGAACGCGGTGACGCGACGGTGGAGAACGCAGTCGCGTGACGACGCGCGCCGCTCGCGAATAGGAGAACGCTGCCGCAAAGTGAGAAGATAGTAGGGATGATGTCGCAGATGAATGCAGCAGTCTTGTATGGGAAGGAAGATCTACGGCTGGAGCGCGTCGCCGTGCCCGGGGTCGGGCCGGGCGAGCTGGTGGTGCAGGTGGGCGCGGCATTGACCTGTGGGACCGACCTTAAGGTCTATCGGCGCGGGTACCACGCCATGATGCTGAAGCCGCCCGTGCCGTTCGGTCACGAGCTGGCAGGCGTGGTCACCCAGGTAGGCGCGGGCGTAACAAAGTTTGTGGAGGGCCAGCGCGTGGTGGCGCTCAACTCGGCTCCCTGTGACCGGTGCTACTTCTGCAGGCAGGGGCAGCAGAATCTCTGCGAAGACCTGATCTTCAACAACGGCGCCTATGCGGAGTTTATCCGCGTGCCGGACCGCATCGTCGAGAAGAACACGCTGGTGATCCCGGATGGCGTGAAGTTTGAGCACGCCGCACTGACGGAGCCGCTGGCGTGCGTGGTGCGTGGGCTCGAGGAGAGCGGGGCACGTAGCGGGGACTCGATGATCGTGATCGGGGCAGGACCGATCGGCCTCATGCTGATGCACGTGGCGCAGCTGGCGGGCGTGGATGTGATCGCCGTCGTGAAGCGGCAGGACCAGATGGAGACGGCGAAGCTCTTCGGCGCACGCCAGGTGATGCAGGTAGGCACGCGCGAGGCAGGCGACATCGTGGACGCCGCGCGAGCGCTGACCCCGGCGCGGCGCGGTGCTGACGTGGTGATCGAGGCTGTAGCCTCCGCGCAGACATGGCATTGGGCAGTTGGCATGGTCCGCAAGGGCGGCGTAGTGAACTTCTTCGGCGGCCCGCCGAGCGGGACCAAGGTGCAGCTGGATACCAACCGCCTCCACTACGGCGACATCACGCTCAAGGCGAGCTTCCATCACACGCCGGCGACGTGCCGGACGGCGTTCGAGCTGATCACCAGCGGGCGCTTTAAATGCGCCGAGGCGATCACGGGGCGAGTCAGCCTCGAGGCGGTGCCGTCGGTCTTTCGGGCGATGCTGACGCGGAGCGGGGTCTCGCGTGAGATCAAGACGGCCGTCTTTCCGGGTGGTGTGCAATGAGCCTGGCCTCGAGCGTCGCCAATCTGAAAGGACATGCCGCCGCCTGGGATGCGCTGGCAGGCGGCCCGGCAGAGTATCGGACGCCGGCAGTGCGGCCGTCGCTGGCCGAGGCGAAGGCGTGGTGCCGAGAACTCGCGGCCTCGCACTACGAGAACTTTCATGTGGCCACCTTCTTCCTTCCCAAGCGGGTAAAGCTGCACTTCGAGAGTATCTATGCGTACTGCCGGGTCTCGGACGACCTGGGGGACGAGGTCAGCGATCGGCAGACCGCGACGCAGCTGCTGGGCACGTGGTGCGGCATGTTGGACGAGTGTTACGACCTGCCCCAGCAGTCACGGCACCCGGTCTACGTGGCGCTGCGCGAGACGATCGTCGAGCACGATGTGCCCCGCGAGCTCTTTAAACGCCTGCTGGCGGCGTTCCGGCAGGATCAGGTCAAGACGCATTTCCAGTCGATGGACGAGCTGATTGCCTACTCCTGCGACTCGGCCAACCCCGTAGGCAGGCTGGTGCTGTGGGTGTGCGGGTACCGGGAAGAGTCGCTCGGGCTGCTGTCGGACAAGGTATGCACGGCACTGCAGCTGGCGAACTTCTGGCAGGATGTTGTGGAGGACGATGAGCGCGGACGGCGGTACCTGCCCGCGGACCAGATGCGCGCGTTCGGGGTGACGGACGACCAGATTCGCCGCCGCGAATTTACTGCGGAGTTTTGGCGGCTGATGCAGAGCCTGGTGGAACAGACCCGAACGATGCTGCACGAAGGCGGGGCAATCAGCGGGCTCGTTGATCCGGAGCTGGGCGCGACGCTGGGGCTCTTCCGCAAGGGAGGCGACGCAATCCTCGATGCGATCGAGGCGCAGGGCTTCAACGTGCTGAAGCAGCGGCCCGAGGTGACCAAAGGCAAGAAGGCGCGGCTGCTCGCAGGCGCTCTGGCGGGAAAGATGCGCGGGATCTTCTCGTGACGCTGGACGAGGCATACGCCGCCTGCCGGGTGATCGCAAAGCGGGAGGCGAAGAACTTTTATTATGCCTTTCGGGTGCTGCCGGCGCACAAGCGGGATGCGATGTGCGCGGTCTACGCGTTCATGCGGCGCGCGGACGATATCGCGGATGACGAGGCGGTACCGGTCGCCGGCCGCCGACATCTCATGGCAACGTGGATGGGAGCCTGGCGAGCCTCGCGGACTGGAGCCTCAGCCTCTGATGATGCGGTCTTTGTTGCACTCAGGGACACGCAGCGGCGGTTCCTCATCTCGGACCGGCTGCTCGAGGAACTGGTGCAGGGGACGAGTATGGACCTGGCAGAGTCGGGTGACGGAACGGGCGTCGAGGTGGGGAGCGGGCTTCGCGGTTATCAAACCTTCGAGGAGCTCTACCGGTACTGTTACCTGGTGGCCTCGGTGGTGGGGCTGGTCTGCATCCGGATCTTTGGCTACACCGATCCCGAGGCGGAGAAGCTGGCGGAGCGGACCGGGATCGCCTTCCAGCTGACGAACATTCTGCGTGACGTGAGGGAGGATGCGGAGCGCGGGCGGCTGTATCTGCCGTTGGAGCTGATGCGGGAGTTCGGCGTGACGCCGGAGGATGTGACGGCGCTGGCCGCGGGCCGTGCCGTGCGGGCACATGAGCGGGCGCTGCTCCGGGCGATATCGGTGAAGGCCTGGCACGAATACGGGGCGGCGGAGGAGCTGCTGCCGCTGATTGATGCCGATAGCCGGGCGGCCCTGTGGGTGATGGTCGCGATCTATAGCGGGCTGCTGAAGCGTGTCGACGCGCGGAAAGGCGATGTCTTCTCGGAGCGGACGCGAGTGCCGACGGCGGTCAAGCTGGCGATTCTGGGTCGCGGGATGGAGAAGTCGCTGGTCTATCGACTGACGACGGGGACGAAGCGGGTGCAGGCGTGATTGTGGGGCGGAATGCAGGCCGGGATGCGGGGCGCGATGTGATCGTGGTCGGCGGTGGGCTCGCGGGGATGGCGGCCGCGGTCGCGCTGGCAGGCGATGGAGCGGCGGTGATGGTGCTCGAGCGGCGGCCGGATCTTGGCGGTCGGGTCTACTCGTATCTGCACCCGGCGCTGGCGGAGACGGTCGACTCGCAGCACGTGGTGCTGGGGTGCTGCACGAATCTACTGGAGCTCTGCGGGCAGGCGGGGGCGAGCGAGAAGATCCGGTGGTACGACGAGCTGGTGTTCCTGGAGCCGGGTGGCCGGCGCAGCGTCATGCGGCCGGGTGTGCTGCCGGCGCCGTCGCACCAGACGATCAGCTTTTTACGGGCGCCGATGTTGGGACTGCGAGACAAGGTGGGGATCGCGGCGGGGCTAATGGAGTTCCTGCGCGGGTACCCGGCGGACGACGCCGAGAGCTTTCGGACGTGGCTGCAGCGGACTAGGCAGACGGAGCGGGCGGTGCGGCATTTCTGGGAGCCGGTGGTGGTGGGGGCGCTGAACGACAGCTTCGACAACTGCTCAACCAAGTATGCCGGGAAGGTCTTTCACGAGTCGTTCCTTCGGTCCCCGGAGGGTGGACGGCTGGGAATCCCGACCCAGCCGCTCAGCGAGTTCCTGGCACCGGTCGGGGAGCTGGCACGCAATCGCGGCGTCGCCATAAAACTAAAGTCTGGCATCCAGTGGCTCGCGCAGGATAGTGATGCTAGATGGGTTGTGCGTACGGTGGATGGCGTGGAGCACCGTGCTGGAAGCGTGGTACTGGCGGTGAGCTTTGTCGAAGCCGAGCGCCTGCTGGCGGGGCTGCCAGGCGGAGTGGCTGTGGACTTCAGCCACTTTGTGCATGCGCCGATCACGACCGTCCAGCTCTGGTATGACCGCGATGTGACCGGGCTCGACCACGCGGTGCTGCTCGATACGCGCATCCAGTGGGTCTTTGTGAAGTCGCGCATTCGGGGCTGGGCGGCGGAGCGCGGGAGCTATCTCGAGCTGACAATTGGCGCATCGGAGGCGGAGCTCGCGCTCGGCCGAGAGGCGATCCTGGCTTCAGCGCTGCGGGAGTTTGAGCTGTTCTTTCCGGCAGTGCGAGCAGCTCGGCTGCTGAAGAGCGGAGTGCTGAAGGAGGCGCGGGCGACCTTTTCGGTCACACCGGGGCTTGATCGCTTCCGGCCGCAGCAGGCGACCCGGTGGCCAGGGCTATACCTGGCGGGCGACTGGACAGCGACGGAGTGGCCCTCGACCATGGAGGGTGCAGTGCGGAGTGGACGCCTGGCGGCGGGTGCGGTAGTCGGGGAGCGCGCCCGGTTCATGGCGGCAGAACTCCCGGCGACGGGGCTGATGCGGTGGTTGAGCCGGGTCTGACACCAGCTCGTCCCTTGACAAACCGTCTCTCCAGAGAACACCTCCCAGCTCAGGAACGCCCCACGCGGATCTCGCAGGTCTAGACTTAATAGGGTACAAGTCCAGACTTAAGCCACCTGTTTTGAAGACTTTGGACTCTAAGGTACCAAGTAGGGGGTCGGTATATGAGGCGCCAAAACGCCTCGCGATCTCCCTGACCGTGACATCTCTTCCTCTTAGCCCTGATAAATATTTTGCTGTCGAATTCAACGCCCAAAACGGACAGAAGTTTCAGAATTTGAGAAGTAAATTTTATATTTCGCAACTAAAACCGGCGTGGAAGGTTACTGATGGTAATTGATCGCAATCGCCGAAGCTGTTCGGTGGACCCTGGTACGGGGCGGTCTCTGGGAGCCGAACAATGCTTGTTTTTGGGCCGAGGGTACGGATGCGCTGCGCATATCGAAGCGGGCTTGCAGCACGATTGCTGGCAGGAACGCTTGCAGCTGCCTTGGCTGGAGCAACAGGCTGTGGCAGCGGCAGCGGTCCTGTCCCCACCCCGACCCCGATCCCCACTCCCACACCGGTCGCCCCCGCGGTAACGGTCGCGGTGACGGGCGGCAGCCAAGTGCGGCTGGGATCGACAGTCCAGCTGACCGCGGCAGTCGCGAACACGACGAATACGGCCGTGACATGGCAGGTGAACGGTGTGGCCGCGGGTGCGGCGGCAACAGGGACGATCTCGGCAACAGGGCTCTACACACCGCCGGCAGCAATCCCCAATCCGAATACGGTGACGATCACGGCGGTAAGCCAGGCGGCTCCGACGGTGAGTGGGACGTTCACTGAGGCGGTGCTGAACCCAGTGCCGGTAGTGACGTCGGCGGCAGCTACGGGCACGGGGACGACGTATCTGCTCGACGTAATCGGGACTGGATTTGTGTCGGGGTCGCAGCTGCAGATAGCGGGAGCGCCGGTTACAACAAGCTTTATTTCGCCGACGGAGCTGCAATCGACGGTGACGCTGCCAGCGGCGACGACAACGGTAGCCGTGGTGGTGGTGAACCCTGATCCGGGCGGCACGTCCTCTTCGACAGCGACCGCCCAGGTCACGACGACGGCGGTGACGGTGGCCACGGCAGCGCGGCTTTTGGACCAGGCGACCTTCGGGCCGACGTTGAATGATATCCAGCATGTGCAGACGGTCGGCATCAAGGGATACCTGGCGGAGCAGTTCAAGATCCCAACGACCAAGCTGCCGGACATCGCGACGCCGCCGCCGACGGTGTGCGTGAATACGACGATCCCATGCGAGCAGTCGGAGTGGTGGCAGACGGTGCTGACGGGGCCGGACCAGCTGCGACAGCGCGTGGCGTTTGCGCTGAGCGAGATCTTCGTGGTGTCGACCGATTCAATCAATGCGCGGGCGGTGACGACGTACCACAACATGCTGGCGAACGATGCGTTCACAAACTTCTACACCATCATGCATGACGTCTCGCTGTCGTCGGCGATGGGCGGCTACCTGAACATGCTGAACAGTTATAAGCCGAGCACCGTGAATGGCGTAGTGCAGATTGCGAATGAGAATTATTCACGAGAGCTGATGCAGCTGTTCACGGTTGGCCTCGACCTGCTGAACCCGGATGGGACGCTGCAACTGGATGCAAATGGCCAGCCGATCCCGGTGTATACCGAGGCGCAGGTGCAGGCGTTTGCGCGGGCTTACACGGGCTGGACGTATGCGAACGCCACGGGCAGCGGACAGCCGGCGAAGTATCCAAATCCGGCCAACTACACGATGCCGATGGCGGCGCTTGAGAGTGCGCACGATGTGAGCGCGAAGATGCTGCTGAACGGGACGACGCTGCCGGCCGGCCAGACGGCGGAGGTGGATCTTACCGGCGCGTTGCAGAATATCTTCAACCACCCGAACGTCGGGCCGTTCGTCTGCCGGCAGCTGATCCAGCACCTGGTCGCGAGTGATCCGAGCCCGGCCTACGTGGCGCGGGTGGCGGCGGTCTTCGCCGATAATGGGGCGGCGGGCGGCAACAAGCGCGGTGATATGCAGGCCGTGATTACGGCGATCCTGACGGACGCGGATGCGCGGGCGGGGGATACAAGCCCGAGCTTCGATGGCGGGCACCTGCGCGAGGCGATGCTGTACATGACGGACGTGATGCGCGGGCTGGGCTTCGTGAACAAGGATGCGGCGGCCGGCAACGACGTAGTGGCGAACGCCTCCTACAACGTGCTGGGGAACTATACGGCGGGCCTGGGAGAGCGGCCGTATTTCTCACCGAGCGTCTTCAACTTTTTTCCACCGGACTACGTAATCCCGGGAACTACGGCGAATGCGCCGGAGTTCGGGCAGGAGAATACGGCATCGGCGGTGCTGCGCCTGACGCTCGCGGACAATCTCGTGAATAACAAAATCAGCGGCTTTACGGTTGACCTGAGTGCGACCAGCCCGCTGGGTCTGACGGCGTCAAAGACCGGCAATGCGGCTACGGATAGCGGCGCGCTGGCGGATGCGCTCGGGTTAATCTTCCTGCATGGACAGATGCCGGCGGCGATGCGGACGGCAATTGTGAGCCACGTGTCGGGGCTTACAAATGTTGCGGAGCGGGTGCGGGTAGCGACGTACCTGGTAATTACTTCTTCGGAGTACAAAATCGAGCATTGAGGTTGGCGGCGCGAAGCGGAGTGCGGGGATTGTCTCGCTTCGCTCGGAACATTGGCAGTTTCTGCTGAGTAAGGCTGGGATGTCTAAGGAGGTTGGGATGCGAGCGAATCGGCGGAGCTTTATCAGGTGTGCGTCACTGGCGGCAGCGGGAGATGCGATCGGTCTGCGGCCGTTCGGGCTGCTGAATGCGATGGCGCAGGGAAATTCGGCTGACTACAAGGCGCTGGTCTGCGTGTTTCTCTATGGCGGCAACGACTCGAACAATATGCTGGTGCCGTTTGATACGACGGGTTACGCGAACTATGCAGCCATTCGTGGGCCGCTGGCGCTGCCGCAGACGGGCGCGGGCGGGCTGATCCAGCTGGGCGCGATGCCGAGCTTTTCGCTCAACCCCAACCTGCCGGATATTGCGACGTTGTTCAACAGTAAGAATGCGGCGCTGGTAGCGAACGTGGGCACGCTGGTGGAGCCGACAACGCGGGCACTGTTCCAGGCCGGGAAAATGCTGCCGTCGAATCTCTTCTCACATCCGGACCAGCAGCTGGAGTGGCAGAATGCTGCACCAACGGGGGCGACGGCTACCGGCTGGGCGGGCCGGATCGCGGACGCGATGAGTGCAGGATCAAACCCGAACGCGGCCATTCCTATGATTACCTCCGTAGCGGGAGATACGCTCTTCTGCAACGGGACAAGCAGTACGCCGGTGTCGGTGAGCCCGGGGAACCTGGCGGGCGCGCAGTGCTCGGAAGGGACGACGGAGTGCGGAGCGCAGATCGCTACGGCGCAGGTGCTGCTGGCCTTCAGCTCCGGCCTGACGCTGGTGCAGGCGGATGACTCGATCACCAGCAATGCGTACTCCTATGCAAAGACACTGACCGCGGCGACGCAGTCGGTAAGCGCGCTGCAGACGGTGTTCCCAGCGAACAACGGGCTGGCAGCGCAACTGAGGCAGATTGCGCAGATCATCCAGGTACGGGCGGCGCTGGGGGTGACGCGGCAGATCTTCTTCGCGGGGATCGGGAACTTCGATACCCACTCCGACCAGCTGACGCTACAGAATGCGCTGCTGGCCCAGATCAGCCCGGCGCTGGCGGCGTTCTACCAGGCAACGCAGGAGCTGGGCGTGGCGAACAATGTGACGAGCTTCACGATGAGCGATTTCAGCCGGACCTTCCAGCCGAACTCGAACACGGGGACGGACCATGCCTGGGGGTCGCACCATATCGTGATCGGCGGTGCGGTGAAGGGAGGCAAGATGTATGGGACGTTCCCGACGCTGGCTCTGAATGGACCGGATGACTCGGGGACGAATGGGCGGTGGGTGCCGACGACCGGGTCGATGCAGTATGCGGCTACGCTGGCGCAGTGGTTCGGGGTGAGTGCGGCACAGCTGCCGACGATCTTTCCGAATATCGGGAGCTTTGCCACGAACAACCTGGGGTTTGTGTAGGCGGCGGACCTGGTCTTGCATGTTGCAACGAGGCGCCTCTGCGCGCATGGCGGCCTCACGCGTCTACCCCTTGAAGTCGTTTGATGTGCATCGACGAGCGCGCTCGCGTGGAGTTCTCACGCTCAGTTTGCGAGACGGTCTTCGTACGACTCGACCCGCGAAATACTGGCAGTTTTATGGAGTGATGCGGGGAGTTTCACTTGCCAGAAGGTGTCCAGTGCGCTTACATTTTCTCTGAACTTGGCAGCGAGGCCCACGATGGAGCAGTTGAAGCAGTTTCTGAGCCGTACAGGTGCCATTTTTGGCAAGCTATATCCACTTGTAATCGCAGTGTTTGCGCTGAGTATTTCGATTACGGCCCAGTCTCCCAACGACAGTAAGGCAGCCGCACGGCTTCCTCTCTTTCCGTTGTTTCAGAACCCGCTGACGCTCAACGATCCGGCGACCGGACCGGGTGTCAGCTGCCCTGATCCTGCGGTGATGGAGGAGACGCTGGGGAGCGTGGAGACGTGGTATCTGTACTGCACGGGCGATCCGCTGAACTCGAACGACAAGGATGCGAATGGAACGCTGCGTAATCATTACATTGCCACGTGGCGGTCGATCGACCTGACTCACTGGACCTATAACGGGGATGTCTTTCCTACCGACCCCGCGTGGATAGGTGTCGAGACGAACCTCTGGGCGCCGGCCGTGAAGTTCTTTAATGGCAAGTACTACCTGTACTATGTGGCGCCGCAGACTGGCGTTCCCGGCGGACCGTCCGAGATTGGTGTCGCGACCAGTCCGCATGCCGGCGGCCCGTGGACGGACCTTGGACGGCCTGTCGTTCCGACGGAGTCTGCGCCATGCTGCGCGAACACGAACCGCGCCGTCATCGATCCTGACGTGATTGAGGATGATGCGGGGCAGCGATATATCTCGTTCGGCAGCTTCTTTGGCGGTATCAGCATTCAGAAGCTCTCGGCCGATGGCTTCACGGCGGACAAGACGAGCGAGGTCCAGATTGCGGTCGATAACCTGTATGAGGGTGGGGCTTTCTACAAGCACGATGGCTGGTACTACCTCTTTGCTTCGTCGGCGAACTGCTGCAATGGACCGGAGTCGGGCTACTCCGTGGATGTAGGCCGCGCTCGGACGCCGCTCGGACCGTTTCTCGATCGCAACGGCGTGGCAATGACCGTGACTACGGGTGGAGGAACGAAGGCGATCGCCGCCAATGGGAATCGCTGGGTTGGAGTTGGCGGCAACGTGATCTTCAAGGATGCCTCCGGGCAGGACTACATGCTCTACCACGCTGTGGACAACAACTCGCCGTACTTCGATCTTCATCCCGGATTCACGCGGAGGCCGGCGCTTATCGATGCGATTGACTGGGTTGACGGGTGGCCAACGGTGCGCAATGGACGTTGGGCGTCAGCTACTGTAATTCCTGGGCCGGTCGCGCAACCGTACCAGATCAGCCTGCGCGACAACGATCCCAAGCTGGATGACGAGCCAGGAACGCCGATCGCTGCTCTCTCGGACGAGTTCAACTCTCCTACGCTTTCTAGCCAATGGCACTTCATCCATCCGCAGGCGAACAATACGCACACCCTTACCGGCTCCCACTACCGGGTCGCGACGCACGGTCCTGATGAGAATGGGAATCCTAACCTGGTATCGATACTCGGCGAACCGGTGCCGGTAAGCGGCGACTGGATGGTTGACACGAAGGTGTCGGTGAGCTTTCCGTTTGATGGTTCCTGCTGCTACAACTTTTCGCAGGCCACTCTGTTTATCTACGGCAACGACAACAACAGCATCAAGCTGGATGTCTTTGCTGATTACGACACGCGTCAGACGGAGTTCGCGAAGCAGATTGGACCGGTGCCGGCTGATTACCCTACGTATGGAGGCGCTTTTATTAGCAGCCCAGCCTCGACCACGTGGCTTCGGATCGTGCGTCATGCTGACGGCGATACCGGCGAGCGGTATACCGCGTACACGAGCGCGGATGGCTATAATTGGACGCGCGGCACGACCTGGCAGCACCAGTTAGGAAGCGGTGCGCAGATCGGAATTGCGGCTCAGAATGCGGCGGGCGTCACGGTAGATTTCGATTACGTGCGGGTCTCGAGGCTGGCGCATGATGAGAGCGGGAGGGTCAACTAGATTTCACGAAGGTGCTTCTGACGAGCGAACGTCTGATCTGTTGATCAGGCGTTTTCTTCATCAAGAACGCTCTGTGGAAACCAGTTTGGCTGGTCGGATTGACGTCGAGCCGGGTACCGTCGCCTTTTATGAGCAGGGATGATGGAGACACGTAACATGGAACCAATGCTCAGCTGCTTGGCTATGCGTTAAAGCGCTAGATGGTTCCGTCCTCTGGCTCCACGTGGAGATGGCTGGCAAGTCACCAGGTACTTAGTATGAGGTGGTCGATGTTCGTACGGGCGGCGAATCCACGGGCTCTGATCCGCGTCTAACACTTAAACGTAGGAAGGTTCAGTTTATTTATGAAGAAGTTTATCCCGTTGGCCCTGCTTCTCGTTGGGCTTGGTGCGCGTGCTCAGGAAGGGCTTCTGCCGACGCAAGCGCTCGTCACCGTTGAATCTAAAGACGCCCCGAAGTTGGCCGTCGGTGATCTCATGCTCGATGTAAATGGCAAGAAGCAGCCCCCAACCAGTTTGAGTCCCGTGGCGCCTGCCGGGGCGCAGATCGCCCTGTTAATCGACGATGGTCTGCGGGAGTCCGTAGGGCGGGAGATGAACACGCTGCGGAGCTTCGTCACCAATCTGCCAGTCGGGACGGAGATCTTTATTGGCTACATGTCGAATGGCCGGGTGCAGCAGACGAGCTATTTCACCACCGATCATGCAGCGGCGGCGACGAAGCTCCGGCTGCCAATCGGCTCACCGGGAATCAGCGCGAGTCCGTATTTCTGCCTGTCGGAGTTCGTGAAGGCGTGGCCGAATGAGGGCTTTGACGGTGGCCGGGCGCCGAAGGCACGGTTTGTCCTGATGATTACGAACGGCGTTGACCCCTACAATGGCAGCACCAGTCCTTTGAATCAGAACAGTCCGTATGTGGACCAGGCACAGCGGGATGCGCAACGAGTCGGCGTGTCGGTGTCCTCGATCTACTTCGCAGATGCTGGGTTCCGGGGTGGCCGCGGAAGCTTCAGCGGCCAGAGCTATCTGGCGCAGATTGCTGAGGCGACGGGCGGTCGATCGTACTGGCAGGGAACTGGTAATCCGGTGTCGATGCAGCCGTTCCTTGAGCAGTTCCAGCACGACATCTCTGAGACGTACGTGGCGACCTTTCCAGCAGAAGGGAAGGATCTAATCCAGTTTCGCGCGAGGTCAAACGTTCCTCGTTTGAAGCTGCGGACAGCGCAGCAGGTGCGGCCGGGTAATGTCGAAAGTGGTGTACCTTCGGCGCAGTAGACGACTTGGGAACGCCATTCGGATACAAAGGCCACGTTTAAAGCGTGGCCTCTGTTGTGCGGGGTGATGGAGCTGGATCGGCAGCTGCAGTTTTGGCCTGCCGAGGCGATCCCGTGAAGAGCCAGGCGGGAAGATGGATGATGCTTCAGGGCAGCAAACAGCAAGGCCCCGGATTGCTCCGGGGCCTTGCTGCACAGCCTTTGCGTGACAGCGTCCGCGAATAACCTTAGTACATGCCGTCCATACCGCCGCCACCGCCGTGCTGGTGACCACCGCCTGCCGCCTCCTTCTTCTCGGGGATGTCGGCGATCATGGCTTCGGTGGTGAGCATCAGGCCAGCGATCGAAGCGGCATTCTGCAGGGCAGTCCGCGTGACCTTGGTCGGGTCGATAACGCCGGCAGCAACGAGATCCTCGTAGGCACCGGTTCCGGCGTTGTAGCCGAAGTTCGGTTCCTTGGACTCGTGGATCTTGCCAATGACGACAGCACCCTCTTCGCCAGCGTTCGAGACGATCATGCGAAGTGGCTCTTCGATAGCACGACGGATGATCGAGGCACCGATCTTCTCGTCGCCTTCAAGGCCCTTGATGATTTCCTCTACCGCAGCAGTGCAGCGAACCAGGGCAACACCGCCGCCCGGGACGATACCTTCCTCAACCGCTGCACGGGTAGCATGCATGGCATCTTCGACGCGGGCCTTCTTCTCCTTCATCTCGGTTTCGGTAGCCGCACCGACCTTGATGACGGCGACGCCGCCAACCAGTTTGGCGAGACGCTCCTGGAGCTTCTCACGGTCGTAGTCGGAGGTGGTTTTGTC
>CAXTLS010000022.1:0-34982 GCA_964245235.1 uncultured Acidobacteriaceae bacterium
AAAGATCTCCTGGTAGCCGGTCAGCGATGTATTGAAGACCACCTCGCCCGAGCACGCGGCCTGGGCGCCATAGCTTGTCCCGCGAAAGATACGTCCGTCCTCAAGTGCGAGCACGGCGGGGAGCGCTGATGTTGTCTGCATTGCCTCTCCTGGAATCTGGAGTGGATTCAATCGATTCTATCAGCCTTCCCCCGGACCGGACGCCACGCACGTAGGAAGACCCGGCGATTGGCCGGGTCTGGGCACCTCTCCTATATCGCTAAAGGTCTAGCGGTTGTAGTGGTGATGGTGATGGCGATGATGATGGCGGTAGTTCGACATGGCGTTGGCGGGCAGAGCGGTTCCTGCAAGAACAACGAAGGCGAAGACGGCAAGCACGATGTTTCGAGTTCTCATATGTACGACCCCTATTCTGATAGCCCGAACGCCGAAGCTTTCGCCTTGGCGGTGCGAGCCTCTTACTTCAGATCCTACTGTGAGGTTAACCACTTTGCTAACGAAAAGTTTCTTTCCATGAACCTAGGGGGGTACGCGCCGGTTTCAGCCAACCTCAATTAGTACATCCTCTCCCTCCACACGCACCGGAAAGACCGCGACCCGCTCCTGTTCTGGATACTCCGCCTCGCCCGTTTTCCGATTAAATGCCCAGGAATGCCACGGACAGATCACCGCATCGCCCTCAATCCAGCCCTGCCCCAACGGTCCGCGCCGATGTGGGCACCAGTTGTCGAGCGCTGACAGCTCGCCGCCCACGTTCGCAAGGCAGATCGCCAGCTCCCCTGCCTGCGCCTCTATCACCTGGTTCGGCGCTGGAGCCTCCGCCACGCTGCAAATCTTCACCCACTGGGACACGATGCGTTCTCCGATCCCGAGTTTAGATGGGTAACCGCACCACCGCGGTCTCGTCATGGACGAATGCTAAAGTTCTTGAAGATGGCCCCGCCGAAACCCACGCAGCCGAACCCCACACAGCCGAAATCCGGACAGCAACGCCCCACCCAGCGCAGCAAGCCTTCGCAGACCCCGCCCTATCGCTCCCATCCACCGCGGCCACCCGCCGGACCGCCCGAAGTCATCGACCCGATGTGGCTCCTCAAAGCGGCCGTCATCGTCATCCTCGCCGCCCTTATCTGTGGATACGGCAGCCTCTGCCTGCTGCTCTACCAGGGCCAATGGCAGCTCATCCTGCACCCCACACAGAGCGCCGCAGTCCCTGCGACCATCGCCGGCACTTCCGTACAGCTGCTGCGCTTCGGCACCGATGAGAGCGCCACACCCCAGCTCACCGGGTGGTCGATCCCCGCCGCGCCGGGCGCCCGCTACGCCGGCACCACCATCCTCTTTCTCCCCCCGGGCAATGGCTCGCTCGTCGACGCAACGCCCACGCTCGCCCTTCTCCACGACCTCGGCGTTACCCTCTTCGCCATCGACTATCGCGGCTATGGCCAGAGCGCCGCCATCCATCCCAACCAGGTTCGCATGACCCAGGATGCCGACACCGCCTTCCGCTATCTCACCACCTCCCGCGCCGTTCCGGAGCACCAGATCGTGCCCTTCGGTTCAGGCGTCGCCGCCAGCCTCGCCACCCACCTCGCAGCCGAGCACCCCGGCATCCCGGCCGTCATCCTCGACGCACCCGGCCCCGATCCGCTCAATTTCGTCCTCAACGATCCGCGCACGCACTTTCTCCCCGTCCGCGCGCTCCTTCACGACCGCTTCCCCCTCGCCGGCCCCCTTGCCACGCTCAAAACGCCAAAGCTCCTCCTCCAGCCCGAGAAGAGCAATCCGGCCTTCCAGGGTGCCGCCGACCCCAGGATCACCGTCTATGCGATGCCCGCCACTTCAAGCCCCGATTACATCCCCACCATGACCCGCGCCCTGACCCGCTTCCTCGACCAGTACGTCCCCTCCGGCGCCATCCAGCAGATGCCCTCCCCGGCAGGCACCCAGGGGACAGCCCAATGATCCGGTGGCTCAACAGCCTGCAGCCCTGGGGCGTGCTCCTGCTCCGCCTCGTCGTCGGTGTCGCCATGCTCGCCAATGGCTGGGAGAAGGTCTACCCGGCCGGCGGCTTCCACGGCCACAACAGCCTCTCTGCGATCGACCACTTCTGTCACTACATCGCCGGGCTCGGCCTGCCCTACTGGCTCGGCTACGTCTCTGCTTTTGCGGAGGTCATCGGCGGCTTCTGCCTCCTCATCGGCCTCTTCGTCCGCTTCTTCGGCCTCATGATCGCCGGCAACATGCTGGTCGCCATCGTCATGGTCAACCGCCACCACGGCTACAGCGGCTCGGCCTACACGCTGGCCCTGCTGGCCATGTCCCTGATGCTCCTTCTCGCCGGCCCCGGCCGCTGGGCGCTCGACCGCCGCCTCGGGCTGATCTGAAGATCTCAGACCCCATGCAAGCAGCGGACTTAAGGAGTGAAGGCCCCCGGTACTCTGGGGGCCTTACATATTTGGAGGGGGAGGGTTTTGCGGATAGGGGACGCCGGAACCGAAGGGAAAGCAAGCCCGGCAAGTACTTGTTACATTCATTCAGACGCGGACAGAAAAGAATAGTTGTCCCCGTTTCTAATATTTTTTTACGGAATACCGTAGCTTCCAAGTAGAACAACCCGCAAGGGTAAGTAGTACCGTCGTTTATCGGCAGCCTAAATCGCTTCATCAGCCGATACATGAGCCAAGTGGTGCAAAGCTTGAGCGAGCAGCTTGTTAGCCCGCCTTGAACACCGCATCTGCAGGTGTTTAGATGAAATTAAGGAACTGCCCTGGCCGCACCTGCGCACCTGGAAACACCGCCTCGAGATTCCTGGCACCTAGGGTTTTGTACGAAGCTTCCCCAAGCACATTACGGAAATCCGTCGTGACCGTCAAATCACGCCCTTCGTTCAGCTGCTCGTTCGCCAGTCCCGGCCACTTCCCGTAGACCTTGCCGCCGCGCACATCGCCGCCCAGCACGAACATCACGTTCGCATGGCCATGGTCTGTGCCGCCCGTACCATTCTGGCGCGCCGTCCGCCCAAACTCGGACATCGTCACTAGCGTCAGGTTCTCCGCGTCCGTCCCCAGATCCTTCCAGAAGGCCGCAATCGCGTCAGAAAATTCCTTCAGCCGGTTTGCCAGCTGCCCGCTCGCACCGCCCTGATTCTGATGCGTGTCCCACCCGCCGATATCCGAGAACGCCGCCTCCACCCCAAGATCCGCCTTCATCAACTGCGCAATCTGCTTCAGGTTGTTGCCGAACGGCCCCTTCGGATACTCTACGCCAGCCGCCGGCTGGTAGTGCGCCGGGTCAGCCGCCTTCAGCATCCGCACCGCCTCGAACGTCTCCTGCCCCGTCCCGTGCAGCACCGAGTCCGAGCTCTCGTCATACATCGCCTGGAATGCATTCGAGATCGGCGACGTCTGCGGCCCCTTGCCACCCACTGAGAAATCAGCCAGGTTACTCACCGCGATCGCCGGCACCTTGCCCTGCAGCGTCCGCGGCACCTGCGATCCGAGCGCCACCGCCCTGAAAGCACTCGGCTTACCGGCCGGTCCAACCTGCAGCGCCCGGTTCAGCCAGCCATCCTGCGTCACCTTCACGCCCGGCGTACCCGACTCCATATAGTCCTGCGCATCGAAGTGCGACCGCGTCGTATCCGTCGACCCCGCGGCGTGCACCACCGCCAGGTGTCCCTGGTCGTACAGCGGCTTGAACGACGCCAGCGCCGGATGCAGCCCGAAAAATCCATCGAGGTCCAACACCTGGTTCTTCTGGATCGCAATCGAAGGCCGCATCGTGTAGTAGTTCTTCTCGTCGTACGGCACCACGACGTTCAAACCATCCGCCGCACCCCGCTGGAAGATCACCACCAGCTTCTTCTTATTGGCCGCCGCCGTCGTCACCTCGGCCATCACACTCCGTACCAGGAAGCTTGGAATCACCGACGTCCCTACCAGCGCCAGCGCCCCGCCCTTCATAAATCCACGCCGCGAGACCCCCCGCCTCGCCAGGTCGCGCCCCTGCATGTCGCACCCCCAGTCGCTCTGATCGGTACCGCTCTTCCAGTTCGCCATGTCGTGCTCCTTCTCGAATCCTGATAATTCAAACGCCGACCCGCCTACTTAGTTGTGTCGCTCTGGAAGGAGCACGGCTTCAGCCGTGCCGCCAATGCCCTCCCCGAGCCGGGGCTTTAGCCCCCAGCGGCAATCTCCCGAGCGCCCTCTACTCCCTTATCGGCGCTGAAACTCCGGCGACCCCAGCAGCAGCCCCGCCATCATCTCCGCCTGCAGATCCCGCGGCCCCGCTGCGGGCGCCGCACCGGGCGTCGTATCGAACGGCGGTCCCACCCGTCCGCCCGCCAGCGACCCCGCCATCAGCTCCGGATCGCCCGCCTTGATCGGAAAGTCCTTCTCGGCCTGCTGCTGCGCCGCGCTGTCCTCCAGCTGTTGCAGCACCGTGGCCCGTGTCCGCTCGCTCACCGGCTGCCCAATCAGGAAGATCTCCAGCCGCCGCTCCTTCTCCGCAATCGCCGCATCCCCCACCGGCACACCACCCCCAGCCAGCGCCACCGGCTGCACCCCCCCTGCGGGCGTCCGCAGCATCTGCTCCAGCCCGGTCCGGACACCCTGCATCCGGTCCCCCGCCAGCACCAGCGCGAAGTTCATCCGGCTCACCAGCTCTCCCGTGCTCACCCAAGGCTCGGCCTTCCAGCTATATCCATTCGGCGTCTGCATCCCGTACAGCGGCATTCCCAGCTTGTCGAGCGACTGCACCAGCGGCCCCGCCGTCACCACCTCCGCCTCGCTCGCCCGCGCCGCCGACACCACAAACTCAATCGGCGTCTTCACCTTCGCCCGGTACACGGCCGGCGACCAGAACTCCGGCGAGTAAAACATCACCCGCAGCACCGCCTTGATGTCCCCATGGCTCGCCAGGAACATCTTCGTCATCTCGTCCACCAGCGCCTGCGGCGGCTCGTCCGCTACAAACCGCACCGCCAGCTTGGTCGAGATAAACCGCGCCGTCGCCGGACTCGTCGCCAGCAGGTGCAGCACATCCAGCCCCTCGCCCATCCCGTCATCGGAGCCCGGTCGGATGGTCCGGCCCAGCACCAGCTTGTTCCCCGGTTCGTGCCGCTTCGGCTCAAACTGGAATGCCGCCCCGCGATATGGCCGCTCAATCGTCCAGCCAGTAAACACCTTTGCCACCTGGGTCACATCGGCCTGGGTATACCCGCCCCCAACGCCCAGCGTGTGCAGCTCCATCAACTCGCGCGCGTAGTTCTCATTCAGCCCACTGGCCTTTGGCTTCGCGTTCACCGCTTGGCGCGCCGCCCGCTGCCCCGCATCCGACTCCGGCCCGATACTCTGCCAGTTGTCCAGATACATCAGCATCGCCGGGCTCTTCGCCGTCGCCACCAGCAGGTCCTCAAAGTGGCCTAGCGCGTTCGGGCGAATCACCTCCCGCTCAAACGCCGGCAGCAGGTACGGCTCATTCTGGTTCTTCTTGACATAGATATTGAAGTGGTTCAGCCAGAAGTCCGTCATCACCGCCTCCAGCTGCCGATCGCTGTAGATATCGCGAACCAGCCGCGACTGCAGCAGTTCCCCATCCACCAGCCGGCCTGACCCCGGCAGGGCCACCAGGATCTCCTTCTGCTCCGGCGTCAGCCCCTGAGCCACCTCCGCAAGCTCGTGCTGGCTCAGGCTCCGGCGAAACGCAATCAGCTCCTTGGGCGACATCGCCAGGATGCGCGCCATCCGCTGGTCCGGCGGCAGATTGATCACCTTCACCGCCTCCAAGCCCGAATAAAGCTGCTCCTCGTGCGCCGCCATCGCCGGCGTCGCCGGGTCGGTCATATCGCCCGGCAGCGCCGCCGTCATCTCCTTGCCATCTTTGCCGGTCCCGTCCGCAGCCTTGGCCGCCTTGCGCTCCTGCGCCATCTTGTAGAATGCCAGCTGATCGGAATAGATCGTCCGTTCCACGGGATCAGCCGGCAGCGGAAGATCCTGCCGATCGATTTGCCTTAAAACCTGCGGCGAGGGAAAGCGCTCCATCAGCGCGTCCTGCGAAAGCTTCATTGCCGGAAAGTCCGCCAGCCGCGCCTCGAGCGCGGCATCGTCAATGCTCGACGGATTCAGCTGCCGATCGAGCCACCGGTCAAGCCCCATCGCCTTCACCGCCGCCATCTCGCCCGGCCGCGGCCCAAAGGTCAACCGGTTCAGCGCATGCAGAATCCGCTCATCGCCCTGGATCTCGGCAGCATTGTGCTTGGCTACAATGCTGCCCGCCATCAGCGGCTGTCCCGCCAGCAGCACGCACAGCATTCCCGCCGTCATCCCCCGCAGGCCGGCCTTCCTCATTCCACACGCAATCCGCATGAACTCATCCCTCCAGGCGCTCGTCTTCAGCCGTCGCGCCATGCCCCTGCATAAACCCGCCTCCCGGGCACCAGTTGCGTCGACCTCCCGCCCCAGCCAAACCTGTCAAGCCCCCAGCCACCCCGAAATCCCACAATCGCCAGCAAAGACGCACCCTTTATCGCAAAAGAAATGTGGCATAACCACCCTACTCAATCCGGCAAACTAGAAGTAGCAGCTAAACTCGAAGCGCCGCGGCACCAATCGCTCCGGGACCACTTACAGCCTGCAGACCTAAGTAGCTTCGAATGAGCATCTTACGTATAAGTCATTTCCAATGAAAACTTTGCGTGCCAAATCCCTCGGGGCCCTACATTCCAGGGAATTTAGCCGACATCACATAAGAAACTAGGCCAGCTTGCAGCAATTCGTACTGATCGGTCCAATCCGAACTGATCGGTATTAAGCCTTCCTTCCCCAGCCACCGAATCTAAAAGGCGGCCAGCTCAGCAATCGCCCGATACAGATCCTCAGGCTGCGGCAGAATCGCATCTTCAAGCACCGGCTGGTACGCCACAAACGTGTCCATCGCCGCCACGCGCCGCACCGGCGCATCCAGATCGTGGAACAACTCATCCCCGATTCGCGCCGCGATCTCCGCGCCGTAGCCCCAGCTCAGCATGTCTTCATGGGCGATAATCACCCGGCTCGTTTTCCTCACCGAAGTCGCAATCGCCTCCCAGTCATATGGGCTCAGCGACCGCAGATCGATCAGCTCCACGTCGATCCCCTTCTCGCGATGGATCTTCTGCGCCGCCTGCAGCGCCCGCGGCACCACCGCGCCATACGTGATCACGGTCACATCCTTGCCCGCGCGCACCGTCTTCGCCTTGCCAAACGGAATCATGTACTCCGGCCCCGGATACATCGCCCGCCCGAAGGTCTCGCGATACAGCCGCTTGTGCTCGAGAAACAGCACCGGATCATCGCACCGGATCGCCGTCCGCAGCAGCCCCATCGCGTCCAGCGCGTTTGAAGGCATCACCACGCGAACACCCGGCGTATGCGTAAAGATGCTCTCACCCGACTGCGAGTGATAGATCGAGCCGCCCGTCAGATACCCGCCAATCGGCACCCGCATCACCAGCGGGCAGCTGAAGTCACCGTTCGATCGCCACCGGATCAGCGCCAGCTCATTCCGCATCTGGTGCATCGCCGGCCAGATGTAGTCGAAGAACTGGATCTCGACCACCGGCTTCACGCCGCGCACCGCCATGCCGATCGCCCGGCCCACGATATTCGCCTCGGCAAGCGGCGAGTTCCAGCACCGGTCGCTGCCGAACTCGGTCTGCAGCCCGGCCGTCAGCTTGAATACGCCACCCTTGCCCTTGAGCTCGCCCGCCAGCAGCGCCTGGTCCCGCGTCGCATCGGCAACGTCCTCGCCATACACGACAACGCGCGAATCGCGCCGCATCTCGTCCTTAAGGCAGCAGTTGATCAGGTCCGCCATCGTCCGCTCATTCGGATCGGCAGCCGCCGCCGGCGCCGTATCGAACCGCGCATCCTGAACGATCAGCTGCTCCGAGTACACATGGCGCAGGATCGAGTCGACCGCCGGAAGCGCAGCGCTCACCGCCCGATCAGCCGCCCGCTGCACCTCTTCGTCCACCTGGCGTTCAAGCCGGTTGATCGCCGCCTCATCCAGTATCCCCTCGCGCAACAGCCAAAGCTGCATTCGCGAGATCGGATCACGCGCCGCATCCGCCTGCAGCTCGCCCGCCGACCGATACAGTCGCTCATCATCGGAAAGCGAGTGCGAGTACGGCCGGATCACATGCCCATGCACCAGCGCCGGCCCCTGACCCGACCGGCAATACTCAGCCGCCTCGACCATCGCCACATAGCTGGCGATCGGATCAGTCCCATCGATCTCGGCAAAGTGGAAGTTGGGAAAGTTGGCGATCAGCCGCGAGATGTTCCCGCCCGGTGTATTCGCCTCGACCGGCGTCGAGATCGCGTAACCATTGTCCTCAACTACATACAGCACCGGCAGCTTGCCATTCGAGGCCGTATTCAGCGACTCCCAGAACTCGCCCTGGCTTGTCGACCCTTCGCCGATCGAGACGTAAACCACCTCATCGCCGTGGAAGCGCACATCCTTGAACTCACGGTAATCTCCCGTATGCTTCTCCGCCGCCTCGGGATGACGCGAGAAGTAGCGCCCTGCCTCCGCGCAGCCCACCGCATGCAGGCATTGCGTCGCCGTCGAGGAAGACGGCGTGACGATATTCAGCCGGCTGCTCGACCAGTGTGACGGCATCTGTCGCCCGCCGCTGGCAGAGTCATCGGCCGCACCGACAGCCTGCAGCAGCTGCTCCTCCACCGTGTTGCCCAGCGCCAGGCAGATCGCCCGGTCGCGATAGTACGGAAAGAACCAGTCATAGCCCGGCCGCAGCGCCATGCCCGCGGCCACCAGCAGCGCCTCGTGACCGGCGCACGAGATCTGGAAGAAGATCTTCTGCTGCCGCTTGAGGACAATCTCGCGGTCGTCCGTTCGCCGGGAAAGATACATCAGCCGATAGAACTCGATGAGCTGATCCGGCGTTAGCGCACCCGCCTCGCTCGGGACCGCGACCTCGTGAAGCACCACCGAACCGTTCCGCGCCACGTACCCTCCACGGCAAGGGGCCTTACTGTCCAGGCTTCATCCCGGACGCGCGCCCTTACGGCTCGATTGTAATGCGTCGGTCACATACTCCGCTCGGGCACAAGATGTATTGCCCAGACCGCCGGTGTACGCGCCCCGCATTAGAAGACACCAATGTACCGTCACGGTACCAATCGCCACCCTTCAGGGCACCCATCGATCGCCGATGCAGGAAACAGTAGCAACCGGCAAGTAACCATCGGTTGAATTGTCTGCCCAGGAGTTGTCCTATGTTCTGCCAACATCGTCTGCCGCCTCTGCTTCCGTTCGTGGCACCCTTTCTGCTCGCTGCCGCCGCGTTCCAGACCGTCGCCACGCACGCCTTCGGACAGGACAACTCCCGCCTTACACCGCTCAGTCCCGTGGTGGCGAACCATTACCTGGTCGCCTATCACAACGCGTCCATCCCGCAGGATGCCGAGTCGCGCACTAGCCTCGCCGGTGCCCGCGTCCTCCAGCGCCACGAGAGCCTCGGCATGGCCGTTGTCCAGGCCAACGGCACCGCGGACGATGCTACCAATCTCAGCCGCCTCGCCGCCCTGCCCAATGTGGATTTCGTCGTCCACGACCGCATGGTCTACGCGCACCAGCTCCTCACCGGCCCCGTCGGCGGCTATCACAACCCACTCGCGCGGCCGCTGGCGCCAGCTGTGATCCGGGTCACGGCACCACCGATCTCCACACCGCCTGCAGCCGACAGCTTCTACAGCACGCCGGAAGGATGGGCCGTCCGGCAGGTCGGCGGCTACGGCAACAACATCCCCGGAGGACCAGCCTACGGTCCCTGGAGCATCACGATGGGCAAGGGAGTTCGGATCGCTATCCTCGACAGCGGCGTCGATGCCACTCACCCGGACATCGCCCCCAACTTGGTCTTCAATCTCTCTGAGATCAACCAGTCCGCCCTTACCGGTCTTCCCAGCCCCTGCGACGACGGCACGCCGCAGGATCAGCAGGGCCACGGCACATGGACCGCCTCGCTCGCCGCCGGAGCAGCCGGCATCGGCACCGGGCTGGTCGTCGGCGTCGCCCCCGCGGCCAGCATCCTCAACATCAAGGTGCTCGAGCGCATGCTCAACACCAGCGTTGCCGGAGCCACCGTCGCCCAGCAATGCACCACCGGCCAGGCATCCGGTCTGCTGAGCTGGGTGCTCCAGGGTATCAACGACGCCATCACGCAGCACGCCGATGTGATCAGCCTGTCGCTTGGCTCGATGGTCGACATCACCACCGGCGACGGTGCCGGGCTGAAGGCGCTCTTCGACCGGGCCACCTACGCCGCCGGCCAGGCTGGCGCGGTGCTGGTTGCCGCCGCCGGCAACGACGGTTTCGACTTCTCAAATCCCCGCTACCTTGAGCTGCCCGCCCAGGCCCGCAGCGTCCTCGCGATCGTCGCCTCGACCAACGCCGCCTGCGCCGAGAACCTGACCCCCGGCGCCGCCTGCGCTGCCGGCCCAGTAACCCTGCCGTATTACAGCAACTTCGGCGCGCCGCTCAACGCGCTGGCAGCGCCCGGCGGCAGCGTTCCGGCCGGTGCAGACGACACGGTAAGCGGCTGGGTGCGCGGCGCCTGCAGCTCCGGCAAACCCTCCACCAGCGATGGTCTGCCAAGCGACGCTAAACACAGCTATGGCTGCTTCAATCTCGGCCACGAGGCCTACGTCCAGGCCATGGGATCCAGCGCCGCCGCCCCGCTCGCCGCGGGGGTCGCCGCCCTGCTCCGCGCTGCCCATCCAACGTGGGATGCGGCGACCATCATCACCGCGATGCGTACCTCCGCCACGGTGTTGGCGTCTCTGCCCTTCCCGCAGGTGAACGCTGCTGCTGCATTAGAACTTGGAAAATAACGATCAAGCTGGCCCGGCCACGTCGTCCGGAAGCCGTCTAGCCCTTCATCCGGTCCTTGACGCTCCTGGCCAGCTTCTCAATCTCTTCGGCCTTCTTGATCACGTCGATCGACATGGTGTCCTTGGTCGTCTTGTCCATGTCGGCTTTCAGTTCATTGGCCAGCGCCAGCAGATGGTCCGTATCGGCAATCAGCTTCTTCTGCCGTTCGGTCTGGCGTCCTCGCTCGAGCCGCTCCTGGGTTCCAGGCGGAACCGTCTGTTGGTCATCGCGGCCCTTGTCACCATAAGAACTGTGCGGGTTCTGCGGAGCGAGCCCTGTCGGCACTCCCATCTGGGCCATGACGACACGGCCGGCACCTATCAGGATCATCACTGCAATCACCGCTCCTTGGATCTTCGCTCCCAGGATCTTCTTCATAGTCCCTCGACTTCGTGCCCCCATCTGGCTGAAGCAGTGAGAAAGCTCTCGATCTTTCGGACGCCAGGTGCGAACCGCCTTGCAGGCACGTGATGATCCGCTTGCCCATGATTTTATAGAACCCGTGGCGCCCGGGGCAATGAAGAACCGCCGTGCATGGATCAGGCGTCACATTTTCTTCAGGATGTGCGTCTTACCTGAAAACGCAGGCACAGTCATAGAAAGAAAGCGAGCTCCAGCCATTTACCTCCTGACCACATTTCTCCTGAGCCCCATCGCCTCAGACGAGAAGAACATTACAACTATTGAGCATGGATGGCACAACAAGCTGATCGACTTTGTCCAGGATGAACTGCCAGCTCTGGTCTTCATCCTGATCCTGTCGTTCATCCTCGTTCGCGTTGTTAATTTCTTCGTCCATCGTCTGCGCAGGTTAGCTGACCGGCACGCCGCGCAAGATCTCTCGCGGGCGTCCCAGCTACGCACAGTGGCTTCGATTCTCCGGGCCACCTCCTTCGGCGTGATCGGCTTCGTCGTTCTGCTGCGCATTTTGTCCGTGTTCAACATCAACCTCACGCCGCTGCTCGCCTCGGCCGGCGTAGTTGGCGTGGGGATCGGCCTCGGGGCGCAGAGCCTCTTCAAGGACATGCTCAACGGTGTTTTCATCCTCGTCGAGAACCAGTTCAACGTCGGCGAGACCGTAAAGATCGCCGCCCTCTCCGGCACTGTCGAGAATCTGACGCTGCGCTGCACCACGCTGCGTGACGGCGATGGAACGCTCTACATCATCCCAAACAGCCAGATCGCCACGGTCGCGAACCTGTCTCGCGACTTCGCGGTAGGATCGCTCAACGTCAACGTGGATGCGAGCGCCGATCCGGACAAGGTGCTCCGCGTTCTCCGGATGGTAGCCGGAACGCTGCGCAATGACGACGCCTTCAAAGCCGCCATCCTGAGCGATCCTGACATTCCGGGCATCGACAAGATCGCAGGCCGCGAGGTCACGTATCCAGTCAACATCCGGGTGGGCGTCAACCAGAAAGACGGCGTGCTGCGCGAGCTGCGACGCCGCATCCTGCTGGCATTCGAGAGCGAAGGGATTCCGTTGGGAGTTGATCCGGCCAACCTCCTGCTGACAAAGGCTGCCGACCCGACAGCACCGCCTGCAGCTCCCACCATCGGCGCCTGAAAGCTACTCTTACGCTGCCGTTAGATGGACCGGGACAGCAGCTCCTCCAACTGATCGGCGTCCGTAACCGGCGGATGGCAGGTGTGGCCGCTGCATACGGCGGCGTAGCTACCTTCGACTTGGGGCAGGAAGGGGAGCGTCTCGGCCAGTGCAGGTGGCAGACTGGAGAGCTGATTGGGGCGCAGACGGATGACGCTTTTGTTGATTGCAAAGCGGGCAAGTGCAATCGCTTCAAGCTGCCGTGCATGGTCGTCCTCGCCAACAATGCAGACCTGCACAGGAGGCGTGATCATGCGCTGCAGCGCGAGGCCATAGCTTGCAGCGTAGAGCCCGAAGTGCTCGACAATTCCGGCAAATGCCTCAAGCGTGCCCGTTGCCATATCGCCGTACGCAGGCTTGCCGTTCAGGGCGTAGAGCCGCAGAAGGAGCGTGGCGCCGACCGAGTTGCCCGCGGGGGTAGGCGAGTCCTGCAGCGGCTTGCGCCTCGTCGCCAGGGCGCCGCGGCGTTGTTCTCTAGCCTGAGCCGTTTCGGTGTCGAAGAACGCACCACCGACATGGTCATAGAAACGGGCGATTGCAAGGTCCGCGAGCGCGGAAGAAGCTTCGTAGTAGCGAAGCTCACCGGTGGCCTCCCAGGCATCGAGCGCCGCATTACCCAGGAGGACGTAGTCTTCAAGCACGCCGGCGACGCGCACCGCCGGCGCACCTCCTTCGCCATAAGCAACAACATGCGCCAGCCCTGTCTCTAGGCTCCACGCCTCACCAAGAACGCGATCGAGCGACTTCAGCGCGAACGCCTTTGCCTCCGTCAGGTCCAGAACTCGAGCTGCATCCAGATAAGCCGAGATCAGCATCGCGTTCCAACCAACGTAGACCGTCCTGTCGATGTACGGCGTCTGACGCGTACGGCGCGACGCATAGAGCTTCTTCCGTGCGGATGCCAGCAGCACCCGGGCCGTGTCGGTGTCGAAGCTAACCGGCCGGTTCTTAGTCTCGGCGATGGCCGCGAGCGCTTGGGTGACATGCAGAACGTTTTTGGCCGGGTTGTGATGCATGTCCCCAACCTCGCGTATGTTGTAGTACGGCGCGGCGAGGGCGAACTCCTGCTCGGTCAGGACGGCTTGAGCTTCGTCCAGCGTCCAGGTGAAGTAGTCTCCGTCGTCATCGAGCGAGAGGTCGGCGTCCTGCGAGGCATAGAAGCCGCCGCGCTCACGATCCGAGAGAAGCTCATCCACCCACTTGACTATTTCACCGGCGACCCGCGCACTCTCAGGTGCAGCAAACGTCTGGTATGCGTGCACATAGTTCTTGAGCAGTTCGCTATTGTCATAGGCCATCTTCTCGAAGTGCGGCACGATCCAGTGCTCATCAACCGAGTAGCGGTGGAAGCCGCCAGCAAGCTGATCGTAGATACCGCCCCAAGACATCTTCTCGAGAGTAATGACCGCCGCACGCCCGGCTGCTTCCCTGCTTGTGCCCGGACGCGAAGCTACGTCAAGGAGAAGATCAAGTGCGCCGGCATGGGGAAACTTGGGCTGTGATCCGAAGCCGCCGTTACGAGGGTCGAACTGCTGTAGCGCGGATGCGACCAGTTTCGCAACGAGCTCTGCACCCGGGCTCTCAGCGCGCCCCGAGAACGACTCATTGTGCTCGATCGCACTCATGACACTGCTGGCTGACTCGTCAACCTCCGACCGTTTCTTCTGAAACGCCTCGGCCATCGTGAATAGCACACGACGGAAACTCGGCCGGCCATGACGATCGTCCGGCGGGAAATAAGTGCCTCCGAAAAACGGCAGCCCCGTTGGGGTGAGAAACGCTGTCAACGGCCAACCGCCTTGCCCGCTGATCGAAGAAACAGCCGCCTGATAGCGCGTATCGACATCCGGCCGTTCGTCACGATCCACCTTGACGGCGATGAAAAACTTGTTGATCACCTCGGCGACTTCTGGATCCTCGTACGACTCACGATCCATGACATGGCACCAATGGCACCAGACTGCGCCAATGTCGAGCAGGATCGGCTTATCTTCGCGGATCGCCTGCTCGAATGCCGCTTCACTCCACTCCTGCCAGTCAACCGGCTGGTGCATAGCCGATCGCAGGTAAGCAGAAGCGGCCTTTGAAAGGGCATTCAGGTGGGTCACGTCATGTCCAATGCTCATACGAACCCAGTCTAGCCCAACTCTCAGGGCAAAGAAGAAGGCCCGGTCAGCAGCACGGACCTCCTTCCGAGCAGGGTTGAAGCTAAGGCTGAACCGGGGCCGGAGCTCCTGAGATCGGCTTCGGTGCCTCGGGCCCCTTGGGCGCCGTCAGACCAGGGATAACCGGCGCCCGCGCAATGTCGCCGGTTGCCGCTCCCTCGATCGTGATCCCATACTTATCAAGCGTGTTTGAGAGGAGTTGCAGCAGTGCGGCGCGATCCTTTGCGTAAGCAGCCGTGTCCGAGATCAGGGTATTCTCCGCGATCGCAAGGTTGCGGCCCTGCTGCAGCACGTTCGCCGTTGTCGAAGCCCCAAGCCGATATTTCTTCTGCTCCGCATCAAGACTCTGCGCCGCGTACGTGCGGCCAGCCTGTGCGGCTTCAACTTGAGCACGGTCGTTCGTTAGGGCATACTGGCCGTTGATGACCTGAATACGCAGCTGCGTGTAAAGCTGCTGGAGTCGTATCTGCGATTGTCGGTATTCCATCTGCGATCGCGCCTGGTCCGCCTGCGCGGAACGGTTGCGTAGATTGATCGTCACGTTTAGACCAACGCCCCAGTTGGGTGAGCTGCTATCGATTAGACTGTGCAGCACGTCGCCATACCCTGAAGAAGGAAACGTCCCCGGAGGGTAGGGGAGGCCCGTAGTGAAATCCAGGCTGTTCGGGTTCTGCGCTCCACCGAGCGCGCTCGCACCATAGAACCCGACCGCATCGACCACGGGCAGCAGGCCGTTCTTCTCCGCGCGAATCGTGATCACGTTGTTCTTCATATTCAGCACAGCCTGCTCAATCTGAGGATTGTTGACATAGGCCTGGCGCACCAGGTCATCGACAGTCATGTCCTCCTCAGGCAGCCGATCCAGGGCGACGCGATCGGTCGGGACCACAGGCGCAGCCGTAAACTGGGGATCATTCAAGTTGCGCGCCACCGCTTGTTTCATAATCAGCTGCTGATATTCGAGGTTCGTCTTCGAAGCAATCAGCGCCTGCTTATCCGCAGCCACCGATGCGTCTGAGTTCACCACATCGAGCGGAGCCAGCGTACCAATCTCGAGCTGCTTACGATTGTCGGCCGTCAGCTGGGTCGACTGTGCCAGCGCCCGCTCCTTGGCCTGCTCATCCTCATACGCGCTCACCAGCCCCCAGTACACGTTCTCGACCTGGTTGACGGTATACAGCACCTGCTGCCGGAACGAAGAATCCGTAATCCGTCGATTGTTCTTCGCCTGCAGGATAAAGCGTCCGTTGAGTCCCGTCCCGAAGCCCTGCAGCAGATGCTGCGTTGCGGTGGCGAGAAAACTCGCGTTTAGGGTAGGGCTATAGTTCGAGAAAGGGTTGTTCGTAGTTCCACGGGAGTTGTCAAAGGTGACCGCCAGCTGTGTGCCCGTAAGGAATCCCTGCACATAGCCAAAATTGTAAGTGGACGTGTTGGCATTGAGATTATTCAATCCACCGCTGAAGAGCGTATTGGATTGCGGACTCGCAGTCGATTGATACTGCAGGTTGCCCGTCAGTACCGGGTCGAGCATCTCGGGCGTCGGACCGCCTCCGTTCGTGCTTAGCACCAGGCCGCTCGCACCGCTGGCTGCTCCGCCTGAACCGGCCGAAGTCGCACCCGGACCGCCTCCACTGGTAATGGTCGTGGTTGTGCCGCCGAGCGTTCCCGTCACCAGCCCGGTCGCGACGCCGCGGGGCGCATTGACTCCAGCCTTTGTCCGGAGGATGTCCGTATCAGCAATGTCCAAGTTGATCCGAGCAATCGCGATATCGTAGTTATTTTCGAGCGCCAACGTGATCGCATCCGACAAGCTCAGGTAAATCTTGCCGTCGTGCAGCAGGTTCGCAAGCCGCGGTGTGTTCGTGACGCTGGGCAGCGGAAAATCATTCGCCTGGTAACGCAGAAAAGGGTTCTTGAAGAAGTTTCCTCGACCCCGGCTGTAGTCCTTGTCCGTGTCGCGGAGATACAGTGGTTCCGTCAACTTGGGCTGTGGGGTCTGCGGCAAGCCCGGCTGACCGGTGGTATCGAGCACGGTCGGCTGCGGAGGCGCTGGTGCCGTCGGGTTTGTCGGCGTCTGCTGCGCCAGACCTTGCTGCGTTGCTACGCTCATCAAAGTCAGCGCAATACACGCTGCCGCCTGCAAATCTCGTAATCTCACGTTGCGTTCTCCAACCTTGCTCTTCGTTTCAATGCTGCGGTGTTGGCCGCAGCTTCGGATATTTCAAACCGGCACAGGAATCGGGCCATTCAAATTGATTGAGTCAGTACTCTGTAGACGCGCCGGTTACCCGGAACGACTCGAAAACTCAGGAGCAAGCCGCACCGGGACCATGGAAGGCTGATACGCACCTACTTCCAATTGCGTTCCCGATATAGCATGAAAAAAGGCATGATCCTGTAGGCGAAGTATACCAACGCACCTCCTTCGTCGATGCTCCAACGCAACCTGGCCGCCTGTTGAACCGAAAATGCAGACCTGGAAGACCACACTCACTTACGATGGCACCCCATTTCATGGCTGGCAGATTCAGCCCGGACTCGCCACGGTGCAGGGATTGCTTTCGAAAGCCATCAGCCACGTTACAGGGGAATCGGTACTGCCACAGGGCTCTGGCCGGACGGACGCTGGAGTGCATGCCCTGGCGCAGGTAGCCAGTTTCACCCTGAACTGTCGAATTCCCGCCGGAAATCTGAAGCGCGCCCTGAATCACGCACTGCCGGCAAGCATCCGCGTCCTCAACGTGGAAGCAGCCTCCCCGGATTTTCACGCCCGCCATCGTGCTCTGCGCAAGACCTATGAGTACCGCATCTTTGCCGCCCGTCGGTCGAAGGAGCAGGAGCAAGCCATATGCCCTCCCATGCTGGCTCCTTACGTTTGGGATTGCCCTCTCCCGCTCGACGTCTCGAAGCTACAGCAGGCAGCCAGATACGTTATCGGTACGCATGACTTTACATCGTTTGCGGCGGCCGATCCTGACCAGGCGAGCCGCGAGGCCGGCCCTCACACGTCGACACAAGCAACCAACATTCGAACGATCTTGTGCTCCTGCTGGCAGGAGAGAGACGAGCTCCATTGCTATCATGTGACCGGCTCAGGCTTTCTTCACCACATGGTCCGCAACCTGGTCGGGACGTTTGCCGAAGCAGCAGCGGGGCGCATTGATCCTGACGCGATCGCAGGCATTCTGGCCGCGAGAGACCGCTCCCTTGCTGGTCCAACAGCCCCAGCGCAGGGCCTGTTTCTTGTCAGTGTGGAGTACTGATGCTGGCGACCAATGGGGCAGCAGAAGCCCAAACCCGGATCGCACGCCTCGCCGCGCTGACGCCGATACACCGAGCCTTTCACTGGCTACACCTTCATCAACCCCAGCTTCGACAATGGCAGGTGGAGGCGACAGCCATCCCCGCTCCAACCTTTGGGGAAAGTGCCCGCGCTACGTGGTTTCTGGAGCGCTTCGCCGCGCTGGGATTAAGCAACATTCACCTGGACCAAGCTGGGAATGCACTGGCTGAACTTTCGGACTCGGTGTCCGGTAGCGCTTCATCCTGCGTTCTCGTTTCAGCGCACCTGGACACCGTCTTTCCAGCTGGTACCGTTTGTGCTCCAACGGAGGTCGATGGGCGCCTGTTTGCACCGGGAATCTGCGACAATGCCGCGGGGCTGACCGGTCTTCTGGCGATCGCAGCCGCTCTCCAGTTTGCGAAGATTGTCCCGCCGATCACCCTCCTCTTCGCCGCCAACGTAGGCGAGGAAGGAGAAGGCGACCTTCGGGGCATGAAGTATCTATTCGAAGATGGCACCTATAAGAGTCGGATCGTAGCCGCCATCGCCCTCGAAGGCAGCGGGACCAGTGCTGTTGTTACACGAGCCCTTGGAAGCCGGCGCTTTCGGCTGACGGTCGCCGGCCCGGGCGGTCATTCTTGGTCAGATGCCGGTGTTCCGAATCCGATCCTTATTCTCAGCCGAGTGCTTGCGGCCCTTGGCGAGATTGCTCTTCCGGAAGATCCAAGAACGACATTAAACATTGGCGTCATTTCCGGAGGCACATCCGTCAACTCGGTGCCGGAGTCGGCGACGGCGCTTCTCGATCTTCGCTCGACCGATCCAGCGCAGCTCCTTGCTATCGAAGGTCGACTCCGCGCGATCTGCGGCAGCTTCGATCCGAGAACGGACACGCGGGAAACCGGCAAGGCGCCGATCACGATGGAGCTCATTGGAGATCGACCGGCTGCCGCGTTACCTGACGAGTCGCCCTTGCTGCAGACGATCCGCGCTGTGGACAGGCATCTGGCGCTCCGCACGGAGCTGCGCATCGGCTCTACGGATGCGAACCTTCCGCTGGCCCTCGGCGTTCCAGCCGTGGCCATCGGCGCTGGAGGAACGGGCGGCGGAATACATACACTTCAGGAGTGGTATGACCCAAGAGGACGCGAGACGGCGCTCCGTCGCATCCTCCTGACGCTTCTGGACACCGCTCAGGTAGCAAGCAAGCACGACCTGTCAAGCGAGCTCGAGACTTCGAGCCTCTCCGGTTAAATCGCGATAAAAACCAGCGGCCCAGCAGATGCCGCCTGCATTCACGATTTCAGAAGTGCGCCTGCGCGGGGTGGTGGGTCTGCTATTGATACACTCCACCTCGTGAACCTCTCTCGCACATTGACCCCGATACTCTGCTGGCTCCTTATTGCGATACTCCTGCCTGCCACGATCACTTTGCGGGCCCAGGCGAGCGCGCCGGAGATGATCTATTTCAACGGCACGATTCTAACCGGAGCTCACCTGCATAGCGACGATTTATCACAGGTATCATCGAAGGTCTCTGCTTTGGCAATCGCAGGCGGCAAGATAACCGCTGTTGGGGCTGATAAGGAGATCCTGCAATTGAAGTCTCCCGTTACGAAGCTTATTGATCTCCACAGCGCCTTTGTCATGCCTGGCTTCAACGATGCCCACACCCATATTGCGAGTGCGGGACAGCAGAAGCTGTCGGCCGATCTTGTTGGCAGCACCTCCCTTGCCGAGATGCAGGAACGCATTAAGCGTTATGCGGCTAACGCGAAACCAGGCACATGGCTGCGTGGCGGAGGCTGGGATCACACGCTCTGGGCGAGCAAAACACTCCCAACGCGCGCGGATCTCGACGCGGTTACCGCTGGCCACCCCGCTGTCTTCTACCGCGTCGACGGCCATATTGTCGTCGCTAACAGCGCTGCTTTGAAGGCTGCGGCGATCACTGCCGCGACACCCGATCCCGAAGGCGGCAAGATTGATCGCAACGGGAGCGGGGAAGCTACAGGAATTGTCCGAGAGACTCCGGCCATTGCTCTTATTGAGCGAAATATCCCGCCACTTGGCCGCGATGATCGCCGTCGCGCGCTGCAGCTTTCGATCGATGACGCCCTCGCGCACGGAGTCACGTCGGTGCAGGACTTCTCAGAGTGGGAAGACTTCATGGTGCTCGAAGAGATGGAACGCGGCGGCAAACTGAAGCTGCGAGTAAGTGAGTGGATGGATGTCAACCTGCCCCTCGCTGTGCTCCAACAGCATCGTGCAAGCCATCCGACCGACGATCCGCTGCTCCACCTGGGGATGCTGAAGGGCTTTATCGACGGCTCATTGGGATCAAGGACGGCGGCGCTCGAAGATCCGTATACGGACGACCCCGGCAACTCCGGAATCCCCCGCTACGACGAGGAGAAACTGAATCACCTCGCCGCCGAGCGGGCGGCCGCCGGCTTTCAGTTAGGCTTTCATGCCATAGGTGACCGTGCCAATACGATTGCCCTCAATGCCTTCACGGCGGCCGAGCAGGTCGCCATTCCCGCCAGTCATCCTCGGCCACCAAACAATCCGGACGCCGCCATCGTGACCAGTGACTCCCGTGAGTTCACACCGGCAGATCTCCGCTTCCGCATTGAGCATGCCCAGGTACTGACACCGGAAGACTTCGACCGCTTCGCAAACCTTGGCGTGATCGCCTCGATGCAGCCTAGTCATCTCCTGACCGATATGGCCTGGGCGACAGCGCGTCTTGGTCCCGAGCGGGCGAAGTACTCTTACGCCTGGCGATCGTTCCTCGACCACGGGGTGACGCTGGCCTTCGGCACCGACTACCCGGTCGAGTCGATCAACCCCTTCAGGGGACTCTATGCAGCGGTCACTCGGCGGAACGAAGCCGGCACCCAGACCTACCAGCCCCAGGAGAAGATCACACTATGGGAGGCGATCTATGCCTACACGCAGGCGTCGGCCTTCGCGGATTTTCGCGAGCAGCAACTCGGCCGACTTGAGCCGGGCTACTTTGCAGATCTCTTGGTGCTCGATCACGATCCAACGGTAGTCAGCCCCCAGCAACTCCTGCATACCAAGGTACTTCGAACGATTGTCAACGGTGAGACGGTCTACATCGCCCCCGTTTCAAGGGCCCCGGCAAACTAGATGCGACCGAGCACAGTCGCCCATCTTCTTCTTGTCGGAGTCGTTGCCGTTTGGGGCGCTACTTTTGTCATGGTAAAAGACGCCCTGCAAGATGTCTCACCGCTTCTCTTCAATCTGTTGCGAATGGCGCTTGCATCGGCCACGCTGGCGATCATTAATCGCCGCCACCTCCAGGATCTGTCGCGGCGAACCATCCTGACTGGCTTGCTGGTTGGAGCTCTTCTCGGGGCGGGCTATCAGTTCCAGACTGCTGGGCTCGCGCGCACAACGGCCGCCAAATCGGCCTTCATCACGGGGCTGGTTGTAGTTTTCGTCCCCTTGCTGACCGCTGTTCCCGGTATTCGGCCGAAGGGCGCGCAGGCACCGGGGCTCGCAACCTTCTCAGGCGCGGTACTTGCCTTTTCTGGGCTTTTGCTGCTCACGACCCCCCGAGGAACGGGGTTCACACACATCTTTGCGAGTATCGGCATCGGAGACCTGCTGACGCTGCTCTGTGCGCTGGCCTTTGCCGGGCACTTGCTCGCCCTAGCCAACGCCTCACTCCACCTTTCTGCGGGCCTGCTTGCGACACTGCAGATTGGCGCCGCAACCTTTTTGATGGCGATCACTCTTCCGCTTGGCGGCAGGCTGGAGTTGCACCTGACGGGAAGACTGGTCGCTACACTTCTGGTAACAAGCCTGCTGGCTACCGCGGCCGCCTTCACCATCCAGAGCTATGCGCAGCAGCACCTGGCGCCTACGCATACAGCGCTAATCTTGACGCTTGAGCCGGTGTTTGCGTGGCTTACGTCCCTGCTGGCACTGCATGAGAGCTTCGGTCATCGGGCGTTTGCGGGAGCCCTGCTCATCCTTGCCGGCATTCTCGTCATCGAACTGCTACCCTCCCGCAGGCAACCGACCGCTATCCCCATCTAAGCCGCAGCGAGACTTGCCAGCGGAGACACTTTCACCCCGTAAATGCGTCTAACTAATTGTTTAGTGCACCGCCCTTTACATTCAGGGGAGTCGAGCTCAGCAGCTATACTCACCTGTGTACATGCGTATAAATCGAGGTTCGACCCCAAGATGAACATAAAGACTCCCAAGAGAAATCTGCGTGACCGCCTCCGCAGCCGTCGTTTGACCACAACCTTTGCCCTGCTTGCCACGCTGTCCGTTGGCATCCTCGCCGGTTCAGTTCTGACTCGGAATGTGAGTGGGAAGGAAGTCCAGGCGATTGACTCATCCGACGCCCGACCGATTATTATCCCTTCCCCCGTCAATCTCTCCAACGGCTTCTCGCAGATTGTGAAGCAGGTTGGACCAGCAGTCGTAAACATCAACACCGAATCGCTCCCCAAACAGTCGTCTACAAAGACGCCTCGCCGCCGCGGACTTCCGCAGGGCCATCCCAACACGAACCCCGGCCAGGGTGATGACGACAGTCAGCAAGGCGATATGCAAGACTTCTTCAATCGCTTTTTCGGCGGTCAGAACGGGCAGGGCGACGATGATGGAGATGGCGGTGGAGGTGAGCGGCGCGCGCTGGGTTCTGGCTTCATTGTGGACTCACGGGGCTACATCATCACCAATAATCACGTCGTGGATAAAGCGGACAAGATCTTCGTTAAGCTCTCGAACGATCCCGATGGGGGCCCCGGCGATGAAGGTCACCCGGCGAAAGTGATTGGTGTCGATAAGGATACAGATATCGCGGTCATTAAGATCGAGACAAAGGAGTCGCTGCCTACCATCAAGCTCGGCAACTCTGATGGCGCCCAAGTCGGCGACTGGGTTCTCGCTCTCGGAAGCCCATTTTCACTGTCGAAGACGGTGACCGCCGGTATCGTCTCCGCGAAGAATCGTTCGATTGATGAGCCGGGGCCGAACGGAACGGCACAAAGCCAGTTTCAGAAATTCATTCAGACTGACGCTGCGATCAATCCGGGCAATTCGGGAGGTCCGCTTGTCGATCTCGCTGGACAGGTGATCGGCATGAACACAGCAATCTACACCTCATCCATGGGTTCGCAGGGTGTCGGTTTCGCCATGCCGTCAAACATCATTGCGAATGTCTACAACATGTTGATTGGACCGGAACATAAGGTCGTTCGCGGGTCCATCGGAATTCAGTTCCAACCGGCGCTCTCCTCTGCGGTACAACGGATGTATGGGTTCCAGAACGGGGTGATGGTCAGCACCGTAACCCCCGGTGCAGGCGCAGCCAAAGCTGGCCTACAGCCAAACGACATCATCGTTTCAATCGACAACCGGCCCATTAAAGATGGTGACGATCTTGTAGCCGATATCTCTGCGCGCAAAGTAGGGACGACGGTGAAGCTCGGGTACATCCGCGATGGTAAGCAGGAGTCCGCGAATGTGGCAATCAATGATCGAGCGAAGCTCTACGCGAACCTCGACAACGGCGCTGAGGCAGATAACGATCAAACACAGGAGTCGGATGCTGGGCAAGGCAAACTGGGTATCACGGTAACAGGAGTTCCAGCTACGGTGGCGACCAAGTTGGGAGTCAAAGGTGGCGTTGTGGTTACCAGCGTAAGGCCGGGATCGTTCGCCGACGAGATCAGCATCAGCAAGGGTCTGATCATCACGGCAATCAACAAAAAGCCGATTGCGGATGAAGCCGGCTACAGGGCCATAGTGAGCAGCTTGAAGTCAGGCGATGATGTCGTGTTTGTAGTTCGCTTCCCGAGTGGTGCTAACAAAGGAAACTCATATCTGGGTGGAACTCTGCCATAGACCTGCTGGTGGAGAAGAGCGCAGATTCTACTCCGCTCTTCTCCACTGCACGAGCCTTACCGACCGGAAACTTTTTCGGGGTTGCACTCAGAAGAGGGAAAGTCCTTCCTATTGCGCGAGTGTTACTCACGCGATACTCTGATGTCACAATCTTGAGTATCCGGATCCAGAATTGATCGATACTCCACACTGAGGTACTAAGTTCTATGCGGTTCGGTCGAATTCTTCTTTCCTCGTCCCTAATCATTGTGACCTCTGTATCGGCTAGCGCCTTGACACACTCCCGGCGGGGACCTACATCGCCAAGGCTTCTCAATAAGCATTCGAATAAGACAGCTCACCCTACTCCACAGCGTGCAATTGACGACAGCCGCGCAACAGCGATCCAGAGTGCGTTGATCAAGCAAGGCTACCTTTCCGGTGAAGCGACGGGTCATTGGGACAATGAGACCGAAGCCGCGATGCAGAAGATGCAGGCCGACAATGGCTGGCAGACGAAGTTGATTCCCGATTCCCGCGCGATTATCAAGCTCGGCCTTGGGCCAAACCACGACGCCGATCAGGCTTCTACTGTGGCCGGCGAGATTAACACCCGTTAATCTCACGTCATAAAGAGTAGCCGCATCGTTCAACGATGCGGCTGTTTTTTATGGATCGTGTTCCTGTCCGCTGATCTCACCCTATGGCTAGGCGCGAGCCGCAAATGAAAACGTAATATCATCCACATCTTCCCCACTCGAAGGCAGCGTGCCAACGCCGCTGTAGGCGCCTGCCTCAAGCCAGGTCCGCAGCCAGTAATGCTGGTGCAGCCTGACGAGGCGCGACCCGATTGGTTGCTTCTCTTCCAAAACGGCGGTAACTCTTGTTGCAAGTCTGTCGATGTCAGCGTAGGACTCCGCATCTGCTGCAACGAATTTACTTTCGAGCAGTCGACCTTGAGCCGTCTGAAACTGGATGTCATCGAGCAGGCCACTCTCCACACGAAGGCCGATCATTTGTTCGATCGCAAAGGCTGCCGAAGCATCCAGGCGATCACTGAATGCAAGATAGAGGATGCGGGAAGCAGCTACGCGGAGAGGCAGAAGGCCCATCGTTTCGACAAACAGCCGTGGAATTGTCAAAGCCATCGCAGAAGGAACGAAGCCATCAATGGGCAGAACGGGACAACTCCATTGCACAGCCAACCCGCGCGTGACCTGTGCCGGAGCGATACCGCACTCCTGAACCAGCCAGTCGCCAATGCGACCGGTGCCGGCCGAGCGCTGCGCCTCAAGCGCTCGGCGGAGTTGGGCCTGCGTAATCCATCCTTCGCTGAGCATCACGAGACCCAAAGGAACACGATGCCGGTGCGGTGCATCCTCGTTCAATGCGATGCGCAGGTCGCCATGCTCGCGGCGCAGCGCCTTTCGAACTACGGCTTCAAGGCAGCGCGTGCTGCACCCCCACTTGCCCTCAAAGATTGGCCTGCGCCGATTTTTCCACGGCATAGTCCAGCCGCCGCTGCACTCTGGGTTGCCGCAGGCCTGCTTTGCAGAGCCCGTCCGCGGCAGGTGGCGCACAGCATCCCGCGATGCCGGTCCCGGAACGTACTCGTCACCCGTCCACGACCCCGCGCTCTCTCTGCTGATTGCTCGACTAACACGTGTATTCGTATCCAGGTCGGTCGGGGTGGTGCGTCTGTCTAGAAAAGGCATCGAATGCTCTCCAGCCGCAGCTGCGGCGTTGCCACTTCGGTGATGCGCAGAGCAAAGTTGCCACTTGCGACAACTACCTCCCCACGAGCTACGATCCGATCTCCCACCACGAGGTCAACCGGCTCTGAAACATGGCGGTCCAACTCGACGACATCGCCCGGCCCAAGCGCCAGTACCTCGCGCAGCGGCATCTCACGTGAGCCGAACTGCAAGGTTGCGTCTAGTTCAATGTCGTAGAGCAGATTCATTCCTGCCCCGCCACTCAATCCCTCGTCGTCCGGTATTAAATCATCCATAACGTCTTTCATCTCCCTGGTTGACGGTTCTTCTAAATCGTCTGCGACTCTTCCGGATCACTGCTGCGCTCTGTCTGCATCTGTGCACCGCGGTGCTCCCCCATGCGAACGGGGCGAGCCCTGCCGAAGGCGATGCCTCCGACCCGGAGCTCGGCGGCCGAGTGACGTGGCAACGGTAGACGCAAGATAGTCCCGGGAACGATCTCCGCCAGCTCCCGTGCCCGCAGACGTAGTGGCGGAAACTGCAGTACAGCTCCAAAGCAGGCATCTCCAAGCAGCTCCCGCACTCGTACCTCGGCCTCTTCAGAGCGCCGGCGAGGCCGCTCCCGATCGGAGCTAAGTTGCCGGAGAATGGCGTTTAGAACGACGGTGGGCAGGCAAAAGTTCAGGCTTCCCCGGGCCTCGGGCATATGAATCTCGAAGCTCACGCACATGGTCTTCTCACTGGAAGGCATCATGCGGGCGACCTGCGCTGCCGTCTCGCGCTTCTCAAACGTAAACTGCAGGCCGACCGGCTGCCAGGCGACGTTGAGCTCTCTCACAATCATCTCCACAACAGAGGTAAGGATTGCCTCTTCAATGTCCGTCAACTCCCGGACCACTCCCGCCCGGCCGATGCCACCAAGCAGAAGATCGACGACAGGAGAAGCGAGTGAAAGATCCAGCTCCAGCAGACCCAGAGCGCCCAAGGGCTCCATGCGAATGGAGCAGACGTATGTCGGCTCTTTGAGCCGTGTGAGAAATTCCGCATAGGGCATCTGTTTCGCCGAGGCAAGTTTTGCCTGAAACTGCGTTCTCAGCCATGCGCCCAGCGTGTGCATCAGGTTACGCGCAAAGAGGTCGTTGACCGTGCCGATCGCACGCATCTGCTCCTGGCTGATCTGGCCTGCTCGGCTGAAGTTATAGAGTTCAGGTGCTTCCTCGTCCGCCGATGCGTCGGCTTGCGCCCTTCTCCCTCTCGCCGCTGCAGCCGATGCCTCTGCCTCGTTCTGTTTCATCTCACCTGCCATAGTTCATCTCCTTGGAGCCCGTACGATCAGGCCTCCCGTCTCCGGTGAGTCGTCAAAGGCTTTACGCTCGCAACTTGCTTCATCTCTGGTGCGTGACCGGAACGGAGACCTGCAAGAGCGGTCCGCAGTCTCAGTACTGCAGAGGAATGGATTTGCGAGACCCGTGACTCGACCACACCGAGCGTAAGTCCAATCTCCTTCATCGTGAGTTCCTCGTAGTAGTAGAGCGTCAGCACCAATCGCTCTTTCTCGGGAAGCTCCTCGATCGCGTCAGCAAGCCGCTGCTTCATCTCTCCCTTGAGACATCGGAAGAGGGGATCATCTTCAGGAGCACCGGGAATATACGCCAGTTCCTCGTCGCCTGAGTCTTCCGTCCGTTCCATATGCAGGCTGCCGATCTCGAGCCCCTTGAGATTGCCGAGAAGATGCTGGTAGTCGACCAAGCTTAGTTCCATCACGGCAGCAATCTCCTGCTCCGACGGAGCCCGGCCAAGTCGCTGCGTGGCCGAACGTATGGCCTCTTCAACGGCGCGGCCTTTGCGGCGAAGCTCCCGCGGACTCCAGTCGAGTGTCCGGAGCGAGTCCAGAATCGCACCGCGAATCCGGAACTGGGCGTAGCTCTTGAATTGCACCTTTTTGCTGTGATCGAACTTTGAAAAGGCATCGATCAGACCGACGACTCCGGCCGAAATGAGATCGTCGAGATCAACATGCTGTGGCAGACGCTCGTGAATGCGGCGCGCAAGATACCGCACCGTGGGCAGATGCTCCAGCAGCAAGCGTTCGCGCTCCAGAGCGGTGACGGTACCATCGTCGCTAACATCTTTTACCTGTTCCTGTGGCTCCAGGAGTGGCGGAAGCGACGCCGCAGCTTCGTAGCTGTTCATGTCTTCTGCTCGGCGCCTTTGCGCCACCATGCTGCTCAATACCGCCATCGGAATCGGATTACCCATGCTCATCTCGCCTTTGTCCTCTCCTGCTTCATCTGCCATACATTCATCCTTGCTTTGAGATCGCAGAACTGACGCAACTGCTTATCCCACCGTGCCCATACTGCGGACTCGAATCTCTGGCGGAATTTCGGCCGGGGCCAGAACCGTGACCTTAGGCAGAAATGGCTCCAACCAACGCCGCACGTGATAGCGGGCCGGGCTTGGACATAAAAGCACGGGGAGTGCCGTGCTGGTGCCGCCTTCGGTTAGCCGTTTCACAGAGTCGAGCAGCCGGCGCAGATACTCAGCAGGTGTACCGGATGGCCGTGCACCATCACTCAGCAGAAGCGCGGTGCCGTTTGGATCGAAGGTGTGGACCAGCTCAGACTCGAGATTCTGGTCGAGCACAAGAACCCTCAGACCACCGTCCATATCAAGCAGAGGGTGTATTAGGCCGCGGCCCAACGACTGTCGCACGCTCTCTACCAGGTGAACAATGGCCTTAGAGTGTTGCGCGGCCTCAACCAGGATCTCCAGAATCGTCCCCAGGTCGCGGATCGAAACCTGCTCGCGCAGCAGCTGCTGCAGCACCTTCTGCACCTCCCCAAGCGACATCAGCTTGGGGACAAGCTCTTCGACGAGCTTTGGATAGCTCTCATTCATGCTGTCCAGCAGCCGTTTGACCTCTTGTCGCCCAAGCAACTCATGAGCGTGCCGGCGGATGAGTTCCCCGAGGTGGGTGCCAATCACGGTCGTCTGATCGACCACGGAGTATCCAGCCGCAAGCGCGGCCTCCTCGAGCCCGGGCTGGATCCAACGGGCCGCCACGCCGAAAGCCGGCTCGCGCGTTTCCATGCCCGCGATGATCCGTGCCTTCGGATCAGCGTTCACGGCGAGCAGGAAGTTCTGCTCCGTCTGCCAGCGTGCGATCTCGACCCCGCGGAGGCTGACGACGTACTCCCGTGGCTTGAGCCGTAGATTATCCGTAATATGGACCGGCGGAACGATGAAGCCAAGTTCTGTCGCCAGGTGGCGCCGCAGCGCCCGTACCCGATTCAGCATCTGGCCGCCCTGCTTCTCGTCGACCAGCGAGATGAGTTGAAACCCTATCTCAAGCGTCAGTTCATCCATCTTCAGCAGCGAAGCAAGGTTTTCTCCCTTGGCCAGGTCAGCAGTCGATGTCTTGTCCAGAGCTACCTTGTCCAGCTCAAGCACAGGCGCCTCGTCAGCAGTTGCAGGAAGCTTCCGCGCGATCAAAGCAACCGCCGTAGCCATCAGAATGAAAGACAGCTTCGGCAGCCCGGGGATCAGCGCGAGTCCCAGCAGCACACCGCACGCGATCCAGAGCGTGTTGCGTCCCCGTAGGAGTTGCGCTCCAAGCTCTACATCAAGCTGCCCGGAGGACGACGCGCGCGTCAGCACCACGCCGCCGGCAATCGACACGAGCAGGCTCGGGATCATGGTGACCAGACCATCGCCCACAGTCAGAATGGTGTACGTCTTTACAGCGGTCATCAGATCGGTGCCCTGCTGCAGCACGCCGATCAGGAGACCAGCGATAATATTGATTGCCGTAATCAGGATGGTTGCAAGCGAGTCGCGCTGGTTGAATCGTGCCGCACCGTCCATTGCGCCGTAGAACTCGGCCTCACGGGCGATTGCCTCACGGCGCCGCCGTGCTCCCTGCTCATCGATCAGGCCGGCGTTCATATCTGCATCGATCGCCATCTGTTTGCCCGGCAGTGCATCCAGGGTGAAGCGAGCCGTGACCTCAGCCGTTCTCACCGCGCCATGAGCGACTACCAGGAACTGGATCGCAATCAACGCCAGGAACAGCACGAAGCCGACAACATAGTTGCCGCCTACGACGAACTGCCCGAATGCCTCGATGACCGATCCCGCAGCATGCGTGCCCTCATGGCCATGCAGTAGAATTCGGCGACTCGACGCAAGATTGAGCGAAAGCCGAAAGAGGGTAAGCAGGAGCAGCAATGTGGGGAACACAGAGAAATCGACAGCTCTCCGTACCTGGATTGCCGTTAGAAACACGATCACCGATGCCGTGATGGACGCGGCAAGCAAAATGTCCAGCACAAAACTCGGCACTGGAATGAGCATGACAAAGACCATGCTGATCGCCGTTACCGGAAGCAGGAGTTGCTGCAGCTTCGCCAGCGGCCATCGACTGGTCTTACCTTCTATCACAGCAGCTGCGGTCGTCATATGCCTCCTCCAAAACCCTGCATGCCACGCGGTACAAGCGGCATCGCCGCTTGTGTCACACGTTCGTTCTTTGCGCGATCACTGCGCATCTTCTCTTCCATCTTTTGCCGATATAGAAAGGCCAGGATGCCTGCTACCGCCGCGTATAACTCATACGGGATCGACTGGCCGGGCTCTACTATCTTGTACAAACTTCGTGCCAGCGGCGGGTTCTCAATCATCGGGATCCCCGCCCATTGCGCTTCTTCACGAATGTCTGCCGCGTGCAGGTCGCGGCCCTTGGCGAGGACCGTCGGCGCCTGCATCGTGTCGAAGCTGAATTCAAGTGCGACGGCATAGTGCGTCGGATTCGTGATGATGACACTCGCCCGCGAGATATCGGCTTTCATCTTGCGACGCCGCATCGCACGCTGGATCTGTCGGATTCTCCCCTTAATCTCGGGATTGCCCATAGCCTCCTTCATCTCCTGGCGCATCTCCTGCTTTGTCACCTTCAGGCGCGCGTTCCAGCTTCTCCATTCAATCGCGTAGTCAAGTCCACTCCAAGCGAGCGTGACCCACGCGGCATCGAGCGCTAGGCCGTAAGCCGTTGTAAATGCGTACGGCAGCCGCACCAGGCTCATGACCGGCATCGGGACCATAAGTGCCTTGAGCGCACCCCAGCCAAAGACGATCATCACCGAGGCCGGCACCAGCGATTTCACCACTCGGGTCACAGCGCGAAGACTAAAGAGGTTCCCAAGGTTGGTCACCGGATTGAGCCGTTCGAACTTCAACTCGAGCGCGTTCGGATGGAGTGAGATCCCGCCGCCCTGCGCGATCCCGACCGCAAGCGCCGCAAGAAAGCTTGCCGTTAGCACCATGGCTATGGGGAAGAGCGCGGGCGCGAGCATCATACGGATCGCCTCCTGCCAGGATCCTTCAGCACTTCCTCCCTGTCCCAAGACTGCGAGGTGAAGTGACTGGACGTACACCTTGCCCCAGCTTGCGACGAAGCTCCGGGCGGTTGCTCCTAACACCAACACCCCGGCCAGCATGGCCGCAGCCGAGAGCAGTTCGCGGCTGCGAACAATGTCGCCGCGATCTTTCGCCTTCTGCTTTCGTTGCGGACTGGCTTGCTCGGTCCCCTTATCGCTCATGCTGTCCCGACCAGTCGTCCGGCCGCGTTCAGCAGCGCGGTAAAGTGCGTCTCGATCCAGCCTGGCCAAAGGGCCAGCGACCCGATCAGCACAACGTAGGAAACCATCGTCTTGAGCGGGATGCTGATGACCATTGCCGGCAGCTGTGGCGCTAACCTGGACACCAGCGAGATCGTTATCTCGACCGCCAAGGCCGCAGCAATGACCGGCGACGCAAGCTGCAGGCCGGCCAAAAAGACACCGCCGACCATCGCTGCCAGTGCCGCACCAGTCGTTGCGTGCACCACCGCCGTACCGACTGGAACCGTACAGAAGCTGCGTGCCATTGCTGCGATGAGTGTCCTATCAAGTCCCGCGCCGATCATTACCAGAAGGCCAAGCCAACCCAGCATCTGACCCAGCACCGGTGTCTCGATCATTGAGTTGGGGTCAAGAAGATTGACCAAGGAAAAGCTAAACTGCATTCCGAGCAGCATGCCCGCAAACTCAAGCGCCTCATTGAGCACCCTGAGTGAAAGTCCGAAGATCAGCCCGACACCAAGTTCACCAAGGATGCCCTTCATGTCAGGAGTTGCACGCGCACCGGGAATAGCAGCGACTATGGGCGCCAGGAGCAGCGTCATCGCGATCACGAAACCAGCTTTAATACGAGGCGCGATTGCGGCTGAGCTAAAAAGTGGCGCGAATGCCACCAAGCCGCTCAGACGGACCAGCACCAGCAAGGAAGCCGCAAGATACTGCGTCCAGCTCATCACCAGACCGCCGAGGTCGCCCGCCATGCGTGCTGTCAGGTCCACTGTCCGCCTTAACCCAAATACCGGTGCAGATCCATCCATAGGTGGAGCGTGAAGCTAACAAGTCGATGCGCCGCCCACGGCAGCGTCACCACGGCCACAGCCGAGACCACTACCAGTCGGGGCACGACGGTTAGGGTCTGCTCCTGAACGCCGGTCAGCGTCTGCATCAGGCTGACCACGAGGCTCACGACGCATGCCGCGATCAGCAAGGGAGCGCTCAGCATCATCGCCTCGAGCAGCAGCGTGCGCATGATCTCTACCACTTGGTCCGGTCGCATCGCCTAACCTCCTTTGTAGATCCCAATCCGCTATGAAAAACTCTTCAGCAACTGGTCGGCGAGAAGATTCCATCCATCGACCATGACGAAGAGTAGGATCTTAAGCGGCGTTGACACGACCACCGGTGGCAGCTGCATCATGCCGATCGATGTCGTCACGCTCGCGACCACGATGTCCACCAGTAGGAACGGAAGGAACAACACTGCACCGATCTGGAAACCCGCCTTCAGCTCGCTCAGAATGTACGCTGGCACGACGACCTGGATGGGGAGATCGTCCTTGGTCGCTGGGCGCTTAGCCATCCCCGCCGAAGCAAAGACGGCCAAATCCTTCTCCCGCGCATACCGAAGCATGTACTGCTTCACCGGCTGTATGCCGCGGCTGATGGCATCCTCCCCGGAGATCTGGCCGGCACGATACGGCGTCACTGCCTGCTGCTCTACCTGCAGCAACACTGGCTGCATGAGGAACCACGTCATCATCAACGCGAGTCCCATCAACACCTGGTTCGATGGCGCAGTCTGTGTTCCAAGCGCCTGTCGTAGAAAGTGGAAGACCACTAGGAGTCGCACTAGCGGTGTCATCGAGAGCAGCAGCGCCGGCAGGAGAGTCAACAGCGTCAGCCCGAGGACGATCGACCAGGGAACGCTCTGGCTCCCGGAGAATGGCCCGGCCGTTGTTGCTGCCGGATCGATCGCATCCGACTTTGCTGCTGCTCCCGTGTGGTTGGCTGGCCCGCTGCTTACGCCTGCATGTGATTTGCTGATATTGAGGGCAGAGGAAGCCTTGGGAACCCAGAGAGACTTGGCAGGCGCTCCCGCAGACACCGCCTCAGCATGGGCGATCGTGCCACCCCAAAGCATCATCGTGCTAAGGAAGAGCGCATGGCTTGTGCGCCGAATGGCAGCAATGACTGGACGACTTAGAGCCACGTCTGGGCCGCGGTCTTGATTGCCGGCCGCGCCTCAACGATTGCCGGGGTCAGCTTGACGATGCTCGTCACTGTCTCCGGTCCACAGCCGACCAGGTAGCGCTCGCCCTCACAGGCGATGAGCATGACCTGCCGCTTACCCCCCAGCGGAAGCGTCTCAAGGAGTTGCATCTGTTGCATGCGATGCGAAGCTCCGCTGCGCCACTTGATGCGTACGCGCCCTTGGAGCGCTCCTACCATCCAGGCGGCGAGTCCGCCGACTTGTGGGGCCTTCTCGATCTCTTGCCTTCGTGTAAAACCCTGCACTAGTTCCATCTGCCTGTCTCCTTTAGGCCAATCGTGTTAAGCGCATCGCCATACTGTCTTCCACTACTTCAAACTCACTCCACGCAAGCTGAACTCGACCGATCTTGACGGGAATGTCCTCAGTCGTCGACCAGTCACTCTGGATAAGCTGTCCCTCCTGCAGTAACAGCAGGTCCCGTACTTTGAACCCACTTAGCGGGATGCGTGCTGTAAGGACTACCGGCAGCCGCGAGAGCACCAGCCATTGCGCATGCTCCTCGATCCGTTCCATCCAATCGCCTGCACCGTGTCGTAGCGTCGCTGCTACCGGTATCGCTACCTCGGCATGTGCGGCCATCAATTCCGTATCTGCCATTGCTGCACTCCACCTGATCCGGACGTTATCGCTGTACTAGAAAATCAATGAAATAAAGGTCCATGACCTTCAGTTCAGGATTGTGTCCGGCCAGTGCTACCTTCAGCGCGGACTTCAGCTGCTCCTTGCCGCCAGGCGCTAGAAGCTGGTCAGAGGTCTGCTGACCAACGACTGTAAGCACCGTGTCTCTCACGGCAGCCTCGGCATCAGTGATCCCCTTGCCGGGCTTCTCCTCCTTCGCAGCAGACCCCTTTTTTATGGTTTCGTCGGCAATCCGCAAGGTAAGCGCCACCTTCAGATAAGCCGCCCCGCCGGCGTCTGCCAGGTTGGCCACCATCGGCTCGAGAGCCATGATGTGCGATGGCGGAACAACTGCGATTGCTGCCGGCTTACCCTCTGTGCCAACTGGCTTCAAGAGCGAGAGCTTACCCGTATGGACCACGTAGAATATTGCTCCACCCAGCAGCGCAACGGAGACGAAGACCGCTACGACCATCGCGACAATCAAGGACGCAAGCGGCATCTTCGCGGGTGCCGCATCGGGAATAACCGGAGCTTCAGAAACAACGGGAGAGCTTGCCATGATGCTCGGGGGAGATGCACGCCGAGAGCCACCGCCAGCTCTCGCTGCATTAGCCGATTCTCACAAGGACGCACCGGATACCCAAAGGGAGCACCGCCGCAGGTCCGCCACACTCTGGCTGAACTCAGCGTCGCTGCTCCCTACACTGATGAGTAAAGAAGATCTACCGGATCATGCTGATCGCATCCTGCGTCACCGTGTCAAAGGTCGTCACGGTCTTCGAATTCGCCTCAAAGGCACGCTGCGCCACAATCAGATTTGCGAACTCAGTTGAGATATCCACATTTGACGCCTCGAGTGCATCATCGGTTATGGTTGCCCGACCACCGACACCAGCCACGCCAATCGCTGCCGTGCCGGAGGCGCTGGTGGTCTGGTAGTTGTTACCGCCGACACGCGAGAGCCCCTCGGAGTTGGCCACGGAAGCGACGGCGATCTGCCCGATGTCAGTCGTATGATTATTGCTGAAAGTCGCCGAGATCACGCCGTTCGCATCCACCGCGAAGGTTTGATACGTGCCGCTGGCGTACCCGTCCTGGCTGCTGGC
>CAXTLS010000022.1:34992-53676 GCA_964245235.1 uncultured Acidobacteriaceae bacterium
GGCTGTCGTCGTGTTTGGCGATGCTGACTGGGTCACAGTGGCAGCTCCCGCAGGGTTATAGAGATTTAGATTGAAGCTCATGTTGCTGGCCCCATCCGCCATCCCCGTAAAAGTGACGCCGGCCACATTCGCCGCTGGAGACACCAACGCTCCTGTTGAGTCAAAGGTCAGCGTACCCGTGTTGCCGGTCGCTCCAGTCGCATCGGCCGCGGGAAGGGTAACCGCGTAGTCCCACGTTGTTCCGCTCGCCTTGGTGTACGTGACCGAAGCCGCATGAGGTGCACCAAGCGCGTCATAGATCGTCACCGGGGTGGAAAATGTGCTGCCTGTAGCGGAAGCGGAGTTCAGGTTCGCGCTGACAGCCACGTTCTGGGTCGCCTGCGCCGGCTCGGTCTGTCCAACCGGCAGCGTAAGCGGTGCGAGGGTCGAGTTCTCTCCAACCACTCCGTTTACAGCCGGGTAGCCCATGACGCTCTGCCCATCGATCGTCGTGAGATTGCCAAATGTGTCCAGCTGAAAATTACCGGCCCTGGTCAACGACTGCACGCCGCCCTGCTGCACAACGAAAAATCCGTTGCCGCTCAGCGCCATGTCGGTTGAATTCTCGGTGGGAGCATTGCTGCCCTGCGAGAAGTCGGTCGCCGTGCCCGAGACCCTGGCACCGACGCCGACCTGGATCGGATCGCTCGCGCCGGTGGTTCCGATCTGCTGATAGAAGAGGTCCTCGAAGGTCGTGCTCTGACCCTTGTAGGCCGTCGTGTTCAGGTTGGCAAGATTGTTACCAATCGTATTAAGCGCAATCGAGTCGGCCTGAAGGCCGCTCAAAGCAATGGAAAAGTCCGGCATGCTATCTCTCCTCTGGATCAGTTGTCTTCGTGGGATTTCATTTCGACCACTCGTCTCTGACCCGCAGGTCAGCCCGCGGGGGTGGTGGTTGTGGTCGGCGTCTCAATCGCCGTCAGGCCCGAGTTGATCGAGATCAACTGCTGCAAGCTATTTACTCCGACCAGCTGCGTGATGTACGCGTTCGGATCGGTCGGCGCCGTCGGATCCTGATTCTTCAGCTCGCTGACCAGCAATGTCAGAAAGTCGGTGGAGGTGATGTCACCAGACGCCGCGCTCGATGAAGCAGCCGTACTGCCCGCGTTCGCGTCCATCGCCTTCGCGGGTGACACCGCGGTGTGCTTTTTGGGAATCAGCGCTGACGCTATACCGGCTGCCTCTGCTGTACCTGCGCCCGTGATTGAATTCAACTGTAGACCGCTCATCTTTCCTCCGTGATCGAGCGCTCTACACGCTGATCGAAACGTTATGCGCGTACGTTTAACCAGCCTCCGCCGGCACCGTACTCCACAGGCGACAGAACTCTATTGCCGCCCAGCCCAGTTCCCAATCCATATCCCTCTGCATCAGATAGCGTGTCCACCGGCACTGCCGGTGCTTTCTCATCGCCCTTCGCACCAGAACCTGCTCCTGTGCCCGTGCCCTGCGCGCCCGGCTGCTGTGCTGTGTCTTGCGCCGTTTTACCGCTCGTGCCTCCTGGCAAGTCGCCCTGCCCACCAAGCACGGATCGACCGCCATCCGTGGATACCAGATCTCCAGAGCTGATCTCAGCCGTGTGTACGGTGGTGTGCACTGCTACCCCGCCTACCTGGATCTTTTCAGCTTCAAGGTACGAGCTCAACGCTGGGAGATCGCTCCGCAGGGATGCAGCTGAAGCGGATGAAGTTCCTGTGAGCGACGCGTTGACCCCTCCGGCGCCGTTTAGCTCGGCGCGAATCTTCAGCCATCCATGTGTTCCACTCGGCACACCAACCTCAAGCGCCGTGGGCGTCGCGCTCAAGATCGTATGCGGAAGACCCTCCGCTACAACGTCCCCTTCAAGACGGGAAGCAAGCGGGGATGATCCCGTCTGATTTTCACCAATGGTCGCAAACTGGAGTATCGCCGGTGCCTCGATCTGCCCTGCGTGATTGGAAGATGCAAATACAGTAATCCCACCCAGCCCAGCTGCGTCTCCAACGGCATTGGTGCTACCAACCATCGCTCCTTGTACCGCTCCTTCTGAGGCCGGTCGACCTCCGCCCTCGCCAGCGGCACCGAGGACCACAGACCGCGAAGCGTGCAAACCTGAGTCCGGAGCCACCGGTAATGCATCAGCCGTACTCGCCTCTCTGTTCTGGTCTGTCACCTCCACCGGCCCGGTCCCGGGTTTCGGCGACGCGCCCGCCGGAAGAATGGGAGCCGCTGCCGCGCCCACCATCGCTGACAAACCTGGCGTTACAGCTGGCGTCTCCGTCACGGCCTGCAGCGGTACAGGGTGGCTGCCGCTTCCTGCAACAACGGCAAGAGCGGGCATGATGACAGTCGCTACGGGAGCGTCGATCTGCACTGAACTTACGCTGCCAACATGCTCTGCGACACTGCTCTTAGCCTTGCTTACAGCAACGATCTTTTCTGCTGGTGTAGTCCTGTCCGCGGCGCCTTTGATCAACGGTGCGTTCTGGATGGCGATCGTTTTTACTATGGCAGGGGCAGTCATATGTGCGGTTTGAGTTGAGCTGGGCTGCGTGGATGTAGCCATGGCCGCACTGAGCGACTGAGCTGCAGGAATGCCGTTCGCTACGGGTCCCAGCGAACTGCTGTCATCTGCCAGGCTCAAACGCTGAGTAGCAGATGTCACTGGCGATACGAGCGAGGGGGAGATCCCAATGGAACGTACCGCGACGCCAGGTTCAGCTAAATTCCGTGCTGAAATCGCGGCACCTGCCGCTCTTGCGTTTTTTTGCTGAAATTGTGAGTCATTTTCCGACGATAGATCGGGAGAGAGCTTATCGTCTCCGAGCAAGGAGGGTTCTGCATCATCTGCCTCCTTCACATCAGCGAGGGTCGGTGTTTGGCGTCCACTAGGCGATAGCCGGACCGGAGCTCCAGTCGCTGCATCAGCTTGCGTCAGCTTCAATGTGGCCGTTGCAGTCTGGAGGTCGCCGCGATGCGCCGGTACCACCGCGTCAACGTCTACGGGGTCAGTCGCTTGCCGTAATGCTGCTCGGAAATCCTCGTCCTTTGTATCGGTATGCCCACCTTGGACGGTCGGAGCTGCCGGAGTTACAAGAGCCTCCGTGAACTGCGTTATGCTTAAAGCTTGTGCCATCATCATCCGCTCTCCGCCGACCGGGAGAGATGCAACTGCTCAGCCAAAATCTGTTGCGGAAGATTAGGAACGCCTTACCCGTTCCCGATTTGGCGATCATTCCAGAGCAGCCGCGAAAGAAAGCGGTCGTCGGTCGTGGCTTGTGCTCGTCGTCCAGAAATCACGGTCTCTGCGGCTTCGCTTTGCTCCACCACCGCTTTAAGTTGTTCACTCTTGATCCGACTCGCGGCGTACTCATCCTGTGCTTGATCCCTGGCAATCTCGCGAAGGTGCCGGATCCGCTCGAGCTCTATCCATCGAAGTTCACTCAACTCCCGCTGTGCTCCGGCCAATACCCATTGTTGCCGGTCCCCTGCACCCAATGCTTCTCGCGCTGCGCTCGCTGCTTCGCATGCCCGGCCGGTCTGCTGCGCGATGGCATTCTCCGCTTCCTGGACCGAAGCCGCGGTTACGCGCAGAGCGACCGAATGCATCTCTTCCGTTAAGCCGTATAGAGTGACAATGCGCTTCAAGATCGCCAACTTGCGATTCACTTCGAAAACTCTAACGTACGCAGCTGTGTAAGGGTCTGCTCCATCGTCATGTGATCTTTGCTTCCCTGCTGCAGGAAGCTCTTGAGCGCTGGCATTGCCCGCATCGCCCGATCGAGATCTGCATCAGTTCCTGGTTTGTAGGCGCCGATGCGTACCAGATCCTCCGAGCGGGCGTACGCTGCCAGTAGTCTTCGAGCGACGGCGGCCTGCTCATGATGCTCGGATGTAGTCACGGCAGGCATCAGCCGGCTCAAGGAATCAAGCACATCGACCGGCGGATACCAGCCCGCCGCCGCCATCGAACGGGACAGTACCACGTGGCCGTCCAGCAGAGAACGTACAGCGTCGACGACCGGATCTTGCTGATCGTCACCTTCCATCAGCACTGTGTAAAATGCCGTTACGCTTCCCGTCCTGAAGTTTCCGGCTCGTTCCACCAGCTTTGCCAGCCGCGTAAAGACTGACGGTGTATACCCTTTGCTTGCTGGTGGTTCACCGGCCGCCAGCCCAACCTCACGTGCGGCCATTGCATAGCGCGTAAGCGAGTCGAGCACCAACAGAACGTGCTTGCCGCGGGCAGCATAGAACTCCGCAACTGCAGTTGCCGCCATTGCAGCCCGCATCCGCATCAACGGACTCTGGTCGGAGGTCGATACCAGCACGACGGACCGTTGCCGGCCTTCCTCACCAAGCGAATCTTCGATAAATTCGCGAACCTCGCGGCCGCGCTCGCCCACAAGCCCGACTACCGTTATATCCGCCGCTGTATTGCGCGTCATCATGCCGATGAGTGTGCTCTTGCCTACACCCGATCCTCCAAAGATCCCGATGCGCTGGCCGCGCCCGACCGTCAGCATACCGTCAAGGACACGGAGGCCAGTCTGCAAGGGCTGCCGGATGGGTTCTCGCTCCATCGCATGCGGCATCGAGCCATCGAGCGGCCAGGTCTCTGTAAGCCGAAGCGCCGGCAAGCCGTCCAGCGACGCTCCCAAGGCATTCAGGACGCGACCGGCCATCTGCTCGCCAACGCCGACCCCCGCTCGATGTCCTAGGGCCGTCACTCGATCACCATAGCGGATGCCTAGCGTCGCCTCAAGCGGCATGACAAGGACGTGCCTGCCGCGAAAGCCAATCACCTCGGCACGATGCCGATCACCCGTACCATCGATGATCTCGCAGCTCTCACCGACGGAACACAGCGGACCCTCTGATTCGACCGTCTGCCCATCAGCCTTCACTACGTGGCCGCACCAGCGCCATGCCGGCCGGGTTGCCAGCCGAGAGAAGTAGGGTCCCAGGCTGCCACCCGGACCTTCGCTAGCCTCTACCGAATCCATCGTGTCCACATCCACTCCTCCAGCTACAGCGGTCTCTGCTGCAGGAGGTCAAAGAAGCCCTTTTCGATCTCCTCTAGCTGCGCTACGACGCCAAGCTCCACGCGCCCTACACTGGTTTCAAGCACACAATCGGCAGAGCCCATTCGCTCCTCGCCAATCACCGTGACAGCGGGCTGGCCATTCTCAATCAGCATTGCTCGCCAGGCATCAGCCTCACTTGTTGGTACATGCAGCACGGCAGAGCTATCCTCTGCGACTTTCTCGAGCGCCATCCGCACGACAGCTCCAAGCAGCAAAGGATCCAGCTTTGCTTCACGATGCAGAACGCGCGCGGCGATTGCAAGTGCGAGCCGAACAACCTCTCCTTCCACCGACGTAAAGTAGCTGGCACGTTCCTTGCCAAATTCGGTGCAGGTCGCAACGACGCGTTCGCGTTCAGCTGTAATCCGGTCTTCAAGCTCGATAGCCCAGTCTGCTCGCGCCTCAATCTTCGCTTCACGCCTGGCTTCAAGAAGCTGGTCCGGCAACTGCTGCGTCTGCGCGCGGAATCGGATCTCCAGGTTTGCAAAATCCTCTCGCAAGCGGCTGTCTCGAGGATTGAAGTCCTCGTCGTTTCCCGGGATCCAGTCCGTCTTGCGTCGCAATGGGTGATCAATCGCCTTGAACTCCAAGGGTCGGACAGCACAGGAACGACCGGCCTCTTTCCACGGTGTTCCCGTGAGTCCCGGGTCAACGCCGGGCGGAACGTCAGACGGTGAGATCATTGTCAGCCTCTATCTTCAAGATGATGCGCCCTTCGCTTTCCATCTTTCTTGCGGTGGAAAGCAATTCCTGCTGTGCCGAGCTCACGTCCTTGCCCCGAACGGGTCCCATAACATCCATATCTTCCTTCAACATCTCTACGGCACGCGAGCTCATCGCCTGAAAGAGATACGCCTTCAGGTTGTCCTTAGCACCCTTCAAAGCCATCGCCAAGACCCGCTTATCAACAGCGCCGACCAGCTCGCGCATACTCTGCGCTGGAACCGTCAGCAGATCGTCAAAGGTAAACATCAGGTTGCGTATGCCAATTGCGAGCTGCGGTTCGTTGGTCTCAATCTCCTCAAGGATGCCCTTGCTGGCAGCTGGTTCCAGCCGGTTCAGCAACTCAGCCACAGCCTTGAACCCTGAGTACGACCGCCGGCCGCTGGTGCCCAAGGCTTCCATCTGCCGATGGAGCACCAGCGCCACTGTCTGCGCCATCTCGGGCGAAAACTGCCGCATCTCCGCAAGCCTTTTCACTACATCCACCCGCACCGAATCCCTTAGGTGCATCAGCACGGTCGAGCCACGCTTAGGATCGAGGTGTGCCAAGACCAGCGCTACTGTCTGCGGATGCTCATTCTCAAGGAATTTGCTCAGCTGGTGTGGCTCCATCTTCTGGAGCATCGCCAAGTCGCCCGAGGAACGCTGCTGCAATCCCTTCACCTGCGCGAGCAATGCCTCGGCTTTCTGGGGTCCAAAAGCTTCCGTCAAGAGCTTTAGCGCGTACTCCGGGCCACCCCGCAGCATGTGCTCCCGGGTCTCTAACAGGCCGTAGAACTCTGTCAAAACCTGCGTCGAGTGCAATGCCGGCACTTCACCAAGGCGCGTGATCTCATCCGTAAGCCGCCGTACGTCGAGCTCTGAGAGGCTCTGGAATAGACTTTTCGCAAGCTCTTCACCCAACGCAACCATCAGGATCGCTGCCTTGCGAAGGCCAGGCATCTCAATCGGTGCAAATCCAGCGTCAGCCGGCAGCAGGGGCGGGTTCAGCCGCGGCGCCTCGGGCATCTTCAACTGTGCTGTTGCTGCCATCACTCTGCCTCCCCAGAATTGCCAATCCACGCTTCAAGCAAGCGTGTGCTCTGCGTCGCGTCACGTCGCACGCTCTCTGCGACATAGTCGAAGATTCCATCGCGCGAGGACGGCACCCTAAAGCGTGGCTCCCGCAGTAAGGCAGGTCGTTCCGGTTCCTTCTTAATAGCTTCTGCCGGAACCTGCAGTGCCGTTACGCTTGGAACAGTGGGCCCGGCTGTGAGTAACATCGGCTCACTCAACGTGGCCGTGACCTGCCGAACAGCCGGGCGCACCACAAAAAGCACCAGAAGTAACCCGCCGACTCCCAACATTAATGTTCGCAACAGACCTGGCTGCGATGCCAGCAATGTATGAACCTCTTCCATCGCCTTATCGAGCGGGGCGGGCTTCGGCTCTGGAGCGTTCGAGTTGAAGCTGATGTTCTCGATCACCACCTGGTCTCCACGCCTTGTGTCAAAGCCCACCGCGGCCTGCGCCAACTCCTCAAGCCGGTGCATCTCTTCGCCATTCCGCGGCTTCCAGATCGCATGCTCCAGCTTGCCGGCTCCTTCCATCACCATACGATCGTTCACCAGCACCGCAGCCGTTACCCGCCGAATCCGGCCTGGTCCCTCTTCGTTGTGAACCAGGTGCCGTGTCACCGCAAATGTGCCGTTCTCTTCCTTGATGCTCTGCCCCTGTCCATTAACCTGCGGATACACCGGCAATGCCGGGTCTTTCTGTAGTAGCGGCGGTGTCCCTGGAGCCGCAGCTGCGGCCGACCCCTGGACCGCGCCCTCGGGCGAACCCGCCGGCGTATTACTTGCCGTCCCCGGTACTCCGCTCGGCTTTGCTGCGCCGGCCCGCGTCTGCTCGCTCTTCTGCATGCTTACTGCAGCGGTCTGGGTAGGATCGTAGACTTCGTCCGTTCGTTCCTCCGTGCCTTGGTCGTAACTGACGTTGACTGTTGCCCGCACGTTATCGCGGCCGGCCAGCGGTTCGAGCATCGCCACCAGCTTGGCCTCAAGTGCCTGCTCAGCCACAGCATCTTCCACCCCACCGGCAGATTTTGACTTCAGATTAACGCGGCCGTCCGCATCGACCAGTGTTACCTGCTCAGGGCTCAGATTCTCAACCGCGCCGGCCACAAGGCTGCGGATCGAGTCTGCCTGGTCCGGGTCCATCGCTGGTCGCTTCAACTTCAGCACGACGGAAGCTTTCGCCACTTTTTCAGACGCAAGAAACAATGATGGCTGTGGCAGGACAAGATGAACCCGCGCCGACCGGACTGCCCCGAGCGTTCCAATTGTATGTTCAAGCTCTCCTTCAAGCGCTCTCTGGTAATTCACTCGCTCGTCAAATTCGCTGCCGACCCAGTTCGGCTTGTCGAAGAGTTCAAAGCCCAGCCGTCCGGTCTGCGGCATACCTTTTGTCGCCACCTCCAAGCGCGCCTTGTCGACCAACTCCGCCGGAACCTCGACCCCCGTTCCATCGGAGGTCGCCTGGTACGAGATCCCCGCCGCGGCAAGCTCCTGTGATACCTGCTGCACATCCTTGCCCTCGAGCCCCGAGAACAGGACCTTCCAATCCGGTCGCTGCGCATACCATGCCATGCCCGCGCAGGTCGCCGCTACCACGCAGACTGAGGCGATAAGCCAGTTTCGCTTGCCTGGAGTCATCGCCATCAATCGCTGCCGCAACGAAGAGGCCATTGCGGCTGCCTTCTGCGCGGCACCCCCACCCGGCACGTGTGGCGGCGGTATTGCCCTTCGTTCTACCCCGGCTGCTTGTATCTTCTCTGCCATTGCGATTTCATTTCCTTAAGAGTCGTAGAGGTAAGCCACGACGAACGATCTAGAACTGCATGGACATCATCTGCTGGTAGGCGCCGACTGCCTTGTTCCTCACCTGGAGTGCGAGTTCGAAAGCCATGTCGGCCTTCTGCGTCGCAATTATGGCATCATGAACTTCGACACCCGACCCATTCAGGAGTCCAGTCACCGTTTGTGCCGCTTTTTTATCGAGCGTCGCTGTCTGCTGCATCATCGCCTGCATGACGCCCGCAAAAGGAACCCCCGCCGCACCTGTTGCCGATGCTGCGCCTGCAGCTCCCGTGACTGCCGGCGCACTACTCGCCACGGTAGCTTGCAGCGCGCCTAAAACCTGATCAATCCCCACCATGTCCTTCTCCTCGCGCAAACATTCGGATTATTTCAATAGATCCAGCGACGCAGTGACCATGCTTTTCTCCGCCTGCACCGCCGACGCATTCATCCCGTAGGCGCGGGTTGCACCCATCAGGTCCACCATCTCGGTCAGTGGGTTAATATCGGGATAGGCGACATAGCCATCCGGTCCCGCGTCCGGATGCTGCGGGTCGAATCGCCGCAGGGGGGCGCTCTGGTCCGTCAGCACACCGGTAACTTCAACCCCGCCTGTCACACTGTCCGTCGCACCCGAATCTCCGGCCAGGCGAAAGCTCCCGCTGCTGCTCGAGCCGGCTCCCCTGCCCAGTCGGCTCAACAACGTATCCCCGAAGCTGTCTGCCCCTCCATTCGCCTGAAAGACCACGTGCTTTCGCTGATACGGGCCGCCATCCTCGGTTCGCGTCGTCTCAGCGTTGGCCATATTCGACGCCACGACCTCCGCCCGTACGCGCTCCGCCTTCAGCGCAGAACCGCTTACGTCCATCAATCCAAAGAGATTCATCGCCTACTTCGCCTCCGCATGGATCGCTGCCATCACGCCTGCAAACTCGTGCTTCAGCAGTTCCACGCCCATCTTGAACTTGAGCTGCTCCTGTGCCAGTTGCAGACCTTCCCGATCCATCGAGACGTTATTTCCGTCCGGTCGCGCAACCAAGCCATCGACAACGTCAACCTGGGGCCCTGCAGCATCTACGCCAGACTGATGCCGACGAAACTCCTGCTCGAAATCAAACCCCTGCGTCTTGTAGCCCGGCGTGTCAATGTTGGCCATATTGCTCGCTGTCAGCTTCAGCTGATCGCTCGCCAAGTCCAGGTAGCGCCCAAGCGCATCGCCCATCAGTGTCGCTGTCTGCATGAGTCAACCTCTCGTTCCGGCATTTGCAGTCGAACAGCCAAACCGGACCGTAGCCAGATGAGAGGCCTCTTAGATGTACCTTGAAGTTAGCCGCCATGTCCTCGATCAGCCGCCAGGTCGCAGGTTACCGGTGTCACTCTCGTCACTCCGCTCTCAGCATCGCCCCGCAGGGCACCGTAATGCGCGATACTGGCTGCACGATGTCCTCCGCCCTGCTTCATACTGATCTAGGCGACCTGCCGCTCCTCGCCCGCGGCAAGGTGCGCGACATCTATTCGCTCGGTCCACAGCCGCAGGCCGACCTGCTCTTTGTCGCCACCGATCGCATCTCCGCCTTCGACCACGTCCTCGCCAGCGGCATTCCGCAAAAGGGAAAGATCCTCACCCAACTATCCCTCTTCTGGTTCGATTTTCTTAGTACCCTGACTAACAACCATCTCCTTACCGCGGATGTTGCGCAGTTCCCTCCCGGTCTCGGGCAGTTTCGCGCCCAACTCACTGGCCGCAGCATGCTCGTTCGCCGCGCAGCGATGTTCCCCGTTGAATGCGTCGTCCGCGGCTATCTCTCAGGCTCGGGCTGGAGGGACTATCAGCAGACTGGCTCAGTCTGCGGCGTGCCGCTCCCCACTGGCCTACACGAATCAGACCGCCTGCCCGAACCAATCTTCACGCCCGCGGCGAAAAACGACGTTGGCCACGACGAAAACATCTCGTTTGCCATCATGGTTGAAACCATTGGCCAGCCTTACGCTGAAGCGCTACGTAGTCTCACGCTCGCCATCTACACCAAGGCCAGCGACTATGCGGCCACCAAGGGCCTCATCCTCGCCGACACCAAGTTCGAGTTCGGCCTGAACGACAACCAGGTCCTCCTTGCCGACGAGGTCCTTACTCCGGACTCCTCCCGCTACTGGCCCGCGTCCACATGGTCCCCAGGTGGTCCGCAGCCCTCCTTCGACAAGCAGTACGTGCGCGACTACCTCGAAAGCATTCACTGGAACAAGCAAGTTCCGGCGCCCGCACTCCCCGACGAAGTCATCCAGCGCACCCGCGAAAAGTACATGGAAGCCTTCCATCTCCTTACCGGCCGCAGCAGCCTTAAAGGTGTATGACCCTCACCTCTCTTACTCCCCTCGACTGGGTGCTGATCGCGCTGCTTTTCTACTCGACCTTGCGGGCCTTCCTGCGCGGCCTTCTCCGCGAGATCTTCTCATTGATCGGCCTGATTGCCGGCGTGCTATTGGCAAGCTGGAACTACGCCGGCCTCGCTCCGCATCTCGTTCACTGGATCACGCCGTTAGCAACCGCCGAGATCGTCGCCTTCCTCCTCATCGCTGCTGCGGTGGTGGTCGCGTGCAGTCTTGCGGGCAGGTTCCTGCATACGGGCGCTGACGCAATTGGCCTGGGATTCCTTGATCGCCTGCTCGGTGCGGGCTTCGGACTCGCCCGTGGAGGTCTGCTCGGCGTTGCGTGCATGATGATCCTTGTTGCCTTCGATCCTCGTTCGAACTGGGTGCAAAACTCACGCTTAAGTCCCTATTTCCTTGCGGGTGCACATGGGGTATCCTTCGTTGTACCTCACGACCTTGGGCAGCAAATTGCCAACGGCGCCGCACAGCTCAAGCACACTGTGCCGGATTGGATCAAGCAGCCCCAGTGAGGCCACAATGAAAAGAGCAGACGACCGGATTGACAGAAGTATCGGGCCGGATTAGTAGAAGCGAAGTAGTAGACCGGATATAGCAAAGATTTGACCTGCACGAGAGGTGACCTTGAAGCGCGAACTCGACGGAATCGTCACACAGATGCACAGCTCCGGGGTCTCCTACACGGAAGCCGTCAAGCAGTTCAAGAAGCGTTACATTCTCGAGGTCCTTGCGCAACACAAAGGCAACCAGTGCAAAGCCGCTGAAGAACTTGGCATGCATCGCAACACGCTTAGCCGAACGCTCGCCGAACTGGATCTTGACACCACGCAAATCCGCAACGGCATGCGTCGCCCCCCCACCAGCGAGCGTCCGCGCCTGCAAAGCATTGCAAACGCCCGTTAGGCCGCCCGCCACGTCTAACCAGCAGCACATGACGCCACCTGCTAAGTCCCGTCCGTCGATCGCGCTCGGAACCATAGTCTTGGCCGGCGCCGTCCTCATCAGCACAATCGCATCCGCACAGTCGCCTGCTCCCGCGGCTCCGGGTGTACCTGCCACGTCTGCAGCACCTTCTGACAAGCAGAAAGCCCAGGCAGCCGGTGCCTACGTCGCAGGCGCAAAAGCTCTCGACCATAGCGACTATGCAGCCGCGGAAAAACACTTTACCCGCGCACTCACCCTCAATCCAGACAATCATGCCTATCAGGTCGCTCTGGCTATTGCTCGCGAGCATCATGTCACCGATCTCGTACAGCACTCTGGTCGTGAGCATATGCTTGGCCACACTGCCCGCGCAGACGACCTGCTCGCAACGGCCCGCGCCCTAGACCCAGAGAATCCTATCGTCACACAGCATGCCGATCCAAACACGAACATTCGTACGGCACCTTGGCTCGCCCAGGCGCCCGTTTTCGCTGGGGCTATCGCGCTGACGCCGAAGACCGCAATTAAAAGCTTTCATAGCCACACTGAAGTCCAGGCTGTTGTGCGCGAGGTAACGTCAGCCTTCGGCATCCGCCCCATCTTCGACGATTCGGTGACGCACCAGTCCATACGCTTCGACATTGACGACGTCTCCTACGATCAGGCGATGTCCATCCTGCTGCACATCAACCATCTCTTCACCGTTCCTCTGGATGCCACGAGTATCCTGGTCGCGCGCGACACTCCGGACAATCGTCAGCGCCTCGAACGGCTCATGGAGGAGATCGTCTATGTTCCTGGCATGACTCCGGAACAGATGAGCGACCTCGGCAATGTTGTTCGGAACATCTTTGACGTCAAGCAGGCAACCGTAGAAAACGGTCTCGGCAACATTGTTATCCGTGCGCCGGAACAGACCCTCAACGCTCTCAACCTCACGCTAGCCGACCTCCTCGACGGCACCAGTGAAGTTCTGTTCGATCTAAAACTCTATGAAATCGACATTACGCACCAACGCACAACCGGCCTCAGCCTCCCCTCCCAGATCGGGGTCTACAACGTCGCCAGCCAGGCACAAAGTCTCGTGGCCGCCAACCAGACCATCGTCAACCAGGCGATCGCTGAGGGCCTCATTCCCGCCACCGCAAGTATCCTGCAGATCGCTGAGTATCTCATCGGATCAGGCGTCGCTATGAGCGCACTTCTCTCGAGCACGATCGGGATCTTCGGTGGGGGAATTACAACAACTGGCGTCTATACGACCGGCAGCACAACCCTCAACTTCGGCCTCAACGCGAGCGACACTCGCTCGCTCGACGAAATCCAGCTCCGTGTCACCGACCGGCAGCCCGCAGAGTTCCGCGTCGGCACTCGCTATCCCATCACCACCTCGACCTACTCTACAGGTGTCGTGGCCAACGCATCCTCACTCGCCGGCGTGAGTGTAAATGGTGTAAGTGCCTCCAGCCTGCTTTCACAGCTGACCGGAAGCACCAGCCAGACCATTCCCCAGATCCAGTACGAAGACCTCGGTCTCACGCTCAAAGCGACCCCGACGGTTACAAAGATGGGAGCGATCAGCCTGAAGCTTGATCTCAAAGTCGAGGCACTTGCAGGCGGCTCGCTCGACAACATTCCCATTCTCAACAATCGCCAATTCGTCTCGGACATCACCATCCCTGATGGCGAGACAGCCGTCATCCTCAGCAATGTGAATCGTTCAGAGATTCGCGCGATCAATGGCATTCCTGGTCTCAGCGAACTGCCCGGCTTTCAGAACGCCACCGAACAGATGGTTGAGGCCGACAGCAGCCAGCTCGTCCTGATGCTGACACCGCACATCGTCCGCCGCCGCCCACACGCACTCTCCGGCCCAAGAATAGCCTTTACTCCGGCTCGCACCGCAAACTAGCTACAAAAGCCCGAACGGTCACTGGACGGATCCGTCCCGCGTTGACCGTACTGTCACAACACAGCTATACTTCATCTTGTGCGAGCGGGAGTAGCTCAGTGGTAGAGTGCTTCCTTGCCAAGGAAGATGTCGCCGGTTCGACCCCGGTCTCCCGCTCCAGACAGCATCCATCTGCGTTACACTTCAGCAGCACAGACGGGTTTATTAGGCCAAGCCCGAGGCGCGGTACCCAAGTGGTAAGGGAGAGGTCTGCAAAACCTTTATGCGTCGGTTCGATCCCGACCCGCGCCTCCATATTTCTTTGGGCCTCAATGACCTGATCTCTCCTCCGCTCACGAGCTTCCGTGAGACTCGAGTCTGCTCCATCACGGCTTAGAGGTTTTCAGGCATTGATCGCTTGCTGATACCTCTTCTTGCGGACAGCACCTACGATCTCAAAAAGTTCTAAGAAGAAGGTTTAACCCCAGACGAATACAATACTCAGGCATGCGGTCACTTCTTTGTGTGTCGGCTATCTCGCTACTCTGCATATGCTCCGTGATTGGACAGGCCAACACTGGAGCACTGCGTCTTAGAATCACAAACGCCACTGGGGCCGGTATTCAAGCCACGGTCACAATCCTAAGCCGGGGGAACCAGTACAGAGCCGTGATTGCAACCGACGCTGGCGGCAACGTTGACATTCATCGTCTGCCCTATGGCGTTTATCAAATAACAGTCCAGAAGCAGGGCTTCTCCTCAACTTCCAGCACATTACAGGTGGGGTCGACTCTCCCGATCGAGTCGTTGATCAAGCTCGATGTCGCTCCGGTAAATACGGTTGTGGCAGTGCATGCCGACGCGACGCTGATCGATCCTGCCCGGCCCTCATCCATCATGGAGATCGGCTCGAAGCAGATACAGAATCGGGTGCAGTCCCTGCCCGGCCGCTCCGTGCAGGATCTAGTTGTCACGCAACCCGGCTGGCTCTATGAAGGCAATGCAGTCCTGCATCCCAGAGGCTCGGAGTACCAGACCCAGTTCGTGATCGACGGACTGCCGCTCACCGACAATCGATCGCCAAGCTTTGGGCCCGAGATCGAAGCCGATGACGTGGAGTCGATGAGCATCTATACAGCTGGCTTTCCTGCCGAGTACGGCAGAAAAATGGGAGGCGTCGTTGAACTCAATACAAAGCGCGATCCCAACCCCGGACTGCATGGCGAGTGGATTCTCAGCGGCGGCAGTTATGACACGCTGGCTTCTTACGGCAAAGTTCAGGACACCTGGGGCCGGAACAGCTTGTCCGCAACCGCCTCCGGTGCGATGTCCGCGCACTACCTTAACCCGGTCGTTCCGGAAAACTTTACAAACAGCGGAACTACCGGCGATTTCTCAGTCAGGTATGAAAGGGAAATCGACGAGAAGGACCGACTCACTTTGAGCGTTCGTCACGAACTTTCCCGATTCGAGATTCCGAACGAACAGTTGCAAGAACAGGCGGGACAGCTACAAACGGGGAGCAACTTCGAGACCCTCGGGTCAGTCCGTTTTCAGCGCATTTTCTCTGAGGACAGCCTCGGCACGCTGGAGGGATTCGTTCGCAACAATGCGAACGATCTGTATTCAAACAATTTCTCGACTCCAATCATTGCGTTCCAAAAAAGTTACTTCAACGAAGGCTACTTCAAGGGTACCTATTCTAAGCATTACCGTAATCAAGAGTTCAAGGCCGGGGTTGAATCTGATAATGCGTTCCTGCATGAGAACTTCAATTATGCAATCACTGATCCGACGCAGTTTGATCCCGATACGCCTCCGACTCTAGCTTTCGCAGACAATCGGCCGGATCTCGAGCAGGCAGCATTCGTGCAAGACCTGATTCACCTTGGAAGATGGACCATCAGCGGTGGCCTGCGATGGGACCACTATCAATTGATCCTCAATGAGAACGGAATTAGCCCCAGGATCTCGATCGGCTACTATATTCCGTCGATGAAAACAGTCCTCCATGCTTCGTACGACCGAGTCTTCCAGACACCTTCGTTTGAAAACATTTTGATTTCAAGTTCGTCGCAGATCGATGCTCTCAGCAGCGACTTCCTTCGCCTTCCCGTACAGCCATCTAGGGGTAACTACTACGAGGGGGGCATGACCAAAGCCTTTGCGGATCGACTGCGACTTGACGTGAATGTCTATCGTCGCAACGTTAGCAACTACGCGGACGACGACCAACTGCTCAACACCGGTGTCAGCTATCCCATTGCTTTCGATCACGCGGTCATCTACGGCGCGGAGGGCAAGTTGGAGGTCGTACACCTGGGTCAGCTTACCGGCTACGTCAGCTACTCCTACATGGTGGGCAACGTCTGGTTTCCGGTGACAGGCGGATTGTTCCTCGGCGACGATGCAGATGCTGCACTGTTGCAGACAACAGGACACTTCCCCGACTCGCAGGACCAGCGCAACACCGCGCTTACCCGCTTTCAGTACCAGGTAGCACAGCGTCTCTGGCTCGGAGCCGGTGCTTCGTATGGAAGCGGGCTTCCGTTTGACTATGAAGGCACAGAAGCAGACGCACTCGCGGAATACGGCGCTGCGGTAATCAACCGGATCAACTTCGATCGCGGGCGTATTAAGCCGCTGCTTGCCCTCAATGCTTCCATCGGTGCCGATCTTTACAAAGGAGAGAAGATCATCACGCGCCTGCAGGCAGATGGCGACAATTTAAACAACCGGCTGAACGTCATCGATTTTGGTGGATTATTCTCAGGAAATGCAGTCGCGCCCCGACGCAGCTTCGGTTTACGTCTAACTACTTCCTTCTGAAAGAACGGCTTCTTTACGGAATGCTACCGATCCGATGCCTGGTAGGCTGACCACAGACGCGCCTAGACGTGACTCAATTTCTTGGGAACTCTCTCTTCTACCCGCGGCGACAGCGTCTTCCTGAGCGCCCCGCTCGAGCGGATTCGCGCAAGCCAGAAGATCATTGTTCCTAGGGTCACAATACTTAGCAAGAAGAGCACGTGCGTCATCTGCAGGATTAGGGGAAAGAATCTAGCTCTCGCGAGAAATAGAGCATTTACCGCGATAAATAGTGGGATGCACATGCGCCAGAGATGCCGTGCGATGCTGGCCGACCCGGTGACACCGCCCTTTGTCAGCATGCGGAGATCGCCCACACTGGCAAGGAGCGCAACGAGGCCAAAGACAAAATACATGACTGCATCGCCCGTTTCGGCTGGCCGGCTCATAAACGCCATGATGCCGTAGATCAGGTATGCAGCAGTGACAACCAGTATGACTAGAAGCGCACTCCAAGAACGCGCTTGTCTCCTTTGCACGCCGTCTAGCTGTCTTCCAACCTGTCGCCACCATGTAAAACGTAAAGAGACCGGCTAGAACGTTCGCTGGTTGCGTCCGCATGTAGCCGGCACAGGCGCCGCTCGCGGACATACAGAGCATCGATACGACGAAGACGTCGCCGATTAGACCGTGTCGACGAGAGCCCTTGCGCCAAAATAATTGCGACGCCGCCAGCCACTAGACCAATAAAACCGGCACAGATGTGAAACACGAGAATCGACTGAAGAAGCATCTCTAACCTCCTGACAGCACTTCCATGATCTCGACAAAGTCAAATCGGCTCGCGAAGTCGTCACAGTCGCACACTCACACCGAGAAAGAGCGCCGCCAACGCCAACCCGAACCAGAGGCCCGGTGCATTGAGATAGCTCCCCATGGCAATGTGCATGGCCGGATCGAGCGGCATGGCACCGGATGCTCCAGGGGACAGTCCCGCTGTACCGCCAGATAGTCAGTTCACCAGCATCTCGGCAAAATGCGCGGTGTGGAACACGATCAGTTCGAAGACTCCTACCGCGAGTGGCGGCAGAAATGCCCACAGGAGCGGTGTACGTCGAGCCCAGGCGGAGACCAGCAGCAGCCATGCGTAGATCGGCGCACACCAGAGCGAGTGCACAGCAAAGAGATGCTAGAAAAGCATCCACCACATGCGGAAGGGCGAGAGCAGCGACCATAGCGGACCGACGGTGTCACGATAGGACAACAGGACGGCGCTGCTCAGCAGCAGCAGGGTCAGTTGCGTAACAACTGTGACTGCGAAGGCGACAAACGGCAGCACCAGCAACGGGATGCTTGCCTTCGCGAGCACCGTAGTGAGGTCGAATACGGGCAGCGATTTCCAGAACAGGATGCTGCGGTCGCGCCGTTCGCCGTAGAGAGCTTCAAGACAGTAGAAAACACTCACGATGACTGCACTTATCATGATCAAACCTGCTGCCATGTCGTAAGGGCCGGCTATCATCTGACGGAGATGCAGAGTTTCGGGGCGAGGAAAAGCGGCAACATGGCGTAAACCGAGAGGACTGACGATAAAACCGATCAGAATGACCACAGCTATGGCCAGCGGCGCAAGATAAATGGAACGGTTCTCCCAAAGCTCGCGTCGTACCGACCAATAGAGTTGCTGGAGTTGCGAGATTGCCGGAGACGATGGCACCCGTGACGTAGCGGGCGCTCCATTCGGCGTTATTCCGGGTGTAGTCATTGCTTTGCTCCTTACGCCATCGCCTCTGGTCTGTCCATCATTGCGACGAAGAGATCAGCGATGCTGGGTGTGCGCACCTCGCCCAGAAGCTCAAGCTGATCGCGAGCAACGCCGTCAAAAAGGAGCATGCTGCGACCGAGCACCTGACGCTCTTGAATCGGCCTGAGAGCTCGTGCGGCAGCAACCTGATGCGGCGTTCCCTGGGAACTCACCTCTCCGGTCACGGCACGCTCAAGGACGCGC
>CAXTLS010000023.1:0-52928 GCA_964245235.1 uncultured Acidobacteriaceae bacterium
GCGTGAGACCAAGCGCAAACGCTATCTCACCTATTACGACGACGAACACCCCATCTCCGCACAGATCTTCGGTTCCAACCCCGAGACGCTCGCCGACAGCGCGCGCATCTGCCAGGACGCCGGCTTCGACCTCGTCGACCTCAACCTCGGCTGCCCGGCCAAGCGCGTCGTCGCCTGCAACGGCGGCTCCGGCCTCCTGCGTGACCTGCCCCACATCGAGACCATCTTCAAGGCCGTCCGCGCCGCCGTCACCATTCCCTTCACTGTCAAATTCCGCATGGGCTGGAACGACCACCACATCGTCTGCGTCGAGCTCGCCAGGATGGCCGAAGCCTGCGGGCTCAACGCCGTCGCCCTCCACGCCCGCACCCGCGAAGACGGCTACACCGGCCAGGCCCGCTGGGAGTACATCGCCGCAGTCAAAGACGCGGTCACCGTCCCCGTCATCGGCAATGGCGACGTCCGCACCCCAGAAGACGCCGCCGCCATGGTCGACGCCACCCACTGCGACGCCGTCATGATCGGCCGCGCGGCCCCATCCAACCCCTGGATCTTCCGCCAGATCGCCCAGTACACCGCCTCGAAAGAAGCAACCGGCATCGGCACCTACGACGTCCCGACTGACACCGATCGCTATCGTATGATCCGCGACTACTTCGCCATGCTGGTCCACGAGATTGAGCTAGAAGAGGCCGCCGAAGCCACCCGCGCCGCCGCCATCACCGCCGCCGGCCAGACCGCCCGCGAGCAGCGCCACCGCGACTGCGTCGGAAAGATGAAGCAGTTCGCCAGCTGGTTCACCCACGGCGTCCCCGGCGGCGGTGCCCTCCGCAAGCAGATCTTCGAAGCCAAACAAGGCCCGGCCGTCCTCGACGCCGTAGAAGCCTTCTTCGCCCACCAGGCCGATGCAGCCGACTTCGGTCACGCCCACGCCGAAGAGCTCGAAGCTGTCCTGAATTAGTTCCTGGAACTAGCTCTTGAGCCGCTTGGGCGGTTCCAGGAAACGACTCAAAATCGTTCCGAATCTTCTTCTTCCGCACGTACATCCATTCGATTGTTATCGAAATATAACAAGGAGCGAAAGAGGAAGAGACATGGCAAAGCTTGCAGACAAAGTAGCAGTGGTCACTGGAGCATCGAAGGGCATTGGCGCAGCCATTGCAAAGCAGCTCGCGGCAGCCGGCGCATCCGTCGTTGTCAATTACTCGTCCAGCCAGGAGGGCGCGGACAAGGTTGTGGCCGAAATCGTTCAGGCAGGCGGCAAGGCCATCGCTGTCGGCGGCAGCGTCTCCGATGAAGCTGCCGTGACCAGCATCTTTGCCGAGACCAAAAAGGCCTACGGCAAGGTCGATATTCTGATCAACAATGCGGGCGTCTTCGCATTCTCGCCCGTCGGCAACATCACCGCAGCGGAATATCACCGCCTGTTCGACACCAATGTTCTCGGCATCATCCTGGCCACACAGGCCGCGCTGCCTCTCTTTCCTGAGACTGGCGGCAGCATCGTCAACATCAGCTCCGTAGTCAGTACGCTGGCACCTCCAGCGGGCTCCGTATACAGCGGCACCAAGGGCGCCGTGGATACAATCACCAAGTCCTGGGCGAAGGAGCTTGGCCCGCGCAAGATCCGTGTCAACGCCATCAACCCCGGCATGGTCGTCACCGAAGGCGCTGTCTCGCTGGGCTTCATTGGTAGCGACTTCGAGAAGGGCGCCGTCGCCACCACACCACTTGGTCGCGTCGGCCAGCCGGACGATATCGCCCTCCCGGTCGTCTTCCTGGCCTCTGAAGACGCACGCTGGATCACCGGCGAGACCATCTACGTCTCCGGCGGCGCTGCAATTTAAACCTGTATCACCGAAACAGCGAGGCAGAGGCGGCGTCCAGCCGCCTCTGCTCATTTTCAGAGCCTGCAGCAGCTATAAAACGATCCCGCAGGCATCCAGCACGCACAATCCACGCCACAACCCTCTAGACTCAAACTCACCATGCAGATCCAGTACCGGCGAAATCCAAAGACAGAAGGCTGGGCCCGCCGCGCCGCCTTTGCGCTCCTCGCCGGCCTTGCTGCCTTCCTGCTCACCCTGCCCATCGCCTTCTTCCTCTTCCTCAACCACTTCGAGAGCGCCTACCCCAAGGACACCCAGAACCTGCTCAGCGCCCTCACCGCCAGCGTTCTCACCGGCCTCGGTCTCGCCCTGCTCGCGGCGACCGCCACCCTGCTCGTCTCGGTGCTCTACAAACGCCTCCGCGTCGCCTCCTCCCTCGCCCTCTAACGCTCGAGACCCTCCAATCCGAAGCAGTCGCGCTTGACAAAGCAGCCTCTCTACACCCCACGTCACGCAGGTCAGCGCCCGGCATATAGGTGTTGGACCCTTAGACTAGTTCGAATTTAGGTCTATTGTTTTGAAGACTTTGGACTTCGCAAAAAGAGAATTTAGATGCTAAGCCTTCTCCCCCTCGACCTTCAGCGTACCAAAGCAGGACGCTTGGCAAGCCCCCTTCCCCACACTTCCACATTCTCCAGTCCAACGGCCAACTAAGGCACCCGGACACGAATAGACCTTTGGAGCAGTCCAGACTTAGGTCTATTACTTCGAATACTTTGGACTTCGCAAAAAAACAATTTAGTCCCCGGCCCGCTTCCGCCACACCACCTTCAACTGCCGACGCCACCGCTCATCGATCGCCACCAGCGTCCACTCCACCTGCGGCAGGAAGTATTTCAGCACCACCTCGGTAGCCGGATGGATCCGCAATGCCGGCGCCGCCAGGTAGAGTGTCGGCGCCTCCCGAGAAAGCCGCACCCCGCCAAAGTAGCCCAGCCTCTGGAAGGCGCCCAGCCCGGTCTGCGCGTCGGGATTCTCGAGCTGATGCCAGCGCACCCGCACCCAGTAATCCAGCCCCTGCAGCGCCAGGTGCAGGTCCTCCCCGGCCTTCAGCTCGATCACCGCCAGCCGCCCATCCCGGCCCACCCCCAGCAGGTCGAGCATCCCCCGATCCGCCGCCGCGAACGCCGGTACCTGCGTATAGACATGCTCCGGATCGAGGTGCGGATCAAGCGGTTCAAGGTTCTGTCGCAGCACACTCTCCAGCCACCGCTCAGGCTGCATCCGGAAGAGCGGATCGCGCTGATCGCCATCCGCCGTCCGCCGCGCGAAGAGCCGCGCCGTCAGCTCCCGCAGCTCGCCCGCATTTTCCGCCGTCAGCACGGTCTCGTTCGCCCCCGCGCCAAAGCTGATCTCTACATCCCGGTTGAACGACGTAGCCGAGATCCCCAGCCGCACCCGCGCAAACTCGAGCCCATGCACCAGGAAGGCCAGCTCCGTCCCACTCCGGATGCGCTGCTCGACATTGCCCCGCATGATCTCCGGCACCAGCGCCAGCACCCTTGCCGCCGCCCCGCCAAAACGGTTACGCGCCGCCTGCTCATTGGGAGCATGCACCAGCCGCGTGGCCAGATTGCCATGATCGGCAGCATCGCGCTCTTCGAGCTCCTCCGAGCATTCCGCCAGCTCCCAAAGCTCCCATTGCGCCGCATCCGGATTCAGCCACGCCAGCCGCGACACCGTCAGCGTCGCCATGCCGCGCGGCACAATCACCTTCAGTCCCTGGAACAGCCGCCGCCCCGCTGCCTGCTCCCGGCAATGATGCAGCCACAGGATGCCCAGCGTCAGGATGCCGTCAACCGTCGCCGACGTCTCCTCCTCGTTGACCGCGATCACCGCCCAGGCCTGCGTCCCCTTCACCAGCACCCCGCGCGCGTAGGCCGGCCCAAAGCTCTTCTCCAGGTCCATCGCGGTCCGGAACGCATCCGGCTTCCAGTCGGGAAATGCGCGCAGCAGAACCCGCTCCAGCACCCGCAGATACCGTATCCGCGTCGCCTCGCGGGTAGAGGGCGTACGCCGGTCGCGATCAGCAGCCAGTTCGAGAGTCTGCGGCTTCGTCTGCCCGAAGCGATGCGTACTCAGCCGCAGCACGCCATGGCGCAGGATAGCCGCACTTACCCGCCGGACAAGATTGCGCTCCTCACTCCACAGGTGCAGCGTGCACCGGCCATGCTCGGTCGAGAGCGTGTACTTCGCCTCCTGCATGCTGAAGAGCGCCTTGCCATCCTCCAGCAACACCGCGCCCGGATGTTCCCCAAGGAAGCTCTCGAGAGCCAGCGCAATCTGCTCGACGGTCTGTTCCTGCTCCGCGGCGATCGTCCGTGGCGGCATGGAGCAACGCTACCATAGCGGGTCCACGCAATAGCGCAACGCTACCATAGCGTGGTTGACGCGATAGCGGGTCCGCACCCCGTGCCGGCTAGAAGCAGTCTATGAAGTTACCAACCCTCCCTGGCGCGCAGCTGTGTGATATGCGCAATATGGTGCCGCGAGTGCCACGCATACGCCAGGGTCGCGACATCGACCCTGGTCCGGCCATTCTCGGGATGGATGAAGCCGCGCTGCCACTGGGCCGGCCCAAGCGAAAACAGCAGCATCACCCAGCGGGCATGCAGGCTCTCCACCAGTTCGAGCGACCACTCGATCGGGGCAGCCGCATCATGCAGCTCCGCCCAGGCCTTCTCGTCATAGGGCTTGATCGTCGGCCAGTCCTCGGTAAGCGCGAGACGCGTCCGGATAAACGCGTTCATGTGGCTATCCGCAATATGGTGGACCACCTGCCGTACGCTCCAGCCGCCATCGCGATAGGGCGTCATCAACTGTACCGGGTCAAGGCCATCGACGGCGTGCCGCAGCACCTCAGGAGTCTCCGCCAGCACGGTGATGGCATTGCGCAGCTCTCCCGGCGAGACAGCTGCAGGCCGCTCAAATAGTCCAACCGGATAACGGACATCGGGCTTCATCGCGAACTCCAGAGGCTCGTCAACAAGGATTCACGTCCCGTCTTGGTCACGGCAGCGCTGTCTGGACGAGAGCTCGTTTCATGCAAGGTAGCACAGCACTGTATAACCTTTACTCAGGATATGAGCCGGTCGCCGATTGCCCTGCGAAAACTGCTGCTCCTTATAGTGATGCCCCTCGCGCTCGCCTCCCCATCACACGGCCAGAGGAGCTACATCGGCTTCGACCGCAACGAATACCCGGGCGACAGCGCGCTGCCCGCCCTCCGCAAACACTTTGACTTCGCCGGCTACTGGCTCACCAACCCGCCCGGCGCTCGCCGGAACGGCTGGCTCGGCAAGCGCGATCTGCTCCTACAGCAGGGCTTCGGCTTCCTGGTGCTGGCGAATGGGAAGCTCGACAAAGAAATCCTCGCCGCAGGCATAAAGCCCGACGCCCTGGGCCGCCGGGATGCCACTGCCGCCACAGCCACAGCCACAGCCGAGCACTTCCCCCTCGGAACGATCCTCTTCCTCGACCAGGAGGAGGGCGGGCGTCTGCTCCCTGAGCAGATGGCCTATCTCCTCGGCTGGACCGAGGCAATCGTCGCCGCAGGCTATCGAGCCGGCGTCTACGCCAGCGGTCAGGTCGTTCATGAGGAAGCCACGACCATCACGACCGCCCAGGACATCCACGCCCACGTCGCCGCTCAGCATCTGCACGAGATCGCCATGTGGGTCTATGAGGATGACTGCCCGCCTGCTCCCGGCTGTACCCTGCAGCCACCCCCGCTCGCTCGCAGCGGGTCGCCCGACGCCCTCGTCTGGCAGTACGCCCAATCGCCCCGCCGACCGGCAAACACCGCTTCCTGCGCCAAGACCTACGCCCCCGACGGCAACTGTTATGCCGGCGAACTGACCCATCTCATCCTGGATATGAACGTCGCCAACTCACCCGATCCGTCTCACGGACGTTAAGTCGATCACCTGCTATTCTGGCGGCGAACGTCACTTCCTTTGCCATCTCATTTGCCGCTGACCTCTCCGGGGCCTAGAATCAAAGAGATGACACCTCCTGTCTCCGACCGCAAACAAGATCACAAACTCTACTTCATCGAGAAGTTAGGTCTCTCGGAGCGTCTGATGGAGCGCTGCCTGGGTGAGGCGCTCTCTGCGGGCGGGGACTACGCTGACCTTTATTTTGAGTCAGTTACGTCCACTTCGCTCGGCATCGATGAGTCCCTCGTGAAGTCCGCCAGCCAGGGGATCAGTGTTGGCTGCGGCATCCGCGTGGTCTCGGGCGAGCGTACCGGCTATGCGTACACCGACGATCTTTCGAGCGAACGCCTCCTCCGTGCGGCTCGCACGGCAGCCCTGATCGCCAGCGGACCCGCCAAAGAGCTCATGAGCGGTTTCCGCCACACCGAGACGCCCGCGCTCTACCCGGTCGCCGGCGCTACCGCTGATGCCGAGATCGCCGCCAAGCTCGCCCTCATTCAGCGCGCCGACCGCGCAGCCCGCGCCTATGACAGCCGCATTACCCAGGTCAGGGCCGGCTTCAACGACGAGCTGCGCCGCATCCTGGTCGCCGCATCTGACGGCACCTTCGCCAGCGACACCCAGCCGCTTGCTCGTCTCAATGTCTTCGTCATCGCAAAAGACGGCATCAACACCGCACGCGGCACTTCAGGCGGCGGCGGTCGCGTTGGCATGGAGTTCTTCGAGGAGCAGAAAAGCCCAGAGCACTTCGCCCGCGAAGCCGCACGCACCGCGATCCTGCAGCTCGGCGCGGTCGACGCTCCCGCCGGGGAGATGCCCGTGGTACTCGGCCCCGGCTGGCCGGGCGTTCTCCTGCATGAGGCTGTCGGGCACGGACTCGAAGCCGACTTCAATCGCAGGAAGACCTCCGCCTTCGCCGGTTTGATCGGCCAGCAGGTCGCCAGCACCAAAGTCACGGTCGTCGACAATGGCCTGATGCCAAATCGCCGCGGCTCGATCAATATGGATGATGAAGGCAATCCGACCCAGGAGACTGTGTTGATCGAGAACGGCATTCTCAAGGGTTATCTTTCGGACAAACTCTCATCCCGCCTTATGGGGACGCCAAACACCGGCAGCGGCCGTCGCGAGAGCTATCACCACATTCCCATGCCGCGGATGACTAACACCTACATGCTCAACGGGGACGACATGCCCGAAGACATCATCAAGAGCGTCAAGCGCGGTCTCTATGCCGTCAACTTCGGCGGTGGTCAGGTCGACATTACCAACGGCAAGTTCGTCTTCTCCGCCAGCGAAGCCTACCTGATCGAGGATGGTAAAGTGACGCGGCCGGTCAAGGGCGCGACGCTCGTCGGCAACGGCCCCGAGGCGCTTAAATACGTTTCGATGGTCGGCAACGACCTCGCACTCGACGAAGGAATTGGCACCTGCGGCAAGGCCGGACAAAGTGTACCCGTAGGCGTTGGTATGCCCACCGTGAAGCTCGATCGCATGACGGTCGGAGGAACAGGACAATAATGGCAGCCGAACGCGAGAAGATGTTTGAATGTGAAGTGAAGCGGCGTCGCCAAAAAGAAGGCGGCGGGTATGAGCCATTCTGGAAGGTCAAGAACGTTGCCGTCGCACTCAGCGACAGTGATACTGAATTTCGCTGCAAAAGCTGCTTCGGCGCTGTAAAGCTGCTGGGCCGCAATGGCAAGGTCGGTACCGTCCCGTACGTCGAGCACAAGCTGACCGCCGACTCCGAATTTTGCGCTGGCGGTCTTCTTTTCAGGAAGGCGACGGACGGCCGTGAACCAAAGCCCTCGGAACATCCTGTCGAATAGCTCTTCGCTGGCTCCCATCTGGTAGACAAAGCACGTCCACGCTCCACACAACTGCACGTCCGAGGGTTAACGATGGCAACGGAACGAGAGATGATCTACGAGTGTCAGGTCAAGCGCCGCCGCGTTCGCGCAACCGGTGGGTACGAGCCGTTCTGGAAGCTCAAGACGGTCGTTGAAGCGCTCGATGACAGTGACACCGAATTCCGCTGCAAGGACTGCTTTGGACCCGTCAAGCTCAATGTCCGCACCGTGACCGAAGGTACCGCCCCGCGACACATGAAGCACAAGCTCCGCAGCGACTCCGAGTATTGCCCCGGCGGCCTCTACTTCCGCGCGTCGACCGACGGCCGGCTTCCCCGCATCTCCGAATCTCCAGTCCGTTAATCCAGCCTGCCGCGAGATCCATTTGTCCAGCTCCGCCACGATTGTGTCGACCGACCTGAAGCAACTAGCCGCCGATGTGCTTGCCAAAGCCCTGCGGGCCGGTGCAACCGATGCCGAGGCGGTTGTCTACGAAGCTGATGAGTTCTCCGCGCTCGTCCGCCTCGGGCAGGTCGAGATGCTCAAGGAGTCGGGCTCCCGGGCCGTCGGGCTGCGGGTCTTCATCGCCTCAGGGAAGGCTCAGCAGACGGCCAGCACGTCATCTTCGGACTTCTCAAGTGAGTCCATCGAACGGCTGGTCAGCGGCGCCGTCACGCTAGCGAAGATCACCAGCGAAGACCCCTTCGCCGGGCTGCCGGAGCCTGAAGCATTTGGGCAGCTGAAGGGCGATCTTGCCCTTCATTTCGAAGACGTGAACGAGCAGCCGCCGGCCGAGCGCATCGAGATTGCCCGCCGCGTCGAGGCCGCTGCAATGGCCTACGACACTCGCATCCAAAACTCCAAGGGTGGAGATTTCGACACCGCCACCTCACACAAGATCCTCGTCAACTCCCGCGGCTTTGTTGGCGAGTATCGCCGCTCCTATTGCGCATTCTCCGCTGCCCCAATCGCGCAGGATGCCGCCGGCAACATGCAGCAGAACTACTGGTATTCAAGCTCCCGCACAACCCGCAAACTCGAGTCACCCGAAGAGATTGGCCGTATTGCAGCCCAGCGTACCCTTCGCCGGCTCGGCGCGCGCCAGGTTAAGACTCAGAAAGCTTCGGTTGTCTTCTCTCCAGAGATCGCCCGCTCCATCATCGGCAACATCTTCGAGGCCGCTAACGGGGACTCGATTTACCGGCACGCCAGCTTCTTCGCCGACATGCTTGGCCAGCAGGTCGCGGGCGAGAACATCACCGTGGTCGACGATGGAACCATGGTCTTTGATGACGGCATTCATGGCGCCATCGGCGGGTTCGGGACCGCGCCCTTCGACGGCGAAGGTCTCGCTACCCGCCGCAAGCTCCTTGTTGACAAGGGCATCCTCAGCAACTACGTCCTGAATACCTACACCGCTCGCAAGCTCGGCATGACTTCGACCGGCAACGCCTCCCGGGGACTAGCCGGAAATCCCGGCATCGGCGCCGGCAACTTCTATCTCGAGCCCGGAACGCTCACCCCGGAACAGATCATCGGTGACGTCCGATCGGGCCTCTACGTCACCGAGACCATGGGCTTTGGCGTCAACCTCGTCACCGGCGACTACTCCCAGGGCGCCGCCGGTCTCTGGATCGAGACCGGCGAACTCGCCTACCCCGTCGAAGAGATCACTATCGCCGGCAACCTGAAAGACATGTACCGCAACATCATTGCCATTGGCAACGACCTCGTCTTCCGCGGTGCCAGCGCCGCACCGACCATCCGGATCGAAGGCATGATGATCGCCGGCAGCTGAGCTGGCCGACTACAATCGACCCGTGGCCGCAACCTTCCACTTCGATCACGTCCTGATGTTCTCCCCCGAGAACGCCGCTGAAGTCCTTCGCGTCATCCCCACGCTTCCCGGTGTCTTTGCCCTCCGCGGCGCACGCGATAGCGACGAGCCCTACCTCACCCGCGCCGCCGATCTTCGCCGCCGCGTTACCCGCCTCCTTGCTCCTCCCGAGTCACAATCAAAGCGCCTCAACCTCCGCGAAAAAGTAGCTCGCATCGAGTGGAACGTCACCGGCTCCGACTTCGAGTCGTCGCTGGTCCTCTACCACGCCGCTGCCGCACAATTTGGCTACACCGAGGCCCGCCGCCGGCTGAAGCTGCACACACCCTACTTCCTGCGCCTGACGATTGAAAACCAGCACCCGCGCGTCTACTCGACCAACCGCCTGTCGAAGCGTGGTCTCGTGCAGATGTACGGGCCGTTTCCCTCACGAGTGGCCGCCGAGCGCTACTGTGACGCCGTGCTCGACCTCTTCAAGCTCCGCCGCTGCTATGAAGACCTCGAGCCCTATCCCGAGCACCCCGGCTGCGTGTACCAGGAGATGAAGAAGTGCCTCGCGCCCTGCAATCAGGCCTGCACGCCCAAGCAGTACGCCGAGGAGACCGCAGCCATCAAGGCGTTTTTCGACAGCAGTGGCGGAAGCATGCTCGCTGCAATCGGGGAAGAGCGGGAGCGAGCCTCGGCCGAGATGGAGTTCGAGAAAGCAGCTTCGCTCCACACGCAATGGCAGAAGGTCAAAGCCGCCGCCTCACTCGCCGATGAGATTGTTCGTCCCGTCCCATCGCTGCGCGCCATCATCGTCCAGCCCGCTGCACAGCAGGAGACGACCGTAAGCGAGGCCGCAGTCTTTCTCCTCGATAGGGGCTGCCTTAACGGGCCAGCCCGCCTCTCGACGCTCGGCGTTCGCGCCGTGAAGGAGCAGACCAGCGTCGGCAGCAGCCTCTTCGCACAGCCGTTGATGTTGCAGGCCGTACCGCTCGCCGAAGAGGGCGAAAGCCTTCCCCCAACCCCGATCGACAACCCGGAAGACCGCGCCGGCCGAGTCATCTGCCAGCTCGCAGCGGACCAGCCCGGCATCAGCGACGTTGCCCTGCTCAGCGATCATCTCTCGCTGCTGCGTCGCTGGTACTACCGTCCGGAGAAGCAGCGCAGCGGCGAAATCTTCTTTGCAAATGCAGACGCCAGCTGGCCGGTTCGCCGGATCCTCCGCGGCGCCGCCCGCATGGTACTCGGCGAGCCGGCCGTCATGGCTGACACGCAACGCGGTGTCGCCAAAGCAGCGAAGGTGCGCATCCTGCACGAAGGTCGGCCTGATGTAGAGCGCATTGTGCCGGTCGTTGCGAAATCAACGCAAACCGCCGTTCAAAAGCCCGATCCGCTGGACGTTTTCACCAGCCGGCGCTCTAACTTTGGCGCGAAGCTGGATACGGACGGTGACACCAAGCTGGATACGAGCCGCTGATACACTTCAGCCTGGCAGCCGGAGCCAAACAGCTCCCGAACCATGCACCTGAGGGCAGACTCACCGTGATAGAACTGGCGTTTTCAATACTCGCTTCGGACTTTGCGCACCTTGCCGACGAGGTCGCCGCGGCCGAGCGTGGCGGCGGCACCATTGTCCATGTCGACGTGATGGACGGTCACTTCGTCCCCAACATCACCTTCGGGCCGCCCATGGTCAAGGCCCTACGCGCGATCACCAAGCTCCCCCTCGACTGTCACCTGATGATCGAAAATCCGGACGCCTTCATCCCCGACTTCGCCCAGGCGGGTGCAGACATGGTCAGCGTCCACCAGGAGGTCTGCCGCCACCTGCACCGCACCCTCCAACTCATCGGACAGCACGGTATGAAGCCCGCCGTCGTCATTAACCCCGCCACCCCGGTCGACACCCTCATCGAGGTCCTGCCAATGGTTCACCACGTCCTCGTCATGAGCGTGAACCCCGGCTTCGGCGGCCAGAAGTTTCTCCCGCTCGCACTCGACAAAATCGGTCTGCTGGCAGAGCTACGCGAGGAGCTGGGCCTGAACTACCGCATTGAGGTCGATGGCGGCGTCGCTCACGATACTGTTGCCGCCGTGGTCCAAGCAGGAGCGGAGATGCTGGTCGCCGGTTCCGCCGTCTTCAGCCCGGGGAAGACCGAGCAGAATGCGCGCGAGCTTCTGCTGGCAGCTCGGGCAGCCGCAGAGCAGGTACAAGATTGACGGAAAGATTTAGACTATAGCCAGCCTGGGCGTTGATCTGGACGCGAGGCGACGGGGTAGATTTACTGATGACGAAGCACTCCTTCTTTCCCAACTTGCGTGCCGGTCTTCTCGCCGGAGCAGCTATAGCCGCCCTTTGCACTGCGCACCTCGGCGCTCAGGATGCGGCTGCCAATCCAGCCCAGACCACCACATCGCCGGCCGTAGCTGTGCCGCAAGTGGACGGTACGCTCAATGCGAATCCTGCGCTCGTTCCCGAGAAGAAAGACAAGCTCACCAAGGAAGAGAAGAAGGAATCGAAGGTGATCCAGTCCAAGGACACCAAGCAGCAGCTGCGCAAGGACAAGAAGACGACGAAAGATAATCCGCTGGCCGGCCAGGATGCCAAGCTGCCCGACAAGCAGCTCTTCGATAAAGCGCTCGATGCCAGCAAGCGCGGCCACTTCGACGTAGCGCGGCTTGATCTGCAGACGCTGCTGAACACCTATCCCGACTCGCAATATCAGATGCGCGCCAAGCTGGCGATCGCCGATTCCTGGTACAAGGAGGGCGGTACCGCGGCGCTTACTCAAGCCGAAAGCGAGTACAAGGACTTCATCACCTTCTTCCCGAACGCTCCCGAAGCGGCCGAAGCCCAGATGCGCGTCGGCGACATCTACTTCCGGCAGATGGATAAGCCGGATCGCGATTACTCCAAGTCACTCCACGCTGAGGAAGAATACCGCCTTATGCTCCAGCAGTTTCCTGAGTCGACCCTCGTCCCGGCGGCGCAGCAGCGACTACGCGAGGTCCAGGAGGTCATGGCGACACGCGAGACCGACGTCGCCGCTTTTTACGCAACGCGCTCAGCTTGGCCAGCCACAATCGCCCGCTATCAAACCGTCGTCGATACCTACCCGCAGTACAGCCACATGGATGACGCCCTGATCGGCCTCGGCGATGCCTACGAGTCCGAGGCGCGCTATGTCCGCACGCTGAAGCTTCCCGAAGCCGGCAAGGCTCGTCTCGAGAAGATTTACGATGACCAGGCAGCCGCAGCCTACAAGCGCGTGGTTCTCGAGCACTCCGCGGCGCCGCACGTCGAAGATGCCAAAGATCGGCTCGCCGCGATGAACATTCCCATCCCGACGCCGACGCCGGATCAGGTCGCGGCCAGTGTCGCACTCGAAAACAGCCGCGCTCAGTACAAGCTGACCGACCGCGTAGGCCTGATCCTTTTCCGCAAACCCGACGTAGTCACTGCCGCGCGTATGGGCGATCCCCCACTTGTAGATCCTAAGCCCACGCTCGCTCCGACTGTCTCCCGCCAGGTCATCTCCGACTTCAATTCTGCGCTCAATCCAAATGCGTCGACCGCGAAAGTAGTTGCGCAGCCAGTCGTCAACGACACGCCCACGCCGACCGATGCGGCTGCTGGAGTACCAGCGACTCCGGCCGCACCGCTCGCACTCCAGGATGTTCCTACCGCCGAAGGCAATGCGGGAAGCACATCGGCCGTTATGACGGCCGTACCCGGAACCGCAAGTGGCGAGCGCACAACGGGTACTGCAGGCTCCGCGATGGGCGTGGAGATCGTTACGCCCGGCTCGACCCGGCCCGCTGACGATAACGGCGGCTTAACGGCTGTCGGTCCACCGAACGCGACTCCGCTTCCCGCTATCGAGAAGCCCGCCCCGGCTCCGGACGCCGTCAACGATGTTAACCCCGCAACTCAACCAGCAGCTCAGGCACCACCTGCCAATGGCGAAAAGGCCAAGCCAGAGTTCGACAAGAACGACGAGTCCTCCAGCAAGCACAAGAAGAAAAAGGGCCTCGACAAGCTCAACCCGTTCTAGAGACTCTCACACGACAACAAAGGGGATGCAGCCAGCGCTGCATCCCCTTGTCTTTCTCGGAGGAGTTTAGAAGCGCCGGACGCCTGGCGCCTGAGGATAGCCCTGCGGATAACGATTCCGCCGGATGAGCCAGACAATCAACCAGATGATCCCAGCCAGGATCAGCAAAGGCGCAAGAGGGACCAAAAGCCAGAGCCGGCCCGGCAAGATAGCCCTGTCGCCATGGATCGTCGCATCGGGTGAAAGGTGTAAGCTGCCCGCGGCAAGCGCCAGGTCACCATCGACCGTCGCATCATCCCCAATCGAGACGTCGCCGCCCAGCACCGCAACATCTCCCGAAATAGTGTGCCCGCTGTCGAGCGTCACGCTGCCGAACAGCACAGCCACGTCCCCCTTGGCATCGCCATGCAGGCGCACCGTGCAGAATGCGCAAGCGATGTCACCAGCCGCCCCGTCTTCATTGACGGTTATGTCGCTTCCAAAGCTGACACGATCCTCATCATCGCCGTGGGGATGACCCTGGGAAAATGCGGGTTGGACAGCGTAGATGATGAGTAGTGCAGCAACAAACAGTCTGGACATAGAATCCTCGGTAGTCATGCGTTAGAGTCGACAGCCTGGTCACTATTGCCTGACCGGCTGCACGTCGATGCTACCCTTAAAGCACCGATGAGCCACGAACTTCCGAAAGCATACGATCCATCCGCCATTGAGGAACGCTGGGCCGAGTATTGGGTCCGCGAGCGCCTCTTTGACGTTGCGACGCCAGACATCGCCACGCCCGCCGCCTCCGAAGGTACGCTCGCCGCCTCAAAGAAGTTCACCATGCTGCTGCCCCCGCCCAATGTCACCGGTTACCTCCACATGGGTCACATGTTCGAGCATGCCGAGTCCGACATCCTCATGCGTTGGCACCGCATGCGCGGTGATACCGCGATGTGGGTTCCGGGTACTGATCATGCGGGCATTGCCACGCAGATGCTCGTAGAGCGAAGCCTCAAAACCGAAGGGAAGACGCGCCAAGAGCTCGGCCGCGAGGCCTTCACCAGCCGCGTGTGGGAGTGGAAGAATCTCTATGGCGGAGCGATTCTCGAGCAGATGAAACGTCTCGGCGCCAGCGTCGACTGGAGCCGCGAGTACTTCACCATGGACGACCGGCTCAGCGTCGCCGTCAAGGAAGCCTTCGTCCGCCTGCACGAGCAGGGCCTCATCTACCGCGGCGCGTATATCGTCAACTGGGACCCGCAGATTCGAACCGCCGTCTCCGACCTAGAGGTAATTCATGAGGAGCGGGCTGGCAAGCTCTACTACATCAGCTATCCCCTGAGCTCTCCCCTGCCTGATGGAACCGACTCGATCACCATCGCGACCACCCGCCCCGAGACCATGCTGGGCGACACGGCGGTTGTCGTCAATCCGGCTGACGAGCGCTACCTCACCCTGCACGGAAAGATGCTGCGCCTTCCCCTGAGCAGTGTCGATGGCGGCCCCGATCGTGAGATCCCCATCATCGCCGACGACTGGGCACGGCCCGAGTTCGGCAGCGGTGCCGTCAAGGTGACGCCAGCGCACGACCCCAACGACTTCGCCATCGGCCAGCGTCACGGCCTGTCCAATCTCACCATCCTCGACGAGAACGCCCACATCCTGATGCCGGGCTCCCCTTACCATGGACTGGAGCGCTACGCCGCTCGCGAGCAGATGCTGACGGAGCTCGACGCCCTCGGGCTGCTGGTCGACACAAAGGAGCACACGCTCTCAATCGGCCTCAGTCAGCGCAGCGGCGTCGTCATCGAGCCGCGGCTCTCCAACCAGTGGTTCGTCAAGATAGCGCCGCTGGCCGAAAAAGCGATCCGCGCTGTCGACGAAGGGCACATCCGGTTCACGCCCGAGCAGTACCGCAAGACCTACGACGAGTGGATGCGCAACATCCACGACTGGTGCATCTCCCGCCAGCTCTGGTGGGGGCACCGCATCCCGGCGTGGCATTGCAGCGCCTGCAGCGAGATCACCGTCGCGCGCGAGACACCCATCGCCTGCAGCCATTGTGGATCGACCGACATCGTTCAGGAGACCGACGTCCTTGACACCTGGTTCTCCTCCGGCCTGCTGCCCTTCACCGTCTTCGGCTGGCCTGAGAATACGGTCGATCTCGCCACCTTCTATCCCACGCAGCTCCTCGTCACCGGCTTTGACATCCTCTTCTTCTGGGTCGCGCGCATGATTATGCTCGGCTGCCACTTCATGCTCGACGTCCGCATGCCTGATGGCAGCGCCCGCGAACTGAAGGAGGCAGTGCCCTTCCGCGAGGTTTACATTCACGCCCTCATTCGCGATGCCGATCGCCAGAAGATGTCGAAGACCAAGGGCAATGTCATCGATCCCATCGACATCATTAAGCGCTTCGGAACGGACGCCGTCCGCTTCACCCTCGCCAGCATGGCCTCGCCCGGCACCGACATCGCCTTCTCAGAGGCCCGCACCGAGGGCAATCGCGCCTTCGCCAATAAGATCTGGAACGCCGCCCGCTTTCTCTTTATGAATGTCGATCGCGCCCGAGAAGCCGGCGTCATCGTCGATCTCGGCAAGCTCGACACAGCCCTGCGCAACATCGACAACGCTCCGCTCGAAACACGCTGGATTCTATCTCGCCTCAGCGCGACCGCCGCTGACGTTGACACATCACTCCACCAGTACCGCTTCGACGAAGCCGCAAACGCCGTCTACCGCTTCTTCTGGGGCGACCTCTGCGATTGGTACATCGAAATCGTCAAACTCCGCCTGGATTTCGGCGAGGGGGCCGACCTGGCAGCCGCAAAGGCCGTACTCACCACGCTACTCGCTGTCTTCGAAGCTGCACTGCGCCTGCTAAGCCCCTTCATGCCATTCATCACGGAGGAGATCTGGCACGCGTTCTATGATAATGCGGCTCCTGCGAAGTCGATCGCGCTGATGCCGTATCCCCGGGCTGACGATATCGCCGCCGATCCCCAGAGTGTCGTCACCATGGAGATTGTCCAGCAGCTCATCGTGACCGTACGCGGCCTGCGTAAAGAGATGGCCATCCCGGAGAAGGAGTCTGCGCCCATTCAGGTGTTTGCAAGGGAAGATGTTGCCAACGTTGTCGCCCACAATAGCCCCTTGTTCGCGCGCCTGGCAAGGGTCAGCAGTGTCACCTTTAGTGACGTTGCCCTCACTGGCGATAACGCTCGCAGCACCGCCGACTTTGACGTCGCAGTCCTCTACGAACGCCTGATCGATGTTGCCGCGGAACGTGAGCGCCTCATCAAAGACATCGCCAGGTTCGAGAAAGGTCTCGCTGCAGCCGACCGGCAGCTTGGCAACGAGACATTCATGTCTAAGGCGCCTGCCCACATCGTCGAAGGCCTCCGAAAGCAATCGTCCGAGACGCAGATGCTCTACGACAAGGCAAAGACGGCGCTTGACGCCCTGCCAAGCGCATAGAACACCAGGTGCGCTCTTGCCTGACTCGCCGGATCAGTCCACGATGCCCAAGATGTGCCACGCATACTGATCGTGCGCGTCCTTCAGGCATACCCTGTAGCTATCGGCAACGCCCGGGCCTCCGGCTACGGGGTTCTGCACGAAGCGGTGATCCGCGTCGCATGGCAGATTCGGTACGCCCGTTGGCTGCAGGGTTCCGGAGCGAAGCGCGCCCTTGCCGTCGCGTACAGCGGTGTCGTCAATGGAAATAATGGTGCCTGGCTCCTTTGCAAGCAGCATCCCCGTTTTGATACCGTCCGGCACAATGAACAACCCGCCGCGATAGTTGTAGAAGGTCAGCGAGTGGGCCTCGGGATCGTAGCGCAATCCAGCCTGGTCATTCTTGCCTTCTGCATTGATCCAGTCGTACTTGTTCCAGACGTTGTGGTTGCACGGGCCGGACCCGCAATAGAAGCGAAGGCCGCCAACATCCTGCGACGATCCCGCACGCGGCGTCGGAATCGGCATCACCAGTCCATACTGAATCGGCCCGGTGATCTGGTAGCCTTTCGGCGGTGGCATGCGCCCTTCACCATGCAGACCGGGAACATAGCCACTCTCCGGCGTTCCGTAATAATCGGCAGGATTGGTGAAGTTGACGAGGTTCATCATTGCCTCGCCCTCCACTCCGTTGAAGTTCAGGTTGAAGGTACTGCCATAGCGGTGGCTCTTACCGACCCACTTGCTCATAGTGATATCGCTGGACATATACTGCTGCCACCAATACCCGAGCTCCACCGGATCACCAACCGCAAACTCCGTCGACCCGCCACCCGCAACCATGTAGCCGTCCGTCGAGGCCGACATACCAATGGACTGGGAGGACGTGCTGTCTTTGAAATTGGGATCACGGTTGCTGCGGGCCCAGAGCATCGGGTAGATACTTGCCGGATTCGGATACTCCCGCTCGAGCTTCATCTTTACTGAAGAGCAGTTACCCGGCTTATCCGTGACCGGCTTCACCGAGACCTGGCTGCTACGAATCACGGTGTACACCGTATGCGCAACCGGCATCGCGGTGCACATGCTTCCGGCGAAAGAGATTCCAGGCGGCGGAAGGAAATCGGCACCCTCATGCATCGTCGATTTGGTATGATAGTCGCCGTTACTCTGAATTGTCCACGAAATGATACCGTGCGTAGCGGGACCAAGGACGGGGGTGAAAAGGGCCGGAAGTACCGGCATATTGGCATCGAAGCCCTTCGTCTTCAGCTCCGTTCCACTCGTCGCCGGATCGACCCAAACCATCAGGACATTGCCTGCCAGTGACCCCACGATGGGATAGCCCAGCCGCAGGGTCGACTCGTTCTTGTTGTCGACACCCGGCACTGTATGTGGCGCCATATCGTCATTCGTGAAGCTGAACGCGTGACCCACGGCTCCACCCGACGTCAGCAGTTCGCCCGCAGCGTGCGGCTTGGCAAAGCAGGCCCGGATGGTCTTGGTTCCTACGGCGAGAACTGCAGGCTGCTCGAAGTTATCACCGGCCGAGGAGATCGTGAAAAGTTGTCCTACCTTGAAGATGCTGCTGTTACCAACCGGCACGTCTCGGCAAACTGCACCCGCGGCAAACGCGTCCTGCGTTCCGCCCTTAGTAGCCGGTCCGACGTCGGAGATATCCTCGGTCAGCGTCGTCATCCGGGAGAGACCATACCGTGCGCTCCAGCGCGTTGCCGCATCGCCCGTCACACAGATATAAAACTCCGCGTTCGGCGTCCCCGCTGGGCAGATCTCGATGCCTGCCACATTTCCCGCGGTATACACCTTGGCTGGATTCGTGTTCAACAGCGGGCCGTTCTCCATGGACGCATTAAGATCGTGGCCGGGGCTCGCAACCGGAATGTGTTCGGCATCTGTCGGTGCGGTCAGAATGGCTTGGCCAAACGCATCCGTGGTCAGCGTGGCGATGCGGATGCCATAGTTGTTGCCGTGGAACTGGGAGAAAACGCGAAAGACGCGATTATGCTCATCCGCGCCGCGGCTTCCGCCAGTACCGTTGGTCGTCGCGGTAAACATGACAGAGTCGCCATGACCGTAGTGGTTCGTCTTGACGTCGAGCGTGCCCCCGTCCTGCACGTCCGTCGTTATGTTGAGGTCCAGCATGAGCGCCGACGCATTCTCGAAGTTGCCGTAGACCCGCTTCGGGTTCAGCCGCGTATCGACACCCATAAAGTTCGAGCCGCCGTGCCGGTACTGCATCATGATCACCGCCCCGCTCATGTAATCGTTGTAGTTGAAGCGGTGCGTCACGAGATTATTGAAGATCCACGGTTGAAGCGCCGGATAGTCAGGATTTCTGGACGCAAGGAGATTGCGAAAATTCTCACCGTAATAGACGCCCGTCGTTCCGCTAAGCAGAGGAGCAATGGTCCTCGCCGGCGGCGGCTCGGGCGATGTTAGAGGACCAGGAGTCTGCCCGGCCGACACACCACTCATCATTAGAAAGAAGAAGCATCGCCTGACACGCTTCATCGGAGTTCCTTTTAGGACGCCTTTGCACCCGGCGTCGCGACATCAGTATGTCCCAGCTGCTCAATCTCAACATTCTCATGCTTGATGTCGAGCCGCAGCCGATTGAACAGACTCATGTAGAAGTTCGCCACCCACACCAGGGCAAACCAGCTGATGAGATAACCGCGCCAGCCCTCGTACAACATCTGGAAGCCCGTGATCACAAGGAAGAAGGCGGCCACGTAATGGCTGAAACAGTACTCACACGTAAACAGGTAGAAGAACTTGCGCACCGGCAGCGGTTTGCAGTTCTGGCTCTTGCTCTTGCACCACTCGCGTGGCTCGCGAAATACCTCTTCATGCGTCACCGTCCACGAGGCGCAGGCGATCGGGAGAGCAAGCATGAACAGGTACGCGAACTGACGCTGCAAGGTCATAAGCATAACAGCAATCCTCAAGTCGCATGGGCCGCAAGGCGCTTCGTTGAGGATTGGATGCGCACCAAAGGTTTAGGATGACTGCATGGATTGGAAGAGCAAACGCGTACGAACGATCCTCGAAGCGGCGCTCGCCGAGGATAGGGCAGCCAATGACATTACCACCGCACTGACTGTCTCGCCCGCGCTGCGCGCCACCGGAACCATCGTCGCCAAACAGGCCTGTGTCGTCGCCGGCCTCGGCTGCATCCCTGCTTTCCTCGACATCTTTGCCAAGATGAGCGGCACGTCCGGCCACTTTGAAGTCATTAGCCATCCGGAGATCTTCGACGGTGTCAAAGTCAAAAAGGGGCAATCCATCGCCGTCATCCGCTACCGTGCGGCAGCAATCCTCTCCTGCGAGCGCGTCATCCTGAACCTCATGCAGCGCATGAGCGGCATCGCTACCCTGACTAACGAGTTCGTCAAAGCGGTTGCGGGAACCAAAACTCAGGTCCTCGACACCCGCAAGACCATACCCGGCCTTCGCGCACTCGATAAATACGCCGTCTGCTGCGGCGGCGGCGTCAATCACCGGCTCGACCTGCAGGACGGCATCCTCATCAAGAACAACCACATCGCGCTCGGAGGCGGTCTGCCCCAGGTCCTTGAGCTCGCGCTGAAAGGCCGGCGCAAGGGCCAGGTCGTGCAGGTTGAAGTGCGCAGCCCCGAGGAGCTGGGGCAGGCCATCGCCCGCGGCGCCGAGTCGATCCTGCTCGACAACATGACGCCCGCAGGCGTGAAGAAAGCCGTAAAGCAGATCCGCGCCGCGCTCCCGGGAACCAAGATCGAGGCTTCAGGCAACATAAACCTCAAGACCGTGCGAGCCTACGCGCAGGCAGGTGTCGATTTCGTCTCGGTCGGTGCCCTCACGCACTCCGCCGTAGCCGTCGACCTGAGCATGAAGATCGCCGCGGACGCGTCCTAAGCTTCGTTCTGAATCGCCGCAGAAAAGTTGTAGAAGCTGATCGCCGCATCGCCCTGTTTCTTCGTGCGCGCCTGGTGAAGTGACCCGTAGCGAGCGGCTAGCGGGATCTTGCTTGAGTGCTCGGCAACCACTATCACATCAGGAACAAGGAGCGCGCGGCCACGGACGCTGCCCAGGAAGTTGAGCGTGCCTTCATATTCATCCGCAGCGTCGTAGGGCGGATCGAGATAGACGATGTCCATCAGCTGGCCGGTCTTGCCGAGCCGCTGCAGCATGGCGCCAACGCCGCGTTCCTCGAGCGTAAACCCGCGGGCGATCTTCAGCGCGGCGAGGTTCGCCCGAATAGACGCCATGGCAGGTTCGGCATTCTCAGCAAACCAGATGTGCAGCGCACCGCGGCTGAGCGCCTCGATCCCCACGGCGCCCGTGCCGGCGTACAGATCGGCAAAACGGCAGCCTTCAATGCGCGGCGCAAGGACGTTGAAGAGCGTCTCCCGCAGCCGATCGCTGGTAGGGCGCGTTTTGGTGCCCTTCGGCGCAGCAAGGAGGCGAGAGCGATAGGTACCGGCAATGACGCGCATTGCCTTCATCGTAACGGTAGAAGCTGGTCAGGCGCAGGTCAGGTAAGACCCGGCGCATACAATAGAGCGATGCGTGGGTGGTCCTTCCCGATCGGCAGATTTCTCGGCGTGGATGTACGCATCCATATCTTCTTCTTGATCCTTCTTGGCCTGGCGGTGAGCTATGGCTCGGCCATCGGTTCGACCGGGGGCCGTGGCTTCGGCCTGTGGCTCATGCTGCTGCTGGCGGTCGCCGTGCGCGAGGTGGCGCGGTCGCTCGGCGCCGCGTGGTGGGGCCTGAAGGTCCGCAGCCTGCTGCTGCTCCCGACCGGCGGCCTCATGACCTACCAGACGACCGAGGCCACCGAGCGTGCGGCAACCATCGGGATTCAACGACGGATGGCGCTGCTTGGCCCCGCAGCCAATATCCTGGTCGGGCTGGTAATTGGCGCTATTGTCGTGACCATCACACCGCAGGTCAACCTGATTGAACGCCCGTGGGTAACGCCGGCGCACCTGCTGCGCGCTCTCGTATGGGTCAACCTCCTGCTGGGCGTCGTAAATCTGCTGCCGGCCGTTCCGCTTGATGGCGGACGAGTCTTCCGCAGCGAGTTTGCCCGGACGCAGGGTGGGCTGAAAGGCGTTCGCGCTGCCGCAGGAGTCGGACAGATCGTAGCGTTTGCCCTGATGCTCGGCGGCCTCTTCTTCGCGAACATCTGGATGACGATGATCGGCGCGTTCGTGCTGATCGGCGCTCACATGGAAGATCAAGGTCTGCTGCTGCAGAATGACAACGACTCGGTCAAGATGCGCGACGTGATGATGACGGAGTACAGTATGCTTTCGGCGTCCGATACGCTCGAGGACGCGCTGCAGCGCTCGGTGCACAGCCTGCAGGATGTTTTTCCCGTGGTGCGTGGCGTCAGCATGGTCGGGGCGGTCTCGCGACAGGGCATTCTCGACGCGCTGCAGAGCAACGGCAACGGCTATGTGCAGGGCGTGATGACCCGCTCCTTCCAGACGGCGCACCCAAACGATGCGCTGGTGAAGACCCTCCGCCGCGTGATGGCCGGGCAGGGCGCGCAGTTGCTGCCAGTGCTCGAAGGGGAGCGGGTGGTCGGGATTATCACGCCTCAGAACCTTGCCCACTCACTCGGCATGTTGAACCAGAGCCGCAAGGTCCGGCCGGCCGAATAGTCATGAATGATCAGAAGCCGCTCGCGCCAGGGCTCTACCTGGTCGCGACGCCGATCGGGAATCTCGAGGACATTACGCTGCGCGCGCTGCGGATCCTCGGCAGCGTCGACCGCATCGCGTGCGAAGATACGCGGCAGACCCAGAAGCTGCTGCACCACTTCGGCATCCGAACGCCTACCGTCAGCTACCACATGCATAACGAGGTGAGCCGGGCCGAGGAGCTTACGGCGGAGTTGCAGGCCGGCGGCCGCATTGCCGTCGTAAGCGATGCCGGCACGCCTGGGATCGCCGATCCAGGCGGGCAGATTGCCGCTGCTGCCATCGCCGCGGGTATTGACGTGTTCCCTGTTCCCGGCGCAAATGCAGCGATCAGCGGCCTGATCGCCAGCGGCCTGCCGACCGAGCAGTTCACCTTTCATGGCTTTCTGCCGGCGAAGGAAGGCGCCCGCCGGACGGCGCTTGAAGCCTTGTCACGCGACGGTGCAACGCACGTCTTCTACGAGGCGCCGCACCGAATCGTCGACACCCTGGCGGACGTGGCGGCGACCTTTGGCGCGGCGCAGCACGTCGTCATCGCCCGGGAGCTGACAAAGCTACATGAAGAGTTCCTGCGCGGACCGGCCGGAGAACTGCAGGCGATGCTTGCGGCAAGGGCGAGTGTACGCGGGGAGATTGTGTTGATGCTGGTGCTTGCGGCTGCGGAACCTGCCCTGTCGGAGAGCAGCGTTGCAGCCGATGTCGCCGCGCTGATGAAGGCTGAGGCGATCGCTGAAATGGATGCCCTGAAACGAGTAGCGCGGGAGCGCGGCATCGGCAAGAGCGTCGCCTATCGCGAGTTGCAGCGCGAGCAAAACCGGCGCCGTTGATCCTGAGACACCTCGAACCTGACCCGAGCGTTTGGGCCAGGTTCTACGGAAGATTATTCCCGGCCTTTGACGCGGTCATAGACATAACGGTCGCTGGTTGTGCCGAGCGATTCGTTGTAGAGGCTGGTCGCGCCGGTGGCCTCGTTCAGCTCCTGGGTAAAGTTGTGGACCGCACGCAGATGGTCGGCCGTGGCCGGGATCTCGAGGCGGCTGGTCTTGAGGAACTTCTGGTAGCCGCGGTCGAGCAGCCGCGAGATCTCGCCGCCGAGCACGTAGCCGGGACGAGCCAGCAGCGCCACCGTACCGTCACCCGCATCGGCGATCTCGGCCGCGCACTCGTACTTCCTCACCTGGAAGGCGCCAGGCGTACGCTTTGCACCCTCCTGCGCCGGAGCGACATCAAAACGTTGACCGCCGAGTGTGGAGAGAACGTCGTTGAAGCTGCGATGCGGTGTCTTCTTTGCCATAAGTTAGACTCGGAGTTAACTGTCGCACATCCGCTGACGGCCTACAACGGGGCCGTCAAGGGGTGGCCGTAAAGGTGAGATCAGGCCCATGATTGCAACCGCCAAAGCGCTCGGAAGCAGCATTCTGGAACGTATCGGCAACACGCCCCTGGTTCGACTGGAACGCCTGACGGCGCACCTGCCGGGCGTTGAGATCCTCGGCAAGGCCGAGTGGGCGAACCCGGGCGGATCAGTTAAAGACCGCGCAGCCTCCGCGATCGTGGTGGACGCTCAACGGCGCGGCCTGCTCGGCAACGGCCGCGGGCTGCTCGATGCTACAAGCGGCAACACAGGAATCGCGTATGCGATGTTAGGCGCTGCGCTCGAATTCCCGGTCACGCTTTGTATGCCGTCGAACGTCTCGGTCGAGCGGAAGCGCTACCTTGCTGCCTACGGCGCTGAGGTCGTCTGGACCGATCCTGCGGACGGCTCGGACGGCGCAATCCGGAAGGCCCGCGAGATGGTCGCAGCCGAGCCTGACCGCTACTTCTATGCTGACCAGTACTCGAACGATGAGAACTGGCGCGCACACTATCGGACGACGGGTCTCGAAGTCTGGGAGCAGACCGAGGGCCAGGTGACGGACTTCGTGGCCGCTCTCGGCACCAGCGGCACTTTTATGGGGACGACGCGGCGGTTGCGGGAGCTCAATCCCCGCATACGGTGCTACTCCATGCAGCCCGACTCGCCCTTCAACGGCCTAGAAGGGCTGAAGCACATGGCGACGGCGATCGTGCCGCGCATCTACGATCCGACATTGGCCGACGAGAACATCGAGATGGCGACCGAGACCGCGTACGCGATGTGCAAAGGTCTGGCCAAGCATCAAGGATTGCTGGTTGGCGTTTCGGCAGCGGCAGCCGTCGCGGCGGCGATGCAGGTCGGCGAGCGGGCCGTTCGCGAAGGGCGCGAGGCGGTAATCGTGACCATCCTCTGCGACTCAGCGGCCAAGTACATGAGCGAACGCTTCTGGCAGGAGGAGTAGGTGGCGACGCTGCGGATCCATTACTCCGACTATGAGGCGCTGCGCGCGCACGGTGAAGAGACGTATCCGCACGAGTGCTGCGGGGTGCTGCTTGGCAGGTCCGAAGCCGAGGGCAATCACGTGCGGCAGATTGTACGCGCCGGCAATACGCGGACGGACTCGGCGCATAATCGCTACAACATCGCGCCCGAGGAGCTAGTGAAGATCCAGCGCCAGGCGCGCGGGCAGGGACTCGATATCATTGGCTTCTACCACTCGCATCCGGATCATCCGGCGCAGTGGTCGTCGACCGATATTGCCGAGGCGCACTGGCTGGGCTGCTCGTACCTGATTACCAGCGTGGAAAAGGGCAGCGCGGTGATCACCAACTCGTTCCTGCTGACCGGCGCGGGCGAGGACGATAAGCGCTTCGTGGATGAGCCGGTACAGATCGATATGGCAGCGAGGGAAGAAAGAGGACAGGCATGAAGATTTATATTCCAACACCGCTGCGCGCCTATACCGGCGGACTTGGAACGGTAGACGCTGGCGGCGGCACGGTAAGTGCGGCGCTTGAGCATCTGGTGACCGAGCACGCGGCGATGCGGCAGCACCTGTTTACAGCCGAAGGCAAGCTGCGGTCGTTCGTCAACCTCTACCTGAACGACGACGATATTCGTTATCTGCCGGCGAAGGAAGAGACGGCGGTAAAGGACACCGACGAGCTGACGATCATTCCGTCGATTGCGGGCGGCGCGACGGCGACGTTGCCGACGACCGAGACGGAGCTGCCGAAGTTGACTAACGACGAGATCGCCCGCTATTCGCGGCACCTGATTCTGCCCGAGGTCGGGATGGAAGGGCAGCAAAGGCTGAAAGCCGCTCGAGTCTTGTGCGTTGGTACAGGCGGATTGGGTTCGCCTCTGGCGCTCTATCTGGCGGCGGCCGGGGTTGGAACGCTGGGGCTGATCGACTTCGACACGGTCGACGACAGCAACCTGCAGCGGCAGATCATTCACTCGACCAGCACGGTCGGGATGCTGAAGGTCGACTCGGCCGAGATCATGCTGAAGGGTCTGAACCCGAAGCTGAATGTAGTGAAGTACAACACGATGCTGACCAGCGCGAACGCGCTTGAGATCTTTAAGGACTTCGAGATCATCGCGGATGGGACGGACAACTTCCAGACGCGCTATCTGGTGAACGATGCGTGCGTGCTGCTGGACAAGCCGAATGTCTACGGGTCGATCTTCCGCTTCGAAGGGCAGGCGAGCGTCTTCGCGACCAAGGAAGGTCCTTGCTATCGCTGCCTTTATCCGGAGCCGCCGCCGCCGGGTTTGGTTCCGTCGTGCGCCGAGGGCGGCGTGCTGGGAATCCTGCCGGGATTGGTTGGCGTGATCCAGGCGACGGAGGTGATCAAGCTGATCATCGGGATCGGCGAGCCGCTGATCGGGCGTTTGCTGCTGGTCGATACGCTGGGGATGAAGTTCAAGACCCTGAAGCTGCGCAAGAACCCTGAATGCCCGGTTTGCGGGCCGAATCCGACGGTGACCGAGCTAATCGATTACGACCAGTTCTGCGGGATTGCGCCGCCGAGTGGAAACGGGCCGCTGGAAGTGGCGCAGAACAAGGCAGTCGAGGACAAGGCAATGGTTGACGGCATTCCGCAGATCTCGGTTGAAGGGCTGAAGCAGAAGCTTGACGACGGGGAGAAAATCTTTGTGCTCGATGTGCGCGAGCCGCATGAATATCCGATTGCGAATCTTGGCGCGCCGCTGATTCCGGTGGGCGATCTGGAGCGGCGGCTTGGCGAGCTGGCGTCTGAAAAAGACAGCGAGATTGTGGTGCATTGCCGGTCGGGGGCGCGGAGTCAGAAGGCAGCTGGGATTTTGAAGCTGGCGGGATTTACGAAGGTTACGAATCTGTCGGGCGGGATTCTGGCCTGGGCGGAGAAGATTGATCCGACGATGGCGAAGTACTAGCTGGGGGGTACCCCCCCATGTAGTATTTTTGCTAATATGTATGAATGCAATGACTTAGTGGCGGCACAAAGGCCAAAAGATTGATTTGAAAGAACTTGCCAGTAAATTCTTTCAAATGAGTGGTTTGCGGCTGTTTTGGCAGGCAGGGCTGCGGGGGTTCCCTGCGGCCCTGGTTCTTTTTTGTATGCCTTTTTCTAGTTTATCAGGCTGGGTGGGGGTACTATGCCAACTTTCTTTCGAGCGGATGGGCGCGTCTTTGTTGGGGATTTCTGTTTTTTTAGGTTGGTTGGGGCTTGACACGCGGATTTGCTGAGGTATTTCGCGAAAGATGGATGGTGGCGGAGCGGGCCTGATGAGAGCCGGAACGAGCAACAGCAAAGGCGAAATGCGGGCGTCCCTCCACTACGGCGCAAAGACGCGCCTTCGGTCGGGATGACGATTGTTTGTGGGCGAGGTGGAAGAGCAGAACCAGGAAGTGCAACACGCAGAACGTGCGTTTGCTATGAGATCTTGAAGTTCACGACGATGTTGATGGTTACGGGAACTGGCTGGCCGTCTTTCAGTGCAGGTTTGAAGCGGTACTGGCGAACGGCTTCAATTGCCTTCTCGTCGAGGCCCATGCCGAGGCTCCGGACAACGCGGACGTGCGTCGGCTGGCCGCTTGCATCGACGACGAGTTCGAGGATTACATTGCCGGTGAGTTTCGCCTCGGCTGCTTGCGAGGTATATCGCGGAACGGCAGTCTTGAGGACACTGGGAGCACTGACTGCGCCACCTACGCGATAGACCCTATCCGGCTGCAGAGTTGCCGCGGCGTCAGTGAGGGCGGGGGCGAGGATGGTGAGGCGGCCGTCGATGGCGGGTGGGGTGAGGCCGAGCACGTGGGCGATGAAGGGGTAGACGTTGATGTTTTCGAAGGGGGCGAGGGCTACGCCGGGCTTGATGTCGGGGCCGTCGGCGAAGAAGATGGCCTTCATCTCGGGCATCGTGCGGGGGTCGAAGCCGTGGCCGCCGTGGAGCAGGCCGAGGCGGGTTTCGACACCGGCGACGGACGCGTGGGTGCGGATGGTGTAGGGGCCGGTAGAGACGATGACGGGATCACCCTCGCGGGGGTTGCTGTCGAAGTGCAGGGATGCCGGCACTTCAGCCCGGCGGTAGACGTTGAAGCGCGGGTCGGGATGAGCCTTGAACTCGTCGTAGGCGCGGGCGGCGTCGGCGGGCGTGTTGGGGTAAAGCAACGAGCCTTCGGTGCGGAAGCGGGTGAGGTCGGCGTAGTCGGAGAGGGTGACGTTGTCGGGCTTGAGGGTGATCATGCCGTGGTCGGCGACGACGACGAGATCGACGGGCAGGTGGAGGGCCGCGACCCGCGACTGGAGCTCGCCGATCATGTCGTCGAGGTGGTGGACGGCGGCGCGGACCTCTTCTGAATCCGGACCGTAGCTGTGGCCGGCGTGGTCGACGTTCGAGTAGTAGAGGGTGATGAAGTGGGGGCGGAGCTCGGGCGGGAGCTGAAGCCAGGCGGCTACTTGGTCGACGCGCTTGGTGTCGTCGAGCTTGTCGTCATATTTCAGGTAGTAGCTGGGGCGTTTGCCTTGGATTTCGGCCTCGGAGCCAGGCCAGAAGAGGCAGGCAGAGCGCATGCCCTGCTGCTCGGCGAGGACCCAGAGGGGAGTGCCGGTGTACCAGCTGCCGTCGCCATTGGTCTTCGATTGGGTGTAGACGTAGGTGGCGTCGCGGGCGGGGTCGTAGAAGCTGTTGGCGACGATGCCGTGGTGCTCTGGGTAGAGGCCGGTGACGAGGGAGAGGTGGTTGGGGAAGGTGAGCGACGGGTAGGACGGGAGCATGCCCTGAGGGGCGCTGGCTCCCTGGGCGGCCATGGCCTGGAGGTGAGGGGCGCCGTAGCGCTGCGGGTAGTCATAGCGGAAGCCGTCGAGCGAGACGAGGACCACGTAGTGTTTGGCTTGCTGGACGAGGGTGTTTGAGGGGTTGGGGACGGTGATGACGTCCTGCGCTTTTGTCTGGATCGTGGTGAGGCAGAGGGCAAAAGCAACGGCGAAATGCGCAGGTCCCCCAACTGCGGCATAAGAGCGCGCCTTAGGTCGGGATGACGGATGGTTGTGGCCGGAGAGGCTTCCGGCATTGTCGATCCAGCCGAGATGTGTCGCGGCATCACGAATCCAGTCCAGGGCGGATATGCGCATCGTTAGATCCCTTCGGGGAGTTCGACGTCTTCGGCCTTATCGTCGGCTACGAGCATTTGCAGGCAGAGGGGCGGCTCGAGCATGCAGTCCATGCGGGCGATGGAGCGGACGGCCTGCTCGATGGTCGAGGTGAGGCATGGCTCGGTGGTGACGACGAAGGGGAGGCGGTGCTTGGGGTAGCCGGGGCGCTGGAGGATGGAGTCGATGTTGGCACCGACTTTCGTGAGGGCGCCGGAGATGGCGGAGACGATGCCGGGCTTGTCGTCGACGATGAAGCGGAGGTAGTGGGGGGCGAGGAAGTCGCTGACGACGGTGCGCTTGCGGACGGGCAGCTGGACGGACGCGCAGTGCTGGGCTACGGCGAGGAGGTCCGAGACGACAGCTACGGCGGTGGGTTCGCCGCCAGCGCCATGGCCGGAGAAGACGGTGTCACCGCCGAAACGGCCGGTAGCGACCACCATGTTCTGCGTGCCGTGGGACCACGCGATGGGGGAGCTGAGGGGAACGAGCATGGGGCCGACGCGGGCGTGGACATTTTTGCCATTTAGTTCGGCGCGGGAGACCTGGCGGATGGTGCAGTTGAGCTCGCGGGCGTAGGCGAAGTCGATGGCTTCGACGGCGGCGATGGTCTGGGTGGCGACGGTGTCGGGGTCGAGCTCGACATGCATGGCGATGCGGGCGAGGATGCAGAGCTTGGCGCGGGCGTCGAAGCCGTCGACGTCGGCGGAGGGGTCAGCCTCGGCATAGCCGGCTTGCTGCGCATCGGCGAGGACGGTGGCGTAGGGCGCGCCGGCCTCCATGCGGGAGAGGATGAAGTTGCAAGTGCCGTTGACGATGCCGGAGAGGCGGGTGACCTGGTCGCCTGAGAGGCCCTGGAGGATGCCGGGGATAACGGGGACGCCGCCGGCCACCGCGGCGTTATAGACGAGCTGGACGTTGTGCCTGGCGGCGAGTTTGAAGAGCGCGGGACCGCGGTAGGCGATGAGCTGCTTGTTGGCGGTGACGACGGATTTGCCGGCGGTGAGGGCTCGCTTGAGCCAGGCTTCGGCGGGGTTGAGGCCGCCCATGAGTTCGATGATCACGTTGACGTCGGAGCTGAGAATGTCATCGATCGACTCGGTCCAGAGAACGGACCTGGGGACGGACTTTGCGAGGGCAGAGGTGCGCTTGCGGGCTACGTTGCGATTGAAGATGTGGGTGAGCTCGATGCCGCGAAACTTCTGTGCGGCGAGCAGGCGGGCGACGGCGCTGCCAACGGTGCCGAAGCCGAGGAGGGCTACCCTGGTGACGGCGGGGCTGGTGCGGGCTGCAATTCTCTCTGGGGCTTTGCTGGTGGCCATGGCTGCCTGTCGGTGCTTTCTTCAGTAATCGATGCGGGTGCCGTGGGCCTTCCAAACGGCGAAGCTGGAGAGCGCTTCGTTGCGGAGGAGCATGGTGATGGGGGTCTTGCGTTCGGCGTGCGGGCGCGTCATCTCGATGTAGAGCATGCCGTCGTCGAAGCCGGTGGCGGCGGCGTCGGCCGCGGTGTTGCCGTAGAAGATGGCGTCGCAGTGGGCCCAGTAGATTGCGGCGAGGCACATGGGGCAGGGCTCGCAGCTGGTGTAGATTTCGCAACCGTCGAGCTGAAAGGTAGCGAGCGTGGTGCAGGCGTTGCGGATGGCGACAACCTCGGCATGGGCGGTTGGATCGTTGGTGGAGGTGACCTGGTTGGCGCCGGTGGCGATGAGCTTGCCGTCACGGACGATGACGGCTCCGAAGGGCCCGCCACGGCCGGCGAGAACGTTCTCGGTGGCCAGCGCAATGGCCTGCTGCATGAAGCGGGGATCGCCCGGCTGCTTGAGGGTAGGACTGCCTGACATCGCGCTCGGTTTTCCTTATCGCAGAACGGGTGGGTTGCGGGTAGTGTAATCAGATACACAAATTATGGCACAGGCCTTTGTCTCGGAACGCGTTGTAACGCCGGCGGGTACGCGACCCGGTGCGCTGCTGGTTGAGGGCGACATGATTCGCGCGGTGTGCGCGGTGGCGGAAATTCCGGCTGATGCAGTGATTGAGGATTTTGGGAGCGCGGCGCTGCTGCCGGGGCTGGTCGATACGCATGTGCACATCAATGAGCCAGGGCGGACGGAGTGGGAAGGCTTCGCCACGGCGACGCGGGCGGCGGCTGCGGGCGGGTATACGACGCTGATTGATATGCCGCTAAACTGCCTTCCCGAGACGACGACGGTGGCGGCGCTCGAGTCCAAGCGGCAGGCGGCGGCGGGGCAATGCGTGGTCGATTGGGCGAGCTGGGGCGGGGCGGTGGCGGATAACCAGGCGCATCTGCTGCCGCTCGCTTCGGCGGGGGTGCCGGGGTACAAGTGCTTCCTGATCTATCCCGGGTGCGATGGTTTTACGATGATCGACCGGGAGCAGCTGGAGGCGGCGCTGCCGTCGATTGCGCAGACGGGACTGCCGCTGCTGGTGCATGCGGAGCTGGCGGGGCCGATTGAGCAGGCTTCGGCAGGGCTGGCGGGAGCGGACTGGCGGCGGTATGCGACGTACCTGGCTTCGCGGCCGGATGAGGCCGAGGTAGAGGCGGTGCGGCTGATGATCCGGCTGTGTCGCGAGTACCACTTCCGGCTGCACATCGTGCATCTTTCGTCGGCGCTGGCGTTGGGGGATCTGCGGGCGGCGCGGGCTGAAGGCTTGCCGGTGACGGTCGAGACTTGTCCACACTATCTGCACTTTGCGGCGGAGGCGATTGGTGATGGCCGGACGCTGCTGAAGTGTGCACCGCCGATCCGGAGTGCAGCGAATCGGGAGGATCTGTGGGGGGCGCTACGGGATGGCGACATCGATATGGTGGTGACGGATCACTCGCCGTGTCCGCCGGAGATGAAGGGGCTGGAGGCGGGGCGATTTGATTTTGCGTGGGGCGGGATTGCGAGCCTGTCTGTCGCGCTGCCGGTGGTGTGGACGGAGTGTGTGCGGCGCGGCTTTTCGCTGGACCGGATTGCGCGTTGGATGAGCCAGGCGCCGGCCGAGCTTGCCGGGATGGACGCTTTGGCCGGGAGGCTTGCTGCTGGACGTGCGGCGAATTTCGTCGTCTTCGATCCGGAGACTGCGTTCGTTGTGAGCACGGACCGGCTCTACTACCGGCACCCCGTCTCGCCCTATCTTGACGAGACGTTGCAGGGGGTGGTGCGGGCTACGTATCTGCGCGGCAAGGCGGTCTTTCACGATGGCGCGCTGCTGCCGGGAGTCCGCGGGCGCGAGATGCCGGGCAGGCGCGTATGAGCGACGTGCTGGCACGATGGAACACGCTCGATGCAGCTGACGCCGCGCGCGAGGTGCTTCCCTGCTGCGGGTCGACGATGTGGGCTGAGGCGCTGGCGGCAAGGCGGCCGTTTGCGACGGAAGAGGCGTTGTTCGCGGCGTCCGACCTGGCATGGCGCGCGCTACCCGAGACGGCGTGGCAGGAGGCGTTCGACAGCCATCCGCGGATCGGGGAGCGGCATGTGGAGCGGCCGACTACGGCGGAGTCGCTGCGGTGGTCGGAGCAGGAGCAGCGGGCGGCGTTGTCGCCGGATGCGGCCGCTGCCTTTGCGCTCGAGGAGGGCAACAAACGCTATGAGCAGAGGTTTGGCCGTATCTTTATCGTCTGTGCGTCGGGTAGGTCGGCGGGTGAGATTCTCAAGAGACTGGAAGAGCGCATGAGCCACGATGCCGAGACGGAGCTGCAGGTGGCCGCCGAAGAGCAGCGGCAGATTACGCAGCTTCGCCTGGAACGATGGCTGAGAGGCAGGTAGATGGGCATTTCGACGCACATTCTCGATACGGCGCTGGGGCGGCCGGCAGCCGAGGTTCCGCTGACGATTTCGATTGAAGAGGCAGGCGGCTGGACCGTGCTCGCCGAGGCCGCGACGGATGTGGATGGCCGGTGCCAGCATCTACTGCCCACGGCGTGCGATCTACGGGCGGGGACCTATCGGATCCGCTTCCGAACGGCCGATTATTACGCGGCACAGAAGCTGCGCGGACTGTACCCTCTTGTCGATGTAACCTTTGTCGTTACAGATCCGAAACAGCATTATCATATCCCTTTGCTGCTGACCGCGAATGGCTACACGACGTATCGAGGAAGCTGACACACATGGTTGAGATGACCGGAAATCGCTATGGAAAATCGCGAGTTCGCCTGATGAAGGTGACGCATCATCCGCATGGGAACGAGGTGCGCGAGTGGACAGTGCAGGTGCTGCTGCAGGGGGACTTCCAGTCGGCGCACGTGGATGGCGACAACAGCAAGCTGCTGACGACCGACACGATGAAGAACACGGTCTACTCTGTGGCGCGGCGTTCGTCGGCGACCGCGATGGAGGGCTATGCAATGGAGTTGGCGGACTACATCCTGACGCGGAACCCGCAGGTCTCGTCCGCCGCGGTGCGGATCGAGGGCGCGCTATGGAAGCGCCTGGTCGTCGATGGCGAGCCGCACCCGAGCGCCTTTATGCATGGCAGCGCGGAGGTGCAGACGACGCATGTGGAACGCGCGCAGGGTGGGGAGTTTCACATCCTCTCGGGGCTCGACGGCATGCATGTTTTGAAGACCGCGGACTCTGGCTTTGCGGGGTATATCCAGGACCCGCTGACGACGCTGAAGGAGACGGACGACCGCGTCTTCGGGACGTCGGTGCGTGCGGAATGGCGCTATACGACACTTGATCTCGACTTCGACCGGATGCGGGAGACGATGCGGGAGACGATGCTGCGGACATTTGCGAACCATAAGAGCAAGTCGGTCCAGCAGACGCTCTACGCGATGGCCGCGGAGGCGCTCGGGGCGGTTCCGGAGGTCGACGAGATTGAGGTGGCGATGCCGAACAAGCACTGCCTGCTGGTCGATCTTTCGCGGTTTGGGCTGGATAATCCGAACGAGATCTTTGTGCCGACCGATGAGCCGCACGGGTACATTGAGGCGCGGCTCCGCAGGAAGTCTGAGGCTCGATGACTGCTGCTCGCGCGCACGAGGTGATTGCGCGATGCCGGCGTCTGGCGCGGTGCACCGAAGTCGCGGGGGAGACGACGCGGCTCTTCCTTACGCCGTCGATGCATGAGGTGCATGCCCTGCTACGCGGCTGGATGGAGGCGGCCGGGATGGTGGTGCGGGTAGATGCGGCGGGGAATCTGCGCGGGCTGTATGCCGGGGCAACGGTTGATGCACCGCGCCTGCTGATCGGCTCACATCTGGATACGGTGCCGCAGGCCGGAGCGTTCGATGGCGTACTCGGCGTGGTGCTGGGCGTGGCCGTGGTTGAGGAGCTTCGCGGGCAACAGCTGCTGTTCGCCATTGAGGTGATCGGCTTTTCGGAGGAGGAGGGGATGCGCTTCGGCAAGCCGTTTCTCGGCAGCCTGGCGCTGGTGGGCCGGCTCGATGCGGGGACGCTGACGCGGGTCGATCGTGATGGCATCAGCGTTGCCGAAGCGATACGGAGTTTTGGTCTTGATCTTGATCTTGACGACGCGCTGCTTGCGGGGCGGACCTTCGGCTATCTCGAGGTGCATATCGAACAGGGGCCGGTGCTTGAGCATGCGGATCGTTCGCTGGCGGTGGTCGAGGCGATTGCGGGGCAGACGCGGCTGCAGTTGACCTTTACCGGGCAGGCGAACCATGCGGGGACGACGCCGATGCGGCTGCGGCACGATGCGCTTGCCGCGGCCGCGCACTGGATTGTCGAGGTGGAGCAGTATGGGCTGAGCCATGAGGGCCTGGTCGCAACGGTCGGCCGGGTGGAGGTGCGGCCAGGTGCGGTGAATGTGATCGCCGGCCAGGTAACCGTCTCGCTCGACGTGCGGCACGCAAAGGACGAGCGGCGGCATACGACGGTGGCGGCGCTGCTGAGCCGTGCGGAGTTTGCGGCGACAACGCGCGGGGTGCGGGTAGCGGCGGTGAAGCTGCATGAGCAGGCAGCAGTGCCGATGAACGCGGTGTTGGTTGAGGCGCTGGGTGCGGCGGCGGAACGGGCGGGCTATTCTATCTCGCGGATGACGAGCGGCGCGGGGCATGACGCGATGATCGTTGCCGAGCGGGTGCCTGCGGTGATGCTGTTCCTGCGCAGCCCGGGCGGGCTCAGCCACCATCCTGACGAGGCAGTGCGGGTTGCGGATGTTGAAGCTGCGTTGGCGACGGGCCTGGAGTTCCTTAAAGAGTTTCAGGATCGTAGCGGCTATAGTTTCGCGCGCGCTGCTGTAGGCTAACGCTAGTACAAGGACGCCATGCAGAAGCTTGGCCAGACACGAAGCACGCACCAGCGCGATCACCTGCTGCAGACGCCGGACACGTTTGTGCGCACGGTATTACCGGGCATGGTAGCGGCCGCTGCGGTGGTGCATATTTCGCCTGCGGGCGGTGCGCAGTTCGCGCAATATACGGCGGAGCTCGAGGACGGCGGCACGCTGGGAGCGACGGCGGCACAGCGTTTCGTGTACCTGCTCAATGGAGTCGTGGAGCTGACGGTCGACGACGGAACGCAGCGGTTGCGCGCGGGCGGTTATGCCTATCTTCCTGCCGGCGTGACGCATCGCGTGCATGCGCTCGGCGCGGCGCGGCTGGCGGTGATCGAGAAGAGCTATGTGGTGAGTGCACGTGCAGCGGCGCCGGGGGTGCTGATCGGGCACGAGGATGATGTCATCCCAACGGCGCTGATGGGCGATAACGCCCTGCAGGTCAGCGCGCTGCTGGCGGCTGATCCGGCGTTTGATTTCGCGGTGAACACGATGACCTACCAGCCGGGCGCGGCGCTGGCGATGGTCGAGGTGCACGTGATGGAGCATGGGCTGCTGATGCTTCAGGGCGGCGGCATCTATCGGCTGGGCGACTGCTGGTACCCGGTCAGCGCGGGGGACTTTATCTGGATGGCGCCGTACTGTCCGCAATGGTTTGGCGCGCTGGGTAAAGAGCCGGCGAAGTACCTGATCTACAAGGATTGGAACCGGCATCCGCTGGCGTAGCGCATGGTGAGCAAGGAGAGCGGGATGCAGTTCGAGATCGATGAGGCGCGGCTGCTCGAGGAGCTAGGGACGCTGGCGAGCTTTACCGGCGTCGAGCCCGCGGGTGAAGGCACGGCCGTCACCCGCATCGTCTTTACGGCGGACGACCTGCGGGCGCGCGCCTGGCTGAAGGAGCGGGCGCTGGCGGCGGGCTTCAGCATTCGCAAGGATGCGGTCGGCAATATGTTTATTCGCTGGGCGGGGCTCGAGCCGGGGCTTGCGGCCGTTGGTACGGGCTCGCATATTGATGCGATTCCGCACGCGGGGATGTATGACGGCACGGTCGGCGTGCTGGGCGGCCTGGAGGCGATGCGGGCGCTAGCGGCGAGTGGCTTCCGGCCGCGGCGTTCGATTGAGCTCCTGCTGCTGACGTCGGAGGAGCCGACGCGCTTCGGCATCGGCTGCCTGGGGAGCCGGCTGCTGGCGGGAACGCTCGATCCGGCGCGGGCCGATGCGCTTGTGGACGGCGACAGCGCTTCGCTTGCCGAGGTACGGGCGGCCGCCGGCTTCGAGGGGCCGCTTGAAGGCGTGCGGCTGCCGGCAGATTATTATCACGCCTGGGTCGAGCTGCACATCGAGCAGGGTCCGCTGCTCGAGCGCGAAGGCTTGCCGATCGGCATCGTTACCGGCATCGCTGCGCCGGCCGGCTATCGGTTCACGATCACAGGCTTTGGCGGTCATGCGGGAGCGCTGCTGATGCCGGATCGCCGGGATGCGCTGTGTGCGGCGGCGGAGCTGATCCTGTCGATCGAGCGGCATGCGCGTGCGGCGAACCTTGCAGCTGGTGGCGTGGATACGGTCGCGACCGTGGGAACGTGTGACGTATATCCGGGCGCGGTCAACGGCGTGCCGAGCCGGGTGACGCTGCAGCTCGATATTCGCGACACGGACCCCGGCCGCCGCGAGGGGGTGATGCAGGCGGTGCGCTCGGATTGCGAGGGCCTGCGGCAGGCGCGCGGCGTCCAAATTACGGAGACGCTGGTGAACGCCGATGATCCGACGCAGTGCTCGCCGCACATCGTGCGCATCGTCGAGGAGGTTTGTGCCGAGCGAGGGATTACGCCGAAGCGGATGGTCAGCCGCGCGTACCACGATTCGCTCTTCATGGCGCGGATCGCGCCGGTCGCGATGATCTTCATTCCCTGCCGCAACGGCGTTAGTCATCGGCCCGACGAGTACGCTGGTGACAGCGACATCGTGCGCGGTACAGCCGTCCTCGCAGCGACACTGGCGCGGCTGGCCTCAGAAGCAGATCCAGATTGAAGACGGGGTAGCACCATGCCAATCGAATCGATCAATCCGGCAACCGGCAAGCTGATCCGCAGCTTTGAAGCGCTCACGGCCGAAGTCATCGCGCAGAAGATCGACCTGGCCGACGAGGCGTTTCGCGCTTACCGGCAGGTGCCGCTCGAGCACCGCGCGATGTGCATGCGGAAGCTGGCGGCGCAGCTCGAGCAGGAGGCGGACGACCTAGCGCAGGTCATGACGCTCGAGATGGGAAAGCCGCTCGCAGCGGCGCGGCAGGAAGCATTGAAGTGCGCGGTCTGCTGCCGGTACTACGCCGATCATGCGGGCGAGATCCTTGCGCCGATCAACATCCCGACCGGGGCCGGCGAGAGCTACGTTCGCTGGGAGCCGATGGGCATCGTGCTGGCCGTGATGCCGTGGAACTTCCCTTTCTGGCAGGTCTTCCGGTTTCTCGTTCCGGCACTGATGGCGGGCAACGCGGGCCTGCTGAAGCATGCGCCGAACGTGCCTCAGTGTGCGCTGGCGATTGAGTCGCTGGTACGCCGGGCAGGATTTCCGCGGGGCCTCTTTCAATCGCTGCTGATCGAAGTGGAGCAGACCGAGCTGCTGCTCGCGGATGACCGTGTGCGTGCGGTGACGCTGACGGGGAGCGAGGCGGCGGGGAGCGCGGTGGCGGCGGTAGCCGGCCGGCTGATCAAGAAGTCGCTGCTGGAGCTTGGCGGCAGCGATCCGTTCATCGTGATGCCCTCGGCTGATCTGGACCAGGCGGTCGAGATCGCCGTGCGGGCTCGCTGCGTGAACAATGGCCAATCCTGCATTGCGGCCAAGCGTTTCATCGTTGCCGAAGAGATCTACGAAGAGTTTGAGCTGCGCTTTGTCGCCGGCATGGAGGCCATGCGGGTTGGCGATCCGATGCGGGAGGATACCGACGTTGGACCGCTGGCAAGCGCCCGGATCAGGGAGCGTTTGGAGCAGCAGGTGCGTGCGGCGAGCGAGGCTGGCGCACGTATTCTTACCGGGGGCGAGCCGATGATGGGTGATGGCTTCTACTTTGAGCCGACCGTCCTGGTTGACCTGCCGCGCACGGCGGCCGTGTATCGCGAGGAGTTCTTCGGCCCGGTTGCGCTGCTCTTTCGCGTGGCCGATGTGGACGCGGCAATTGAGGTCGCGAACGACACGCCCTTCGGTCTGGGTGCGTCGGTATGGACGGCCGATGCCGCCGAACAGCAGCGCTTTGTAGCCGAGCTCGAGTCCGGGTGTGTCTTCGTCAACGTGATGGTGGCGAGCGATCCGCGGCTACCGTTTGGCGGTACGAAACACTCAGGTTATGGACGTGAGCTCTCGTCCGCGGGAATGCGCGAGTTTATGCAGGCGAAGACGGTAGTCATCGCCGGCGCTTTGCCGGCGCCGCCGACGGTGGAGTGACTGTCTAGAAGTTGAAGGACGCGAAGACCTGCAGGCGCTCGACGGCTGAGTTCGTGGTGTACGGATTGCCAGCGAGTTGCAGTGAGCGGCCAAAGTTCGGTGAAGTTAGCACGCCGACTGGGACGCCGTATGCGTGGTAGTCAAACAAATTCTGAACCTGGGCGCCGATAGCAAGGTTGTATCTCTTACCGGTGCTTGCAGGGCTGGGACCGCCGCCAGGTCCGCCGCGGCCACCACCAGGGCCGCCGCCGCCCGGGCCTCCGCGGCCACCGCCACCGAAGCCGCCCGGAGGTCCTCCGCCCGCGGCGTTGCGCCGGGCGGCCGCTGCGGCTGACTCGGTCAAGCCGCCGAAGCCGAAGGTCTTCGAGACGCGCAAGTTCGCCGTAAACAGGACCGGGCCGGTGCAATAGTTGATAGGAATTTGCGTATAGGTTGCGCCCTTCGGCGGGACGACGAAGTCCGAAGCGACACCGCACCGGCCGGAGGCGCCGTTGGCGAAGTAGGGTCGATCGACATATTGGCTGTCGCCGTTTACGTCCGTGCCGGTGGTGATGTTGTAGGGCGTTCCGGAGGCGGCAATCACGAACGGGCTGAGCGAAATGTGGTAGGGCGCAGTGATCGAGCCGCCAAGAAAAAGCCGGCTGCGCGTATCGAATGTGGAGCGGCCGTAGTCGGCTCCAATATCGCCCGAGTTCGATGGGAAGGAGGTTGCTCCCGCGGTATCGGACTTGGCGAAGTTCAGGGAGTAGTAGCCGAAGAGCGAGTAGTAACGGCTGCCGCGCAGATTGAAGTTCGCAATCAGCTGGTTCTGGCGGAAGGCGCCCTCTGAGGCAAATTCATACTGCACGGGCGTGGTCGAGTTGACCAGGCTGATGAACTGGTGGACTCCGATCGCGTGGAGATAGTTGATCGACATGGTGGCGCCCCGGAAGAGCTGCTGGTCAGCACCGGCCGCGAACTGCATCGTATAGGGCGAGCGCAGGTTGGGAGCAATCGTATAGGTCTGGTTCCCTCCCGCCGCCGCATCCGCGATGCAGGAGTTGATGGTGGTGGGCGAGCAGAGCTGCGCGGGCGGCGTGTTGAAGATTGCCACCGAACGCACCTGGTTGATGCCGTTCTCCTGCTGTGTGGTGATCTGGTTGGTCAGCTGGAAGCGATCGTAGAAGATGCCGAAGCCGCCACGAATGACAGTCTTCGGTGTTCCCTTGGAGCTGCCGAGACCATAGGCGAAGGAGAGCCGTGGAGCGAAGTCATGACGCTCGCTGATGAAGTTCTGAGCCTCGTAACGGATGCCATAGCTGACGGTAAGATTCGGCCGAATTTTCCAGTCATCCTCCGCATACACACCAAGGTCGACGGTCGTCGTGTTCACGCCGCTATTGATCCGCGTGATTGTGAACTGGCTCGGACTGTTGGCCTGGTACGCCGCGGTGTTGACGTACGTGAAGACGCCGTTCGATCCCTGGGTCGTCGTGTTGGCGTCATTGGTCAGGCGCAGGCGGCCGCCGAGCCGGACGAAGTTTTTCTTGAGTTGAATTGAAGTGTAATTCTGCACTTCATAGTGATTCTCGACGTCGTTGGAGCTGCCCGCGCTTGAGCCGCCGGCGGTGAAGGAGCCCTGCACGCTGACTGCAGGGTCTGTGCTGATCGCGGCTACGTTCGACGTGTCGCGTTGAAATTCAAAGCGCGTCTCGTTAATTATGCGGCTGCTGACGATCTGGGTATCGCTGATCTGGATGGTGTTCTCGGCGCTGCTGGTATTGCTTCCTGCGGAGGCGGTCACGAAGCTGCCGACACCGTTGTTCGCCTGGCTGTTCTGCTCATACTGGTAGCGTGCCGTAAGGGTGTTCTTCTGACCAAGAGCGAGGTCGAGACGAGGCGTGAAGTCGGACCGCGACTGCGGGATCGAGACTGCATCCTGGTACGGTGTGGCGACGCAGCCTGCCTGGCCCGGGGCGCAGATGGTCGTCGATCCGGATGCGGGCGCGACAATCGTGCCATTGACGATGGCGTTGTCCTGAATGCTGCGATGCGAGCCGCCGGCAGTGAAGGAGGCGTAGTGAGTGAGTGGGCCCGTAATGTTGCCGAAGAAAAAGATCGTGTGGTACGGCGGCTGCACGATCGGCTGCTGCCCCGGCACGAGATCGACGTTCAGAAGCGGGTTGCCGGAGTTGAAGGAAGAGTCGTTCGCGTTGAGCTGGCCTGACCCGTGGAACTTGTCCGTACCCGGCTTCGTGAAGACCTCGACGCGCCCATAGCCGAGCCGGTCGTACTGCGCGGAGAAGGGATTCTGGTTGATGCGGATCTCACGGATGGAGGACTTCGGAGGCAACTGGCCACCGGTGAAGCCGTCCACGTAGATCTGTCCGCCGTTCGGTCCGGCTGCCGGCCCGGCGAGCGCGGTCAGCTCGGACGACAGCTCATCCGGGTCATCTGAAAGGGCGTCGAGATCCTTCCCCTTGATCACCGTGGAGCTTGCATTGCTGTCCTGGTCGACGCTGAGCGTGTTGCTCTGGGCGGTCACCTGAACGGTCTGATCCTGCTCCTGGATCGCCATCTTTGCGTCGATCGTGAGCGTCTGCGCGCCGGCAATCCTGAGGCCCTGGCGCACGAAGGTGGCAAAGCCGTTCATCGTTACGGTGACCGAGTAGGTCCCGGGCGCCAGGCCGCGCACCACGTACGTTCCGTCACTTTGGGACAGCGCCGTCGCGGCCTTGCCTGAGGATGGCGTCAGCGTCACGGTCGCACCCGGGATGACCGCGCTATCCGGATCGGCGATGGTACCGCGCACCGTGCTGCCGCCTGCCTGCGGGGCTGGCTGCTGCGCAACTACGGCGGACGACACGAGTCCGGTCCAGAACAGCAGGATCAATCTCAGGCTCAAGCGAAAAGACATTCCAGCTCCCTCAGAATCAGATTCAGAGATCAAGGACAGGTAAACAAAAGGCGGCACGTATCAGACGTGCGGCGACGGCGATCCTCTTACGATAAGGACTGATTGCGCTGTTACTGGGCTCCACCACCCTCGGGAGCACCGCCGCCCACCGACCAGGGGGATAACGTCATGGCCTGCGTGCCGGACGGCGTAGCCGCGAGGATCGGCTCGACGCCTGAGAGCAGGGTCACCGCGGTCACTGTGTCACTGCCGGTTAACGCCTGCGAACCGACAATCATGACTGCGTCGCCGGTATGTAGATCGGCAAGCGTTGCGCTCGGCAGACGCGCAAGCATTTTTGAGAGGTCCATACCGGCGGCCCGGCTAACGGAAGCCCCGGCCGGCCTTCCACCTGCACCCGCCGCATCGCCTGCCCCCGCCGCTGGCCGTGCACTGGTAGCCTGTCCGCCCTCGCTAGCAGTTCCTGCCGCGGCACCCGCTCCAGCCCCGGCTCCCGCACCACGCTGCCGCGCCGCAAACCGCGCCGCCATCTCCGGCGGCAGCTTGCGTATGTCGGAGTTGGCCGTGATAGTCACGGTCATCATCTTCTTCGTGGTCAGGTCCTTTAGCGTTACCGTGCCGGCAGCTGCGTTGATGGTCGCCAGGGTGCCCGAAAGGTTGCGGAAGGAGCCGCTCACGACCTCCTCGGCCTGGATCGACAGGCCATCATCCGACTTGGCACCGCGAATCTCGAGCTGATCGCCCGGCTGGATCTGCGCCAGCGTACCCGGCTGCGCGTCGGCAAACTTGACCGAGTCGCCAGCATACCGCCGGAAGACGGTCGTGCCGGAGGTCGTGATCTGGATCTTCTTTGCGCCGGCGGAGATGGCCATTGCACCGTTCCCGGCGTCAACGCTGCTGACGATGCCGCCTACGCCGCGCTTCTGCCAGTCCGCTTGCTCCGCCGCATGCTTCTGCGCCACATCCCCGGACTTCATCAGAATGACCCGCGTCGCTGTAAACGAGGCTGCTGTGTCGCCCGCCTTGCCGGTAACGAGCACACGGTCGCCAACGCCGATATCGGTCAGAGCGATCGCCTGGGCAGCCTTCAGGTCGGTGCTGCCAGGCGCCAATTGCATGATCCGCGCACCGGTGGGAACGGTCACCGCGACCTGCGCTCCGCCGGTATCGGCCGTGATGGTCAGGCTATCGCCAGTGACCGCCTTAACGGTGCCAATCTGACGGGCCGGAGGCGTAGCGGCGGGAGACGTCGCGGCAGGAGCCTGGGCAAGCACGCGCAGCATCCCTGCGCCGTTGGTCAGACTGATGGCGACAGAAAGAGCTACCAGCGAACGTTTCACCCTGATGGACATCATGAAGATCCCTCGCCCCTGATTCAGATCCGGCCCTTTCACTCGCGCGGCGGTCGCCGGATCTACTGAACAGGATACGAATCAATACCCAGAAAGTTTCTACAGCAAACTCGTTCTGGCATCTGGGACGAGCGCCCGGGTGCCGGAGGTTACAACGCTTACAAAGCACCGTTCTCAGGCGAGCGAGGTAGTACGGCGCCTGCTAGTTCTCCTCGTGCGCCAGCACAACTAGGCTATCGGGCGGCAGCCTCACCGCTCCACTGGTCAACACAATCCCGGGATCGGAGGCGAGACGGATCGGCAGACCCTCGTCATTCGGCAGCTCTACCAAGTCGTCTCCAAGGTTCCACAAAATCCTGACCTTCCCGCGATCCATCGCCAGCCAGCGGCTCTCCTCATCGAACTGCACCTTGACGTGACCAGTGTCGCCGTCGTTCAGCGAGACCGAGTTGCGTCGCAGGTGGATGAGCGCCTTGACCCACTCCAGCATCTCGCCATGCTCGCCTTCGTGGATCTCATTCCAGTTCAGCTTGGACCGTTCATAGGTCTCGCGCTTCTCGGGATCGGCAACCTCCTCCGGCTTCCAGCCAAAGGCCGCGAACTCCTTCTTACGCCCCTCAGAGACGGACTTCGCCATCTCCGGATCTTCGTGGTCCGCGAAGTATTGGAAGGGGGTTGAGGCGGCGTACTCCTCACCCTGGAAGAGCATCGGGATAAACGGCGCCGTCAATACGATGCCGGCGGCTACCTTCGCACGGGCCATGCCGACGATGTGGTCCAGCCGGTCGCCGGTGGCGCGATTGCCCACCTGGTCGTGGTTCTGGATGAAGCCGATGAAATGATGGGCGGAGAGGCCGTCGACGGGCCGGCCATGGTTGCGCTCGCGATAGCCCGAGTAGACCCCGTCGTAGACAAACATCCGGGTCAGCGCCTTGGCGATGTCGGCGAAGGAGCCGAAATCGTCGTAGTAGCCCTTCCCTTGCTCGACGTGCAACAGGGTGAAGAGCGCGTGGTGGAAGTCGTCGCTCCACTGCGCGTCCATGCCATAGCCGCGAGCCTCGCGCGGGGTGACAATGCGCGGATCATTCAGGTCGCTCTCCGCGATCAGCACCAGGCGGCGGCCAAGCCGGGCGGAGAGCACATCGACCTCGGAGCTGAGCTGCTCCATGAAGTGGATCGCCGAGCGATCGACGAACTCGTGCACTGCATCGAGCCGCAGACCGTCCATGTGATAGTCGCGCATCCACATCAGAGCGTTATCGATGAAGTAGCGCCGTACCTCGTCACTGCCCTCGGCTTCAAAGTTCATCGCGCTGCCCCACGGGGTGTGGTGCCGGTCCGTGGTGTACGGGCCAAACTTGCAGGTGTAGTTCCCGACCGGGCCAAAGTGGTTGTAGACGACGTCGAGCAGCACGGCCAGCCCGCGCACGTGGCACGCGTCGACGAGACGTTTCAGGCCATCCGGACCGCCGTAGCTCGCGCGCACGGCGAACAGCGCCACACCGTCATAACCCCAGCCATGATCGCCGGGAAACTCCGCCACCGGCATGATCTCGATGTGCGTGATGCCCAGGTCGACGAGGTAATCGAGCCTCGCTATGGCCGCGTCGAAGGTTCCCTCCTGGGTGAACGTCCCGATGTGCAGCTCGTAGATAATTGCGCCCGTTAGCGGAGGGCCCTGCCAGCGCTGGTCGTGCCACTCGAATGCCTTCTGGTCGTAGAGCTGTGAAGCCTCGTGGACGCCGTATGGCTGCGACTGGCTGCGCGGGTCCGGGTATTGGGTCGGCTCGTCGTTCAGTACGAACGCGTAGTCCATGCCATACTCGGCCTCCGGTACAACCGCCTTCCACATGCCGTGTTCATCCGGCCCGCTCATCGGGTAGCACTCCTGCCCGACTTCAACCTGCAGCTTCTTTACGAATGGCGCCCAAATCGTAAACTCATGCATTATTCTCTGCCTCCCGCGTCAGCAGCGCGACTGGAAAAATCCCTAGAAGGGTCTCGATGGGAACTTTTCCACCCTGCACGACCGCATCCGTCAACCGATTCGTCCATCGGCCTTCGGGCAGCTCGACCGTCGTCTTCTGCCATGCTCCGGCCAGCGTCAACGGCAGCCTGGGCACCACTGTGATTACGGCATCGCCTCGCAGATACGCGAGGGCATGCTGCGCGGCGCGACCCTCCGCCAGTAACGGCAAGTACCCTGCCTCGGCGCCAAACCACTCAGGGTGCGCCTTCCGTAGTTCGAGCACACGGTGGATCGTCCACAACTTGGGCAGACCCTCATCCATCCGATCAACCGCCGTCGCCGCGGCCTCCGCCACCGGCAAGGCGCGAAGCTCCTTCAGCAGATCGGCACGGAGCGGATAGTCGATTGGCCGTCGATTATCTGGATCGACCAGGCTTAGATCCCACAGCTCGCTGCCCTGGTAAAGGTCCGGCACACCCGGCGCGGTGTACTTAAGCAGCGTCTGAGCGAGCGAGTTCAGCCGCCCGGCAGCATTGATCCGCTCTACAAACTCCTCAAGTTTTTCGATGAACGCAGCCGAATTCATTGTTCCTTCAATGAACTTGTTCAGCGCGTCTTCAAATTCCTTGTTGTTGGCTACCCACGAGGTTTGCTGCTTGGCCTCGCGCGTCGCCTTTTGCATGTACGCCTGCGCCCGCTCGAATGTCAGTGGCCATGCACCGATCAACGTCTGATAGTAGAAGTACTCCGTATTCCTGTCGGGAAGCTGGTTGGTGCGCAGCGCGCTGTTCATCCGCGACCAGCGCTGCACCGCCGCATTGAACTTCGCCGGTAGCTCAGTCAGCACCGCGAGCCGCGCCCGCACGTCGTCACTACGCTTGGTGTCGTGCGTCGAGAGCGTCGTCATCGTGAGGGGATGGGTCGCCTGCATCCTGGCGTTGTACGCGTGGAACTCCTCGATGCTGAGGCCACTCTCACCCGGATCGCTGCCCACCTCGTTCAGCCCTGTCTGCCGGTTGTAGCAATAGAACGCTGTATCCTCGACACCCTTCGCCATCACCGGGCTGGTGAACTGCTGAAAGCGCTCGAGGAACTCCGTCTCCCGTTTGCCCTTCACGTCCATCGTCAGCACGTCGCGCAGGAAGTCAAACAGCCCGGCGTCGATATCCTGGCGCTGCTGCTTCGCCTGCTCCGTCGCCTGGGTGATGTGTGCGCGATCTTCCTCGGTGATCTCGCCGCGCTCCGGCACAACGTACGTCCGGTAGATTTTGAAGCACGCAGCCACCTCGCGGATCGCCCGCCGCATCTCGGCGCGCGTATAGTCGCGCTCGTTGCGATTGTCTTCGCAAATCTCGACAAAGAGCGACGTGAGCCGATTCACGTCGCTGCCGAGCGCCTCCTGTGTCACGTTAATCTTCTTCTCGTGCGCGATCAGTGAAAAATCGGTTGGCTGGCCGGTAAAGGCGCCATAGATCGCGTTCAGTTCGACGAGCCCGTCCGACTGCATCAGCACCGCGTTGGCGACGTTCAGGAAGTCGTAGCCGCTCGTGCCCTCGATTGGCCAGCTTTCGCGCAGAAACTCGCCCGGCTCGAGAATCTTCTCGCCCACGATCCAGGCGTCAGGCGCGGCTGCACGCAGCCGGCGAAAATACTCGAGCGGGTCGCGCAGGCCATCCGGATGATCGATCCGCACACCATCAAGCACGCCGCGCTTCAGCCAGTCGAGAATCAGCGCGTGCGTCTCCTCGAAGACATGCTCGCGCTCCACCCGCAACCCGATCAGCGTGTTGACATCGAAGAAGCGGCGATAGCCAAGCTGCTGATCGGCCGTCTTCCAGTAGGCCAGCCGATAGTTCTGCTGGTTGAGGAAGTCGTCCAGCCCGTCGAGGTTGCCGTTGAGCTCTTCGACCGAGCGATCAATCGCCTCACAGACCCCGGGCTCTTCCGCGCAGAGCCGTTGCAGCAGCCCGAACAGGACCACCTTGTCGCGATGGCGATCGAGAATCTTCCAGCGATCCCACAGCGCCGGCTCCGGGAGACGGCCGAACGACGCGGCAAGAAAATTCAGCGTGTCCGACTTGGCATAGCCGGCGGCCCGCGCCAGGATTACCGGCAGCGAACGCGGCGAGACCGGCAGCGACTGGCTGGCCGCTTCGACCAGGAACGTTGTACCGTTGCGTACGACCTTAATCCCGCCCGCCTGCAGCACACGGCCATACTGGTCGGCCAGCACCGGCACCAATACCTTGTCGCGGAGGCGCTCCTCCTGCGGCTGCCAGTCGATATCGAAGAACGAAGCGTAGCGGCTCGACGTACCGTTCTCGAGCACATCCCACCAGTAACGATTCTCGCGACCGAGCGACATGTGATTTGGCACGATGTCGAGCACCTGGCCGATTCCCAGGTCGCCCATCGTCCTGCAGAAGCGACCGTGCGCCGAGCGGCCGCCAAGCTCGTCATTCACGCGCTGGTGATCGACCACGTCATAGCCATGCATGCTGCCCGGCGATGCCTGCAGATACGGTGAACAGTAAATATGCGAGATGCCGAGGTCGTGCAGGTAAACGGCAATCCCCGCGGCATCGTCAAACGTGAAACCCTTGTGCAGCTGCACACGATACGTAGAGCTCGGAATCCTTAACATCGGTGTCAACGCCAATCACGAAACAGGGATAGAAAACCCGTGGCAAAGAAATGCAAGTAAATGCGAAGGTATCGGGTGATTAGAGCAACCCGGGATTGCCGGGGTTGCACAAGTATGGTCGAAGCAGCCGTGGTCGGCGCCTGCCTGCGCTTGAGTGTGCAGGGTTAGGACAGTTCTTCGAGACTCTTCTGCGGTCGCCACAGGCCGGCGATCGTGAATGCCGAATGAATCAGCGCAATGTGCGACAACGCCTGCGGGATGTTTCCCAACATCCGCTTCTCGACCGGATCATACTCTTCGGACAGCAGGCCGACATCATTGCGCAGCGCCAGCAGGCGATGGAAGAGAGCGCGCGCATCGCCCAGTCTCCCCATCAGCCAGTAGTTGTTGACCAGCCAGAAGCTGCAGGCAAGGAACGCGCCTTCGCCGTCCGGCAGCCCGTCGGTCCCGCTCGAATCGTTGTAGCGCATCACGAAGCCATCCTTCATCAAGTGCTTCTCGATCGCCTCCACCGTGCCGCGAAGACGAGGATCTTCCGGCGGCAGGAAACCGACCAGCATGATGCGCAGGCACGATGCATCCAACTCCTTCGAGCCGTAGGACTGCGTAAAGCTGTTCAGCTTCTTGTTGAAGCCCTTCTCGCAGATCTCCGCATGCAGCAGGTCGCGGTTCTTCCTCCACCGCTTCAGGTTGGTCGTCGCGCCGTCGTACCGTTCATACTGCTTGATCGCCCGATCAAGCGCCACCCACGCCATCACCTTCGAATGGACGAAATGCCGGCGTGGCCCGCGCACCTCCCAGATCCCCTCATCCGGCTCCGGCCATACCTCGCAGACATGGTTCACAATGGCGCCCTGCAGCGCGGTTGCCGAGACACGCAGGTCATCGTCCGCCTGCGGCGTCATCGAGAGCGCAGCGACCACCTCGCCAAAGACATCCAGCTGAAACTGATCGACCGCTCCGTTGCCGATACGGACGGGTCGCGAGTACTCGTAGCCCGGCAGCCACGAAGCGTCCCACTCTGGCAGCTCCCGCTCGCCGTAGATGCCGTACATGGTCTGGATCTGGTCGGGCGCACCGGCGACCGCGCGCAGCAGCCAGCGCCGCCACGCAACCGCCTCCTCGGTGTAGCCCGCGTTCATCAGCACCAGCAGTGTGAACGAGGTGTCGCGCAGCCAGCAGTAGCGGTAATCCCAGTTACGCTCTCCGCCGATCTTCTCCGGCAGCGAAGTCGTGAGCGCCGCCACCACTCCGCCCGACGGGCGGTACGTTAGCGCCTTCAGGGTCATCAGCGAGCGGCCGACGGCATCCGCATGGTCGCCGTGATAGTTGGCGCGGCCGGCCCAATCCGCCCAGTAGCCCTTGGTCTGCGCCAGGGCTTCGGCGGAGTCGATCTCCTCCGGCACGCTCTCGAGCGACGACGCATGCGTCAACGTGAACGTGACCTGCTCGCCGGCCTTCACGGTAAACGTGCTGATCGTCGACAGGTCTTCGCCCTCGAGCGGAACGCGCTCCACGCCCCTGCAGGTCACCCGCAGCACCACCATGTTTGACCCGGCAACTCCGTGCAGCTCGTGGTCGCTCTTGGTTACCCACGGAATGGTGCGGCCATAGTCGAAGCGGAAGGAGAGCTCCATCTTCATCGTGACGCTGCCACGAACTCCGGAGACGATCCGGATCACCCTGGAGTGATGCCTGCTCAGCTCTGGCGTCTCCCCTTCTTCAACCCGGGGTGGCATAAAATCGGTCACCAGCACCTCGCCCTCCGCCGTCTCGAATTGCGTCTCGAGGATCATGGTGGCCGGCACGTACTGCCGGTGACAGGATTTCAGCTCTTTCCTGGGCACAATCTGCCAGTGACCGTGGTCCGGCGTCCCCAGCAGCGCGGCGAAGCAGGCTCCTGACGAGAAATCAGGCCAGCACAGCCAGTCAATCGAGCCGTGGCGCGAGACCAGCGCACCCGTCAGGCAATCGCCGATCATGGCATAGTCTTCAATTAGCGAACCGTGCAGCGGTCGGTCTTCCTTCCGTTTGTATCCCAGGCGACTCACACTTTCTTTCCTTCTGTAATTCCGGCGACTCACAATCGCCTGCGCACTCATTGCACTTGTCTTCAAGGCGCAGCCCCCGATTCAACCTGCACTCAAGGGTCAGCAACCGTCAATCCATAACGCGGCATCTGTAGTCTCAAACGAAGTAGGATGCAGAAGGTTGGCGTTCTTGATCTGTTCAAGCGGGCAAGCTGCACCAACCACAAGGCGAGATTTCACACCATGAAACCAGCAGAAGGTCGCAAGCGCGTCGTCATTGAAGAGGTCGAACCCCAGATCAACGGCGGCCGCTATCCGGTCAAGCGCATCCTGGGCGACACCGTCACTGTCACCTGCGCGGCCTTTGGCGATGGCCACGATCACGTCGCCGCACGCCTGCTTTATCGCGCCGGTGGAGACCGTCGCTGGCGCGCGACGCCCTTCACCGCCCTGACCAACGACCTCTGGAGCGCGAGCTTTACCGTCGACAGGCTCGGCACGTGGGAGTTTACCATCCAGGCATGGATCGATCACTTCGACACCTGGTGCGATGACCTGAAGAAGCGGCTGGCCGCCCAGCCTGACCCCGCGCAGCCAACCGAGGCCTTCCAGCCGCAGGACATCCCGCTCGCGCTCCGCTCCGGGGCCTTGCTAATCGAACAGGCCGCGGCCCGCGCCAAGGGGGCCGACGCCCGGCAGCTTACCGAGACGTCCACATCGCTGCGGTGGATGGCCGACCAGCATGCCGCCTTCTACGACAATCCGATCACACCCGAGATCGCCGCCCTCGTCGCGCGCTACCCCGACCTCACCCTCGCCACCAAGTACGAGAAGGACCTCACCCTCTGGGTCGACCGGGAGCGCGCCCGCTACTCCACCTGGTACGAGCTTTTTCCCCGCTCCGCCTCGCCCGATCCCGCGCGCCACGGGACGTTTGCCGACGTAGAAGCCAGGCTGCCTGAAATCGCCGCCATGGGCTTCGACGTGCTCTACATGCCGCCCATCCACCCCATCGGCGTCGCCTATCGCAAGGGTCCGAACAACAGTGTGACCGCGAAGCCCGGCGACTACGGCAGCCCGTGGGCCATTGGCGCAGCCGAAGGCGGCCATAAGGCCATCCTGCCCGCATTAGGCACCATGAGTGCTTTCAATAAGCTGGTGACCGCGGCCAAAAAGAACGGCATGGAGTTAGCCCTCGACATCGCCTTCCAGTGCTCGCCCGATCACCCCTGGGTTAAGGAGCATCCCGATTGGTTCATCATCCGGCCTGACGGCTCGATTCAGTACGCCGAGAATCCCCCGAAGAAATACCAGGACATCTATCCACTCAACTTCGAATCGCCCGACTGGCGCGGCCTGTGGGAGGAGCTGCACTCGGTCTTCGCCTTCTGGATTCGCCACGGCGTCAAGGTCTTTCGCGTCGACAATCCGCATACCAAGGCGCTGCCCTTCTGGGAGTGGTGCATCGCCGAAATCCACGGCGACCACCCCGACGTTATCTTTCTCGCCGAAGCGTTCACCCGGCCTCACGTTATGTATTCCCTTGCCAAAGGCGGCTTCACCCAGTCCTACACCTACTTCACCTGGCGCACCACGAAGGCTGAGTTGCAGACCTACTTCGAAGAGATCACCAAGCCGCCGGTCACGAACTTCTTTCACCCCAACATCTGGCCCAACACGCCGGACATTCTGCATGCCTCGCTCCAGACCGGCGGTCGGCCCGCATTCATGCAGCGCCTCATCCTCGCCGCCACCCTGGGCGCGAATTACGGCATCTACGGCCCGGCGTTCGAGCTCAACGAAGGCCGCCCGGCAAAGCCCGGCAGCGAAGAGTACCTCGATAGCGAGAAGTACCAACTACGTCAATGGGACCGTTCCGACCCCTCAAGCCTCGCGCCGCTCATCACCAACGTCAACCAGATCCGCCGCGAGAACCCCGCGCTGCAGAGCGACTCATCGCTTCACTTCCACCCCGTCGACAACTCGCAACTGCTCTGCTACAGCAAGTCCTCGACAGACGGTGGGGCGGAGAACATCATCCTCGTCGCCATCAACCTCGACCCCACACAGGAGCAAGCCGGCTGGATCGAACTTGACCTAAAGCACCTTGGCATCCAGCACGAACAGACCTTCGACGTGGAAGACCTGCTCACCGGCACGCACTACACCTGGAGCGGCCGCAGCAACTACGTAGCCCTCCGTCCCGACGTCATGCCCGCCCACATCCTCCGCGTCACGCGGAACCGAGAGCACGTCTAGTCTGCCCGCCTCAGCAGCTTCGCGCTCGCACGGAGTGCGCCGACAAGTGCGAGGGTTAGTCGTCCTTGCCTGTGTCTATAACAGGTAACTACCCGCGCAGACGAGCAAGCTATTGCACCCAAAGATCAACTAGCATCGAATTGCACCTGGAGACCTAAACGCGTGAAGAAGGCCGGCAGCGCCACTGATCCACTTTGGTATAAGGACGCCATCATCTACGAGATTCATGTTCGAGCCTTTATGGACTCGAATGGCGACGGCATCGGCGACTTCCAGGGCCTGCTCTCGAAGCTCGACTACCTGCAGGACCTCGGCGTCACCTGCCTCTGGTTACTGCCCTTCTTTCCATCGCCCCTCCGTGACGATGGCTACGACATCTCGAACTACACCGACGTCAACCCCAGCTACGGCACCATCGCCGACTTCCAGGAGGTCCTGAACGCCGCCCATCTACGCGGCATGCAGGTGATGATCGAGCTCGTCATCAATCACACCAGCGATCAGCACCCGTGGTTCCAGGCCGCCCGGCACGCGCCGCCCGGATCGCCCGAACGAGAGATGTATGTCTGGTCCGACTCTGTCGAGCTCTACAAAGACGCTCGTATCATCTTTACCGACACCGAGAAATCCAACTGGACCTGGGATGATGTTGCCAAGCAGTTCTACTGGCACCGCTTCTTCTCGCACCAGCCCGATCTGAACTTCGACAATCCGCGCGTCATGGACGAGGTGCTCAACGCCATGCGCTTCTGGATGGACATGGGCATTGACGGCCTCCGGCTCGACGCCATCCCCTATCTCATCGAGCGTGACCACACCTCGTGCGAGAACGTTCCCGAGACCCACGTCAAGATCAAGCAGATCCGCGCCGCCATCGACGCCGA